>NZ_JACJQJ010000012.1 GCF_014696615.1 Nostoc linckia FACHB-104 | reverse complement strand
TATCGAGCAATCAGATAATCCTGTTAAGAGTACGTTTAATTTTTACGATAATTTTAGCTATGAAGAAATTCAATACCATATAGATTTGTTACATAGTACAGATTTTATTGAGCTTGTTCATTCAACATCTGATGAGGTTTCAGGCTTTACAGGTTATTGCCTTACTTATCATGGCGTAGACCTTTTAAACAGGTTACGCTCATACGAATGAAGCTGCTATAGATGCAATTTTTAATAACTAGAGACAATAAAAAAAGACCCCATTAGTATTGAGGTCTTAATTTTTAATAATTAACTTTTTATTGCTTATTTCTCCCTACTGCTAACTAATACTCTCTACTCTGGAAATCACATCATTAATCAATTCATCAGACTTCCTTAAGCAGATTTCTAGGTATCTACATAACCCTAGAACAGCATCAATATATTCTGGGTAAACTTCAGCAACTTCTTTATCACTGCGAATACTTTCCCCATAGCACCAATAAAATAAACCATCTTCATTTTTTTGAATGGTGCAATTGTTAACAGTATCCTTAAATCGAGTTAACCAGTAACTATCAAACCATTCCCTCTGTTTTTCTTCACTGGGAAGCATTCTAACTATCTGCTCATAATTATCTACTTCACCAATTAATTTATTTCTTACCTGACATAATTCTGGTTCTCTTTGTCCTATCACTTCCACACGAATATCAAGGAACTGTAGTAGTGTTGCTGCTTCTTGATAAGTCATATCCAGATTTAACATTAGTTCCATGCTCCTATGCTTACAGTGTTCATTCCTTCAGGGAAAATGCTAGTTAATACCCTTGCACTTTTTTCTACTGACATTCCAAATAAATCGGGTTCCATGTCTTCGTTATGTCTCCATTCACAAATCAAAATGTCTCCAGCTATCGCCCCAAATCGAGACATCATAACGATTGGGTATTGTTTAAGCATTCCTGACTCATCACAAATAATCACTAGTTCAGGCATTTCAAACCATGCCTTATAGACACACTCCATGTAACTATCACCTGAACTATCACCGATATTTTTCTTAATTAGGCTGATGTTTAAATCTTTCTCGCCTACTTCTATCAGCTTGATATTTGGATGATTAATAGAAAGCTTAATTACTACCTTACTCATTGCTTTTCCATCCATCCTTTTTGCGTTAGTCTCCAACCTAATCGCCCCATTAATTGAATGATTCTTTCTTGACTTGGGTAAACATCTAACTCACCCCTTTTATGGTGGTACTCAAGACGCTGTTTAAGCTTTTCGGGAGAAATAATTAATAAAATCCCTTTCTTTCCCGCTTCCTCCATTTGCTTATTTAGCTGTCTTTGAGTTCCTACCTCTTCATCAATAAAGGTTTCTAGATGTTCAATTGTTGCGGTTGATTGATTGAATATGTTTCTGTTTGCAAATCTCCAGTATTCATCTAAATGGGCTATAGCTTCATCAATTGTTCTCCATGCTCCAGTTACTAAACCAGTAACAATTACATCAATTGATACTAACCACTGCTCAGACTTCATGTGGTGCTTAAAATCTTTCTTACCTTTCTTGGTAAGAATAGCCCTATATTTGGCGTATAACTTGCAATTCTCAGCGTCATTCCAAAAGCGCAAATACTCATCTTGAATGCCATCCCAGTGAATAGAATCAAGGTCAATTCGGTCAGTAAAAATGTCAAAATCCTCATAAGGTTTCTTCTCCTCCGGTGTGAATTGCTCCCATGATTTATGAGGAATTACTATCAATCTCCTCTGCAATTCTTCAAAGTCTGGGTTTAGATGGATGTCATCAACTGAAGAGATGATTTTAGGAGAGAATACATAAAATTCTCTGTTTGTTCCGTCTGGTTGAGCGATTGAGATTTTGTCAGATGCCCTAGAGTAACCAAATAAGAGCATTTGATAAATTCGCTCATCCTTCTTTAGAGTTCCAGCGTGAATGTTATCCCAAGGTAGAATTGCACCTTCTTTCTCTAAATCCTTTTCTATTGGGTCAATCCAGCGCATTGAGTCTAGAGCATTGCGGATTGCTGAAAATGTGTCTGTAGCCGAGAAAGTGCTATTAATGCCGTGTAGCTTTGCTGCAAGTATCGCTGTAGTACTTTTACCGCTACCCTTTCCCCCCCATGAGAAAAGGATAGGTAATACTCTTGCCCATTTACTCGGTATCAGCAAGTAAGTAGCTACTATTGGGAGCATTAAATTTCGTTGCGGGAATAGCACTGTCTGCCCAAGAATAGATGCCACATTCCCATACAGAGAAAGGCTTTCATCCCAGAGTTCTAACCAAGAATCCATCTCCTGCTTGTAAAAGTCCTCTGGGTTTAAATACAGAGTTGTGCTAGTATCATTGTCCATTTCGTTTTTATCTCTTATTGGTTGGAGTTATTTAAATAGTTTTTAAATAACTATTTAAATAACTAGAGGCTACTAGGAGATTAGAGCTATACAGAGGTCAAAAACCTTTTGTATGGCTTTTTTATTGGGAACGATTTCTAAAAGGTCGGCTAACTGCCCTAAGTCGCTGATAGCAGGGCAATCACTCATTGCATTTACTTGAGTGCAGATGAATGCTACACGGTCATTAAGTTTCTCTAGCTCAGTTTGACCCTTACCAGCAAACCCACCTTTGCTAAATCCACCTTTACCACTGGGTAATACAAAATCTTCAGGTGAGAGATGCTCTACCGTTTCAACTGGTTCAAGAGTTGCGCTCATCTTCTCCATACGTGCAAGCATGACTGGTTCAATTTGTGATCCGTCGTCATCCTTGCCACTACAGAACAACTCACAGTATTTATCATCTTGCAGGTTAATAAACCCGTGATAAGTTACGCCTTCCTCACGCTCTGCAAATAACTTACAAACCCATTTTTCAAGCCGTGACTGTGCAACAGCTACCTTTTTCTTTTCTCTGTCTTCCTTCTCGTAGTCCTTCTTGGCTACTCGGAACTTAACTAAACCCTTGTCAAATTTCCAGCTTCTATTATTGAAGTCTTCAATATTGCTGATTTCTGTAGCATGAGCAAACACGTGATAGAAATTGTCATCACTAATGAAGGCTAGCTCATCAAATACAAACTTGGTGTGTAACTGACTCCAATCAGAACAACCGATAGAAGCGTATTTTTGATTTTCTTTAGGTGCGACATACCATAAACCTTTCATTGCGTTAAAACTCCATTTCTTTTTTCAATTAGTTGTAGACAAGCTTTGTAGAGAATCTCAGCGTGTGATTTCTCCATTCCATCGGGTACAGGATGGTAATTTAATTCGTTAATGTCTTCCAGTACCTTTAATACTCTGGTTTGTTCCGTTTCTATCCTTCCAGACAACCAGATAACCCGCTTTAAATAGGACACTTCCCAGTCATCCAGCCCAGTAAAGCGAATACCTGAAATAAAATTTGCAACCAAACGACCAAGCAACCATTCTCGGTATCTATATAATGCTTCTCCCTTGGTGGTAGTTTTCCATCGGGCTTGTATCTGGTTTTGATGACTCCAAGGGTTAGCGAGTCCTAATGTCTGCTTTGAGTACCCAACATACTCACAATCATCACCGTCATAGCTGTGACTAACGTTAAGGATGCTGATCATAATTTCCTGAAGTCCTCAACTATTAGATAAGTCCCTGGTAATTTCCACTGCGAATCACCAACCAACTTTAAATTTTTAAAGTGTTCAGGCTGGGTAGTTTGAAGAATACGTAAAGTTTTGCGGAAATCGGATAATGCAGCTTTGTCATGTAAGAGCCATTCTCCCTTTGCTTCAATGAGAATCAGGGCATTTGGGGTCAAGACTGCAAAGTCAATTTTCCACGTAAGGGGAGGGAAAAATTCATTACCATACAGTAATGGAATCTCTAACTGTCTTGTAACGAATGTTGCACCGTATTTTTTCACCAAATACCCATAAATCTGAAACTCAAGCTTTGAATCAAAATACTCATACTCTTGCTTCTGCTTTGGGCTTAGGTCACTACCTGCGGCGATACTTTGACCAGTCTTGAAGTTGTACCAGAAAGCTGTATTGTTACATTTGCTTTTTCTTATCGTTCCAGTGGGCATAAGCTTTAGAGACTACTGATTGCCAATCGTTGTATTTTGGTGGTTGTAACTGTTCTAAAAGCTTGGAAATAATAGCGATTACATAGCTTTCATCAAACACTACAGTTACAGGAAACTTTTCTTTTTTACTTTCCCCCTTAATGGGTACACAGGTTTTAAGTCTGTACCCGTTCTCGTTTAACATTGCAGGGTGCAATTTGTATAAATAAGGGTTTCCGTAAACTTCAGACCAATGTATTTCTCTTTCTTCCATATATCCAGAAGTTATTTAAGTAGTTATTAAAAAACTTTTTTAATAACTACAGACTACATCACTCTACTTCGACACTAGCTAAAGCTTCACTAGCCATCTCATCATTAGCTTGTTGTATAAGCTCAAAAGCCTTGTCTAGTCTAGCATTCTGCAATTCCCATGCACCTTGACGGATTAAAAGCAGCAGTTTAGGGAAGTGTAGTAACTTTTTTTCAGCTACTTTTAAGTCTGCTAATCCTTCAATTTCTACCGCTAAATTGCTCAACTCTAGTGATGCATGACGAATGGCAGCAACTACTGTATTTCTGGCGGAATTTTTTTCAGATTTCATTTCGTTTTTATCCCTTTCGGTTGATGACAAGCATCATAATAACCGCGTTGTAAAGATGACAACAGTACAAACGTATTTGTAATATTCTTTTACATTTATTTTTCTTCGTAGAAAAATAAAAACTATGTGATAATATGAGAAATTTTTTATATTTTCAATACCAAAAATCTAATTAAATAGACTTGCTATACCCACAAAATGAAGAGTTTGTGAAATTGCATAATTTTAGAATAATCGAGTACAGGAAAATGTCTATAGAATTGGTATACTCGCGCAACAATTTGATAAAAAAGCAAGTGAGAGACAACGTAACCTTAAGGCTTCTATTATCTCTCACTATTATTTGTGTATGGCATGAACCAATTTTATAATTTTTTAGCTTTCTAAGTCTTAATTGCTGCTTCCACATCTAAGCTGTACTCGTAAAGCCACGAGGCAGGGTAAAAATATAACTCTCCTTGTGTAACTGGAAGAGAGATTAGAACTTTTGGAACATCTATATTCAACCGCCAGCCGTTTATCTGTGTGGGGTTTAAGTAACTCCAAGTATGCTGTATAAAACCCCCCCTTATGGAATACTTAGACTCAAAACTGGTATCTAACACCAACACCTTGAACACAAAAGCGTTAGGAGGCAACACCACCTTGACGGTTTTATTACCTCCCATTGCTAGATGCATACCAAAGTGGACTTGTGTAAATTGCAACTCATCCAGATTGATATCACTCATAATCAATAGAATGTAGCGCTACGCTTTCCTACTACTTCTTTAATAACTGAGCCTGAAACTTTCGCACCATCTACGGTTACAGCCTTGCCTTTAAGGTCATCGTGTGCGGAAGCTAACTGAGCAAGTGTGCAAACCATCTGCATAGTACGGACGGTTGTACCTTCTAAGGTTCTGACAGTGATTCGAGATATTTTTCTCGCTTTGATGAGTTCACCAACCGTATATACAGGTTCGTCAGCGTCAGCATCACCATCGATTACTTGCTCACATCCGGTTTCGGTAGCAATTGACCCTGTGTAAAGACCCTTTGGAGCAAGAAACATATAGGTCTTAGTTTGCCCACCTACACCACCAGCCGTTACCGTTGCCCTAACTTTAGTTAATTTAATTGCCATTACTTTTACACTCCGATTTTTTTATTAAGTCATCACTAATTAATTAGGATTTACGTCAACTCAGCCGACGACGGCGGGGGAAATAAGCTTTGATAATGTTCCCACCATTAAAGGTTTTAGAAGCTAACGCTGGCATTGCTGTTTTAATGTTGTCCACTGAGCAAATAACATCAGCAGTTTTTCTCTTACCAGCTACCTTATAAGAGATTTTAATTTTAATTGCTTGACCTAATTTCATTAAATCAGCAACGTCACCACCACCAGCACCACCAGGGATATCACCTGTTAGTTTTTCTACTCCAACAGTTGACCCTATTTCACCATAAACATCGGGAAGAGTGACAACGATTTTACTAGTGCCATTACGTAATAAATGCGGTACTCTTTGCGCTCTGTTTAGTTCAACCATTTTGATTGATTTCCTCTGCTTTTGTTCTCCAAAATTAACACCTTAGTTTGTGCTTCAAACTTCATAAAAACCTATAGGTTTAGCCGTTGTAGTGCGTCTAACTAAAATACATACTCATAAGCATCTGGATACCTCCCAGTGGTATCAACTAAAATTTTGTCCCTTGTTAAACCATGTATCTTAAGTTCAGCGTGTGAAAAGTAGACGTTTGCAATCGGTCGTCTGTTGGGCATAGTTACGGACTGCCCCAGTATGGTTTTAGTTCTCTTTGTTTTGAAGTTTCTACCCGATTCTGTATTGCTTAATAACTCCCAATCAGGTACTTGATTCCTTAATTCCATCGTCTTTGTAATTATTTCTCTCGCTTCACTTTCAGAGTAAGGAGTTAATATAAATTCCCAACCATTTTTAAGGTCACGGTAAGAAATTTTTAACTCTCCTTTCTGGAATTTAACGGGAGGAGTAGCAAAGATATTTTTGATTTTTACTGCTAGCGCTCTTGCTTCTGTAGGTGTGAAGTTCTCATCCATAATTCTGAAACTTACCCTAGCTCTAGCTGGATAACTCCCCCTTACCTTTGCTTCGCTGGTCTTCTCCCTGAACCATAAAACTACTTGGGGTAAAAATTCCTTAGTTTCGTGAAACTCGGTAGCAGGTAAACCATAAATGGGGTCGCCTTCCCAATTGCTCATTGCAAAGAACAGACATAAAAGCCTTGTAGTTGTGAGTGTAATGGGGTCATTGTCTTTATGAAGACTCACCATTTTTGCAACGTGTCTTGAGTTTGTAGTGGTTAAATTACTCTCATCAATATCGTTTAAATCGCTGAAATGCTGTCTAACAATCTTGTTTACGTAATTTCTGCAAAATTCTTGAATTAGTTCTACATCATTCGGAGGATTTGACATATAAAGTATAAAGAAATACATTATACTTACTTTATCCATTATTTGAGGATTTTTAGCAATGTCTGAACCGACTTTAGTACAAGTTTTCGGCGCAAATGCTACCCAGACATCAACCGATTTAGTGATTAAAAAAGCTGATTTAGTAGCTGTTGGCTTGACCGTTTCATCTACTAACAGTGCTGAATCATTACTTGTCTCATTGCTCAAACTTTGGCAAACCTATCTAACACCCGCAAACCTTGAAGCTAATACAGAGCAACAGATTAGTATTGAGGATTCTTACCAGCAAATTACAACTAGAGGTACTACGCAATACAGACAATTCAGCAAGACAATTAACTTGCAAATCGTAGATAACACCTCTGATATTGACCCTGACCTATTCTAAAAATGCAAGTCACTTTACAACAGTTAGTTGGTGCTAATTCAACTCAGAATATTGACACCATAACAATTAAAAAAAGTGACTTACCTGGAATATTAGCGGCTAGCAATAATACTGCGGAATCTTTGTTAGTCGCTATTTTATTAAAAGTGTTAGACACTCTTTTAGGTAAGCTCACTGATGAGAACGGTAATCCTATTACTGATGAAAATAATCAACCTATCACTTTTAACCAAGGTGATATTCTCGATAGCTTTTACCTTGAATATTGGAGAACAATATTTAGGAAGAAAGGAAACGTAAATTACAGAATTTTTCAGTTTGTTTTACACCAATTTGATGTCTATTAACTATGGGAAATATTAAAGACTTAGCAATCATCAAAACTGCTCGTACTGCTAACGATTGGCTAGTGTTGCAAGATGATTCAAATAATCAAACATACCGTATCAAAGCTTCTAACTTTGTTGCAGGTTTAGCCGCTAGCAGTGCTTTTAATTATGGGAATGATGCTAATTACTCAAACAGGCTATTACTTTTAAAGGGTAACGGTACTGATGGACAATCAACATTTACTGATAACAGTAGTTACAACAGAACTATCACAAACCAAGGCAGTCCAATAATTACTACAAGTCAATCAAGATTTGACGGTAGCTCTATTTATTTTGATGGTGCAAGTAGCCTATCAATGCCATCAGCAAGTGAGCTATCTATCGGTAATGGAGACTTTACTATACAAGCTTGGATACAGCCTTTATCTGTTACAGGTTCTAGGGTAATTCTTGATAGGTATAGTGCGAGTGTTGCTTGGTCGTGGTGGTTTGGTCTTAACGGTAATAAATTGCGTTTCGTTGTTAGGTCATCTCCTGCTGATAGCAACTGGACAGACATCACAGGAAGCGTATCTTTACCTCTTTTACAGTGGTCTTATGTTGGCGTTAGGGTAACAGTTGACACGGTAATTCATCCTACAAACAAATCACTTGTTTTATGGGTGAACGGCGCTAGAGATGGTAGTGCAACTCACACAATCAGCCTTAATAGTTCCCTACCTCTAACAGTTGGTAGAAGCCAAGTAACCGCTAACAATTATTTCTATGGTTATTTAGACGATTTGAGATTTAGTAACCGTAGCGAGGATTTATCAATTATTCCCGGTCGTGGTTTCCCAATATCTGTTTAAAAGGTAAAAAAAATATGTCTTATTGCAACCTTAGAGACAGTCCAAAAGTTTACTTTAAATTCAACGGACAGTCAGAACAGATTTATCAATCTAAAGAGTCACCCATTGATGTATCGATGTCTGACTACTCAACTTATGGTGTTAACTTCTCATCTGTTGGTTATCAAATTACTGTTTACAGTACTAATAATTTTGGTTATTTCTCTCTTACTGTGAGAAATTACAGAATCATTGATAGAGGTACTGCTTACACATCAGACCAGAGATACTCTCTAGAGGCACAATATTGTAATTCTGATGAATGGGTAAGTGTTTTTCTTGTTAATCCAGGTACTTTAAGCGTCAATAATTCTATTACTTGCCCTACTAGTAAACCTGATATTAGGAAAGCAAAGTTAGAAATTAAAAAAGCAGCTACAAGCACAATCATTTTTACAACTGAGGGTGATTACCCAGGTACTTTTAAAGTTAGCTGTGGTGATTGTCCTGCTGGTACTTGTAGGTGTGAGAGTGATAGTTATCCCGGTTATTGTTGTCAAGATTGTGCAAGTTTAGCGGGTGAAGTTAGAGCAATTAAAAATACTGTTAAAACTTTAAACAGTAAGGGAAGGGTCAAGCATGGCTGATAATTGCACACAATTAAAAGCTGAAATTGCAGCATTAAGGGCAGAAGTAGCAAAGTTAAAAACAATTGATGAAAACGCTATTATTGCTCAAGCTGTTAAACGTTCTGAGGCTTCTATAGTTCCTCAAATTGGAACGGCTGTTAGTGCTGGTTTAGCAATTGCTTATAACAGATTGGAACCTCAAATTAATAGCGCAGCAAGTAAAGCTAAAGACGCACTAGAAAAGGCTTTTAAAGCTGATAGTGCAGCAGGTACAGCCAATAATAATTCGTTAGAGGCAAAGCGTAAAGCAGAGCAATCTATTAGTGAAGCAGTAGAAGCAAAGAGACAAGCCAAGGAAGCGAAAGGAGAAGCAACAAATGCAAATGAGCAAGCAAAAACAGCTAATAGCACTGCTAAAAAAGCTGATGCAACTGCTACAAAAGCTCAACGAAAATCTGAGACTGTAGAAGTACAAGCAATATCAGCAGAAACAAAAGCACGGATAGCTGAGAGAGAATCATTGTCAGCTAAAGATGCTGCAAGGATTGCTTCTCAAAATTCTGAATTAGCAAAAAATGTTGCTAATCAGGCTGATTTAAAAGCTGGTAACGCTGTCAATAAATCTCTTAATGCTATCTCTGATTCTGCAAAAGCTATTAAACAGGCTGGTGATGCTGCATCCGATGCAAGAGACGCAAAGGGATTAATTGATGGAGTTAAAAAGACACTTGGAGGATTAAGCGACAAAATCAGCAAAGCTGAAAAGTTAGCAGGAGATGCAATTCTTAAAGCTGCTAAGGCGGTAGGCATAAGCGAAAGCGCTTTAAAATCAGTTGCTAAATGGGGAGGAAAAATTTTAGAAATTTTGGGAGTAGTCGCTACTATTCTCACGATGATTGAACAAATAGCAATTCTAGAAACTTTAGGCGCAAGAATTGACGCAGTAGAAAGGGGATTAGATGCATTAGGTAATAGTGTTAGCGGCGTACTGGGTACACTTTTTACACTAAAACGAAGAATTGAAGCAGTAGCCGGGACGGTTCCACCAGTTCGACAACTTGCAGATAAAGCATTTATAGAAGCGCTTAACGCATCTAACCAAATACCTAAGATTCGGGAAACTGCGAATAGTGCCTTGGGAATTGGGACTAATGCCTTTCAGAAAGCAACTAACGCAGAAAGCATCGGAACATCAGCCGTAAAAATTGCTAGCGGTGCCAGTGCTGAGGCTAAGAAAGCTCAGGCTGATGCACTCAGGGCACAGGCTAAGGCTGACATAGCTGATAACAATGCTGGGATAGCTAAAAAGATAGGTGACAAGGCATTAAAAATTGGTGGTGATGCACTTGGTAAAGCTGGCGTAGCACTGACTACCGCTTTAACTGCTATCAGCCTTTATCAGGGACTTAAATCACTTAAAGGCTTGAAAGGTGATAGAGGTCTTCCAGGGTTAAGAGGATTACCAGGGCTACCAGGACGCAAGGGTGATAAAGGGGATAGAGGTTTAGACGGTATCACTACAGTGGTACAGGTTCAAGTACCTGGACAGAAGGGAGAGAAAGGGGATAAAGGCGATAGGGGGGATGTGGGGATAGGTAGAGATGGACGACCAGGAATTAATGGAAGGGACGGTAGAGACGTGAACCCCGCAGATGTAGCAGCAATCAAGGCTGAATTAGCAAGCATCAAAGCACAAGTAGCAACTAACACAGGATTGACAGCAACAATCAATCAAAAAATGGGTGCATCGCTTCCCGGTGGTTTAGCTGGTGCTTTTGGTCGGTTATGGTCAACCTTACAAGTTGATAGAGTGTTAAATGTTCTGATATTTATTACCAGTCTTCATAATGCATTAATGCTGAGTAATAACATCTTTCAAACCCTATTTAGTGCGTTCGACCAAGCAGGGCAATTAGTAGGGTTTAAATGGAAGAATGAAAAGGGAGAGGAAACGGGATTTGGTGGGATTGTTTCAGAGTGGAGTACTAACGCTGTTAATACTTTATTTGGAGAAGATAATGTTAAAAACTTCTCTGAAACTTGGAAAGCTGCAAACAGAATTTATCAGTCAGTTACTAATCTTGCTTGGAATATTCAAGGGATGTTTGATAGTGTCAGAAGTCTTACAGAATTAGCAGCAAATAACACTGGGAAGATAGGAAACGCTCTGAAACGTGCGGGTGCAATATTTGAGAATGCTTTTCCAAATATGTCAGAGAGGAATACAGCTAGAACTGCTTTTCAAGCTAAGTTTGATGCAGCAGTAGAAGATTTGCAACAAGTAGAAAATGTTGTTTCTACTATGTCTAGTATCACAGGCGAGATAGTAAATATAGGTGATAGTGTGAATCAGCTTAAAGACCAAAGGAAAGAATTTAACGACGCTAAGAAAGCAGGTGAAGACGCTGTTACTGCATTAATTACAGGTGAAAAGGATGCATCTAAAGTTGAGCAATCCATCAACAAAGAACACGTTACAAAAAGTGAGTAATTATGGAATTTAAGACTTTGATAGCTGCGAGAACTGATAGCCCTACTTTTTCCGTTAGCTTAGAAACTGTATCAATTAGTCTTGGTATTGTTGTTAGCCTAACGGTGATAGGTACTGTAGCAGTAAAGGTAATAACTAAATTCAATTCTCTAGCTGAAGAGATTAAGGATTTAAGGGAGGATTTGAAAGAGTACAAGGAAACAACGGAGCAAATTAAATCAATTCAGAAAGAAGTAACAGGACTAGATAAGCGTTTAGATTTGTTAGTGCAAGAACATCACAACCGTGTTGAGGCTGTAAACCTTATCGCTAGGCAGTTAGATGAGAAGATAGGTCATAAATTTGGAAGGCTTGCGGGTTCAATGCGAGATGTGGAGAAGTTCTTACAATCTCAAGGTATTTTCAAGATGCATGAATATGAGAATGACTAGCCTGTAGTTATTAAAATAGTTATTAAATAACTTTTTAAATAACTAGAGGGGAGATGAACTTACTGAAACATATAGAGAGAGTTGTAAAAATTTGAATAACAAGTAAATGATAGATTGCACTCATAAAAAAGGGGAAGTAGGTTTAATTACCTCTCCCCCTTTTACTTTCTACAAAAACTATGATTATTTAATTATATTGTTATTCCTTTCTTGCAGTAGTCTATTAATTATTTCTTGTTGTTGTCTCAGTTGTTCCTCAAGCGTTTCAATTTTTGATTGCTGGTTATCTATTTGTTGAGTAGCAAATTGTTGTTGACTAAAAGGTATTTCAGGGTTAATACCCTTCATAAATATCGCCTCATCCTGATAATGCTTGTTGCTTACATCAGGCTTGTGACCACACATATAGCAGACAATTTTTTCAGGTATTCCTAAATCATGGATAGCGTGGTTAATGAAAGTATGACGTGTATTGTATGGTGGTAAGTATTTTGTCAGCTTACCTTTTTTGATTAATTCAGGGATAATACCTTTTAATTTTGTTGATGGAGAATTTCTACCAGTCCATGCTTTTCTAAAGACATTATTAACGATAATTTTTCCGTCTCTAGATTTAAACACCACATCACTAGGTTCACCTTGTGGAATTGATTTCAATAAGTTCCACAACTCACCATTTTTAGGCATTGGAAATTTTCTGACTTCACTTCCTTTATAAGTTCTGTCATTTTTTAATGGATACCATTTTTTAGTTATCTGGTCATAAGTACTTTTAAAAACCACTATTTCATTATTCCAATCAACATCATTCCATCTGAGTCCTATCGTTTCACCTGTTCTACAACCAGTGAGGAACTTGAATTTAGTGAATGGATACCAATGCTTAATCTTTGAATTATTTTCAATGTATTCAAGTATTGTTTGTGCTTCTTGCCAGGTGTAAGCTTTTAATGAATCTTCTACATCGTCGTCTGTTTCTATTTCATTTTGTTGCTTACCCTTTGCTCCTATTTGTCCTATTTCTTCTGTCATCCCCTCATAAGGATTATGAGACAACAATTTATTCTTAATTCCTAGCTGATAAGCTTTTGAGAGGTTAGAAATTAAATTTTTAACGTGCTTTAAGTATCTATTTTCAACTAACCAATTTCTAATTTTGATAGCATCCTCAGAGTTAGTAGCTTCTATCGCTGATTTAATGTAGTTCTTGTATATTCCTCGATACGTTCCTTCATACACACTTTCCCTCAAGTTTCGTTTTTTATATTCGCAGTACATATCCCAAATCTCCATTAGGGATAACTGGGGTTTAGGTGGTAACTGGTCATCTGAGGTAACGACATCTCTCACTAACCTAAGTTTTGCTCTTAACCCGTATTCCTCAAGTATTTCTTGATATCTGCCTAAATTAAATATCCCCTCATCCGTTGCAAGCTTCCCATCTTCTAGTTCTAGCTGTAGCCGTCGTTGTAGCTTTGCGGCTGTAGCTTCCCAGTCATCAGGGTTAATTCCTGTCCCTAGTTTCACCTGCTTACCATCTGCAAAGTAGTTTCTGGGAAAGCAAGCCTTGATACTTCCGCTATCCGGTCTTACTGTGACTTGTCCTTTCTTAGCCTTCCCTGATGGGGTTTTTGATGCGTTGACCATAAATGCTCATTAAATGCTCAAAGTAGATTTTTTAGTTATCAGATAACTGATATATGAGTATTATATGGTATTGCACCCAGAACCCTAGAACAAGGCGCAGATACAATTGTCTGGTTAGCAACGCTTCCTGATGGTAGCCCTACTGGTGGATTTTTCCGCGATCGCCAACCCATAGACTGGTAAACTAAAACCCATCTCAGTTGCCATAATCATTTCATCGGGCTGTTGACAGTCAACAGTCAACAGTCAACTGTGAAAAGATTAAAATCAATGTGCTGGGCTATCTCAGCTACATTGAGATATCTGGAGTTTTTTTATCCTGTGCTTACCGAATTACCAACGATCAACGCTCTCAAACAACCTACTAGTTCAGCTTGGGTAGAACAAGCGATCGCTAACTTAGATATTATCCTGCTCGACCACTCCCACTGCGAACGCAAAGCCGCGGGTGTGGCGTTAAATTTTATGTTTCGCTACCCTTCCAATGCGAAAATGGTCAGGGAATTAACTGCGATCGCTCGCGAAGAACTAGAACACTTTGAACTTGTCAATCAGTGGCTAGAACGCCGCAATATTCCCCTTGCACCTTTACCACCACCTCCCTACGGTGCAGGTTTAAAAGCACAAGTTCGTCCCCAAGAACCCGACAGATTTTTAGATTCTTTACTCGTGACTGGATTAATTGAAGCACGCAGCCACGAACGTTTAGGATTATTAGCTACACACTGTCCTGAGCCAGAATTAGCAAAATTTTATCGCGGTTTGATGGCATCTGAAGCACGTCACTTTGGTACTTATTGGGTTTTAGCAGATACTTATTTTGACAGAGCAATTGTCATGCAACGGCTCGATGAACTAGCATTTGTTGAAAGTCAATTGCTAGCAACTTTACACCCAGAACCTAGGATTCACAGTTAACCCATTAATGTGCATCAATTATGAAACTTCAGTTAACACACCTCAGACTGCTCGTTTCCAATTACAAAGACACTTTTTTGTTCTACCGGGATTTATTAGGTTTGAATTTGGATTGGGGTAATGAAGAAAGCGGATACGCTGAGTTTAGTACCGGATCTATTCAACTATCTATATTCAAAAAAGAGTTAATGGCTCAAGTCATCCCTAGCATGGATCAGCCTTCATCCTTCACCAGCCAGGATAAGACATCCTTGATTTTTGCCGTTGATAATGTCGATGAAGTTTATCAACGGCTCAAAGACCATAATGGCATCTTAATGGCTCCACCTACAGACCGTCCAGAATGGGGAATTCGTACAGCTCATTTTCGCGACCCTGATGGTAATTTGATTGAGATTTACACCAACCTGGGTATCGTCATTTAAAAATTTCTTGCCAGCTATTATCCCATGTCTGAACCACAGCTAAACCAAACTCTGATGGACTCAATGTCATCGATTTATAACTAAGAAATTGAGCGCTAGTTTGTCAGATTTCTTATACTTTGAAATCTGAAATATTTTGCCACTCTTGGAAGAAATTGATACAGACATTGCAATGACTACATCAACTATTTGAAAACTGTAGTTAGATATTTCTCTATGATAAAGTTTGTATAGTGTGCGATTGGCTGGCATACTACTATTACAGAGTAAAATTACCCGATAAATACGCTAAGCTGCACACTCATGAATGGTAAGTGCAGTGGCTGTTATAAGAAGAAGACGCTGAACTTAGACGCGTATTGATCCAAGCTATAGGCTACGATCGTATATGTGAGCAATTACAGGCGCAAGCACTTGATTCTTGACAAGAATATACCCTACTTCGCATTGGTGCTGATATCGATGTCGAACCGATTCATTTATTAAAAATGACTTGCCCTAGCACTGGCAAAATTCATACATTAAGAGTACCTCCTGAGATCAACTCTGCCAGAGTTGCTATAAGTTGGGTAAATTGGGATATAGAACCAGAAGATTTTTCTGTACAAACTTGACTCTCATTTTGCTCCCGTTCAAAATTATAATTATTGAAAATTTTACGATGAGAGATTATTACCGAGACTTTTTGATTCGTAACTGGGAGCAGGGCGATCGCACAAGCACTGCCGCAGTCATTAGTTATGTATTATCAGAATACGGTTTGGACTGGGAACCAAACGGTGCTGACCGAGATGTGGTGAAAGTCGAAGAATGCTACTTAGCCACAGGCGGTGAGTTTTGGGTAATTGAACACCAAGGTCATCTCGTAGGAACTGGGGCATATTACCCCATAAATAGGGGTGAAAAAGCCGTGGAAATCCGCAAAATGTACCTCTTACCCAGCATCAGAGGTATAGGTCTAGGGAAATATTTGTTACAACAACTAGAAGCTGCGATCGCCACCCGTGGTTTTCAGCAAATTTGGATTGAAACCGCCAGTGTTTTAGTAGAAGCCGTCAAACTCTATGAAAGCAACGGCTATCAACCCGCAACCGGAGTAGAAACCCCAAGGTGCGATCGCGTTTATGTCAAATACCTCAATCAGCCTGAATTGAGGACTGGTGACTGGGAATTGGGGACTGAGGACTGGGGACTGGGGACTGGGGATTAAGGAAGCTAGCTATTTATTTACTAGGGGTAACATCTGTAAAACTGTAATCCTTAAATCTGGAAACTCTAGGGGTTAAATAGTCTCATCTTCTGACAAAATCTGTTCGCTTTGGTAGCCATTGTCTTTTGGTTCCCGAAAGACGTGTAATCGGCGGTTAACCACATCTAACACCCAATAATCACGAATTCCCGCTTTTGAATGGGATTTATCTTTAATTTCACAGTCTAGTTTCAGGCTGCTATCTGCCACTTCAATAATTAGGTAAATCTCAGATAGAGTTTGGCAATAGGTAATAGGTAATAGGTAATGGGTAATTGGGGACAAACCCCAAATGACAAATGACCAATGACCAATGACAAATGACAAACCCCCAACACCAAAGTTAATTTGTGCCAGATTAATGTCAGTTATATCTGATGTTAAAAGGACAGACTAGCTGTGATTTATGCTAGAAGTGCATTGAAAGGCTTACTGAACCTTTTCTTACAATCCCATTGCCCTTTGTGCCAACGCAGTACATCGCGTGAAGTGTGTGAATACTGTGAAAGACAGCTGCAGCAATGTCGTCTGCAAGAACCTAATAAGTTTTGGCAACAGGCTATACCAGTATTTAGCTGGGGAATTTATGGTGGTTCTCTAAAAAGAGCGATCGCAGTGATGAAATATGAAAATCAACCACAAATTTCTCAGCCGTTGGGTCAATGGTTAGGTGAGACATGGTTATTAAATTCACCCATACGTCATCAAAAGCTGACTGTTGTTCCTATCCCACTTCACGCAAGTAAGCAAAAAAAGCGAGGCTACAACCAAGCAGCACTACTAGGGCAAAGCTTTTGCCAAACAACTGGGTTAAAATTCAAACTAAATGGTCTAGAAAGAGTTAGAGAAACTAAAGCACAATTTGGTTTATCAGTATCTGAGCGAGAAACAAACTTGGCCGCAGCTTTTGCTGTGGGTCAGGAATTTCGCCGCAGTCCTCCAACTTTCCCCGTGTTGTTAGTAGACGATATCTACACTACAGGTGCTACCGCCGCTGCTGCGGTACAAACACTTCGTCAGTGTGGAATTACGGTTTCAGGGTTAGTAGCACTTGCTACTGCTATAAAAAATTAGTAACTCAACAACTCATGGGAAAGTAATTCTAGGAAACTCTATATTTGACCTTGCCAATTTTGGATTTTGCGAAAAGTCAGAGTACGCAAAATTCAAAATTGTTTGACCAAATCACCCTGTTTTTGTGGGATTTTGCTTTAAATGAACAGAAAAGGCTTTGCAGCGGGTTTGCAACAAGTAATTATCTTTCCTGCCACCTTATTGGCAATGAGCATTAGTACAACTGCCGCTTTTGCTCAAAATAAGTTATATAGTCCAATTCCTTTAACTACTACTAGTTCTGAATTTTCCGATACTCTTTCAGAAAAAGATATTCCTACAGGCCAGGGTGGATTTGCCCGTGATTATACGGTAAAGCTCAGCAAAGGCGATAACTTAGCAGTTGATTTATCATCTGACAACTTTGACAGCATTATTACACTGCTTTCACCTAATGGTGTAACCTTAGCAGAAAATGATGATGGCCCTGATGGCACCAGCAATTCCCTATTGTTTACCCGGATTGCAGAGACAGGAACTTATATCATTCGCGTTCGTTCTTTTGGGGAAACTGGCGTTGGTAACTTTAAACTCAAAGTGACCAAACTGCAACCGATTAAATAAATGGGCATGGGGCATGGGATATGGGGCATTGGTAATGGGTAATTGCAATTTTTCCCCTTTTCCCCCTCATCCCCAATTCCCATCTCAAAAACCAGTTAACGCGCAGAGAAATAGGGCTTCAGTCCATTCCACGACTGCACCATAGGTGTCTCCTGTGTGCCCACCTAATTTGTGGTTAAACCAGGCACCAGTTATAGTAGCGATCGCACTCCCAGCGATTACCATTGCTAGTGCTAAAAATCTCTGCTGGCTATCTATTAAAAAAAGTAAACCACTTAAACCAATTAGTAACAAAAGCCCAGGTAATACGTCTTTATAAGATTGAATGGCTTGTTTATGAACTGCACCTTTACCACTAGGTTTAAGGTAAGGATAACAAGCGATCGCTAGCTGTTGTCCCCAGCGTCCCCAACCACAAGCCGCCATCAATATCAGCCAACGGTTTCCTTCTATCTCTGTTAACGCAGCTGTTTTTAGCAGCACTATGGCGATCGATGCCATTGCGCCAAAAGCACCTGTAGCGCTATCTGTCATCACCTCTAGCCGTCTTTTCTGATCAGCTACCGCCAATCCGTCAGCTGTATCCATTGCGCCATCTAAATGTAATCCTCCAGTAATGCCAATCCCTAAGCTAATTACTAAAGCACTACGAGTTAATATTGGTATACCCAGATAACTCATGCCTATATCACATAACCCTAAAATTCCCCCAATCAACACTCCTACTAACAAAGCAAAACGTGCTACTCTCCCAAATTCCAATCCATTCACGTATGGCAAGGGAATAGCGGTATAAAATATCACGCTAGATATTAGATTCAACAGCAGCTTTTTCCACCACGGAGGCTGATTTGTCATATAATTTACTTGTTTCAAAAGCGATTTGTGGAATAACGCTTACCATTACTGCACAGCCTGTAGAAAAAGATTTTAAAGCTTTCTATAAGTTTTATTCTCTGTTGTAATTCGTCCACAAAATTTTGTTATGCTAGTTTCAGTAACAACAACTAGTATTTGGTATTTTTTTATACGGACTATAAAATTCTTAGGCAATATTTCATCAGACATACTTTTGTCTTGTATCCTTGAACTAATAACTTCATCAAGGTTATTAGACGATTGCCTAAGAAAGTTGATATTTTTTTAAATGTAGGGGGTAACAGAGGGCTATTAACTTAAACTTTTGCGCTTCTATTACACCTCACCTTCGCTCATTCCCTATTTGTTTATGAGTCATCATCTACCCGAAACCAGGATACCAGCTCCGTGCATTATTAACACGGGAATTATTGTAAATAAGCTCGACATACGGCGATTGCTGGCTGATTTAGGTCGAGTCCACTACATCTACACCCACGAAGGTCAATTACAGAGCGAGGGTGATGGTGATGTGATGGAAGTATTTGCTAATCCTCAACGGTCTACTCTAGTCGCTAACCAAGCGCTTTACTTGAATGTTTATAGTTTTGATTATTTAGAACTAAAACAGTCTCCGCAACAAGAAACCTACTTTGATTTAATGCAAGAGGGTATGTGTTTGCGGCTAATTCCCCTTTCAACACCTCTGCAAGAGCGCAGAGAGAGAAGCTTAAATGTCAGCGCCATCGAAGCCATGATGGAGCAAGTACTCTCAGCCAGATGGGATGCAGAAATTGATGACGATACTTCTGATTCCTTTTAATTAGTTGTGGATAAAAAGGGACGCTAAGGCTAGAGGCTAGTATCGTTTACTCAGAACTCAGCAATTTTTCAAACTAGTCGTCATAAATTGCGTACCCTAGAACCTAGGAAAAACGGGCTAGTACCGTAAAACGAAATTCAAAATTCAAAATTCAAAATTCAAAATTAATCCAGCGTCAGAGTTCCTTTGATTTGGAATGATCTGTTTATTTACGCCGTGCTGTACTAGTACTGCAATAGGAAAGTTAAGAGATTTATGTGTCATCAAGCCTTGTATCTGTTGGCAATGGTAGCTTGATTGTCTCCAAGCTGTACTAGGGAATATGAGCTAATACAGCAGATGATAAATTTTATTCCAGAGACTACGCCAACGGTGGGTATAGATAATTTTTAGGCACAGCATTGTTGTGCCGCCTTTGTGTACTGGATTGACAAAACATGATTGTTGGCGCAGCGTTTAGCAATTACCAGATTTTGAAGTCAGCCATTTATCAGCAATCGCCCACATAATCAGGCGATAAAAATTAATATTCTCTATTCCCCAGTCCGCTATAAAGTTACTATTTTTATGTTTGCCCAAAATATTTAGCGAAATAAAATTACTTTTACCTTGAGTGCCAATTTTTCTTTTCAATGTCTTGCTTGCTGTAGCCAAACAAAAGCCAGGGCGGGAGTCTTTTTCACTCCTCATGGCCCTGTAGAAACCCCAAGATTTATGCCTGTGGGGACGCTAGCTAATGTCAAAACTGTGACACCAGCCCAACTCAGGGATACTGGCGCGCAAATGGTTTTGTCCAATACTTATCATCTGCACCTCCAACCAGGTGAGGCAATTGTGGCTGGTGGTGGCGGACTCCATAAATTTATGGGTTGGAATGGGCCCATGCTCACTGATTCTGGTGGGTTTCAGGTCTTTAGTTTGAGTGAGATGCGAAAAATTACGGAAGAAGGCGTAACTTTTCGCTCTCCCCATGATGGACAAATCATTAAATTAACACCAGAACGCTCGATAGAGATTCAAAATACTCTAGGGGCGGATGTAATTATGGCGTTTGATGAATGTCCGCCCTACCCAGCGACTCGCCAGGAAGTAGAGGCTGCTACTGAACGTACTTATCGTTGGTTGGAACGCTGCATAGTGGCTCATAAACGCAGCGATCAGGCACTATTTGGGATTGTGCAGGGGGGTGTATATTTAGATTTGCGATCGCAAGCTGCTTTGGCTTTAGCAAAGTTGAATTTGCCAGGATATGCAATTGGTGGCGTGAGTGTAGGAGAACCACCAGAACTCATGGCACAGATTGTACAAACAACCGCACCATTATTACCACCAGAAAAGCCGCGTTACTTAATGGGTGTAGGTACTTATAAAGAAATGGCGATCGCGATCGCTTCAGGTGTAGATTTATTTGACTGCGTCATTCCCACCCGTTGGGCTAGACATGGTACAGCAATCGTTCAAGGGGAACGCTGGAATTTGAAAAATGCTAAATTTCGCGAAGATTTTGCCCCATTAGATGAAACTTGTCCTTGCTACGCTTGCCAAAATTTTAGCCGTGCTTACATCTCTCATTTAGTGCGATCGCAAGAGATTTTAGCCTACACCTTGCTAAGTATTCACAACATTACAGAACTCATTCGCTTTACCCAACGCATCCGCGAAGCGATATTAAGCGATCGCTTTTACACCGAATTTGGTCACTGGCTGGAGTGAAACTAGGGATCAGGGACTGGGTATTGGGTAATGAGGTAAAAGCCAAATGACTAATGACAAACCCCAAATGACTAATGACCAAACCATGTTAAGATACCTATCAATTATGAAATGCTGTGTTGGATAGGTGGATATAAACAAATATGGAAGCAGCACTGTTGTTAGCAAAATTACCAGAAGCTTACCAAATTTTTGATCCTTTGGTGGATGTTCTCCCAGTCATTCCCGTTTTCTTCTTGTTACTTGCTTTCGTCTGGCAAGCAGCAGTCGGATTTAGGTAAGTTAATTAATTTAAAATCTTTAGGACAGGTTTTTTGTACCTGTCCTATTTTTTTGGCATCATATTGTTTACTTAATTTGATATTTCTTAATATTTTGTAATAAATTACTATAGACTTAGATTAGTATATCAAGCCTAGTCAACAAACAGGCAAAAGCCACTCTTAAAGATAGTAAGGTATCAGTTATGGGTAATATAAAATTTGTTAAAGAAGAGAAGGAAGTAGTGGCTGCAGATGGTGCTAATCTTCGGCTAAAAGCAATGCAAAATGGGATTGACATCTATACATTATTCGGCAAAATGACAAATTGTGGCGGCTATGGTCAATGTGGCACTTGCATAGTCGAGATTGTTGAAGGAATAGAGAATCTTTCTCCACGAACAGATGTAGAAAACCGTAAATTGAAGAAAAAGCCTACAAACTATCGCCTTGCTTGCCAAACTTTAGTAAATGGGCCTGTCAGCGTAGTAACAAAGCCTTAACTACTTAGGTTCACCACTTCTAACTTTCATTTCCATCCGTGCAATCGCCAATGGCGTTATCAAACTAGAGTTTCATAATTTTGAATTTTGAATTGCCTAACTCTGTCATTGATGATGCTATTCTAATGTTGTTGACTGGAAATCTAAGAGAGGCTTTCTTGCCATGCAAGTGAATGACCTGGGGTTCGTAGCGAGCATTCTGTTCGTACTAGTTCCCTCTGTATTTTTGCTGATTCTGTACATCCAAACAGCTAGCCGCGAAGGTAAAAAAGATAGTTAATACGTTTTTTATAAAATAAAGAACCCCTGCACCTATGGTGTAGGGGTTTTTGTTTATCAACCGCTAAATCTATTGTGACCTTAACTGGTAGTTCGTGCCAACAATACAGGACAAGTAGCATTGACCCGAACATAGTCCGACAAAGAAGCACCGATTAGCCTATCTATATCAACAAAACTTTTAGCTACCGATGGACGGCGATCTGGAGATCCAAGTAATAATAAATCTACGTTCAACTTGTCGGCCATGCTGCAAATTTCTTCACCTGGTTTGCCATTGCTGCTGAAACAACGAGCTTTAACTCCATATCTTTCGGCATCTGCAACTGCTGCTGCTAAAACTGAATTTTTCTCTGGAGTAATTTCGGTTGGTTCAGATGATTTACCACGTAAATCAGTATTAACATTAGCCAAAAACAACTGACCGCCTGGGATATCTCGCAGCAAGAACAAAGCCAAACTTAAACAATGTTTTGCAGACTCAGAGTTATCCATTGCTACCATGACGCGGTTAATTTTCTTGACATAAATGTCATCTTTTACCAACAACATGGGGCGAGAGGACAGCTGAAATACATACTGGCTCACGGAGTTCGATAAAATTGATTGCAGTCGCTTGAGTCCTCGTGAACCCATGATAATCAAGTCAGCGTCTATTTCATCAGCTACCTTACAAACCACATCTTTGGGATCGCCTTGGCGCAAGATGGAAGAAACCTGACTCGGATCTAAGTTCAAAGACTGAATAGCATTAGCTAGAATCTTGCCACCTTCTTCCCACTTATCTGTCATTGCAGAAGCAGTGGATTGAGCATTAACTACGTGCAAAACAGTAACTTTTGCACTTTGAATTGATGGCACTTCTTTCAAGGTCTTGAGCATCTCTTCTGCGTGCCCCAATCCAGATACAGCCAGCAAAATTTTTTCTATCATCTTACGTCTTGTTGTTAAGGTTGCTTAAGTTTCTGCTCAGCTAGGTTTTCATTACAGCGCTGAAAAACCTAGTAAATTTTCTGCGCTCATAAAATCACCAAATGAATTCTCAGAAGGACACATTCAGCCTTTTAAGCGAGCTGACAGAAGCCTGAATTCACCAGCTTGAGATAAGCAGAAAAAACAGCTGTTTTTTTGCTTAATCCCGTAGATTTAGCTAAGGGAATTAGAAACTGAGAACTAGTCATCAGAACTACTCAAAGTCAAGCACAGCCAATAATCTACACCATAATGTTTCGGGTATTGAGACTTATGGACTGGGTACTGGAGATTGAGATATTTATTTGCGCTCCGTTACTTAAGTTCTTAAATAGCTTCTAATGATTAAGCATACTCTCAATTTAGCCTGTCAAACTTAATAAAATATGATGGTATTTATGATTTTTAACCTATGTTCATCTTTGTTCATTAAAAGGCATTTAATTACTGTAAATAAATTCAACAAAAAGTTGTCATACTACATTGAATTTATAATAAATTAATGATTTTTCAATAAAATTTAAGAATAATTCAGCCACTCCTAAAATTTACTAGCATTGCCACTTGTCTGATAAGGCTTGCTAGAGTAGCACGATATCCTAGTTTTAGAACTATCGCCAGATTTATCAAGATTTAGCGCTTTAAATTATATCCAGATAAAGTTGTATTTTTATAAATTCTTTTTACTTGCTTTCGTCAAAAATTGCTATACCAATCAGCATTAATTTTTTACTACAGTATTTTCACCGTTGACTATTGGCTGATGATTTTGAGATAAAACCGGAAAAGTATCTCACACTCAAAAGCCAAATAAGCCTAAATTTTCATCAAAAGCCAAGTTCATACTGTGGCGATCGCTTTTTATGTGTATATACTGAAGTGGATTTTACATCTAGAGTTAATAATTACCAGTATGAGAGGTTTCACCCCTCATTGATAGGACTGGGAAGGAGTTTGGATCAGCCCCCAATTTAGCTTGTATAGCTACACCCTGCTAGGATGTTAGCTTCTGTGAAATCAACTATATTTATTGCTATGATTTTGCGATTATCAACCTAATACCGAATATTTAAGCTTTTTGTGATATTTCAGAGGTAAATTATGGGTCGAATTAAATTATGGATAATTGGGTTAATTAGCTTTTTTACAGTTCTGGGTAGTACTTTCTGTAAAAGAGCGATCGCTCTTTTTGTGTGTGGAATTTTCAGTATAAATTCTCCTACTGGTTACCTGTTAGGGAATAATTCTGCAAATGCAGCCGTACCACGTGGTATTAATGATTCTCTAAATATTAGATTGTCGAATAATCATATTTTTAGTATTCCTACCTCACCACGCTTGCAAGTTCAAAATACTTCACCAAATCAGAGTGTTGTGAGTAGTGTAGTCAAATTTAGTGAGACCAGTCCGCAAATTTATGAAATGGCTGCAACCACTCCAAATGCTTGTCAAATTACTAAAGTTATCAATGCAACTGGCAAAAAACCCTATCTGGAATCTATTAACTTTCAGCCCATTAATCTCAGCAATTGTCAAACAGGATATTGGTTATTTAAATTTCAGCCCAATAGCCAGGATATAGAAATTGATCTTTCTGAACAAGAATGGATATTAATTAAATTTATTACAGATAAAAAAGCTCAATTAATTTATAGAAGTGCTTCAGCAACAGAAGAAATTTATCAAGTTATATATAAAAGTAGCAGAGTGTCAGCCAAAAAACAACTTAAATATAATCGCGCACAATCTGCTAAAAGTTCATTAATTGCTGATTCCAGAAATAATTTAGAACCTAGCCTGAGTTGTAAAGTTTGTAAATTAGATAATATTGTTAGCAATACATTTGATTTTGCTGGAGAAATTAATGATGCCTTAGGCATAATAGCATCACTGCCATTATCAATCAGTGAAATGGTATGGAAATCTGCTATGCCTGAAATTATTGGTTCCATAGGACAAACGGCAATCAATTCAGGAATGGCTCAAGTACAAAAAGCTATCAATCAGGAATTAAAACAAGCAGATGAGAATGCAGATTGTAGCCAATTTTGTGGCAGTAGAACTGAACCAATCAACAGAGATGTAAAACCAGAAATTCTCCAACCAATTAATCCCGAAAAAACACCAGAAATTCTCCAGCCTAGTACTATTAATGCTCCGCAGGAGCCTGTAGAGTTAGATAATCAAA
This sequence comes from Nostoc linckia FACHB-104, assembly GCF_014696615.1. GTDB lineage: Bacteria > Cyanobacteriota > Cyanobacteriia > Cyanobacteriales > Nostocaceae > Aulosira > Aulosira linckia_A. The sequence continues at coordinate 138,539 of NZ_JACJQJ010000012.1, read as the reverse complement.
AAAATCCTGTAGAGCCTGATAACAGTGAACCCAAGAATCTAGTTACATTTCCCCTACATAATATTGTAGGCATCTCTACTATTAATAATGCTCAATCTCTCACCTTTACCCCTGTATCTTTTGGTAATCAGAGCTTTTATTCCCACAAACCTGTAATAGCTCGTGTCTTAAATCAGTTGAATTTTGCTTCTCAGTTAAAGGGCGTGGAGTTAAATAAATCTCTAGAAACAAAATTCCCCATAAAAACTCATCAAATTGCTCAGATAGCGGGAATTAATTCGCTAATACCTGATGTTCCTGATACTGGAAATTCTGTGATTCAAGAAGCTGTGTTATCACAGGTAGCTAAACAATTGCCTGCGGTTATAGATGCAGAACTACCAATTAAGGCTACCCTACAAGATGCTTATCCTACAGTCCCCCAGCTTCCAGGTGCGGAATTTACACCTTTAGAAACTAACTTAGAAAAGTTTTATCAAGTGTTAACTAATGGCAAAATTACCTTGGAATTACCTCCTGGAGATTACTCAATTTCCACTTATGTATTTTCGATGAAATACTTTGCTTATGCACCAGGAGAATCGGAGACATTTTTATTAGCACCATTAAACGGTAAACAAGCCAATGCGATCGCAGCCCTCAATTCTCGATTTGTAGCTAGAGGTATAGAAAGAGACACGATTCAAAGCCTATCTTGGGCAATTCAAGCGGGAACCAAATATGAGGAATTATCCACAGAACAGCAAGCTATAGTGCAGCAGTTGATTCCAGAGTACAAAGAACAACTATCAAAAACTTTTTGGGATACATTACAAAATGCTTGGGGAAAAGTTGCTAGTACCCTTCCTGGTGCGCCTTCTTTAAAAAATCTCATTGGACAGCTAGGGCCAACAGCAGAAATGCTGAAAACCTTCCAAAAAGCACGTGCCATCATTCAACAATATGGCGATGACTACAACGGTCTTGAAAACGCGATTGTACTTCCAGGTAATGCTGATAGTAGCGACTATAGTCCATACCCCCGTGGTCTTTGGAGCAAAATTAGCGATCGCATTTATGCGCGACTTTTACCCACAAATCTCGGTTCTCCCGCTACTTTAGATATCCGCATTTTAGATGGCGATAATGTTTGAATATTGGGGTTTGGAGTTTTTTCCATTACCCATTACTTATTACCCGATCACTTAATAATTTTTGAATAATAGCAATCAGTTGCTTGAGTTTGATTGGTTTAGTGATGTATAAATCGGCTCCAGCCTGCAAACATCTTTCTTCATCGCCAGACATGGCTAAGGCGGTAATGGCGATAATTGGAATCTCAGCTAATTGGGGATCGGAGCGAATGCGGGATATTGCTTCTAATCCATCCATTTCTGGCATTTGGATATCCATTAATATCAGATCTGGATGGTGAGTGCTGGCCATAGTAATTGCTTCGTAACCATTAGCTGCCCACAACCAATGATAGCCCCGACCTTCTAAATAGCTAGAAATGCTGAGGGCATTGACTTCTTGATCCTCTACCAGCAAAATTAAAGCCTTGGAGCTTGGCTTATCTGAGGATGCTAGGGGAATAGTCACCTGGTTCAAGCTTGGGGCTGCTGGTGAAGACTGTTTTTGGTTCAGAGTTGCTTGTGATGATGGATTAACTGTAGATTCCGATTCAACAAATGATGGAGCGATCGCTGACGGCGCAATTACACGATAGGGTAAATAAACCGTAAAACAGCTTCCCTCTCTTAATTCACTAGTGACAGTGATCGAGCCTTGATGTAGTTGTACTAATCGGCGCACCAGTGATAAACCTAAGCCTGTACCAGGATGCAAACGATTTAATCGACTATCGATTTGGGTGAAGGGTTGGAAGAGTTTGGAGACATTTTCTTGAGCAATGCCAATCCCAGTATCGATGACTGAAAAGCAAAGTAAATTTTGGTTGTGGGACTGTTCCTGTCTCACAGTCAATTTCACACTGCCGCCATTGGGCGTGAATTTGACAGCATTGCTGAGTAAATTAATCAAAACCTGACGAATTCGTAATTCATCAACCACAATGTCCGGTAAATCAGAGGGTACTTCAATTGAAAGTTGAATGTTTTTAGCGATCGCTTGTTGTTGGACAAAAGACAAACTAGATGTACAAATATAGGCGATCGCTACTGGAGCGAGTTGCAATTCTAATTTGCCAGATTCGACTTTTGCTAAATCGAGAATGTCGTTAATCAATGCCAACAAATGTTGACCGCTACGTTCAATACTATCAATCGCGGATTTTTGGCGATCGTTGAGAACTCCCAAAATCTCATCTTGTAACCCTTGGGACATCCCTAAAATCGCATTCAGAGGCGTTCGCAATTCATGACTCATGTTTGCCAGAAACTCATCCTTGAGTCGAGTAGCCCGATAGAGTTCGGCATTAGTCAGTGTTAAGCGCTCGTTCACCTGTTGCAATTTCTCTTCGGCTTGTTTGCGCGCTGTGATGTCGGTTAAGGTGCCAATATAGCCAATTACAGCACCATCAGAATTAGTTTCGGCTACTGCTTGAACATAAAACCAGACCTCGCTACCATCTGGCCGCACCATTTTACCTTCGTTATGGTAGAGTCCTTCTGCGGTAACAGCCCATTGTGACCATTCAGTTAGTAGGAGATCGCTGTCTTGCTGGTACAAGATTTTTGTCCATTCCATCCCTAAAGCTGCTTCCCTAGGTCTACCTGTGAGATCGCTCCAGCGATCATTAACATAAAAACAATTACCAGCTACATCAAACCGCAAAATTGCTACGGGGACGGCGGCGGCAAGGGTAGAATAACGGCGTTCACTATCTTTTAAAGCTATTTCTGCCTGCTTCAGGTCAGTAATGTCATCGTTAATACCAATAACTTTGACTATTTCCTGTTGCTGATTGAGTTGAATTATTCCATAAGCTTTGATAAACCGAATTTTCCCTCCTGGCTGAACGATGCGAAACTCAGTGTTATATTCATAACCCTTTTCTAAAACTTCTTGTATGATTGTCAGCTTTTGCAGGCGATCCTCTGGATGCAGACAGTTAACCCAAGCATTGAAATTACCGGAGAAATTGCTAGGGTGGACACCATAGATTTCAAACATCCGGTCATCCCAAATTAATTGATCCTGGGGAAGATTATATTCCCAGATGCCAAAACCCCCTGATTGTATGGCCATAGTCAGCCGTTCAGAAAGATTTCGCAGTTGTTCTTCGGCTTGTTTACGCTCAGTAATATCTAGCGAAGTACCTATTAGCTTCACTACCTCACCGCTTTCATTGCAAATGGCTTCTCCACGTGCTTGTAAGTAACGCAGGCTACCATTGCGACAGTAAAGGCAAAACTCAATAGTATAGGGTTGTGCCAGATCAACTGCCCTTTGCACCAGTAAATTGTGGTGATCACGATCATCTGGATGTATAAGCTGCTGCAATTCTTCGTAGGTGGGAGTGCCATCCTCAGGATTACGTCCAAAATTCCGAAAAACTTCTTCTGACCAAGTAATTTCTCTAGTTTGGAGATCAAATTCCCAACTACCAAGCCTTGCTATACGCTGAACCATTCTCAGTTGGGTTTCGCTGTACCGCAATTGCTCCTCTATCTGCTTGCGATCAGTCATGTCTTGGGCAATGCCGATAATTTGCTTGACTTGCCCATCTTCTCCACGCTGAAAAGGTGTGTCATGGCTGAGAAACCACCGCCATCTACCATGAATATCTCGTAGACGATACTCGAACACTCGCCGTTCACCATCGTCAGCACTGCGTAAACTTTGAAAATAAGCAGCAGCATTCGCCACATCTTCGGGATGCATGAGCCGAGTCACGAAAGACGATCCCATTGTGGATATCTCTTCGGACGAGTAGCCTAGAGTTTTGACGACTTCTCGATTGGTGTAAATACTACGTCTTTGTTCAAGATCGTAGATGTAAAGTACATTGGGAATATTGTCGGTGATGCTTTGGATGAACTGCTGACTCTCTTGTAACTGTGCTGTGCGTTTTCGTACCCTAGATTCTAACTCTCGGTTCAATAACTGCAATTCTTGCTCCATATTTTTGCGATCGCTAATATCGTTGGAGCAACCAATGAGGCGAATAATTTCACCCTGCTGATTCCGAACCACTGAAAGACGCAAACTCAAATCCATCAAGGTTCCAGATTTTGCGCGACACTGCAATTCTAGGTCATGATAATCTTTGACCAACAACGGCTTTAGTATTTTCTTTTGCAGTTCGATTACATCTTGGTAGAGGATGGAGACATTTTGCCCAATCACTTCTTTAGCTGTATAGCCAAACAGTTCTTCTGCACCATGATTCCAGCTTTGAATCGTGCCGTTTACATCTGTGCTAATCACCGCATCATGTATCTGCTCAAGGATTTGCGCTTGCAACTGCAATGTGGCTTCGCTAATTTTGCGATCGCTAATATCGCGGGCAATACATAAAAACGATTGCACTTTGCCCGCTGGATTTATCTCTGGAACAATGCGCGTTTGGCACCAAGTTTCTGAGTTTGATGTCGGAAAGGCATATTCGATGGTGGCTTCCGCCCGTGTAAAAGTAATGCGATTGAGAAGTTCACGCCATAGGGCGATCGTCTCGGAATCAATTGCCAAATCTTCTAGAGTTTTCCCCAACCAATTGCTGCTAGCTTGGGGGACAATCCGCTCAATAGCAGGGTTGATATAGAGATAGCGCAAATCGTAATCAATGCGAAAAATGATATCGGAAGCAGACTCTACCAAAGCGCGAAATTCTGCAGCCACCCGCTGCCTTTCCTGCAATTCAGCTTGTACCTGTGCATACAATTGAGCTTGCGCCCGTTCATACATTTCCGATTGCTGGATCGCGATCGCTAGTTGTATGCTCAACTGACTGAGCAAAGCGATTTCAGCATTTTGCCAATCACGCGGGCGATCGCATTGATGAGCGATGAGCAATCCCCATAGCTTATGTTGGTTTGTGGATTCTGTGTCTGTATTATTGCTCTGCCCATTCCCTACAGCTAACAAAATGGGTACAACCAGGTTTGCTTTTACTTGAAAATTTTCTAAAAGTTGCCGATGACATTCAGTTAAGCCAGCTTGAGCAATATCAGAGACAGCCCACAACCAACCTTGATCATATTTGTTGGCGCTATGCTGTTGAAAACAAGTCTCTTCAATCTCCCCATTTAAGCAGGCTGTCCATTGAGGTAGAACCGATTCATTTGTGACTATGCCTGTCATACCAGGGACAAACTTGTAAATTAGAGTGCGATCTACCTGGAGCAATTGACGCACTTCCTCAACTGTAGTTTGCAAAACATCCTGAAGTTGGAGGGATTGACGAATGCGAAGTGCAATACTATTAACTAAGCGTTGTTGTTCTTGCTGAAAAAAGAGTTGCCGTTTTAACTGTAACTGTTCTAAGACTGTGCGAACTCCTTGGCAAAACAAATCGGCCGTTAAATGGTTTTTGAGCCAATAGTCTTGGGCACCCAATTTCATTGCTTCTACTGCGGCTGTTGTATTCTCGTTTCCTGTTAACATCACCACAGGCACCAGAGTATTGTTATATCGCTGTTGCCATTCCCGCAGAAATACCATGCCATCATTATCTGGTAGCTGATAATCTAGCACTACGAGATCGGGTAAATTGCGATCATACAATTCCAGTGCTTCACTAACTGATTCTGCTTCTATGACATGATAAGTGTAGCGAGTTTCTCTATTTAAATAGCGATGATAAATCACCCGATCATCTTGAGCATCGTCCACGATCAAAATTTTGTAATCAAATTCAGCAACCATAAATAAATTCTTATATAGGCTGGCACATTGATCGGATATCCTAAATATAGGGTATAGATTCTATTGTATTAAGATTGATTGTTCGATGCTTTTTCGGCAATGCGCCACAAAAGTATCTACGCTATTTATCTAAATGGCTATGGAATCAGGGCTAAAACAAGATATTTTGTTGATGCACAATAATAGTGAATTTATGCCCAATTTTATGAGTATAAAAGCGTTCAGGTTTTATTATATTTGCATATTTAAAATTCTTAAGCAAACATTTTTGAGTAATCTGGGCAAAGGTCTTCAAGACTAACAAAATGCTAATTAATAGTTAAATTCCAAAATTTTTCGTAACATAGGTTGTTATTTCTTAATTACCAATTAAGCATCTTGCTGCTTGCAAGAGGTATGTATGATGAATTACAAATTACGATGATAAGATTGCCCAAATGTAATGCATTGATGCAAGCGTGGTAATATGCACCAATTACTTAAGTATATGCGTACATGGTTATTGATCTGCTTCTTATGTTTGGTTTTAGGCTGGTCATTTCCTGCAGCAGCAGCTAGTTCAGTTAATCCCAAACTAGAACAGCAGGTATTACAAATACTCCGTGAACACCCAGAGGTAATTATAGAATCTGTCCAAATATTCGAGCAGCAACAGCAACAGAAGTTACAGCAAACACGACAAGCATTTTTACAGGATTTAAAAACCAATACTCAATTAGTAATTGGTGAGTCGCCTACTATTGGCTCGTCACAATCCAAAATAGTGTTGGTAGAATTTTCTGACTTTCAATGTCCCTACTGTGCTGAAGCTCATAAAACCCTCAAGCATTTGCTAGCCAAGTATCCAGATAAATTTACATTAGTTTACAAACATTTTCCTCTGATGCCAATTCATGCTCAAGCTTTGCCAGCAGCTAAAGCAGCTTGGGCGGCATATCAACAGGGAAAATTTTGGGAATATCATGATGCTTTATTTACTCATCAACAGGAACTAGGTGAGGCGTTATATCTTTCTACAGCCAAATCTTTGAATCTAGATGTAGAAAAATTTCAAGCAGATGCCTTCGGTGCCAACTCTATTGCTGAACAAGCCATCAGGAAAGATATTCAACTAGCTGAAAAATTGGGACTTAGTGGCACACCCTTCTTGATCATGAATAGTAACAACTTCTCAGGTGTGGTGCAGTTAGCCAACATCGAGAGCTTATTGGCTAATGCTCAGTGAGAGGAAATAGGGCAAAAGCAGGTTGGGTTAAGCGTAGCGCAACCCAACATTTACAGGACAGAAGGTTGGAAAACCGTCCTTAGGGGATAGAGGCTATTGGTGCTATATCAATCTCCATCGATGCCGTAACTTTACGGTGTGCTGTCTTGACATCAAAATTGCTATATAAGGGCAAAACTTTGTTTTGCCCTAGCAGATGGTGTACTTACCCTTTACGTTTATTGTTATAAAGGTTACAACATACTGTTGAGTGAGAATTGTACAACGCAGAGGTTTACGCCAAGTATAAGAGAGTTATCTGTACTATTTGTGCGTAACTCTGCGCTTTTCTTTGCGAGTATTTATTACCATTGTAGGTTTTATAGTTTCAAGTGTGAAAAATTTTCTAGATAAATAACTTAGTTGAAATTTAAGAAACTTTATTGACTTGTAGTGTATCTAAATACAAGTAGAGAAACCCTTAAAAAGAAAATTATTATAGAGAGGCAATTCATGGGTCGCGCTGGATTTTGGCTATTTTTGCCCCTGACTTTAATAGCTAGCTGTTATCAACAACTGCTACCCACTAACCAGTCTGTAGCAAAATCGCCACAGGCTGTAGTTCAACCAGCTAATTCAACTTTGTTAGCAAAAGCAACTTACCTTTCTCCTTTGGAAAGACAGGTAATTGATGAAACTAACAAGGTGCGAACAAATCCTAAATCTTATCTTCCCATATTACAAAACTATAGAAAGCGCTTCCAAGGAAACAAAGTCAAAATCTCTAATAATACCTATTTGATCACACAAGAAGGGGTAAAAGCTGTTGATGAGGCGATCGCATTTCTCAAATCAGCCCGTCCTGTGGGAGCATTAAGTCCATCTAGAGGTATGTCTTTGGGTGCGAAGGATCATGTTAAAGACCAAGGCCCTAAAGGAGCAACAGGTCATGATGGTAGTGATGGTAGCAACCCTGTGACTCGCATTAATCGCTACGGTAAATGGCAAACTACCGCAGGCGAAAATATTAGTTATGGCCCAAACACAGCCCAAGATATTGTCATGCAGTTAATTATTGATGATGGCGTGAGCGATCGCGGTCATCGTAAAAATATCTTTAACGGTAACTTCAAGGTTGCTGGTGTGGCTTATGGTTCTCACAAAAAATATAGAACAATCTGCGTAATTGAGTACGCTGGTGGTTATATAGAAAAAGTATGAAGGATGAAAAAGCTAATTAAACCGTAACTCTTGATTCCTAAGCAATGAAATCTGATATTGCAAGTAGTATTTCTCTATCACTTTTAGAACGAGAAGTAATAGCAGAAATGAATAAAGTGCGGACAAATCCAACTGCATATCTTCAAGTGTTAGAAAATTGGCGAAAGCGTTTTGATGGTAAGCAAGTCCTGATATCTGAACGGGTTTATTTGCAGACTCAAGAAGGAGTCAAAGCAGTTCATGAGGCGATCGCATTTCTCAAGTCAGCTTGTCCTGTGGGAGCATTAATTCCATCTAGAGGTATGTCTTTAGCTGCGAGAGATCACGTCAAGGATCAAGGCGAAAAAGGTATAACAGGTCACTATGGTAGCGATGGTAGCGATCCCTTTACTCGCATCAACCGCTATGGTAATTGGCAAATCACCGCAGCAGAAAACATTAGCTATGGTTCTCATGTACCACAGGATATCATTATGCAGTTAATTATTGACGATGGGGTACGCGATCGCGGTCATCGCCAAAATATGTTTAACTCGGCTTTTAAAGTTGCAGGGGTAGCTTTTGGGATTCACGCCACATATAGACAAATGTGTGTGATTACCTACGCTGGCGGTTATCAAGAAAAATTGCTTTGATATTAGACAAAATATTCCTCAAATCCTGGCTTCTATTGGTATGTAACAATTAAAAGCAAGATATTTTGTTTGGTAGTCAGGAGAACAGGACGTAATGGGCGATCGCCATAGTTATTCTACGGCTGGTGCTGCAAAGTTGAATGTCTACGTTCAAGGTCAAGGCTTCCCCATTTTAGCTTTACATGGCCATCCTGGTTCTGGTGGCAGTATGGCTGTATTTACAAATCACCTATCGCAGCGCTACCAAACTTTTGCCCCTGATTTGCGTGGATATGGCAAAAGTCGCTTCAAGGGTAATTTTAATATGCAAGACCATTTACATGACTTAGAAGCTTTATTAGACCGCTTTCAGATTGAAAAATGTTTAGTACTGGGGTGGTCACTGGGCGGTATTTTGGCAATGGAATTAGCATTGCGCCTACCACAACGTGTAACTGGGTTGATTTTAGTAGCTACGGCTGCCAGACCTCGTGGTAATCATCCACCGATAACTTGGCAAGATAATGTTTATACTGGTGTTGCAGGAATTTTAAACTGTATTAAACCAAGTTGGCAGTGGAATATTGATACTTTTGGCCAGCGATCGCTGTTTCGTTACCTGATTCAACAACATACACCTAAAGCATACAGTTACATTGCTAAAGACGCTGTACCTGCTTATTTACAAACATCTGGGGCTGCTACTAATGCCCTGTTTACTGCCATTCGTTCTGGTTACAACAGACTGACAGACTTATGGCAAATTGAATGTCCTACTTTAGTACTGGCTGGTGTTCAAGACCGCCATATCACCGTTGATGCTAGTTTAGAAACTGCTCGCCATCTTAAAAATTGTCAATGGCAATCTTACCCCAATACTGCCCACCTGTTCCCTTGGGAAATACCAGATCAGGTATTAGCAGATATTGACAACTGGCTAAAAATAAATGCTCAAAACATTTTTGCTGATTAACCATCAATGGGGGAGCAGTAATTTTTGTAACTAGATTATTTAACCCAAAGAAATTTGGTTAACTTCTTTGGGTAATTCTCAATTTCAAATTAATTATTCTCTGAATTAATTCGCCTACGCTGAATTAATCTGATTTCACGTGACTTTTTTCTACATAAATCAATAATTGTGTTATTATCATTATTTTTTGAGGTCAATAGTCTCAAGAGGGAAATTTTTTAACTATTGACCAGTGCTTGATTATAAGTGCTGTACAGCCCTGTGGCTAAGCTAAGAGCAATAGCAGAACGTTTAGTCAAGCTAAGAAGTATTAAGCATTCTGTTTATCAAGGACTTGTCGCCAGCTAATCAAAACTTTAGAGAAAACGCATTTTGTTGTTGCGTAGGTTCTACTCAGAATTCAGCACTGGGAATATTCGACGGTTGCCTAATCTAATATTGACCGCTAAAGGCAGGCTTTACTTTACGGTCAATCCTTTCCCCCAAGTCGTCAGCAATTGTCAAAGAATCGGGTTTACAACGCTTAACATTGACGCTGATTCCCTGCGCCCCTTCTGCTTCTAAATCTTCTACATAGCCCTTAACGGCAACATTGGCATCCACAGAGTTCAAAAACGGGCCAAAGTAGTATGTGCAACGGGGATTTTGTGTCACAATCTCTACCCACCAAGCCAAGCCGAGATTGTTGACTGTACTAATCAACGTTTCCTTTAGGTCATCCCAAATGGTTTTCATGGTAGTTGCCAATTTATGAATGAGGTATTGGATATTAAACGGTATTTTGCTGTCTTGTTTTTACTTTACATTTCTTTATACTCTGTTACTCTTAATTTTTAAAGAGGTTTGTGCAATTTGTCTAAGTAAAGAGTGTTTAACGAGCGCTGGCGATAAATTTCATAAAGCGCCATACCTGCTGCTACTGAAGCATTAAGGCTAGGGGTTTTACCCTGTAGAGGAATTGATACTAAGACATCGCAAGACTTTTGAATTAGCATACTCAGTCCTTCACCTTCGGAGCCAATTACTAAAACGATTGGCCCGCTAAAACTGACTGTATGCAGGGGTTCACTACCGCTTGCGGCTGTACCATAAACCCAAAAACCAGCTTCTTTGAGTTCTTCCATCGCACGGCTGAGATTGACAACGCGAGCGACTGGGAAGCTTTCTAAAGCACCTGCTGCTACTTTTACCACTGTAGAAGTGATTCCAGCTGCACGTCGTTGGGGAATAACTAAACCCTGTGCGCCTATAGCTTCTGCAGTCCGAATAATTGCACCCAAGTTGTGTGGATCTGTGATCCCATCAGCAACGATGATTACTGGATCGATAGCGGATTTTGCTTGTGCAATCAGATCTGACAATTCAATGTAGCTGTAGGGGGAAATTTGCGCTGCTACGCCTTGGTGATTGGCTCCGTCGGTAATTTGGTCTAAGCGCTTTGGTTCTACTTCATCAATGACTGCACCATTGTCCTTGGCTTGCAGGAGCAGGTGATGAAAGCGGGGATCGTAGCGTAACCGGGTAGTAATCCAGATTCGGTTCAGACCTCTTTGGTTTTCCAAAGCACTTAATACTGGATGACGGCCATATATAATGTCACTATCTTCGGCGATCGCTTTGGGTTGGGGGGATGACGGTAAAAAGTTACGATTTTGCTGCGATCCAGCAGATACTGGCTTACCATCAATCTTTCTTGGATTGCGAATCGGATTAGCCAGAATCCGCTTCCCTTTAACTTTCACAGGGGGAGCAACGCGATTTGGTTCGCCAACCGTGTTAATTTTTTTTGATTTATTCGACATATGAGTGTTTGGGATAACTTTTAGGTGGGCATAACGATTCCCTGACTGACCGAAAATAACTCTACTGGATTTTACATTGGTGGCATTAATTGCCCACTATTTTTCTAGCTCGAGTGTTTGCAACAGTTCGGTTAATCGTTGGAAATCAGTCAGATAAAGGTAGCCAATTAAAGTTTCAAGACTAGTTGCTTGCTGGTAAATTTCGGGATCAACTCGCTTAGAGCGTCCTGCGGCGGCGTTGCGACCTCTTCGGACAATATCTAATTCAATTTCCTTTAAATGAGGAATGAGCGATCGCAAATGTAGCGCTTGTTTTTCTGCTCTCACCTGTGCCACTACCAGACGATGGTAAGTATCTGGTCGCTGCAATGGCATTAGATAACACATTCTAACATATAATTCATAGATTGCGTCTCCCAGGTACGCTAATGCCGTAGGAGAAATCTGTTGCACTTGTGAGTGCGTCATCTTTTGGGGTATTTGCCCTGTGCTTACCAAGAGTGCTTGCGTCCAAAATGAATTCTGAATTGGAGGTTCATTTTGTCCATCTAATAGCTCTTCTTGCTCCGGCTTCACAAGTTATTCATTCCTTTTTAGGCTACATTTGGCAGACATCATTAATACAGTTTTTACATCCTTAGCATAATCCACACTACCAAAATTACTGACTAAAGTTTGATTTTTTTGTTTAGAATTTGACATTTTATTTAAGATTAGCTATCTTTTATGTCTCCTTGAGAACCAGATAACTTTGCTTGTCAGTTCCGACAAAAATTAAGCTATCCAGATAAAACATCGGATAGCTAGATTGGTTTTAGTGGTCAAGCAATCAAGAAGACTTGATGTTTTCTAGAGCCGCTTCAACATTGGGTTGCAGGGAGAGAAACTTCTCTAAGCGAACCAGCTTGACCGTTTGAGTTACACGGGCATTAGTGACAATCTGCAAAGTGCCAGTAAGGTTTTGGGCCTGCTTGGCTAGCTGCACCAAGGCACCTAAGCCAGAGCTATCAACAAAGTCAATCTGTGAGAGATCCAAAATAATGTGCTTTGGTCCCTCATCAATTTTGCCACCTAGTACCTTACGAAATGTCGGCTCAGAAAAGGCATCTAATAAACCTGTGAGGCGGAATAGCTGATAGTTATCCCGGGTTTCACGAGTACCCCTTAGGCTCACAGTTAGATTCAGTTGCTCAGCAATAACTCCCTCCTCATGGTGAAAGTGAACGCTCCAGTATAAATGGTTTTGGTGCAAGTTGTCTACAACCTTGTGACTTAGGGCATGGGGCATTGGGCATTGGGCATGGGTAATTGTTAATCGCTACACTGCTTCCTCTGCTTCTTCTGCTCCCTCTGCTCCTTCATCTCCCCCTAGTTCCCAGTCCCTAATTCCTAGCCCCCAGGGATTGACGTGCTTCTCGCATTGCTTTGACAAAGTCCTCAAACAAGTAATCAGCATCGTGAGGGCCTGGACTAGCTTCGGGGTGATATTGCACCGAGAACACGGGCAAAGACTTGTGACGTACACCAGCAACAGTCTGATCGTTCAAGTTTAGGTGGCTAATTTCTACCACTGCTTTTGGTAAAGAATCTGGGTTAATTGCAAAACTGTGGTTCTGGCTGGTAATTTCTACCCGTTGCTGTAAACCTGCAGGTTGATTTAATCCCCGATGCCCAAACTTGAGTTTAAAGGTTTCTGCTCCCAAGGCATGACCCAAAATTTGATGTCCCATACAAATGCCAAAGATGGGTTTTTGAGCGCTTAGCAATGCCTTGGTAGTTTCAATTCCTTCTGTTACTGCTGCTGGATCGCCCGGCCCGTTGGAAAGAAAGATACCATCTGGATTATATTTGAGAATTTCCTCTGGTGCTGTATTCGCAGGCACAACAATTACTTGACAACCATAACTTGCTAAACGACGCAAGATATTCCGCTTCACTCCAAAGTCAAGGGCGACAACAGTAAAAGTTTCTCCATTTCTCTCAGAGACATTAGAGTTAAATTCCCAAGCGGGGATAGTGGGGTCAGACCATTCATAAACCTTTCGGGTCGTGACTTCACGCACCAGATTTAGCCCTTGCATACTTGGGGCTGCCTGTACCTGTTCTAATAACTCTGCCTCATCCAAAATAGATGTGGAAATCCCACCATTCATGGCTCCATACATCCGAATTTTACGGGTGAGGGCGCGAGTATCAATTCCATATATGCCGGGGATTTGGTGCTGTTTCAAGTAGTCAGGCAAAGACTGTGTTGAGCGCCAGTTACTTGGGCGGTGACAAATATTGCGGGCGATCGCACCTCGCACCTGCGGTCTAGCTGATTCCTCATCTTCGGGATTAACACCAGTGTTACCCAATTCAGGATAAGTAAAAATGACAATTTGTCCGCAATAACTAGGGTCAGTCAACACTTCTTGATACCCTGTCATACCAGTGTTAAATACCACTTCCCCAATTGTGGTTCCTGTAGCACCAAAAGACCAACCGCGATAAGCGGTGCCATCCGCTAGGACAAGTAGAGCCGGGATTGTGTCAAACAGGGGCATAGGCAATCATGATTAGGGGTTAAGGGCTAGGGGCTAGGAGCTAGGGATTAGGTTTTGCTAGTTTCTAGACCTATTCTTTAGTCCCTAGTAAGCTGCGAATGTTAATTATCCCATGAGTTGGACAAATTAGCGAGAAAAAGGGCATGGGGCATAGGGCATGAGGCATTGGGCATTGGTAATTGGTATTCCTCGCCTTATCCCCTCATCTCCCTCATTTCCCTTATTCCCAATCCCCAGTCCCCAGTCCCCAACCCCCAATCCCAACTTTCCCGCAAAAGAGGTAGATTTCCTACCCTTCTGGCAGGTAAAATCGAAGTTAATTATGCTTCAGTCTTTTTTATCCCGTGCAACCCTGATTGTTTTCACAAGTGCGCTAGCGGTTTTGGGTGTTGCCTGTAGTAAGGACAAACAGACTACTGCGACTGTTGACCAAGAGCAACCTCAGCTTGCGGACAAGATAGCAGCATCACCTTTTGTCGAAGCTTCACCTTTATCCAACCCAGAACCACAGCCACCGTCTGAACCTGCTGTTCAATTGAATTCTTTTGAATTGGCGCTGGACAAAGCCGCAGGTGCGATGACGATTAGCCAGTCTGCCCAATCTCCTGATGATTGGAAGTTGGTGGCAACTCAGTTTCAGGATGCGATCGCGCTGATGAAAAACGTGCAGCAAGAAAGTCCTAATTTCACGGTCGCGCAAATCAAAATCTCGGAATACCAGCGCCAAATTCAGTACGCTTTGGATAAAGCTACACCAAAACCTCTCGCGCCAGTTGCAGTACAACCACCGCAAAAGGCACCTCAAAGGGTAGTTGTTGTAGTACCATCTGCGAAAAGAACCACTCCTCAATCTAATCAACCTTTATCCCCACTGGTGGCAAAATCACAGCCTGCAGTGCAATCTGTATTGATGCCATCGGCACAAATTACTGAGGATCAAGCTGTATTTACAGCCCCAATCAAGCGCCGCATTGGAGGAACACCAATTATTGAAGTTACCTTCAATGGCGATCGCAAATTCGAGATGATTGTGGATACAGGAGCTAGTGGAACTGTAATTACCCAAAGCATGGCAAATGCTTTGGGTGTAGTACCAGTAGGTAGAACCAAAGCCAACACAGCTAGTTCTAAGCAAGTAGAATTTACTATTGGCTATGTTGGCTCAATGGCAGCTGCTGGGGTAAGCGTGAATAAAGTAGCCGTGGCGATCGCAGGCTCAGATTTAGAAACTGGACTGCTGGGACACGACTTTTTTGGCAATTATGATGTCACCATCAAGCGCAATGTCGTGGAATTTCGCCCACAATCTCATGCAGATGCTAATTCTTCAGAAAATGAACTAACTGTTCCAATTTCACCCAAGGAGCGCCACTATTTAGGATCTCCTTAGCTAGCTTAATGCCTTGGGTATGGTCTAGCAGTGGGATCGCACCAGCAACTTGTAGCGCCAATGAAGTATTTAACGCTACAGCATCCTGTTGGGCTTGAGTTCCCTTGCCTTGTAGTACTGCTTTTAAAATCTCCGCATTTTCTTGCACATCTCCACCCCTGAGAGATCCTATTGTCGCAGGTGTTAAACCCACCTCTTCGGGGTTAATGGTAGTTAGCTGCACTTCACCATTAGATAACACTGCCAAATCGGTTATATCTCCTAATCCCGCTTCATCTAATTTTTCTCTTCCATGTACAACAATTGCCTTTTGCTTACCCAAATTTTGTAAAGCTTGGGCAACTGTTGCCAAAAGTTTAGGAGTAAATAGCCCTACCACTTGCCCAGTCGGATTTAAAGGATTAACTAAAGGCCCAAGTAAATTAAAAACTGTCCTTACCTTGAGAGTCCGCCGCAGTGTCGCCACAGCTTTGAGTGCGGGATGCCAACCAGGGGCAAAAAGAAAAGTGATCCCCACTTCTTGAACTGCGGCTTGGACTTTTTCGCTAGAAGCACCAAGATTTACACCCAAAGCTTCTAACACATCAGCACTTCCTGTCAGACTTGATGCCGAACGGTTACCATGTTTAGCCACAGGTACACCATAGGCAGCAGCCACAAAAGCAACTGCTGTAGAAATATTAAAAGTTGACGAACCATCTCCACCAGTACCACAGGTATCAATGAGAGGAGTTGGGGATTGGGGATTAGGGATCGGGGATTGAGAAGAATCAATTTTCCCATTCCCCAGTCCCCAGTTCCCAGTCCCCATTTTTGATTGTGATTGCAGTACTTCCGCCATACCTGTTAATTCGTCAGCAGAAACGCCTTTAAAGTTCAGCGCTGTTAAAATTGCTCCCGATAATTCAGGCGGAACAGATTCACTTAGCCAGCCTTGCATCAATTCCGCAGCTTGATTGCGGGATAAAGATTCACCATCGATTAATTGTTGCAGCAAGAGATACCAGCTTGTTGAGATTTCTGGCGCGGAGATGGGGGAAGTTGTCATAGAATTCTGTTTGCGTGTGGTAGGGTTGAGCTTTTATTGAGATGTCTGGGAGCTATCCTACCGGAAAACGGGAAACAGTTTGTAGTCAGCAATTTAATGGTTGATATAGAGAGAATAGTTCACATAGGATGCGTTACGCTATCGCTAACGCATCCGTACCAAAGCTAAGATTTTTTCAGAAATCAAATCGGATTCTTATATAGAGAGAATTGAATTTATTACTACGAGGAAATTTTATAGTTGGTAATAAATAACTCTTTGCCCTTAGCTGCATTACTCTGTTTATAATTATTCATGCCATACTGCAATTCCCATTCAAAAATATTCGCCCATTTAAAATTTTCTCGAATGTTTGGGGAATCGTCGTAGGTAATTAACCAATCGTGATGGCATTGTTTTAATACTTCTGCGAACTTTTGATGTTCAAAAGAAGTATGTAAGTTACCACCTTTGCCATAGAGTTTGGATTTGGTAGCTATAAAATACGGCGGATCTAAAAATAGAAATACTTTCTCACCTGGTGCATATAATAATTCGCTGTAATCTAAGTTAGTAATAAGAATATCGTTTGATAAAATGCTTTCTAATTTCTCAAGACGGTCTATCGATGAATTAGTAAAACGTTTATGGAAAGCTTCTTGAGAATAACCGCCAGATTCTACAGTTCCACTAAATGTAATTCGATTAAGAACAAAAAAGCGAACTGCTCTTTCAAAATCAGATAGCTGGTTAATATCTACGGTTGTTAATTCTGTAAATAATAATTTGCCATCTGTATATTTATTTTTAATATGACTAATTTCTTTAACTAGCTCACCTAAATCAGATTGAGCAAATTTCCAAAATAGGAATAATTCCCGGTTTAAATCATTAATCCAAATTTTGAGATTGGGGAATTTTTGCTTTAAGTAAATAAATACAGAACCACCACCTACAAATGGTTCTCTAAATTCCAGAAAATTTTCTGGCAAGTATTCGATAATTTGATTGATTGCTTTTGATTTACCACCTGGATAACGGAGTGGACTTTTGAACATGATTTTCTGGCGCTCGCGAAAATCTTATTTTAAGTATAAAAATTCTCCTAGATGCGGTAAACAATAAAAGCTACCTATGCAAACAGTCTATGGGCGAGTGCAAATTATATTTATCTTTCTTTTGTCAAGAAAATGTTGCATTTCTATAAAAACCTGTTACATTACTTTACAGACAGTCACAACTGTCACCAAATAAAAGCTCGGAGTGTTATTTATGACAGGCACGAAGAATCCTACACCTACAGTTTCTGAAGATCCTAACGCTTTACGCTGGGGCTTCACTCCTCAGAGCGAAAACTGGAATGGTCGTTTTGCAATGATTGGTTTTATAGCAGCGATTTTAGTGGAAGTTTTTTCGGGCCAAGGAGTTTTACACTTCTGGGGTATCCTCTAGATTCAGCTTGGCTTGATGTTCTGCGAAGACTGCGATGTGTAAAGTCGTCTGGCTTCTCCTGACCTCAAGACTCATTCAGACTGCGATCGCAGTTGCAATACATTCAGATAGATATCATTCTTTCGATATTTGTAGCAAATGTAACAATTTGCCTTTCTAACTTGTAAGCAAAGCTGGACATTAATTGTTCAGTTTTGCTTCTCTTAAATCCAGAAATTTGTAGTGAATTTAGTCAAAAATAGCTAAAAACTACCGTGATGCGCGAAAGATTACACGCCCTGGTAACTCTTCTTGATTAATTCGCGCGTAGACTCGCAGACAAGCCAAAACTTCGCCAGGATTACCGCCACAATCGAGTTGCAAGTCATCTTTTGTTAAAGCGCAGATATCGGCGTAAAGCCCTGATAATTGGCGTATTCTCACTTCATTACCAGCATTAATCGCTTGATCGACAAATTTTTTCAGCATCCGGCGTGATTCTTGTTGTAAGTTACCCCACCAAGAATAGCGATCGCTTGGCGGGACAAACACTAAAGAGTGTATGGCTTCATCAATGTCAATCCAAGCACGTAGAGTTAAGACTGGATCAGCATTTTCTACAGCTTTTTGAGTACGCTGAAAACGCCCTGTTAATGCTTCAATATATTGAGTTTGCTGTTCTGGCTTGGAGTGTAAGGAAATAATATCAAAACTAAATACGCTCTTTAAGGCGTGGTGTAAATCAGGGTCAATTTCGATAAATTTTATACAAAGCAGCAAATAGCCAGCTAGTAAATTTAAATCGCTGGATTCGTTATTTGGAATGATTTCCGAATTTGGCAGTAATTTGTGAGATAAACATAAACCTTGAGCTTGGATAGTACCACTCAATCCGGGGTAAATAATTTCGTCTCTGATGAAGGGTAGGGTGTAGAGATTGGCATTATCTTCTACTGCACCAACTTCTTGAGCCAAAGTCAAGGCACGTTGTCGCCAAGCAGTTGCTAAGTCTTCAGGAACTCGCAGCAGTTTGCGTTGCATCTCGTTCCATAATTCTGAATCTGTTTGGCTTTGTAGTAATGAATTTCCTAAATATAATTTGATGTCTTTATCTGTATTAAAAGCCTCTTTTAGACGACTTAGTTTTAATTCGTTATTAGAGTTTAATTCTGGAGATTTTTGATATTTAGTTTGCAAAATACTATGAATTTCTTGCAGCACCTCGTCACATAATTTAGCCCCTGGATCGCTAGGTAATTCCTTTTGCGCTTGCTTTAAAGATGCTTCGATTCCGTACAGGCTAAACCGTAATAATTGGGCTATTTGGGAGTTTTCTATTGCCAATAGCTGACGTAGGTGCTGCATGAATTTCGCCTCTAGTTTTACCTGTTTTCTCTCTCACTCTCAGACATAAAAAACCTTTGCGTCTCTGCGTGAGTTAACTACCCTAATGAATTCCGCAAAATGGATCGCGTTCTTTATCAACTTCATTGGGTTGCAATTCTAGTTCAGCACGGTAAACACATCCTTCTTGTTTGAGACATTTTTGATCCCTTGATGTCCAGTAAGGTACTTCACCTGCGTGCATTCGTAAAATCCCATAATTGTCAATACTTACACGATATTGGCAAGGGTAATCTGTAGCGAAATCGGGTTTACTTAATGCGCCAATACGTATCCATTTTTTAGTATTAGTTTGTGCATCAGTTTGCACAACATAGAAGGTGTGTTGTCCATTTTTAGGGAAGGGAGGTAGAGGATTACTGATTAATCCAGTTCCTGGTTCTGGTGAACCATCACGCAAATAATGGAATTCTTGTAGAGATTTACTCACATCTTTATCGGCTTCAAATACAAGATGATAAGCATCTGGTTGATCTACTGTTGCTGACTCAATTACATTGATGGCAATATCACCATCATTTAAGTCTTTGTTAGGTCTTTCTACGGCAATATTCCACTTTAATTTACCATCAGTAAATAGGGCTGAAGTTCCTGAGGCAGCGGAGATTACAGAATTAACATCAATACCAGCAACATCAATTAAATAATGTGGATTTCCTTGACAAAGTAAGACACTAAATTGTAGGGTTTGGTCAATTTCAAACTGGACTTTAATTTTCTTCAGGAAGTCTGGTTCTGATAATCCCAGTTTTTCCATCAAAGTTTTGCCATCAAAGCTACCCCACAGCCGCAAATCCCCATCTTCATAATCTTGGCGGTAAATAATATTTGTTAACTGTATACCTTGCCACTCAGTCCGAACTTTAGCGACACTTTCATCAGCGCCTAGTTGATAAAGTTCTTGTCCCGCTTTAAAGATTGTCAGCAGTTCGTTACTTTGGGTTTTGCGTTTGAAGTTGCAAGGTAAATAATAAAACAGGTTTTTGACATCAATTTCTAGTTGATTTGCACCTTTACGAAGTAATCCTTTTGACTCTTCGGGATCAAAACGTAATCTCCGTAATTTCTCGGCATAGCAAGCACCAGCAGAGGTGGCTAATTTGGTAAATTCCAGAACAAAGGTAATGCGTTCCGGGTTCCAAACAAAATAGGGAGATTTACTAAATTCTTGATAGATGTGGCGCTGTACCAAGTCGAGGTTGCAAGTTTTACCCGATAAAATCAACCAATCGACTTTGTGGGAATTCCATGAGTCTACCTTGCTATCCTCTGGACGTAAGCGACTATCCATCAATCCTTTAGCTATACCGATCGCTTCTTTGATGGCTGATGATGCGGCGCGATCAAATTGCTGACTATCGATGGTAACGCAGATACTACTAGTATCTTTTGCTTGGTATTTAATAGCACTTTGAACTAGTAATTCATAAATTTCTTGTTCAGAAAGGCTGAAAGTTAAAATTGAACCGTCTTCTGGGGTCTTTTGTCCGAGTTTGATTTTGGCAGTTTCGGCATGATCCCAGAGGGTATAAAATGTTTGCAGACGTTGGGGTGCTTGTTGCCAACGGGTAGGTAAGACTTTTTCCGCAGTATCTAAAGCATCTTTATAAGCTGCGTCACCTTCGGGATTTTCTTTATCCAAGCATTTTAAAATGCTACCGCTTTTGAATTGCCCGTTTTCAATAAACCGTTCGTTTAATTCGGAATTAATTAAATCTTCTAGCTTGTCACTGGTTAAATTTCCAGTGGAAACTGCTGTTAATAGAAAATCTGCGATCGCAACTTTTAAAAGTCTGAAGATTCGCAGGGTGATTAACTCGCCACCTAGCTGTAAATGTCCAGATGAACCTAATAGTTTAGGTGTAAGTTTATAGTAGCGTCCCCCTAAGCCTCGGTCTTCATTATCGGCAAAGAAAGGCGTTTTATCTTCTAATGTGAGTTCAATTAAAGCTAAATCTGTAGTTCCACCACCAATATCTAAAACTAGAACATTTTGTGACCATTTATTTCCTTCTTGGCGACAACGAGTTTTGAAAGATTCAATCCCAATATTGAGATTCCCACCAAATTCTCGCCACAGAAAAAATATAGCTACAGAAACGGCTTCATCATAAGCAGTTTGAACATCATCTAATCCTAATTGTTCAACTAATTCCTTAACTTCCTTACGCACAACAGGAGGTGCAACAGTAGGATAGGTAACAACTGCAGAGAGAAATCCCCCTTCAGAAAATCTGCGTCTAGCGCGTTGGCGGTAGTCTTCGGTTAACTCAATTAAATGTCCCCATGCGGCTTGAATTAATTGGTTAACATTGATGGTTTCTTCATTTTCATCTAAAATTACTGGGAAAGAACGATCCTGTCCAAAATAGCGTTTGGGCGAGTGATGAAATCTGCTGATAATTTCTTTTAAAACACTGCTGGTTCCTTGGGCGATCGCTTTTTTTCTGTTGTCGCTAGCTTCCCTCCCCATTTTTAGTTGTAAGGACGATAATCGCGAGATTTCTAACTCACTTTTAATTTCGGTACTGCGACGATCAATATCTAAGACAACAGGGATAAGATTTTGCGATTCTAGGGTAGGAACGCGAAAGACTTCATGATATATCTGATAAAGCTTTTTACTAACAGCACGGCGAAAGCGATCGCTTGTACCTAAACATAGTTCAATTTGGCGAATTGCTTCTAAAAATCGTTCTCTATTATCACTTTCAAACACTTCACTTAAGCGGCTAGGTTCGATTTCCAGATTCTTACTAATATCAGCAATAAATTTATCCCAATCGCTAGCACTGACATCGGGTAAAGCAATTCCCGCCGGAGAATTCAGCCATTGCGCCATGCGATCGCGCAGTCGCATTTCTTGTTCTCTGGGTAATACTTCGGCGATGGGTACTTCGATGGGATCGAATAGGGTAACGGTAGAGTTGGATGTGCCAAAATCGACAGCTAACCATCCGGGAAATCTTTTTTGTTGTTCGCTATTTAGTTGGGAGGAGTTCATAGGATTTGTTGAAGGGATAATTTGAAACGCAGAGGTTCGCAGAGTTTCTACTTTGCGTCCTTCGCGAATGTGGTTCGTTTAAAAATCCAAATAAACGAACCGCATTCGCGAAGCGTCTCGCAGAGAAGACACGAAGCACACGAAGGGAAAGAATAGGAAGAAAGAGAATTAAGAAGAATATTTACCAATTTTTGGCTGAGATATCAGCGAGAATTTGCAACCAAGTCGGAATAGATGATTGTGATGGGGTGTCGCCAGCCGCAATATGTCTAAGTAAATTCTCTTTTTTAGAAATATTTTGCAAACTGGGAATTATTTGATCCAAAATTCCTTGTAATTCAGCGTTCACTTTTTGATTAACTTCACTCACATATTGCACAAGATGCAGACTAGCACTAGCAGTAATTTCATCTCTGAGACGTAAGACAAAAAGTTGATGATTGTTTGCTTTAGGCGCACCATTACGTTCTGGGGCCCAATCAAATATTTGCCCTATATTGTGTTTTTCATCTTGACGCGCTAAAGGAAATATTATTTCCGGTGCAATCGATTTTTCTTGATTATGAATCTCAGAAATGATTGCTTCTTGCCATTGATTAGGGTCACAGCCTAACAGTAGTTTATAAAAAAGTTCCGCTTCTTCGATACCAAATTTTGATTCAATATCTGATTCCATCTCTGGGTTGATATTTGTTTGCAGAAATTCGCGCTCTTTAGCAACGTAATTTGATAATTTAGTTAGCAAATCTCCAATCGCTTGACTAATGCGATCCCGCGCAAATTCTTCTACTTCTTGAATCGTCTTGGCAAAGATGGGATAAAAATCGTCGCTTTTGGTGGGAATTGTAATATTAACTCGGTTACCGCGCTCAAATAACTTCCCAGCTGCACCTTTAGATTCGGTGAGGGCGATTGTACCATTATTAACTTTGTTGAACAGTAAAGTCCATTGACTCCAACTGAGGATTCTAAAAGTTAATTCATCTTTCACCACATCGCTAACAGCAACACTGCGTCTATCTTTGAGTGGTTCTTTTCCTAAATCTTTTTGGAAGTTTCTATAGCTTTTATCTAAATTTTCAATTGCTTCCCGTAATTCCAAAAAAGCGGGACTGTCTCCTGTGGGTATTCCTTGTTCGTGAATTTCGTGGAGAATATTTTTGAGATTATCTTGTTGCTGACGCACAACTTCCGCAGCGCGTTTTGTATCTTCATACAACTGCTTCAGTCCGTGGGTAGCAACGTGCTTTTGAATTAATTCTCGCAGCTTACTAATACCCCCATCTTGAGCAAAGTAACCCAGTTGTCTGCCAAGATAATTACGCGCATCAGTTGTTAATAAGCGATCGCTTAACCTTCCCCATTTTTCTTGTAACCTTTTAGAACGGTCTAGATAATCGGGATAATCGAGGTTAGCTAAAAACTCTGGCGAACCTGCTTTGACTGAAGTGGAACGTTTGGCTAAATCTGCTAGTCCTAAAAGTGGTGATAGTAAAACGATGCGGTCTTTTTGAGTAGTAAAAGCGCTGGCTGCGTCAATAGTTGTTTGTAAAACTTTAAGTTTCTGAAAAACGCTGCTTTCCTGTAGAGGATGATGATCGGCGCTATCGTTAATTAGCTGATCGAGTTCCCTTTCCCCACCTTCGCTTTCCAAGGGAAGTTGATCAAAACGTCCCACACCCACCAGAATCAGATCCTTGAGGTCTTGTCCTGGTCGCTGCTGCTGCATCATGGTAAAGATTTTATTGGCGCGATCGCTTCCGGGAGATTTCCCATTTAGCAATACGAGAATTGTCTGCACCTCAGCTAATTCTCGCAGGGATAAAAATGTGTCTCGCGTTCCCGAATTAGACGCACCCAACCCTGGAAAGTCCAGCAAAATAAATTCTGAAGCACCCGTAACGTCCCAAATTTCCCGCGATATTTTCACCTCAATATCTACA
This sequence comes from Nostoc linckia FACHB-104, assembly GCF_014696615.1. Lineage (GTDB taxonomy): Bacteria > Cyanobacteriota > Cyanobacteriia > Cyanobacteriales > Nostocaceae > Aulosira > Aulosira linckia_A. The sequence goes on along the minus strand of NZ_JACJQJ010000012.1, from coordinate 114,172 downwards.
CGACGAATCAACGGGAAACTATTCTGTAATAACTTTGAGGCTAATCTTTGCGGTGGACTTGGTAATTTAATATGAGCAGGTGGTAAATCATCAAAGCTAAGGGTTTGAATCGCCATTGGCTGCTCGAGTAACTGCAACCCCTCACGGGCAGTGGTACCATTAATTTGGTAGCATCCACCACACATCGCCTCACCGTAAGATAGATAAGCACGGATAAACGTAACTAACTCACGCAGCAGATAACGTAACTCTAAATTATTGCTACTCTTCCAGGTTTCCTCACACCAACTGAGAATATCTTTTGGTTCCTTCAACTTCGACAACAGCGCAGGTGGAAGTCCAGCAGCAATGGTGCGACGGTTGGCTTCCCCCAACATAAACCGCAGACAATCATGCACACCTTCATCATCCAGGTACTCTACAGTAAAATTGCCTAGCTGGGTAGTCGCAAAGCCTTCCTGAGGGATGATATGTATAGCTGTAACGTTTCCCGTCGTTGGATTTTCACTCACAGGTAAAGCGTCAGCGTAGCCAATTAAACTACCTAGAAGCAAACTTTTCCCACTGCTAAATTCACCCATCACCCCAATTTTGACAGGAGAGGTAGCCAGTTCTACAGTTTTTTGAGCAGCTTCCCGCAAGCGAAACAGACTCTCATCAAGACTAGCTGGTACCCAATCTTCTTGCTTGGAGGGATATTCAGGTACAGAGTCTAATTTCTGGAGGATGAATTCGCCATACTCTTTAAAACGCTCCAGTTGTTCTGTTTCCATAGAGTATTTTTTGCTCTAAGATAAATTGCTGTGAGTTTTATAACACAAAAAATATCACCCTTGCCTGACAGGAATTTAAAATTAAAAATTCACAATTTTTTACTATACATAGCACTCAACCCCTATGGGTAATTCAAAATTCAAAATTCAAAATTCAAAATTCAAAATTCAAAATTAATCTACTCACAGTTTTACAAGTTTGTCACACATAGAAATAGAACTTCTATACTTTACCCAAGGCTGACTCCGCGTTCCTGTGTGTTAAAAAATTTTCCAAATTATGCGTAATCACAAAGAATGTTAGTAACTAACTGATGTTCCCAATTTCCTTTAGAAAAATTAACAAGTATAAAAATAGTGATTTTGTATTTTTTGCTAACTATTTATCTTTTGATATATTAGATAATCCATTTAGACACATCCTGATAATCAAGTGCATCTCTAATATCTGTCTTAAAGAGGCTAAAGGCAGAAACTTAGATAAGGGTGTAGAGATAAATTTGGCAGTAATGATTGGTTAGATTCGCGCTCGCATTTTAGGAAGAGGATGCGATCGCGAATTATCTCTTGTTTGTCATTTGTCATTTGGTAATGGGTAATGGGTAATGGGTAATAAGAATTTTTCCCCTTGTCCCCCTCATCCCCAATCCCCAATCCCCAATCCCCAGTCCCCAACCCCCAACAGCCATGAGGGGAGAAAACCCTCTAGTCACCAATAAATTTTCATGTGAGAATCATTTTCTCGATATTCTTACTGACTCAAAGATTCTTCTGAATCCGCCTACTGCCATATATTTCGCCTGTGGAATGGCTGATTTTTATTGTGGGCTTCACGAATCTTTGACAGATTCTTTACGGAAACTTAACCTAAAATTATTGAAATTTTAACCTAAACCCTGTTTACTGAAGAGTAATTCACTTTTTGCTGCAACATTTGAACCCCTCAAACAACCTGTATTTTCAGGACTTGAGGGGATTCTTTGTTTGCAAGTGCGATCGCTTTCAGTTTATTCCGCAAATATAAACGCACCTAATTTATATTTTTAATTTGCATTTTCTACTGCAATAACTTTGTGCTTTTCAACCCAATCCCCAATCCCCAGTCCCCAGTCCCCAATCCCCAATCCCCAATCCCTAATCCCCAATCCCTTTCACTCATTCTCAATTGTGAGCATAACTTTGAGATATAGATTTTCAACTCTCTGAGTTTGCAATTCACCCAACGAAGCATAATTGAGCAATCCCGGAGAGCCGTTAACTTCGATAATGGTATAGTCCACCATTGGCATTGTGATATCGCTAGCAATAATATCCACTCCTGCTAACCTTAAACCCATATCTTTAGCGATATTAATTGTCAATTTTTTAAAATCAGGATGAATACTGTCGCTTACATCTACAGCATCTCCGCCACTTGATAAATTTGCATTATCTAAAAGATAAACAATATTGCCTGGAGGAAGTACAGTATCAAAGGTTAATTTTTGCCTTTTTAATTTTTGAGCAATTCTAAAATCTTCAAAATCAATAACCTTTCTACAATTTTGATTGAGAATTGCTTGCTTTTGATGCAAAAGCTCTAAAACAGTAGATTCTCCATTTCCCACAATAAATAAAGGAATTCTCTGATAGGCAATCATCACTTCTTGATCTAAGACTACAATTCTATAGTCATTTCCTATGTGGAAGCGCTCAACGATGAAGCCTGGAGTGATTTGTAATATTTTTTTTGCTACTTGATAGTATTCTCTCTTATTATAAACCTTAGTTACTAATCTACCTTGGCTAAGATTCAGAGGTTTAACTATTACAGGCAATCCTAAATAATTAGCATATTTAAAACCATCATCTATGTTTCTTAAAGTCTCAATTTGTTTGCATAGTTTCTCATCAAAAAAAGTTTTACCTTCAGGAACTTTATAGCCAAAATGATTCAGAAAAAAACTAGATGAGCCTTTATCCTTTGCTAGCTCTGCGGCTCCAAAACCATTAATACTGAAATGAGTAGAGCGAAAAACAGTTTTCTTCCCATTTTTAAAAGTAATGTGACCGACATATTTACATTCTGGGTCTAATACTAATACTGCTCCAATTTGCTCAACAACTTTTTGAATTATTGTGACAACAAATGGTGTCTTCATTTTTATAAGTTATCAGGTTTAAATTTAATCCTATATTTTGTAGTGTGTATTACACTCTGCTAACGCATCATCTTTGAATTTCTTGACGGGAATACTTTTTAATTGTGAGTAGCTTAAGGGGTCATACCCCACAGATAAAAATTGCACAACGTGCCCAGTATATATTCAATTGTTATGTACTGAATTGTCAACCCTGAAATCGATGTCAAAGTTCTCCAGATTGCAAGCCAAGCAACAAATCGATTTAGTTAGCGCTAAATCTTAACAAACCTAGTTCAGTTAATCGTTGTGCTTGGAAAATAATTTTTTACTCAAAACTTGCACAGAAAAAAAATAATTTTTTTGCATGACACCCTGAATAGAGTTATCTTAAAACTAAGTACACCAGCTCCTAATTGCGGCAAAAACAGCAAGCTTAGTAGAGCATCTAATTATAGAAGTAAAATTTCATACTAGAAATAGCAAATTTGCTACTTGCACTGCTTATTACCAGGTGTTGACAACACAAAAATAATGTATTACTAAGGGTGCATCGCTCATTAAAAAGGCGTTAGTCCATCCCCGCCAAGAGACTTACCTAACGCCCTTAACTTAGCTCCTAAAGGATAATTTAGATCATGCCACAAAATACCGAATATCAAGCTTCTCCAGCAGAAAATCAAGCTAAAGGCTATAGACAACGCCTAAATACTTGGGCAATCACTCGTATTGTTCCCAATACAGACCCAGTGATTGTGGCTCGATTCCGCAGCCGTTCTGATGCTGATGGATATTTGCGACACTTACGCCAGGTAATACCAAACACTACCTTTGAGATTGTTGTTGATTGTCAACGTGATGAAGCGGCCCTTTGAAGGATGTAATCTCAAGGATGTTCGCCTTTGGCGCTCCCGAAGGGTAAGGTGAAGGATGAAAGTGTAACCAGTATTCTCAAGAAATAAGGCGAACTTTATGTTCACCTCGTAGTTTGATAGTGTTACCTTTTTAGTTCTGAGTCTGAAGTGCAGAGTACTGAGTCAAGTAGAAAGTATTCAGATCTCAGCACTTGTAACTCAGTATTGTTGATTAAAATTTAAATTCTAAATCTTGGCTTCTTCCTTAACCAACTTATCCCAACCTAAATCTTTCAAACTGTTATTGCGACGTAAGGGACGAGTGACTAATTCTAAAATGTCACGCGCATTACCAAAGCCGTGAATTTGGGCAAAGGTAAATTCTACAGACCATTTGGTGTTAATACCCCTGGCTTCAAGTGGGTTGGCGTGTGCCATACCAGTAATTACTAAGTCTGGCTTTAATTGATAAATACGCTGAACTTGGTTGTAATTATCTGGTTTTTCGACAATCTTGGGCAGGGGTACACCCATTTCTTTACAAGTATTTTCCAGTAGGGTCAATTCAGCAGCTTGATAGCGCTTATCCATATAAGGAATGCCAATTTCGGAAACTGTCATTCCACAGCGCACCAGGAACCGCGCTAAGGAAACTTCCAATAAGTTATCGCCCATGAAGAATACTGATTTGCCGCGAATTAGTTTCACGTATTCTTCCAATCCAGCCCAAATTTGTGCTTCCCGTTCATCCAAACCTGTGGGAGTAATACCGAACACAGAGCAAATCTTCTCAACCCAAGCGCGGGTACCATCGGGGCCGATGGGGAAAGGTGCGCCGATGAGTTTGCATTTGCGACGACGCATTAAAGTAGTAGCAGTCCGACTGAGGAAGGGATTGACACCAGCGACGTAATAGCCTTCTTCCAGTACTGGCAATTCAGTGAAGCGCTTCGCAGGTAGCCAGCCAGAGACTTTGATCCCTTGCTTCTTTAATTCCAAGGTGAGCTGCGTTACCACAGGATCGGGAAGGGAGCCGAAGAGAACCAAAGGCGGATGATCTACATATTGGGATTCTTCTTGAACTACTTCTTCTTTTTTCTTACCAAAGTTCAGCAGTTTAGAAATAGCGTTGCGTTCATTTTTATCTGTTTCCGCCACAGGAGCCTTATCAGGGCAACGATTAGCCATTGCAGCTAAGACCGTATCTTCACCTTGGGTAAAGGCGTAATCTAGACCGTTGGCGCGAGCAACGACAATGGGAATACCAATCTCACCTTCTAACTTGGGAGCCAAGCCTTCCAAGTCCATTTTGATGATTTCGGTGGTGCAAGTACCAATCCAAACGATGACACTAGGATTGCGATCGCGTTTAATTTGCAAGCACAACCGTTTTAACTCTTCATAATCATTCAGTTGTGCCGAAATATCTCCCTCTTCCAACTCTGCCATTGCATAACGGGGTTCAGCAAAAATCATTACCCCCATCGCGTTTTGTAGGAAGTACCCACAAGTCTTGGTTCCAATCACCAAAAAGAAACTATCTTCAATTTTTTGGTATAACCACGCCACACAGCTAATTGGGCAAAAGGTGTGGTAATTCCCAGTTTCACACTCAAAGTTTAAAGCTTCTGGTTGTTGAGCGACAGTCATTTTGGTTATTTCTCCCCTTGATATTTAAAGCGAACAAGGCAGGTGAACATAGGGCAGGTATGTGGGGAAAGAACCATTCTTCCCCCAAATTCCTGTGATATGTGGTACATAGCACCAGCCAGCAGACCCTAAATTCAACAGGAACGCTAAAAAATTAAGCGTTGGGGAAGAGACGGGCAATTTCTGAATCATCGAAAACGCCAGCTGGCAGTTCTTCCCCTAAAAAGTCATTACTTGCATCACCCTTCTGTAGCGATGTTTCGTCACCCCAAACATCTGATAAAACGTCACTGAAGGCGTTCTCATCTGGTGACTCTAAATCTTGCAGTATTTGGTCATCCAGCTTGATTTCTGATGATGTTGTCTCGAAGGAAATATCACCAAACTCATCTTCATCAGCAGCTTGTTGTGAGTTATTGGCGTTTAGCCCACTCACAATCGTAAATTCTTGAGCAACTGCTACATTAGCAAACCCATTGCTTTGAGAATGATTCTCTGTCTGATGATGGGCGCTTTCTTCAGCGACAGCAGCGGCTTGATAGTGATAATTATCTAAATCCCTGGGATTTACACGGTTACCAAGAGCCATGTCTGGGTCAAAATGCAAATCCAGTACTTCAATTAGAGTGTCAGCGTCAGGATTAAGTTTGGAGAAGGGTAGCATTAACTGCGCTAGTTTTGGCTCTAACGCGTTGGCAACTCCCAGGATGAGGTAAGAAGGTGGTCGCTTCCCTCCATCGGGGGTGTACACTGATTCCACTTCCATATGTAGAGTAATCCAGTCACGATTAGCCTGGAAAAACTCCAACCATTTTTGCTTTAATGAGTCTGTAAAGCTATGAAAAAAAGCCATACTATTTTCCCCATCCTGGAATTTTGATGATTTATACAATCATCAAGTCTAATTCCTCTTCCGGATTACGCACCTGGGGTTTATTCGGATTTAGATAAAAATCGGATAATAAAGAGAACAATTCACGGTCTTGGGCATCATTTGGTACCACCCCTTCTGGACGTGCGAGAATTTGGTCGGCAATGTTGAGATAGTAGTCGCAAACGTAGTTCAAAGAAGGGTCGGATTCTGCCATTTCAAACAAAGTTTTACCTTTAACACGAGAAACTCGAATATCTTCTATTAAAGGTAGAACTTCCAAAACTGGCATTGGTACTGCTTCTACATATTTTTCAATCAAATCGCGCTTGGAAGTGCGATTCCCAATTAAACCAGCTAAACGCAGTGGGTGAGTTCTGGCTTTCTCTCTTACGGAAGCAGCAATCCGATTGGCGGCGAACAAAGCATCAAAGCCGTTGTCAGTCACAATCATACAGTAATCAGCATAGTTGAGTGGCGCTGCAAAACCGCCGCACACAACGTCACCAAGGACATCAAATAAAATTACGTCATACTCATCAAAAGCGTTGAGTTCTTTCAGTAATTTCACTGTCTCACCGACCACATATCCACCACATCCGGCTCCTGCTGGTGGGCCACCTGCTTCCACGCAATCAACACCACCGTAGCCTTTGTAAATTACATCTTCCGGCCAAACATCTTCGTAGTGATAGTCTTTTTCTTGCAGAGTATCAATAATAGTCGGAATCAAAAATCCGGTGAGCGTAAAAGTACTATCGTGTTTAGGGTCGCAGCCAATTTGCAGCACTTTCTTGCCGCGTTTTGCTAGGGCGACTGAGATGTTACAGCTAGTTGTGGATTTGCCGATTCCACCTTTTCCATAAACTGCTAGTTTCACTTTTGTTTGCCTCTTAATAGTTTATTTTCAAACTCTTGGCTGAAACATTTGCCTTCACCTAGCCTGATATGGCGATGCGTAAGGTCTTGTGCTGTCATTATTGTCCAAACTACAAGGAAAATAAAGGGGCTTGAAATATGAAAATAGAAGCTATATAGATATTTAAAATTATTTAGAGCTATTTTTATATATAAATTCCCCTAAAATCTTCAAAAAAATAGCTTTTTTCTTTAAATAAATTATTTATACACAAATTTTATAAAATTAGTAACAAAAGACAAAAGTTACAAATCAACTAATATCTATGGTTTCCATTGATTTTGTTTATGCTATTGTCAGTGGATGAGAGGCATAAATACTTAATGTCACTGGGGAATACAGAGATTCAGCCTTGGAAGGATGGAATACCAAACAACTCTCCATACCTCAATAAAAACGCCCACAAGCTAGAAGCTGCTGGCTAAAATCCAGAAATTAGCTTCCTAACTGTGGGTTAGCTTGTGGGGTCAGGGAACCCAAAGGGCAACTTGAGGCTGAAATTCTGAGATATTCAAGAAAATCTTGCTTTTATAGCTGCAACCTTTCACTTCATTAAATTTGGTCACAGTCATTGTTGATGCAAGTGATTTTTAATATGCAACAAATTATTAAATTTAGGATTTACGCAAGTGTCATATTTTTTCGTTGAGGTTTGTCCAGGGTCAAATGTCAAAAGTCCAAAAAACCTAAATTTTTGACCCTTGACCCTTGACCCTTGACCCTTGACTCTTATGCCAGAGGATCACTGTACCAGTTGCGTAAGTCCTGAAATTTTTAAATTATCAAGGGATTGGGGATTGGGGAACTCGGGGCCCTCTCTGGGGATAAGGGGTAATGGAGATTGGGGATTAGGTAATAGAGGAAGAAATTTTCATTACCCATTACTTATTACCCATTACCCATTACCCATTACCCATTACCAAACCCCTATTCAAGACACCTCGCTTTCAATTTGGTTGATTTCTTTTAAAGGTTGCCAGCCAGGTTGCCACTGAGAGTTATCTTGTAATAATTTGGCATTCATCCAAAAACGGACATTTGGGTCACAAGCTGAAACCAATTCTGCATAAACCCATTTCCCTTGATTTTTGCGGTTAACAACTTGGAAATGTCGCCAACCATCTACTTTTTGTTGGGCTGTCCACTTTGAACCCAAAAGGTAAGGAAATTTCTGTTTTTTAGGCATTTTTTATTTATTGTTTGTTGTTTTTGGGTTGTTAAATTTATACTTCACACTTCAGCCTTGAGCCTTGAGCCTTCATCTGACTAAATCGCCATTTAGGTCAAAAGTTTGACAATCTATTTCACCATTATGATCAACACATAACGCAAACCATTTAATATGGTTCCAGCAAGTGTTGATATTATTGGTAATTTTGCGTTTTTTCTTGCTGAGGCGTTGCTGCACAACTTCATTGAGGCAAAGAATCTGCAAAGTGCCAGTACCATCTTCATGATTGATAATGCGAAACAGACAATCTTGTAAAATAGCCCGGCTACTACTGTCAAAAAAACGTTTAAAACGCTGTAGCTTTTCGCCCTCTGTTATTTGGCTAATGCATTTTTGGGGAAATAAATCATCTGGATCATAATCAAAGTTTTCATCTTCAAAGTTGTAGGGATCAATCATCTTCAATATTAATTATGCGACCTGGGATAATCTAAGTACTGAGTGCTGAGTAAGATAAAGGAGTAAATAGTATTTTTATTAATTCTAATTCCAGAATTAATAGGGTTATATAGTAATCCGATTTTATTTCTGAAAAAATCTCAGCTTGGGCACTGATGCCAAATATGAGTCCTAATATATAATTTTAAATATGTTCAACTTAAAAGATAATTAAAACCATACTTAATAATAAACTTTAATGCAGACAAACTGCATAATGGGGCAGACAAGATGCCCGCCCCACAAGATTTAGTAGCAGATTGTAATTTTGTTGGGTAGAGATGATTTTGAGGGCACAAATATTGTGATGACCCTTCTGAATTTAGGCGATCGCAGCTACTTTATCTAGTAAACCTTGAAACATCCGTAAACCATCATTACCACCCAATACGGGGTCAGAGGCGCGTTCAGGGTGTGGCATCATCCCTAAAACGTTGCCTTGGCGATTACAAATCCCAGCAATGTTATTCAATGAACCGTTGGGGTTCTCACCTACGTAGCGGAAAACAACTTGCCCGTTATCTTCCAATTCTTGGAGAGTAGCTGCATCAGCATAGAATCGGCCCTCTCCGTGGGCAACAGGCACAGTGATAATTTCATCAGTTGTGTAACCCTGCGTCCAAGGCAAATTGGTACGCTCAACAGTGAGAGGGAGGCGATCGCAAATAAAGTGCAAATCTTGATTTCTGGTTAATATTCCTGGCAGCAATCCTGCTTCAGTTAATACTTGAAACCCATTGCAAATACCTAAGACATATTTACCCTTTTGGGCGTGTTCAACAACCTGCTGCATCACAGGTGAAAAACGGGCGATCGCACCACAACGCAAATAATCCCCGTAACTAAAGCCACCAGGGATGACAATCACATCTAAATCAGCAATATCCGTCTCTTGATGCCAAATCATGCGAGTCGGTTGCTTGAGCAAGTCTCTGGTGACATAAGCAACATCGCGATCGCAATTAGAACCCGGAAAAACAACAACACCAAATTTTGTCATTTGTTATTTGTTATTTGTCATTTGTTATTCTGACAAAGTTCTGAGCCGAGCTTTCCTCCGCTCAACGCCAGTTCGTTCAAGTCGGGAGACCCCTTCGGGTTCGGCAGTCCACTCGGCGGCATAGCCGCACGTGTGGCTGCACTCACCGCCCAAACGACTGGCTCGACTTTGCGCTTTGTCATTTGTCATTTGTCATTTGGTATTTGGCATTTGTCATTTCCTGTCCCAAACACCAAACACCAATCCCCAAACCCCAATTGCTAAAACACTCCTGTCTGCGTTTCGACTTCGATTAATTCAAAGCGATAATTTTCAATTACTGGATTTGCTAGCATTTGGTCACAGATGTTATTGAGGTCTTGGCGGGCTTTAGCCTCTTGGGTTGAGGTGATGGTCAATTCAATGTACTTACCAATCCGCACCTGTTCTACGTTGTCGTATCCCATTTGTTTGAGGCCAGATTGTACAGCCACACCAGCTGGGTCTAAAACCGAAGGACGAAGTGTCACGAAAATTTTAGCTAAATACTTCCTTTGCACGGGCTTAACGCTGAATGCTGCGATCGCTATACTATAACTTTCTGTTCCAACTGAGTGAAAATAAGATTAGGAAGCGACTACAGTTAATTTATCAGTTAGCCAGTATGAAGGCTTCAACCACAGCGGCAAATTCAAATAATTGTCTATGAGAGCCATACGCACCCGCAGTCAGGATAAAATTTTGAACCTGTTGAAAAACATTAAACAAGGTATTTCCGCGCAGGATATTTACGTAGAATTACGTAATCGTAATCAGAGTATGGGATTAGCAACTGTTTACCGCTCTTTAGAAGCCTTAAAAATGGAAGGTCTGGTACAAATCAGGACTCTGGCAAATGGTGAAGCCCTATATAGCCTAGCGCAACAAGATAAACATCATCTTACTTGTTTGCAATGCGGTGTCTCTATTCCAATTAATCAATGTCCAGTGCATGATTTGGAAGAGAAGTTACAAGAAAAGCATAAGTTTAAAATTTTTTACCACACGCTTGAGTTTTTTGGTCTGTGTACCCAATGCCAAAGTAATCAAGCGGCTGAGGTGAGTGAGTAGGGAATGGGTAATTGGTAATTGGTGTTGGGTGATTGGGGTTTGCCATTAATTAATTCTCCCCTGCTCTCCTACCCTTCGGGAACGACTTCGTCGAACGGATTCGCCAGTCGCTCATGGGGGAAACCCCCTTGGCGCTAGCCTCTCCCCTTGGGAGAAGACCGCGCTAGCTCACCTGCTCCCTGCTCCCTTGCCTCATCCCCCTCATCTTATAGAAATAGGATATTTGCTGGGCATTTAGTAATACACTGAGAACGGGAAACCTCTCTGGCAGTGATTTTCATGTCGCTCTCAAGGAAATGGAATTTTTTTTATACTGTTTCGTATCTGGAATTAGAGCGATCGCCCCAGAAAAAATATGCATAAAATCAAAATCCTTTCCTGTGGTTTGCTGTTTCTGGCTGATCCAAATCTCAGTTATGCATCTGAGGGGGGAACCTCTAGTTATCCTCTAGAAGCGATCACAGAAGAAGTTCCGCAAGCGCGATCGCTTTTCAGTACTGAAGCCAAGGATTTGCAAGGACAAGTACCGCTAATTGCTTTTCCAGATATTGCACTAGAGAAATTACAAAAACAGCGATCGCCTACTAACACTCAACTAACCCAAGATTGTCAGTTAGAGATAGGTAGGGGGAGCAGAGGGAGCAGGGGAGCAGAGGGGGAAAGTTACAGCAATATTTTCCCTGCGGGGCTCTGCCTTTCTTCTTCTCAAGCTGGGGATGACGCAAATTTTTTGTGGCTTACCAGTAGTGATTCAACTCAGGATGTGCAGCCAAAGGTGCAGCTTTCCCCATTACAATCACCGCCTACTCAATTGCATAACTTGGAAACTGCAAATCAACTAAGACAGGGTGCAGTTCAGTTAGAAGGTGGTTTTCTGCAAGTTCTGCCAACAGATAATTCTGTTTCGGGCACAGGTTTGCAAACTTATCAGTTGGCAATTGACTGGGGAATTACAGACAACTTCCAGATAGGTTTTACAGGCGATATTTTTGATGATTATTTAAAATGCCCAGTTAGAAGCGAATGTACTTACTTTACTACCGTCAGTTATGGCACTAAGTTAAAATATCAAATTATCAACCAAAATCGTTGGGCTGTTGGTGTTGCAGGCACGTTTCAGCTATTAAATATATCTGCGAATGCTGGTGTTTTTAACAATAGTCCAAACAAACAATTTGTTGTAGTAACGCCTGTTGGCGCTTTGCAATTGCCAATTACTTACAAAGCATCTCCAAATCTGCAACTACATTTCACTCCAGGAGTTGTTTTCTTTCCAGAAAAAGTTGCGGATGGAGATTTTTTTGGGACTTTTTTCAATATTGGGACAGGGTTTAGTTGGCAAACTTCCAGAAGAGTTAACTTGTTTGCAAATATACAAACTCCTTTGGGGCCAGGAGGTAATACCTTTATTGCCAAAGACCGCTCTATCGCTAGAAAATTAGTGTGGACTGTCGGTATAGATTATGCGCTTAATCCGAAAATGGGGGCAGAAGTTTATGCTACCAACAGTTATGGTGCAACACCAACCACAGGCTTGTTGAGCTTTATTCCTGATGGCGATGATTTCTTGTTGGGCGTTCGCTTCAAGCACGCTATTGATTTTGGGCAAGGGTATGCAGCGAATTTTAGTAATACTCCTCCCACCACACTTTACTACCGCGATGGCTTCGCCGGTCGTAGGCAACGCACATTACTATTTGATGGGTTGACACTTTCAACCCCTAATACCCTACCAACGGGAAATTTCCGATTTAGAGGTGGATTAGGTACACATGGTGGTTCTAGTTTTGCCCTCGCTTACGGCTTAACAGATGATTCACAGTTAGAACTGAGTGTTGATCAATTCGCCTCAAGCGATCGCTTTTCTGAACAAGACATATCTGGGACAGGAATCAAAATCGGTGGTGCAATGAAACTCAAGTTTTTCGATCAAGCAAGAGGAGATGGTGTTACCCTCAGCGCTAAACTTGCAGGGATCAGTGAGACACAATTACAATCAGGTGGTCTCAACGGAACTTTATACGTAGAGTTACCTATCAGCTATCAACTCAATTCCCAAACTACCATTTCCATTAATCCCAAGGGAGCATTTTTTGGATCGAATAGGCGTATAGGGGTAGGAATAGGAATTAACCAGGCGATCGCAGATTGGCTGCAATTGATTGGAGAATTTACCCCTGTTTTAGATGGCAAAAGAAGCACTTGGGCTACAGGCTTGCGCTTCTTACCCAGTTCACGCTTCGGATTAGATATTTTTGCCACTAACACCATTGGGCAAAGTGGGTTAGGCACTTTAAACGCAGAACCCGACGGTACAAATTTTGGTTTTAGCCTCATTTGGGGAATTTGAAATTTGGCAATGGGGCATGGGGCATGGGGCATTGCATTGGGTATCCCCTGCTCCCTGCTCCCTGCTCCCTTGCCTCATCCCCGATGATTCATCCCCGATATCTCTTGCCCATCACCAATAATGGACTTTATACCCTCTAAGGTAGCGGGAATACTGCGTGGGTCGATAAACATGACCTTGCTGCTATCACTTTTACCAATTGTTGCCCCCATGTCGAGATAACCCAAAGCAAATAAAACTTCCAAAGATTTTTGCACGTCGGGGTTGTTTTTGATTTTTTGAGCGATAATCTCTGCCGACTCAGCAATAGCTTGGGCTTTGAGGACTTGTTGTTGACGTTCCGCTTGCGCCCTGAGAACGATCGCTTTTTGTTCGGCTTCTGCTTGTAAAATTACAGCTTTTTGACGGGCTTCTGCGTCTAAAAGTTGGGCATCGGCTTTACCTCTAGCGCTATTAACAGCAGATTCGCGATCGCCTTCCGATGTTAAAATCGATGCCCGTTTGCGTCGTTCGGCTGACATCTGTAATTCCATCGATTCTTGCACCGCTTTAGAGGGGATAATATCTCGCAGTTCTACCCGCGTGACTTTCACACCCCAAGGATCTGTAGCAATATCTAAATCCCGCAAGAGAAGTTCATTAATCTGAGAACGGGCGGTAAAGGTTTCATCTAACTCTAGTTGTCCCATCTCTGAACGAATTTGAGTGAGAACCAAATTCACCATCGCCGACTGGAGATTTTCTACTTTGTAATAAGCCCTTTCCATATCCATGATGCGCCAGTAAACTACAGCATCAACTGTGATGGAAACGTTGTCACGGGTAATACACTGTTGTGGCGGAATATCTAAGACTTTTTCGCGGATAGTTTGCTTGTAGACAATCTTATCGAGGAAAGGAGTAACAAAGTTTAGCCCAGGCCCTAGCTTTTTGTTGTAGCTACCCAATTTTTCCACTAAGGCTTCATCACCTTGATTAATAACTTTGACTGAACCTGCTAAAGCAGAACCTCCAAGTGCCAAAAATATCAGTAACAAGAACTGTTCCATAATAATTCTCCTAATTTTTCTGTAGGGATTGGGGATGAGAGAGCAGAGGGAGCAGAGGACGCAGAGGGAGCAGGGGAGAAATTCCCATTACCAATTACCCAATGCCCCATGCCCAATGCCCCATGCCTCAACTAAGAATGCAACAAATGTTCCGGCATCACAATCAAGGTGGTGCCTTCTCTGCGGACAATATAAACTCTTTGATGAGATGCAACGCTGAGTTTGTCATCGTCACATCTTGCTTGCCAAGAATTTCCTTCGTATAGAACCCGGCCTGTTTTCCCAGGCGGAATTTCTGTTAGAGTTTCAGCTGTAATTGCATCTTGGATGTTTGATTTACGTCGTCGTGGTTGTAAAAACCTGCGAGAACCCACAACTAGCAATGTGGACAGCAACAGCCAGGCTATAACTTGCAGCCATACAGTTCGCAGGATGAATTGAGACAGTAGCGCCACAATAAAAGCGCTAATTCCCATCATGAAAGCGACAAAAGCAGACGGCAAGAACAGTTCCATTAAACATAAAACTGCTCCTGCTAAGAGCCAGATTACGGTATAACTTGGCATAGCGTCATCCTAAGACGTTACATTTGCGTAAATGTATTTCTCCTATTAGATCCACCTAGAGGCTGGCTGTTTCCAAAAGACAAAATATGGTATTTTAACCATCAATTTTGATTAATTTCCGTAACAACATGTAGCCAGAGGTACAAAAATCCAGTCTATTCTAGCCCTTAAGTATTTGACTGCAATATGTAATCGAAATTCATGAGTTAATTTGTTTCCTAAATTTATACCATTATGATTTCTACTCAACGGGTCATTTATTGCATCAATCCAGACTGTACTAACCCTATAAATTCTTTGGGGAGTCGTGTTTGTGGTAATTGTCAGACTCCTTTGGTTCATCGCTATCTTTGGGCAACTGGCCCTAAAGCTGCCAAAATCCCATCCGGAACAACGGTGGCAGATAGATATGAGGTAATTACGCAGCAAGTTTGGTTAGATACGCAACCTGGGTTACTACCAGATATCCCAGAAGAATTGCCAAATGAAGTGCTTGCTTATCTGCGGTTATATTATGAGCGATTGCATATCCCACAACCTTACGGTTATATTCCAGAATTTGAGGGCAGTGGAAATCACATCTTGTTACTGGAAAACGTGCCGATCGCAGAAAATGGCACTATTTATCCTGCGATCGCAGATGCATGGGAACAAGCAACAGCAGTAAGACAAGTTTACTGGCTTTGGCAAATTCTCCAATTGTGGAAACCTTTATCAGAATTAGAAGTTGCCAACAGTTTACTGATGTTAAACAATCTGCGGGTGCAAGGTTGGTGTGTCCGCCTGTTAGAACTTCACCAAACACAAGATAATTTAGTTAGTTTGCAAGATTTAGGGCGATTTTGGCAGCCTTTGGTAGCATCGGCAAAACCAGCAATAGCCGAAAAATTACAGAACATCGTCAAGCAGATGTGTGGATATGAAGTTGATTTGGAAGCAATTACCAATCAACTCAATGGTTTATTACTTTCAGCCGCAGCAGATTTACCATTCAACGTGGAAGTATTGGGTGCAACCGATGCTGGGATGCAAATGACGCGCAATGAAGACGCTTGCTACCCTGCCAATGCTAACGACTTAGAAGAATTCCTAGTACCACAGTTATCAATTGTTTGTGATGGTATTGGCGGTCATCAAGGTGGTGAGGTAGCTAGTCAATTAGCAGTACAATCCTTAAAATTGCAAATCCGTGCCTTATTAGCAGATGCTTCACAAGAGAGTGAAATTGTCAAGCCAGACTTGTTTGCAGAGCAACTAGAAGCCTGCTTACGGATAGTCAATAACGTTATTTGTGCCCGTAACGACGAGCAAAACCGCCAAGGTAGAGAACGTATGGCTACAACCCTCGTGATGGCATTGCAAGTGCCGCAGCGAGTACAGACTACATCTGGTAAGGAATCTAAAAATGCCCATGAACTTTACCTAGCTAGTGTTGGCGATAGTCGTGCTTATTGGATTACCCGTAATTATTGCCAACTCCTGACAGTAGATGATGATGTCGCAGCGCGGGAAGTCCGCTTTGCTCGCAATTTTTATCGTCAAGCTTTAATGAGACCAGATGCAACGGCTCTTACCCAGGCTTTGGGAGCCAGAGACGCTGAATCTCTACGGGTGGAAATCAGGCGCTTCATTTTAGAAGAAGATGGCATCTTGCTATTGTGTTCCGATGGTTTAAGTGACAATAACTGGGTAGAACAATACTGGCAACAATACGCAGTACCAGTGTTAACTGGAAAACTAGCTCTTGAAGATGCTCTCCAACGCTGGATTAACTTAGCTAACCAGAAAAATGGTCATGACAATGCATCTGTAGTCATGACCCTGTATGGTATTTCTCGAGAATACTTAGTATCTTTGACTTACAAACAACCACAAGTAGAAATCATCGAAGCAGAACCCTCCGAAGCCGCCATCCCAGAAACTTCACCAGTCCTGGTAGATTTGGACATCACCGCCGAAGAAGCCACCCCTACACAAGTAGAAAAACCCAACCGAGGCAAACCCGCGCTATTAGTTGGCGGATTATTACTGTTACTTTTGGGTGGAACAACCATCGGCTTATTCCTGTTATCCCAATTCCAACCACAAACATTCCAACAAATGTGTCGCCAACTTCCTCCAAGCGTAGAGCAAGTATGTCCTAAATAGGTGTTTGTCATTTGTCATTTGTCATTTGTCATTGGTCATTTGTCATTGGTCATTGGTCAATTCCCCAATCCCCAATCCCCAATCCCCAATCCCCAATCCCCAATCCCCAGTCCCCAGTCCCCAGTCCCCAGTCCCCAATCCCCAATCCCAATCCCCAATCCCCACGCCCAATTCACAACGCCAACTTGTTGTAGAATGAGACTTGGCGTTAAAGCGCAAAATAACAGCTAAAACGGGTTTTGCTTGCCCGTGAGGCAGATCATCCTCAACAAAACGCGTCTGAGAAACCCCTAGACGTGAACAAGTTCACTCAGCAGGCAATCATAGTGTAGACTTTTGTCATCATCAGATAGCCTCTTGGGTAAATCTTGTTGTTGGCAAGCTCTTTGGCAGAGTTTGTTTAACAAGTTGTTAGGATGAAAAGCTAACTCAAAATCAAAGGATCAGACCTGTTGCTAAAGCATTAGGTGAGTCTAATGTTGCTAATTGATCGACAACAAAGCCTGCACGGGCAGGCTTTGTTCGTATAGCAGTTACGGAGGCATTCAACAGCCAGTCTGTACAGATGTGATCTGAAGTGTGACTGTTGCCAGCAGTCTATTTTTCAAAAAAGCTAATTCAGTAAGGGATGGCTGTGGAGATACTTGTGGAACAGGAAAAGCTAGGTATAAATGTTGCTATGAAAGTTGGCGATCGCGTTCGTGTTAAAGAATCGGTAGTAGTTTACCACCATCCTGAACATCGCGGTCAGGGTTTTGACCTTAAAGAATCAGAAGGTGAGATTGTATCTATTGTCACCCAATGGCAAGGTAGACCTGTAAGTGCTAATCTGCCAATCTTAGTCCAGTTTAGTAAAAGATTTAAAGCTCACTTACGCGACAATGAATTAGAAATCATATAAATCCTTCAGGAGCGGCGAAACCATCGAAAAATATTCAGTTCGCCGCGCATTCTTTCTAGTTCTTGACGGTGTTGTATCGCTGTTGTATAATACCAGTCACAATGCCGCCGAAACTCTGAGCGCTCCCTAACTTCATGGTAGAACTGGTGAGTTGTTTGATAAGCAGCAAAGGTTTCATCAACTTCGCTGGGAGTCGCAGGAATAATATAAGGTAAATTTTTAGACATAATATCAGGGAGTGCTGATTCCTGAGAAATTTGATAAAAGCCAAACAATTTTAGATTTTAGATTTTCGATTGGAAAATGTAATCTAAACATCTAATAAATTGGTGATTTCTCGATTTTAGATCTGTTAAACAAATAAATTTGCTGGCTCTCAGTCCTTTTCAGAGTTAAGATTTTCAGTTTGATTATTTCAACTCTACATATTGACTATTGAAATTATAGCGATTGAAAATTTCACTGCTGGCACTCAAAGTAGTACTTTTCACTCAGCAATGTCTAGAGCCAACCGCGCAAACCATATATAAACAGCCCAACGTATTCTTTTAAAGCGCTCGTAAATTGGTTTAAGTTACTAGTATCAGGTAGTAAATTCAAGATAGCGGATTTAGGGCTATTACCCAGTTCTTGCATTTCACCTTCACTGACTAGAAAATCAGTAGGTGCTGGGATCGCATCAATTCCTTGACGCTGAAAAATTTTCAGCGATCGCGGCATATGCATTGCCGAAGTGACTAACAATACTCGCTTAATGTTACGTGATTGCAGTATTTTTTTGACATTCACGGCATTTTGATAAGTATTTAGGGATTCCGGTTCTTGGACAATGGCAGTAGCAGGTATTCCCAGGGAAGTGAGAATATTTGCCATATCTGCCGATTCAGAAGTACCACTACCACGCCAATCAATGCGGCCACCGCTGAGGATAATTATCGGGGCTTTTTGTTGGCGATATAGTTGAGCGCCATAAATCACGCGATCGCCCTGTTCATTTAAATCAGCACTAGGACGGGGCCAAAAAGCTGATTTAGTCGCACCACCCAAAACCACAATAGCTTCCGCATTCGGTATTTGGGTAGTTGCAGTATTTTGCCATTCAAGCGATCGCACTAGTAAATGAGATATCCAAGCATTGCTGCAAAATAGTAACAAAAATAGGGATAAAGCAATGGCGATCGCAGCCATACGCGGTCGTTTCCATAATGTTATCAATGCTACTACCAAGCTGATAGAAGCTAATCCCAGTGGGTAAAAAAATAGCGGTAGCAACTTGGAGAGATATAAGAACATATTGGTAATTGGTAATTGGTAATGGGAAAAATGACCTTTGACTGTTGACTCTTGACACTTGACCAATTACCAAATTCTACCGTTCCCAAAACTTTAAATTGATACCTCCTGGTGTACGGCGGAAACGTCGGGCTGTTTTTCTAATGCGCTTGACATTGCTTCTGAGGCTGGGTTGTTCGTCCTCAGCTTCTTCTGTGGGTTCAAGTGGTAACTGAGTTCTAGTTTCTTCCTTACTTCCCCACCAAGCAATCATCCAGCCGCCACCTAAAGCGCCTAAAGCCCCTAATAAGATACTCATTGGTGCTGGATACCCTAACCAGCTAAAACCAGCCAAGAACAATAGCCAATATTTCAAGGCCGCATCAATACCCTCAGAAGAGTCTACAGACTGGGGTTTAGCACTATTCTTGCCTGCTGAGGTGATCCAGCCTAAGGAGAAACCGCCAATTATTCCTAAAAAGATGCTTAGGGCGACTGAAGACCCTGTCATCCTTAATATCAGGGCTAAAATTAAGCCAAATATCAGTTGTGATAGGAAGTTTGGCGAAATGTTCATGAAGTCTTTTTTCTGTGCCATGAGATAAACCAGGCTATTAGTGAATAATTTCTTTTAATTGTGCCTGTTGTGGCTGAGTTGTATCCAAAATCTTAAGGTAGGGTTTTTCTGTCTCAGTAAATTCTTCAAATTGTTTAATTTGGGATGCTAGTAAATCGGCGGTAGCATCAGCAATATCTCCAGTACGCTTCAGCAGACGTTCTTGCACAACTTCTAGAGGCGCTGTGCATTGAATAATCTGGAGAGGAATTTGGTGTTTTTCGGCTTGGGTAATTGCTGCTTGGCGTAACTGTTGTCGGTCATATTTGGCATCCAAAATTACGGAAAAACCTTGATTAGCAAGTATAAGCCCTAATTCCAGTAGCCGTGCATAAGTTTTCTGAGTCATTTCGGGTGTATAGATTTCATCCCCGCCTCGTTCCATCAGGGGAATTCCCGCTAAGTGTTTTCGCACCGCATCTGAGCGCAGGTGAATTGCTCCGATTTGACGGGCTAAAGACCGCGCTGTGGTACTTTTACCAGAACCAGACAAACCCGACATAATAATCAGTTGCCCTTGTTTGGGTTTAGTATACTCCCACGCTAGTTGATAATATATTGCTGCGGTTTTTGTCGCTTGTTCCTTTACCGCCGCTGGTACCGCTGGGTCGTCCAGCAAAAATGAAGTGACTTTTGCTCTAACATAAGACTGACGAATTAAATATATGGGTAGAATCTGTAACCCTTCCCAATCGCCAGTCTGTTCTACATAAGTATTTAAATAAGCATTACTTAGGTCTTTTCGCTGCTGTGCTTCTAAATCCATAACCGCATAAGCAATATCAAACATGACATCCACAAAGCGGAAGGGTTCATTAAATTCAATGCAGTCGAACAGCAGAATTTGATCATGCCATAAAGCAATATTTCTCAGGTGTAAATCGCCATGACATTCGCGAATATAGTTATTTTTAATTCTGCTGGCAAATAATTCTCCGCGTTCTGCAAAAAAACGCTCAGTGTATGCTTTAGTTTCGTCAAACTGTACCTGAGTCTGAGGCCCACCGATATATTTCGCGGTTTGCTCGTAGTTTTCATCAAACGCCTCCCGGACTTGGGCGACTTCACCAAAACTGCGAATATAATCATTAGTCTCAGTTTTGGCATGATATTGAGCTACTATCCGCCCTAATTCTTCTAGGTGTGCCTCATTTAATTTCCCTTGCTCAAATAGGCTGCTAAATAGCGCATCTTGGGGAAACTGGTGCATCTTCAGCGCATATTCTACAGCCTCACCTGTTCCTCCCAGATGGTATTGCTCACCTTCTAGAGTCAGCGGTAAGACTTCTAAATACAATTCACCTGCACCACGCTGATTTAACCGCAATTCTTCTTGGCAAAAATGTTGCCGCTTTTCTAAGGTGGAGTAGTTTAAAAAGCCAAAATTTACAGGCTTTTTCAATTTATAGACATAATCACCAGTTAGCAGCACATAGGAAACATGGGTTTGAATCAGTTGAATGGGTTCTGAAACTGCATGAGGATAAAATCCTGGCTGCAACATTTGCTGAATTAAGGCTGGAAGAGTTGCTTCTGTCATATTTGTTGGGGAATGGGGATAATGAAGAAATAATCAATAGTCTTTGACTGTTGACTGTTGACTGTTGACTGTTGACAAGCACCAAATGCCCAATATTTAAAAACTATATCCTTTATATATAGGCGTAGTTTTTATACTTCATCCTTCTAGTGCCGCTGATAGCTTAACAAAAAACCAGGGTTTTACCCCTGGCATTATCAGCAATTATCACAAAATTTAGGTAGCAAAAAAGATGAAATATCTTCCGCAATTAGCTTTGAGGAGTAGCAAAAAAGCTGACGTGGTAGGTTGTGCCTTTTGCAGGATGGCTTTGAACTTCCCGAACTATAGTTTTACCACTCCACTCAAGCTCAGGAATTGTGAGTTCAACTTCTGTTTTGTTGACAATAGCGTGCTTGAGCAAGCGCTCAACGGTTTTCGCTTCAACTACTAAAGAAATTGATTCGGCACCTTTGTGACCGTATAAATTAGCAGGGATTAATCCAGAACGACGCAAAGCTTTAGGTTTGCTGCCTTCTGGTCTGGTTTTAGATTCGACTGTGAGGCTCATACAAGTTGTTAGTGGTAATTTGTCATTTGTCAATTGTCATTTGTCATTTGCTAATGACGAACGACTTATAACTAGTGCTATGCGCTGAGTAAAGAGACGGGTGTGCCGTCAGGTTGCAACAAAGCACGTTTGGGCCCGTGGATGGGGTCTTCTACAATTATGGTTTGATCGCGGCTTGCTCCTAATGAGACGATCGCGATCGGGACATCCATCAATTCTGCTAAGAATTTTAGATAGTCTAAGGCTTGCTGTGGCAAGTCTTCCAGGGTACGGCAGTTACTTGTCGAAACTTTCCAACCTGGTAAGGTTTTGTAGATGGGACGACAGCGAGCAAATTGACGCGCACTGGTGGGGAAGTGTTCGCAGCGTTCGCCATCAATTTCGTAGGCGACACAAACATTGATTTCCTCTAGTTCGTCGAGAACATCTAGTTTGGTGATTGCTATGCAGTCCATACCGTTAATCCGCACGGCATACCGACCGATTACAGCATCAAACCAGCCACAGCGACGCTTCCTTCCAGTAGTTGTACCAAATTCAGCACCGCGATCGCACAACAATTCTCCCAATTCACCTTGTAGTTCGGTTGGGAAAGGCCCTTCACCAACGCGTGTTGTGTAAGCTTTCGACACCCCAATTACCCGGTCAATCATTGTCGGGCCTAAGCCTGTGCCAACGCAAGCCCCCCCAGCTACAGGGTTCGATGATGTGACGTAGGGATAAGTGCCATGATCTAGGTCTAGTAGCGTCCCTTGTGCGCCTTCAAACAAGATATTCCGCCGTTTGAGAATCGCATCATATATTTTTAGCGAACTATCAACGACGTAAGGCCGCAACCGTTCAGCATAACCCAAATACTCTTGAATTACCTCTTCTGGGTTAAGAGGAGGTAGGTTGTAAAGCTTTTCTAAAATTGCGTTTTTATAATTAATCGTCCACTCTAACTGATCGCGCAACCCCTCAGGGTCCATCAAGTCTAAAACTCTGATACCTGTACGCTCGGATTTATCAGCATAGGTGGGGCCAATACCCCTTCCTGTAGTGCCGATTTTGTGGCTTCCCCGACGTTCTTCTGATGCCTGATCGATTAATCGATGGTAAGGCATGGTTACGTGGGCAGTCTCGGAAATTAGCAGATTATTAGTAGAAATATTTAAATTTTCTAATTGATCTAGTTCTGCTATTAAAACTTTGGGATCGATAACTGTACCACAGCCGATAATGCATTCGGTATCTGGATACAAAATACCAGAGGGAATCAAATGTAACTTAAAGGTTTGACCTTGAACTACAATTGTGTGTCCAGCATTGACACCCCCTTGGTAACGTACAACTACATCTGCGGAGCGGCTGAGTAAGTCAGTTATTTTACCTTTTCCTTCATCGCCCCACTGGGCACCTATGACAATAACGTTAGCCAAGCTTTTATTTTATAGAGCTAAAGTTTCCACAAACAATTATTATTTACATATTATGTAACGTATGTCAAGAAAATTAGAAAATTTTAAATAAAACAAATTCATCACCTAGCAGATAGTAACCAAGTCAGCTAACAAGACCTGATGAGTACATACTTACTCATGAGGTTATTTATATGGTTAGGCATGAAAAGTTGTGATCATCTCAAACAATAAATTATGGGATTGATATTTGATTTTTGAACTTAGTCAATATATATTTCAGTACCTCTAGCAGCTATTAATCATACCTTAAACCTGATACGCACGCATTATTTGATAATTCTAGGATCTACCACTAGCGAATATTCACAAATGATCAATATTTATGCTGTAGAAAATTATTTAAGTAGTCAGTAGTTATGCTATTAACAGCCTCTATTAATCTAACTGAAATAAGTTGCAGATCAAAAATAAATTTTGTATTATAGTTTTTAATACTAACACTCACAATTAATTATATTAATAATCAATCATTTAGACAAAGAAACTTGGATTATTCTAGAAGCTAGAATAATCTAAAAATTAGATTTTACGCAACTGCAAACCGCTATGAAAGGAACTTGACTAGCGGTTTTTGTGTCTCAGTCATCACCCGAAATTGCTGATAGTAAAGAATTGATATCACTGTTCACGATTAGATAGATCTCAGTGTAAATACCATAAATTGTGCTGTGTTCAAAGTGGTACCAAGATTCTTGACTTATCTTAGGTATTTGATTTTTAATTTTTAATTTACCGCATTGAGGATATCACCAGCATTTAAGGCGATCGCATGATGAAATGGTCTGTCATCCAAAAGCTGAGAGCAGTATTTATTCTAGTCTTGGCGGTTTTGTTTACGAATGCTGTAGTTTCCCATAGCACTACGATGCAGTTGGTACAGAATCGGCTATTAGTAACATCTTCCCAAGAAATTATTACTCAGGTACAAACGCTACTGACAACGCTAAACAATGCTGAAACGGCACAGCGTAGTTACTTAATAACTATAGAAGCAAATAATTTAGCTATTTATCTGCAAGCACGCCAAGAAATTAATAGTCAGATTCAAAGTCTTGAACAGCTAACTCAATCGCATCCAAATCATCAGTGGATTGCTGCACTAGAACAAAAAATTACTGACAGACTCAACATCTTACAAGCAGAAGTTGTTGTTTTGCAAAACCAAGGGTTTGATGCGGCGAAAAAATTAGTGTTGTCTCACCAACAGGAGACACTGAGCAATGATATCCCTAAATTTATTCACGACTCTTTAGCAGCCGAGCAAAAAATATTACAACAGCGAACTCAGCATTTACAAAAGACTTCCCGTAAGTCAATGGCGACATTTATATTAGCTGCTGTCATAGATTTATTATTGGTGGCTTTGTTATATGACTTGTTATGGCGTTACATCAAGCGACTTCAGCAGACAGAATTAAATTTACGCCAAAGTGAGAATCGACTGCGAGCAATTATTGATGCAGAACCAGAGTGTCTCAAGTTAATTGCTAGGGATGGTAAGTTATTAGAAATCAATGCTTCTGGATTGGCAATGTTGGAGCTAGAAAGTGCAGAAACTGTGATTGGACAGCCAGTTGCTGCAACTATCTCACCAGAGTACAGGGAAGCCTTTGAATTTCTACATGAACGTGTTTGTCAAGGACAAAAGGGGACTTTAGAATACGAGATTGTGGGAAGTAGAGGTACTCGTCGTTGGTTGGAAACTCATGCTGTACCGCTACGTAACGAAGCTGATGGTACATTTTTGCATTTGGCGGTAACCCGAGATATTACCAAGCGCCAACAAGCAGAACAGAAAATTCGCGAACAAGCTGCACTTTTAGATGTTGCAACTGATGCGATTATAGTCAGAAATATCCACAACCAAATATTATTTTGGAATCAAGGTGCTGAACGTATTTACGGCTGGAAGGTTGAGGAAGCTTTGGGTGAAAATGTTGTTGATTTGTTGTACAAAGCTAGTTCACCACAACTACAAGATGCGTTTTTAACGGTGCTGCGTACAGGTGAATGGCGTGGTGAATTGCAGCAACTTACAAAACAGGGAAAGGAAATTATTGTTGAAAGCCGCTGGACACTCATGCGGGATACTCACAATCAACCAAAATCGATTCTCAGCGTCAGTACAGAAATTACCCAAAAGAAACAACTAGAAGCACAGCTTTTGCGATCGCAACGGTTAGAAAGTATTGGTACCTTAGCAGGTGGGATTGCCCATGACCTTAACAACGTTCTAGCTCCCGTGTTAATGTCAGTTGAGCTATTGCGGATGAAATTACCAGACCAACAAAGTCAACGCATTCTGCAAACGCTAGAAAGTAATGTTAAACGTGGCGCTAATTTGCTCAAGCAAGTGTTGTCTTTTGCTCGGGGTATTGAAGGCAAAAAGACAATTGTGCAAGTTAAACTGTTGATACAGGAAATTGAGCAAATTGTCCAACAAACATTTCCTAAATCGATTACCTGTGAGGTAAATTTACCCGCGAATCTTTGGTATGTGTGTGGTAATACCACCGAATTGCATCAAGTGCTGATGAATTTGGTAGTTAATGCCCGTGATGCCATGCCTGACGGTGGTATCTTGAAAATTAATGCAGAAAATGTGGTGATTGATGAGAAATCAACCCAAATTAATATTGATGCTCAAATAGGTGCTTATATTGCTATTTCTGTTAGCGATACAGGTACAGGAATACCACCAGAAATTCAAGAGCGAATTTTTGAACCCTTTTTTACCACAAAAGAGGTGGGTAAGGGTACAGGTTTAGGACTTTCTACAGCCATAGGTATTATTAAAAACCACGACGGTTTTGTAAATGTAAATAGTGAAGTTAAGCAAGGCACAGAGTTTAAAGTATATTTACCAGCATTGAGCGATCGCACTCAATCTCTGCATACTCCCGAAATTGCAGCACCAAAAGGAAATGGCGAATTAATTTTGCTAGTGGATGACGAAGCCGCAATTCTAGAAATTACCAAATCATCCTTAGAAAAAAATAATTATCAGGTGTTAACTGCTAGCAATGGCGTTGAAGCAGTAGCAATTTATGCCCAACATCAACAGCAAATCAGTGTAGTGCTGCTAGATATGATGATGCCATTAATGGATGGTGCGATCGCCATTCGCAGATTACAAAAAATTAATCCCCATATCAAAATTATTGCTTTGAGTGGACTTTTATCCCATCAGAACATCAAGGAAGTTACTGAGATGGGTGTTAGTGCATTTTTATCTAAACCCTGTACTAGCAACGAATTATTACAAACAATCGCTAGAATAAAAGTCCCTAGTTGTTAACTGTTAACCGTTGACTGTTGACTGTTAACCGATAACTTAATGACAACTACTGAACATCGAAACAAATAAATTAACCTTACCTTTATACAATCTCTCTAAAGGTATAGATTTTTTTTCCCGAAGTTCTTGTTAAGATTAGTAAAATTTCTCCGGAAAACACCAATATGGCTTTATACGCTGAATTGCATCGGCATCTGGGCGGTTCGGTTGTACCTCGTGTGTTATGGCGATATTTCGAGAGACATACGTCTGAGTTAATTTCCCGCTTTGCGAACTATCCAGAATTTGAAGAGTTTTATACCAAACCTCGTAATACCTTAGACGAGTATTTAGAATTACACACTTTGGTAGAAAGTGTACAGACTGTAGAAACTTTGCCTTATTTTATCTACCGATTGTTACGGGGTGCTTATATATTTGAGAACCTGGCTTATTTGGAACTACGTTACACCCCCTATTTACGGACACCTGAACATTTAAGTCAATCCGAAAGAATTGACAAGATGGCAGAAATTGTCGAAGTTGTAGGTAAAGCCAGTCAGTTGGAAGAATATCCGATTGTGACTAGCCAAATTCTTTGTATGCACTCGCGCCTACCTTATGAGGTGAATAAGGCAATTGTTGATTTGGCGGCGCAAAGCAAACAGTATGTTTGTGCGGTAGATATCGCCGGGGGTGATAGCCACTATGCTGAACGTTTAGAAGAATGGCTGAATCTGTATGATTATGCCTGTTCTTTAGGTATTAATACCACAGGGCATCTTTACGAAACGACTGCAGGCTGTTACACCGAACTTTTGCCCTATCTGAAGCGGATTGGACACGGTATTCAAATTCCCCTACTGTATCCTGAGTTACTCCCAGAGTTGGCGCAAAGAGGACAGTGTTTGGAAGTTTGCCCCACAACTTACATCAAAACTGGTACTTTACAGGATATCCGTCAACTAAAGTTAGTTTTTGACCGATGTTTTGACGCTGGCGTAGACATTGCAATTTGTACTGATAATGCTGGTTTGCATAATGTGCGTCTGCCATTTGAGTATGAAAATCTTTTGACATACGACATTATTAACTTTAAACAGTTGCAAGCTTGTCAGGATGCAGCTTTCCGTCATGCTTTTGCTTGGCCTCATGGCGAACGTCCTGCATCTCTATTAAATGACTTGCTGAAACCGGAACCTCCGAAAGTTTTGGCAATGAGAGATTAATTCCGCAGCCAATTCTAGAATTTGGATTTTAGATTTTGGATTTTGGATTGTTGGCTTAGCCTCTCCGTCAGGAAAAGATTCAAAATCCAAAATTTATTGACTTACCCAATAGCCAAACAAATTATGAGAGGTCATAGATCCCCGAGTTTTTCAAAAATTCGGGGGTCTGAACCAATACTTGTCGGTTAAGGGCAAAAGGGGAAGGGTTAAAGGTTAAGAAAAAACCTTTAACCCTTAACCTTTCTCCTGCGGAGACGCTACGCGTAGCTTGCTTCCCCGCAGGGGTACACCTTTTCCCCAAACCAAATTCCGAGTAGAAAATCGTTAACCGAGCAGTATTGGGATCTGAACAACATTGCTTTAAAATTAATAAAAATTTTGTTGAAGGGTAAACAAAATTGCTTATTGTATTCAGTGCTGGCTTTTCGCCTACACTGTAATTTATGACATCTACTATTCACGCTTTACCCACAGAAGTTGTATATCTAATTACAGCTGGAGAGGTGATCGACTCTTTAGCTTCTGTCGTGCGGGAATTGGTAGAAAATTCCTTGGATGCAGGCGCAACGAGAATAGTTGTCTCTCTCTGGCCACAACAGTGGCGAGTACGCGTAGCCGACAACGGTTGCGGAATGAACTTAGATGATTTGCAAAAAGCCGCAGCAACCCACAGCACCAGTAAAATTTACACTTGTGCAGATTTATGGAAAATTAGCAGTTTAGGGTTTCGGGGAGAAGCACTCCACAGTTTGACAAATTTGTCAAATTTAGAAATTTTGAGTCGTCCGGCTGGTGAAAATTGGGGATGGCGAGTTGTTTATAGTGATGGCGGGAAAGTTGAGCAAGTAGAAGTAGCTGCGATCGCACCTGGTACAGTAGTGAATGTCTCAAATTTATTCGCCAATTGTATAGCGCGTCGTCAGGGGTTACCAGTGGTTGCACAGCAAATGAAAGCCGTGCAAACCACAATTCAGCAAATTGCCCTTTGTCATCCCCAAGTTACCTGGCAAGTGCAACAAAATGACCGTGATTGGTTTACTATTTATCCAGCTAGCACTAGCAAAAAATTAATACCGCAGTTTATACAGCAAGTTAAAGAAGCCGACTTCCAAGAAGTCAAACTAGCAATACCTAACCCAGCTAACTCAGCACTCAGCACTCAGCACTCACAACTGACATTAGTGGTAGGATTACCCGATCGCTGTCATCGTCATCGTCCAGATTGGGTACGTGTAGCCATTAACGGCCGGATGGTGAAGTCAGCAGAACTAGAGCAAACAATTTTAGCAGCATTTCATCGCACATTACCACGCGATCGCTATCCAGTTTGTTTCTTACATCTTGACATTTCTCCAGACCAAATCAACTGGAATCGTAACCCAGCGAAAACAGAAATTTATCTTAATGAAATCGGTTATTGGCAAGAACAAGTTACTCAAGGAATTGAGCAAGCACTTCGTCTGAGTTCTGCCAATATTAAAGAAGCGGTTCATATCACCCGTGTGAGTAAATTACTCAAAGCCGCAGAAGCTAAAGGTGGCTACAATTTTAATCCGAAAAATCCCAAAGATGAGGATAATACTCAGCACTCAGGATTGAGTAATCCCTATTCTTTAAAAGCTGTTGCTCAAGTTAGCAATACTTATATTGTGGTGGAACATTCTGAGGGAGTTTGGTTAGTAGAACAGCATATTGCCCATGAGCGAGTTTTATATGAGCAATTATGCGATAACTGGCAAATGATACCTGTTGAACCAGCAATTATTCTCTATCAATTAACACCAAAACAAGTAGCACAATTACAACGCATTGGTTTAGATATAGAAACCTTTGGTGAACAACTTTGGGCAGTTCGCAATATCCCCGCAATGTTGCAGCAGCGAGAAGATTGTGCTGATGCAATTTTAGAACTGAGTTTAGGTGGTGATTTACAAGCGGCGCAAGTTGCTGTTGCTTGTCGCAGTGCTATTCGGAATGGTACACCGATGAGTTTGCCAGAGATGCAAACACTTTTAGATCAATGGCAACGCACTCGCAATCCGCGCACCTGTCCCCACGGAAGACCTATTTATTTATCATTAGAAGAATCTGCTTTAGCGCGCTTTTTCCGGCGTAATTGGGTGATTGGCAAGAGTCACGGAATTTAATTTTGATGATAATAGCTATTTGATAAGTTAAGTTAGTTTATTGTCGTCGTTGATTGTGCGGAATTTTTTATAGTCAGCAAATTTAGCAATCAAGTCTGAGTATGTAAGTAATCGGAATTCTGAACTTTATTGTTAGTGCAGATTAAATTCAGGGAATTCTAAAATAGGGAACCTTGATACCAATTTGAACAAAATATGACAAATAGGTAAGGACACAACAATATTGTGTCTTTAGAAATATTTATCGGTCGCAAACATTATTTGAATTGGTATGAGAATCCTACTTATACATCAAGATTGATAAGGGTGAAATATGACTAACAAAAATTACCACGAAAATAATCGGGATCTAGAAGTTATGTCTGGTGAAAAAGCTCAATCTGCTGTAGAGTTAGCGCTTATGGA
Organism: Nostoc linckia FACHB-104; assembly: GCF_014696615.1. GTDB lineage: Bacteria > Cyanobacteriota > Cyanobacteriia > Cyanobacteriales > Nostocaceae > Aulosira > Aulosira linckia_A. The sequence goes on along the minus strand of NZ_JACJQJ010000012.1, from coordinate 83,714 downwards.
ATCTCAGAGTGCTTTGGAGGTTAAACTCAAGCATCTCAGAGATGCTTACGAGCAAGGTTTCATTGATGAAATTGCCTACAACGCAAAAAGGTTAGAAATTGAAGGACTAATGCAAGCTTTTAATCAGTGTGCAGACACAGAAGAGAAGCTGATAAAACTTCAGAACCTCCTTGATGTGGGAATTTTAACTCAAGGTGAGTTTGAAATGAAGAGATCTGAATTAATCCATGAATCTTCTCACTCAGAAGTGGAAGTTCAAATTTCTAAACTCAATGCGGCTTTGGCTTGTGGAATTATTACCCAAGAAGAATATGAGATTCAGAAGTTAGCAATTAAACAAAAATCCGAACTGAGCCATCCAATCAAATAACTTGAAAATGCTAGATACGCAGGAATTATTACCAATGAGGAGTTTGAATATAAAAAGTTAGCACTGATTGGCTAACAGCGACAAGCACTGAGCTTATTTACTAGTAAGAGATGATTTATAAAAAGAAAGATGGTGTGTTACGGCTAATTACCACTCTCTTAAGTTCCAAAATCCTTGCACAGCCGTAACACAATGCCACTTGCTACAACGCGGGGAACCCGCGCAACGCAGTGGCTCCCCTACTTAATATTTACTTTATAAATAGCCTCTTAGCTCGACTTTATCCAAAATTAAAAACTCGGCTTTCCTGATCCGGTAAAAACCCTGGCTTTTTGGCAAATACTTTTTCAATGTCACTGATGTGTGTTCAAGTCCAAAAACTAAAATTCACGTCCCACAATGGTTTCAGCGTTAGGTGTTGTGTTTTATAAAAATGGATAAAGTCGAGCTTAGAATGTACCTTCCTGTATATAAGCACATTTAATACTTGTAATTATTAGCTTGCTTAGTTAAAGTAGGCAATTGCAAGATTATATGCAATATTTATCAGGAGATCCTATGGATAGTGAAAAAACGCAAATTTTACTTTCATTGCGAACTACAGCACAAGAAAGCTTAAAAGAAATGCGAAATAGGGTTTTCAGCATTGTGAGTACTGCGATAACTCTGTTTACAGTTTTTATAGGATGGATTGTGCAAAAGCAATCGAAGCCGTCATTACCTGAAACACTTCTTTTTATTTGCATTATTTTAGTATTTTGGATTGGCAATCTGCTGATTCTTATAGATATTAGAAGGGGATTTATCAACACAATGAATATTTCACTGCGTGTGGAAAAGTCCTTACGTCTTTATGAATCCAATGTTTTTGATGATAGTGATGAGCCATTATTCCCACACAGTTATCTAAAACCAATAACAGGAAATCACTTTAAAAAATTTGAACTAATACTTTCATTTTCTGCTCTTGCATCTATCCTGATTTTAGTAATGAAGTATGTTTTAGGTTGAATGTTCTGATTCTATTTCTGAGAAAGAATAGGCGATCGCACAATACTCAGACTGAACTAGTTTTTGATTTGATGGTTAGCATAATCAGTAGGTGTGTTATGGCGTAGCGTAACGCACCTACTGATTAAGTACTTTTTCTTATTTCAATCTCCCAAATAAATACCTAAACCACGTGCAGTTTTCACTAAAGTATCCCCTGGGTTGACGGCGCGATATTGAGCGATCGCTTCTGCAATTGGGATGGTAAAAACTTGGCGATTTTGCCAAGCAACCATGTGATCGTATTTACCTTCATCGATGAGATTGACCGCAGCTACGCCAAAAGCAGCTGCTACTAGGCGATCTAGTGGTGAAGCTGTTCCTCCTCGTTGAAGGTGTCCTAAAACTGTAACGCGTGTTTCTGCACCAATGCGATCGCTAATTTGATCGGCTAAGTATTGACCAATACCACCATAGCGAGATTCTCCGGCACGATTGGTCAGTCTCACACATTCACCATCTTGAGTCCGAACTGCTTCGGAAACAATAATTAAACAGTAGTTTTTGCCTTGTTCTTGGCGGTGTTTAATTTTGTAGCAAATCTGATCCATGTCATAGGGAATTTCGGGAATTAAAATTACATCTGCTCCCCCAGCAATTCCCGCAGCAATAGCAATGTGTCCGGCATCACGTCCCATCACTTCTAAAATGATGACTCGACTGTGAGACGCGGCGGTGAAATGTAACCTATCCAGTGCTTCTGTGGCAATGTTTACTGCTGTATCAAAACCAACAGCATGTTCAGTAATGCCAATATCATTATCAATGGTTTTCGGAATGCCGACTAAATTAATTCCGCCTTGTTGTGCCAAGCGCCGCAGAATCGCCAAGCTACCATCACCACCAATGCCAATCAAAGCATCTAAACCAAGTTGATGGTAACCTGCAATGATGTCTTCAGAGCGATCGCATAAACTACCATCAGGCATCGGAAATGCAAATGGATCGCCTTTATTTGTGGTTCCTAACATTGTGCCGCCAGCAGTTAACAGTGGGTCAACTTGCTCAATTTCTAGTTTTGTATATTCGGGTGGACGCGCCATTAATCCTATAGTTGCTTGGCGAATTCCCAATACTTCCCAACCCTTTCCCGAAGCACAATGAACTACAGATCTGATCACTGCATTCAAACCAGAACAATCTCCTCCACTGGTAAGAATGCCAATCCGCTTAGATTTCCCCATATTTTTTTGTTTTTCTCACAAGAAATCAGTAAGTCGGCAAGAATATTTCAAGGTTAAGGAAATTAAAATTTAGCAATTTTAGGTGCATTTGCTTATTGCATAATGCATCTACTTCTACTCCTACAAATCTTCTTATCAACTTACCCGTATTTAGTAGATTAAACTATCTGTGAACACAAAAATCAGATTATTTTTAAAAGCAATTAATTAAGGGAATTCAAGCGAAATATGTAAAGCTTTGTATGAGATAATTTCCAGCTTTTTACTTTTTTATATTTTTCTTAATGAGTAAATCTTTGAGAACATTTCAATGTATATAAAGAAATATAAATTTAATGTAGTATGTTATGCCATAGGCTATAAAGCAATACAGTTCAGATAAGAATAAATTGTAGGTTGGGTTGAACGCAGTGAAACCCAAAAAGCCGCGGAAATGTTGGGTTTCGTTCCTCAACCCAACCTACGGATTTTAAGTTTTTTGGCGCTAACTGAACTGTATTGGGCTATAACGCACCTTGGTCTGTTGATAGTGTGTCGGTGCGGTGCTTGGCGATAACAGACCCTAACTAGCTACGAATTACAAATTACGAATTACGTCGAAATATTGCCATTTGTGTAGGCGAACCCACCTCTATATCTTCCATTCCTATCGCTTGAAATTCCACAACATAGCTAAATCTTTCTGCTGCTTGCTTTGCCCAGTTTGTAAATTCCAACCTTGTCCATTCAAAGCGGTGGTCTTTATGCCGCAATTTGCCAGCAGGAAGGTTATCAAACTTAACGTTATACTCAATATTTGGCGTTGTGACTATTATTGTTTGCACTTCTGCAAACTCAAATAAAACTCGCTCAAATGCGCCTAATCGAGGTAAATCGAGATGTTCAATTACCTCAATTACTGTCGCCGCGTCATACCCTTTGAGACGTTTATCTTGATAGGTAAGTGCGCCTTGAATTAGTTGTAAACGTTCCCATTGATTGCGGGGTAAGCGTAGACGATCTAATCTTTCTTGAGCAATTTCTAAAGACCTATAGGAAACATCTAAACCTGTAATTTGTGCAAAATAACTATCTTTAAGTAATAATTTAAGCAAATTTCCTTGTCCGCAACCTAAATCAATTATTCGCTTCGCATTGTTTTGCTTTAAAGCTGCAATCACAGCATTCATGCGCTGCTGATTTAAACTAATGGGCTTTTCTACTGCGGCTTCTTCCTCAGCATGGCTTTCTTCCGCACTATCGGGGTCAGGATTGTCTTCTTCGGCTAATTGCGCTAAAGCTTCGCGAGTTAGGCGCTGCTGACGTTTGAGGTAACGGTTAGTAATTTGCGATCGCGCGGGATGTTTCGTTAACCAGCCTTCACCATGACGCAGCAATTTTTCAATTTCGTCATCGCCTACCCAGTAGTGTTTATCGTCATCTAAGACGGGAATTAACACATATAGATGACTTAATAAATCGCTCAGAGTCAGGGTGTGCCGTAGTTCGACTGTAAAATATTTGCTAGATCCCCAATCAGAAAATTCCTCATCTAAGCTGTGTCCTTGGGCACTAACTGTATAACCTAATGGCTCAAACAGTTCTCGCAGAAAACTTTCACCACCGCGACAGGGTAAGACAGAGATTTTGGCGATTAGAGGAATGGGAGTTTGCGCTAATTCGGGTTTATCTTTACAACGACCTGCTAAAGCTGTGCTAAATACTTGCGCGATCGCCACACTTAAAAACGAAGAAGCAACATAAGGGCGATCGCTCACATACTGTTCTAACCTAGCGCCTTTACCCCTCACTAACTTCACCGGGTCGACATCCAACAGTAACGCTGCTGTACAGCGTTCTGGTTGTGCTTCTGGGTAGAAAACATGGGCCTCTCCAAAGGACAGAGAAAAAGACTGACAGCGGTTTGGATGTTTATGCAGTAAGTAGCCTAACTCTGTTGCTGGGAAATGTGTGGTGGCGATCGTTAGCAGCATTCACTTTTAAAAGCTTTAGTATAAGGATATTTATTGAGAACTTACCCAAGTGTCATATTTTTTCCACAGTGGTTGTCCATAGTCAATAGTCCAAAGTCCAATTTTTGACCCTTGACTCTGGACTCTTGACTGTCACCGTAGAAAAGATTTGTGCTAGTTGCGTAAGTCTTGTTATTGATGAATAGCCTTTGAAATTAGTAGTTGCATTGATTTTTTACAATATGTGACAAAAGTAATATTGTTCACAAATTAGCTACATAAAAGGAAATCTTTATCTTGTTCTGAGTGTTATTTTGCTATAACTATACTTATTACTATTAATACAACAAGCACAGATTCCAAACTGATATTAAATGTTGAGGCATCTACCTATGAAATATTTTCTCTTAATTTTCTTAGTTTTGATGGGTGCGATCGCAGGAACTAAAAATGCCTATGCTCAACAACAAAATTTAATGCCGACAATGATTGAGCCTGGTAATTTTACTGTTGAGTCGATGACAGATGTACCCAATCAAGCTGTGAATCTGATCACAGAAGCAGCAACAATTAACAATAAATGGGAGAATGTGATTATTCAACCCACTAATAATTTTATTCCTAGTAATAATAGAAGAATTTCTAGAATAGAAGAGCAAGGATGCCAAAAGGTAAATCCTTTAGATTTCTTGAAAGATCCAGCGGCTGCTTTTGAAAAATGTCAGCAGCCAAATAATAATCCCACACCTACCAATAGCAGCGAACCTATAGAATATTTGAAAGTGCCTAAACTTGATTCGGGGTTGAGTGTAACTGTGACGCAGTTTTAATAATTCGTAATTATTTTTTGAGAAATGGTTATGTAAAATTTGCTGCCTAGATACCCGACTTTTCCAAAAAGTCGGGTATCTGAATTTTGCTAAACACAGCCTGGTCGTAGTTTAAGAATTCACAGGTGAAAGCATTGCTAACAAACCTAACATTTCTGATGCTAGTGAAGCTTCGGAAACTGTATCTAAATTGGTGAAAATTTGAATTTCTGCTGCAGGATTTATTGTGCCAATAATGCTGCTTTCGTTAATTTGCAGTTGACGAGTTGTGGTTTGGGTAATATTTCCGCGCATAGCTACTACATTCAGCGTTAACTCAATAGGAATTTGGTCATTAGGTACTGGTAAGGGTACAGTCACAATTTTTTGGCTGGTAGTTTCAAAAGTCGTACTTAGTGATGGTACACCTTGTAAATAAGGCGATTTAAATCTCAAAGTTACTATTACTCTTTGGTCAGTTGTACTATTGCTAGGAATGACATTACCTTGCTCATCTAGCAGCATCATCACAATGTCATAGTTGCGTATCCAAGCTGTAGGCTTAATAATATCAGCAAAGCTATTGCTAGCAAAAGATAAATTACCTCTATCGGGAATTAAAGGCCAATCAAGTACCCGAAAATTTACCTTCGCATTCCAATTTATTTCTACAGAATTAACATTATCAGTAATAACTTGAATTGGTAACTGTCCACCTTCAGAAGTGAAAATATTTTTTCCTGGTGTACCACCACTATTAGGTTGCCATTCAACTACAACACTTTCAATTGTCGGATGTCCGGCAATAATTAGCTTGGCTTCTAAAGAAATTTTAGGGTTTTGAATACTGACGACTTCAGGGCCAGAGTTTGCTAGCAATGCGCCTAAAGATATGCTGGAATTACCCTGTTTGACATCTACTCGGTTGTTTAACTGCGCGTAGTAATTTGCAGTAATATTACAAACACCAGGAATAGTATTACCTCGGCGTTGTTCCAGCGCATCTTTCCATACTTGCACCCCCAATTCCGATAATTCAATTAAAAATGTCACGATTCCGACATCATTGCTTACCGTAAATTGAGGCGATCGCACTACATGATTTGCTGGTAAATTCAGTTCAGCTTGCAAATTTCGCAGATTCAGGGGTTGAAACTGCCAAGCAGAACGGATTATTTTAATTTTCTCGGGAATAGCTTGTAATTCTACCTGTGGTAAAGGTTTAACAATAATTGGTGGTGTTTCACCAGGCGGAAATTTACCAGGAGGTTTTGGTCTAGGAAAAGGTACAGGATCGGGTTTATTACCTCCTGGATAATAACCTGCTTTTGCTAGCGCTTGCGTCCAGTTTTGGCGATATAGTTCTAGGGTATTAATATCAGCTTGAGCATAGGCGCTGACATTTAAAATAGCAGTTCCTCCGGTAATTTTAATAGTTCCGTTTTGGTTTACTTGTTGTACAACCAAAGAAGCATTTAACAATCTAGGAGTAGCAAGACTGAAGAAAACCCGACTTTCTTCGCTATCGGGAAACAGCCAAAAATCCCCCACCGCTACAGGTTTACCTAAAATTGGTACAGGGTCAATTTCTACATATAACTGTTTGGCAGAAATTTTCTTCCGGGAATATACATCATTAATTGGACGCAACCTCACCGCTGAATCTTCAGCCACAGGTGCAACTGCAAAGTCATCAATCACTGGTGCTAATTTTTCTTTAACAACAACATTATCAATAGGACGAGCAATTGCAATACCATCTTTTAAATGCGATACATTTACTTCGCTAATTGGGCGAGTGATGATAGGAGTATTTATAATTAGTTTGAGCGCAGATAGATTTGTGATGCGAGTTTCATCTTTTAGCATATATTTCTAGTAATTAGTTAAAAGTTGCAGAGACGCGATTAATCGCGTCTGTACAAGAGTAAAAAGTTATTTTTTTGCTTTCTAAAAGTTTTACTAAAGCATATAACTCGCTACCGATTACACCAAAAATCAGCTTGGTTTGTGAAATACAACTTTGAGTAATTTGCAATAATTGCTGACGTAATATAGGCGAAGCTACAGCCACTAACCTTTGATATTCACCTTTACTCAGAACCAAGCTAACAATTTCACCATCAGCATAGTTAATTTCTGTAATTTCTGCTGGTGTGAAAATTAGCTTTTCTGGTTCTAAACTTTCCCTTAATACTGAATGTGGTTGCAATTGAATTAAGTTCATGCGAAAGTTACGAGCATAGCGATCGCCATTTGCATCCACACCTTCAAGATACATGGGTAAATCAACTATTACCGCACCATTACTCGCAGGTGGCGCACTCACAAAGGTACTCAGGGAAGGGGAAAGTAATTCTGAGTCAGTTTCGGGAAGAATTTCTGTACTCTCTAACTCGAAGCGGGATGGTTCTACTGTGACATCAATTTCTCTATCTGCTTCTGATGAAATCAAGTCTAGAGAAATTATTTTAGGTTGACTTTGTAAACGGCTCAAGCTTACATCAGACTCACTGCTGATAGCCAATAAAATTTCAGTGCGATCGCGTTCGGTTTCACTAATAGGTGTTGGTTGTTTGTAGCTATTAAATTCCAGTTTGCTTAATGCCCAAACTGTGACATTAGTTAACTCTTCATTTACTGATTTTGAAATTTCAATTTCCCATTCCCCCGCCCAAGTAATTAAATCATCGGCATTAGTAGGAGCAGGAATATTTATCTGTAAAGTAGAATCATTATTTAATTCTACTGTCATATCTATATAGTTATTGCCTGCAACTAGCAAAATAGGCGTTTGTTGCGGACGATGTAATTCTATCTTTGATGCTTGCTGGTTCTGTGGTAACTGAATGCTAATAGTTAGATGTTTGTCAGCATTCACAACTTGGAAAGCAAACCGCGTTACAAACTTATTATCATCAGTAGAACTTTTTCTGACATCAACTTTTTGTAAACCGCTAGCCTCTGCTATTGTTTCTTGTACTAATATTGCTAAATTTTCTACACTTTCAGCTAAACGAAATTCAATCCCTAATTGCCTATGAATTCGCTGTGCCAAAAAAGCCAAAATGGGAGCATAATCTGATAATAAATGGAGTTTACCTTGGAAAGTGAGCATTCGCAGAATTTCCAAGTCTGTTAAAGATATCCGCGTCCCAGCGCCTACAATCAATACTGCTACTCGTCGCTGATTATCAAATTGCTCCCAAGTCAATTTGAGATTAGCTAATGTCTCCGAGAAAGATAGAGAATGACTACTTTCAGCGACTAAATATTTACCTTGTTCTTGATTACTAATAAAAACTTGATTATTACCTACAGCTTGTACCAAATTTGCACCAGCTTGTAATGCTGCTACAAAATTGGCATCATCTAATAATCCAGAATTCTGTTCTGTTTCCGGCTGAACTTTAGGCTTACCTGCTAACCACCAAGCATCTATATCTTGAGGCTGAGACTGCTTAGTATTATTACTAGGTTTATTACCAGCATTGGTATTAATATTTTGCCACCAATCCACTTGGCGATCGCGTCGGTCATGATTCCCAGGTGTAGCAGTCCAAAAATCATCATGTTTGTCAGGCTGTGACTTGCTTTGAGCTTGATTATCTACCCCGACAAATACAGTCCCAGCAGGCGAATTTTTATCTTCCCGTCCGTTGGTAATTACTAACGCAAAATCTTGTTGGGGTGTATCAATTTTTCCAGTCAAACAATTTGTAGTGATATCCAACGCCGTCACACTCACCTTAATTGTTTGCTGTGCTTCCCCGGCTGCTAAATAAATATTTTGAAGATTATCCCATCCTTCTCGTTCTGCAGCACCATCAGGATATGACCAGCCATGCTGAAACTGATTACCGCGGTACAGCTTACCATCTACCTCTACCCGCAACGCCAATTTGTTGACAATACAAGAAATGTCCGGTGTACCGCTACCAATTGCGCCTGGTGGATCAGTCCAAGCTAAAGTAATTTTCACTGGCTGCTTGGGATCGGTGACGCGAATTTGCCATGTTTGCACCTCACCGCGACGTTTCAACATCATTGTTTGGTCGATGTAGGTATGCTCTACGTCTTCTGCGAGAATGTTGTTTAGGTTTAGCCGTCCCCATCCCTGAACTTTATTCGGAATGAACCCGCCAGATGCGATCGCTTCCGCACCGTTGACAATTAAAGCACGCAACATCGCAGGCGAAGGCTCTTTCCCACCATTATGCTGTTGCCACCATTGAATTAGTAAAGCACAAGCCCCCGCAGTTTTGGGACTCGCACCCGATGAACCACCACCCCAAGTTAATTGCTGACTAATGTACTCTTTTTGACCAGCGCGTGAATCATAATTAGCTGAAGCTGTCCATTCGCCAGGAGTAACTATGTGTGGACGAATACGCCCATCACCGCAATTACCGTGACTACTAGCACGCGGGCCAGAATAAACCTCTTGAATGTTATCACTTTGGTCTTTACCAACATCTGGGCGGTAATTCTCCGAATTTCCCGTGACGATGATATTTTTGGCAGCTTTCGGTCTTGTAAGTCCCGCCGCACCTGAATTACCTGAAGAAAAACAGATAGTCAGAGGCTTGGGAATATTACTCTCTGAGTCAGCATTGCGTACCATTTGATCGTAAACGGCTTCCTGCGATCCATAATCCATAGGATTGCGCGTACCCGCACCCCAAGAATTATTTTGGACGCGTCCCGCCATGCCATTAGGCCCCTTTTGCGTCACAGTTTCTCGGCAAAGCACAGCCGCTGGGCGAGAATTAGATTGCACCAGCAGATTTGCAGCCGGTGCCATACCCAAACCGTAGATAAATTGATTACCATCCTTCTCTGATAAATAGCAGCCAGCCGCATGACCAGCCACAAATGTACCATGCCAGGATTTAGTTCCATCCCCTAAATCTGCAATGCGTCCGGAAAAAGCGGGATGTGTAATATCTACACCATTATCAACAATGCCAATAGTTACTCCCTGACCATTAAGATTATGGTCTTCTAACCAGCGCAGATAAGAACCTTGGGGTTGATTGCTAGCATTATATTCCCCTGCAATAATTAACCCTGCTACTTCATCCTCTGGTTTTGGTGCTGTATATGGTTCTACCGCCATTACCAGCCGATGTAACAACAGATAACTTTGTCCCTCAGCCGTCACTAAACCACGCAAACGCAGGTAAAAACCCACCTGTTCAATTTCCTGTTCTGGGTATATTTCTACATCTGGTAAAGCGTTTAACTCCCGAATAATCTCGGCTGCTTGCGCCTGAGTTCCTTGAACCACAATCCATACAGGTATCTCGCCCGTCTCTGGCACGGGAGTTTGGGGTTTAGTAGAGTCTGTTGCTGGTGTAATTCGCCACACAAAAGATTGTGCTTGCGCTTGTCGAAAAGCCCCTACATTTCCCCGACACAAGTAAGAATTTTCGGGGTGATATTGCAGTGGTTCTATCCCTAATTCCCTGAGAGTTTGCAACCATTCTGGTGCAACCGGGCCAATCAATTCCACATAAGCCGTGATAATTTCACTATCATTGCCAGCTAGTAGTTTTGCTTGGCTATATTTCAATGTCTGTGCCTGGATTCCTGGTAACTTTACACCAAGCTGCACAGGTATTTCTTCACTCTCCCCAGCCGACTCCTCTACAGGTGCGTTAGTGCGGATCAGGACATCGCCGTTAGTATAAGTATGCAGTTTCTCTGTATTGGGAGATTGCAGTATTTGAGAATCTGCGTGAACAATAACAATCCTTGTCATTTGGTGTTTGTCATTTGTCATTTGTGATAGGAAATAAAGAATAGGGACAAGGAGAATAATTAATCATCCTTGTCCCCCTTGTCCCCTTGTCCCCTTGTCCCCTTAACCTCTTATGCTCCTAGCTCAACCAAGATAGACTGAGCATACTCACCGGAATCATCGAGTAGCACTTTGACTTGCTTGCGTCCTTCATCATCAAATGGATCTGCTTCTTTGACGTTGTGTAGGCGTACCCGTTGGCGAGTACCTTCGCTTTCAATCCACAGTGCAGCGTCTAAAGCATTGTATTCAACAGCAACTAAGGTACCAGCAATTATCTTGGCGTTACCGTTAGTATTACCGTTTCCGTTACCATTACCATTTGGCACTGTTTCTCTTTCTGTTTCCACAGACTTGACTACAGCGTAATGGCCAGCTTCTAGTAAGCTTTGCGCTAGTGCGTCATCTTCTGGTAGAACACTGTCCTGAGAAACTAGTTGAATGCTATCCTTGCTTGCCAGAATGAACACAGCTTCTTCATCAAAGCTAATATTTTGCTCTTTAGAACGTACCAGCTTACCTTGGATAACACCAAAGGCACTGAATTTAGCTTGGCCGCGATCGCCTGCGGGTGACAGGGGATAAGCAAACTCTAATGGTTCCAAAGGAGTAATCCGCGCTGAATCCTTAACTGGGTTGCGGAGATGCGCCCCACTGTAGGAAACGTTGGCTACTAAGTAATCATCATCACTGAGTTCAGACAGAGGTACTATTGTGTCGCCTTCACGAATGAACATATAAATCATGTGGCGACCAACCCAAGAAGAGGTTTTCAAGACAATTTGGTTACCACCTTGAGCTACGGTCTGGCTACCTTTAGTTTCAATTACAGGCCATTTAGGTGCTTTGTAGCTAATTTTGGCTTGGTAGTTAATCTTAACGTTATTAGCATTTCTACTAGTGACAACGTAAGTAGAAGTACCGCCAGTTTCGCCAAATACTGGCGCTTCTGGTGATTTACCTTCGCTTGCAGACCAAGAAATAGCAGCGGTTTGCAATTGCTCATCAGGATCAACGATAATTTTTGCCGGGAAAGATTCCTGAGTTTTGGTTTCGTTGACATAAGAAGCATCCAGCTGGGACAACATCGTAAAAGGTGCATCCAGCTTAGTAGTCAACATTGTCCAACCGTTAAAGCCAATTTCCAATGCTAAATTAATGGCTTCTTGCTCACTGCGCCACTTCAGAGCAAAGTTAGCACCACCAAAGACACCACCACTCTTACCTGGTTCTGCTGCTTTAACTACAGGTTTGGGTTCAAACAGCATCTTGAACCACTGGTCTTGAGCGCGTTGAGAGAAGGTATTAACTAAATCTTGGCGAATTTTTTCAACTTCGGGATCAGCAGCACCGAAGAAGTCAATTTTAATAATACCTTCGCGGGTCATGCGTTCCCATGCTGCATCTATCTTCGCACTGCCACCGTACCACAATCCGTCATAGCTAACATCAAGAGCAGTAGACAGATGACTAAAGGCGCGTTTAGCATCAAGAGTGACTCTAGCCCCTACCCGTGGTAGCAATTGCAGATATTGATATTTCATCAATACTGCGCCAGGAACCCCAGTGCGATTTTTGATACCATCAGCCCAAACTTGCGCGCCTAATTCAGTTAGGTTCAGCAGATAAGAACTAACAGAACCAGAAGTTCCAATATCTTTGTCACTGTGGGCTTGGTCAAATGTCCCCAATACTGGATCGATGACAGGGATAGCTTCGCCCTTACGCAGACTCAAAGCGACAAACTTCGGGTTTTGGCTGCGGGCTTTTCCAGAACCGAGAACCTCTGCACGCCACTGTTCTTGAACTTGTTCAAAGGCTTTGGGGTCAAATTGGATGGCGCTAGTAAAGCTGACAACAGCCGAACCACCTGTAATTTTAGTGGTGTTACCATCACCCGCGGCGACTTGTTGGTTGTAAACACTGACAGTAGATTGATAGCGTCCGTCTGCACCTTTAGCTAAAAGCGCTTGTGCAGGGCTAAAAAGAATAATATCATCACGGCTACTTTGCCAGAGTTTGTAACCAGCTACATCCCATTTGGTTCCAGAACTAGCTACACCCAATTCTTCTTGTAAGAAACTAGACATAAATTTCAGCACTCCTTGGCTGTTTCAAAGTTAATTTGTAGATTTGACTTAGTTGAGACGTATATTGCACCTTATCTCTGCGGTGAACCAATTCGTAATTACAAAATTCCGATAGCATTTAGGTTTTAGAATTGGAATTTATAACTATCTTTTGGTGAATTGGTCTTATGGAGGCAAGGCACACAGTGGCGGTATCAATCTGTACCGCCTGGAATTGGTATTTGGCATTTTTGAACTTGTGAAAAATCTTGTAAAGTTTAATAGTTTAGTTGGGTAAAAAGTACCAACTCTACTTTATTGAATTTTGAATTGTTACTACTGGATGTGCTTGATTTTCTAACAAGCGCTGTGCTAATTCGTCGTCTTCAGATATCACACTTTCTTTACTAACCAGTTGAATTGCATCTTTGCTGACTAAAATATAAACATTCCTTTCATCAGCATTGATATTCTGTTGCGAACTCCGCAACATTTTTTTATTAATTAAACCCAAGACACTTAACTTTAATTGCCCAGCGCTACCTTTAGGGTCAAGGGGAAAAACAAACTCCATAACTTCTTGAGAATTGATACGGGCTGATTCTTTAATTGGTGTTTGTAAATGCTGCCCTTGATAGGAAATATTCACCACCAAGTAATCATCCTTATCTAATTCAGCAAGAGGTTGGATTTCGTTACCTTCACGGATAAAAAAGTAGATTTTGAGCCTATCTATCCATTTCCCAGGCTGTAAGATAATTCGATTTCCGCCTTGAGCAACTGTTGCTGTATTCCTGGTTTCTAGTACAGGCCAGGTTGCAGATGTAAAGCTAACTTTCGCTTGATAGGTAATCGTCACATCCTCTGGTTTACGACTCGTGGCGAGAAATTCTTTCGTACCGCCAGCACTACCAAATACTAATGCTTCTGGTGATTTACCTTCGCTAGCTGACAAGGAAATTGCCACATTGGAAATCATCGGATTGCCTTGGACAGTGACATTAATCGGGAAGGAAGTCTCTTGGTAAACAGTATTGATATAACTACTATCAATATTCTGAAAAAGAGTATTGATATCTGTATTCATATCACCTTTGAGCCAAGTCCAACCTTCAACTCTTAATTGAAAAGTTAAATCTAAGGTGTCAGTATGTTTTTGCCACTGGAGAATGTATATAGTGCTATTATCTCCTTTTTCCGATGGGCTGACAGTACCCACTTGGGGTAAAAACAATAAATTAAATAATCGTTGTCTTGTTTGCTCAATAAAATTATTCACTAAATTTTGTCTAGTTGCTTCTAATTGAGCAGGTAAAGTACCTATTAACTCAACATCAATCGCTTTTTCTTTGACTGAATTTGCCCAAGCTGCTTGAATTTGGCTAGCATCACCGTAATAATATCCATCTTTACCTAATTTCAATACAGCAGTCACAGCATGATAAACGCGCTTACCATCAACATGAATGCGGGCACTGATTGCTGGAAGTAATTGTGGATATTCATATTCTAGTTGCACATCTGCGGCGGGAAGGCGACGCAATTTTAGACCTTGCTCCCATGCTACGCCTCCCTTAGCTGTTAAATCTAACCACAAAAAGTAAGTTTCGCTATTATCAGGAGTTGTATTATTTTCTCCAGGCTGTTTAACTTGACCTATTTGTGAATCTAATAAAATTTGGGCTGTTAGCTGGCGTATTGGTAAGGGTAAAAATTTAGGTTTAAGGCTACCGTAATATCCTTGTTTGGTAATTTCTTTCAGCCATTTTGCTTGTAATTCTTCCCAAGCTTGAGGGCTTAATTCAGTTTTTGTTGTCAGTGTAAAGTTGACATGACCACCAGTAATGTTATCTTGGGATGCTTGCCATTGGTGGAAGATGCTTACACCAACTTGATAGCGTTGATTTTCTAAATTAATTGCGAGTTTTGGCTGTAGAGGAATATAGAGAATTACATCAGCTTGTGTACTTTCCCACAAGCGAAAATTATCAATATCCCACTTTAAACCCGATGGCGATACACCTATTTCTGATTGTAAAGTAGATGACATAATTGGGTAATGGGTAATGGGTAATAGGTAATGGGATGAAGGAATAATTTACTGATTAATCTTGACTTCCAGCCCTAACCCTTGACTGATAACTAATAATTATTATGAATTTTGGCAAATAATAGCCTTGAAAAAGGAAGAGTTTTGGTGAATATAATCAAACCAAGTTTTAAACTTTAATTATTTATTAGATTTTGGGATTGCTTGTTTTTGTCAGTCCTTAATAGTTTTATTTAGTTTCTACACTTTTAATTCTGACAAAATTCACACATCAAGCCATTACCCCCAAGGGTACTATTTGGCAGATTAGCTAAATGTGTTGCATAACGGCATTAAGGTAGCACAGAAGTGAGTTTCTAAGGTTTCACCGCACTCATACTCTGTAGGCGTGAATTGAGTAAAAGCTGTTATTAATTGCTCCTCCTATGAGTTTCATCAAAGTGTTGCGTAACGCTACAGCGTAGCGATTCTCTAATTCGCCCATCTTCCCCGATCGCAAAGACTGTTCCACAATCGATTTAGTCCGCGCAAAGCGCTGTGACTCGTATTCTTGAAAGGCAGATGTGGGATCTGCTTGTGTTTGTAAACACTTGGTAAGCACAACTGCGTCTTCTAATGCCATGCACGCACCTTGGCCTAAGGTTGGTAGCATGGGGTGGGCTGCATCTCCTAGCAGTGTAATATTTTGCTTTCCCCAAGGGCGAGAGGGGATGCGATCGTAGAGATCTGTTTTGAGGATATTGGCTTCATCTGTAGCCGCAATCAATTCTGGAATGGCGGGGAACCAGCCTTGAAACATTTCCTCTAGTTGCTTTTTGCGCCCCAGTGCTGAATCTGGTTGTGCTGCTGGGGCTTTAGCTGCGGCGTACCAATACATCCGATTTTTACCCAGCATCATAAAACCAAAGGCTTTACCTAAACCGAAGAACTCTCTAATATAGCCAGGAAGGTACTCGCTAGGAATGTAATCTGTCAGCCCGCGCCAGGTAGTAAAGTTGCGATAAATCGGCGGGTTGTCACCCAATAGTAATGCTCGTACCCGCGATTTCAAACCATCAGCACCAATCAAAGCATCACCATCAACAGTTAAACCAGAGGCGAACTCGGCTTGAATTTTGTCTCCCGTTTGCTGAAATTGCTCAAATATTTGCCCTAAAACAAACTTTTCTTTTGGTACACTACCCCAAAGTAGGGCGTGTAAATCAGCACGATGGATTCCGAGAACTGGTAAATCGAATTGATCGACATTGACGTTGACTAGTTCCTTACCACTTTGGGAATTAAATTGATAATTGGTAATGCAATTACCTACAAGAATGGCATCTTCTAACAAGCCTAAATTTTTCAATACATGGGTAGCATTTGCCCACAGTGCAATTCCTGCACCTACTTCGCGTAACTCCGAGGTACGTTCGTAAACAGTCACATCAAATCCAGCTTGATGTAGTGCTAAGGCTGTGGCTGCGCCGCCAATCCCTCCGCCAATAATGATAATTTTCTGGGCTGTGTGCATCATTTTTACTTTCCCTGAGTTGCAGAGACGCGATGAATCGCGTCTGTACAAGAGTTAAAAGTCATTATTCATTTCTTCCCAGTCCGCAGTCCCTATAAACGTTTGACGAGTGCAGCGATCGCAGCGATTAATTTTGAGGGATCGGCGGGTTTTGCGATATGCAGTTGAAATCCAGCTGCAAATACTTGTTGTTGTGTGGTTTCTGCGGCGTAGGCGGTGAGGGCGATCGCGGGAATTTCTTTTCCTTGCTGGGCTGACATACTGCGGATTTTACGGATTAAGGCGTAGCCATCAACTTCTGGCATACCTAAGTCGCTTAATAATAAATCGGGTTTTGATTGGGCGATCGCAATTAGTGCTTCGTTGGCTGAGGCGGCGCTGGTGACGATTGCACCATGTTGTTCTAATAAAAAGGCGAGAAATTCGCGCGTATCCACATCATCGTCTACAACTAATACCCTAATTCCTTCTAATGGGGCATAGGGTACAGATAAGGAATAGGAATCTTGTGATAAATCGCTATCTCTGGCTGATAATCTCAGTGTTTTTTGCAAAGCGGGTAGAGAAACTGTAAATGTCGCGCCTTTGTCTTCTCCAAGACTTTCTGCCCAAACTCTACCACCATGTAATTCTACAAGTTGGCGGACAATCGCTAAACCTAATCCTAATCCCCCCGATCTGCGGGTGATTGTACTATCGGCTTGGCGGAAATATTCAAATACATGAGGTAGAAAATCTGGACTAATACCTTTACCTGTATCGCTGACTTGAATTTCTACTTGCGAATCTATTTGTTGTAATTTAACTTCTATTTCTCCACCAGATGGAGTAAATTTGATGGCGTTAGAAAGCAAATTCCACACAACTTGTTGCAACCGACTACTATCACCTTTTACCTGGGCTACTTTGTAATCTAAATTGAGATGAATTTGCATAGATTTGGCTTCTGCTGCTAATCTTACTGTCTCTAAAGCCGCTTCAATTGTTGTAGCTAGATTTACTGTTTCTAAATTTAAACCGAGTTTACCTCGCAGGATGCGCGAGATATCTAACAAATCATCAATTAACTGCGCTTGTAATTCGGCGTTGCGTTCGATAGTTTCTACAGCGCGCAGGGTAGTTATTTCATTTAAATTACGTTTTTTGAGTAACTTCGCCCACCCCAAAATCGGGTTAAGTGGCGATCGCAACTCATGGGAGACGATGGCGAGAAATTCATCTTTGATGCGGTTTGCGGCTTCGGCGGCTTCTTGCGATCGCTGACGGGCTTCTGCTTCTGCTAATGCTTTATCTCGCAAGCTTTTATATTCTTGAACGCGGAAGGTTAGATCGGTAACATCTTGAATAGAAAATAGGGCATAAAACTCATCAGCATCAGCTTGTACAGCAGTTACTGTTGTATGCTGAATGCGATATTTTTCTTGGGGTAAGGGTACGGGAATAATATATTGATGCAATTGCGAAGAAAATATTGTTGGCGGGCCACCTTGAAAAATTTGATCTAAGCGATGAATGTAGCGCGGTTGATTAAGATGGGAAAAATATTCCAGAATTGAATTACCTAAAATCCGGCTGCGGGGAATTTGTGTCCATTCTTCTAAACTGGAATTCCAGAATAAAACACTGTAGTCTGACTGTAGAACAAAAGCTCCTAAAGTAATTTTATCTAGAAGGGCAAATTTTTCTTGAGCTTGTTCGATTCTATTCATATAATCATCAGACTGCTTTTAAATTTTTTCTACTGCATTTTGCGATATTTTTGCTCTCACGAGACTCCCATTTCCTGATTAATCACTTGAATTAAGGTATCAAATGTATCTAATTCAAATATTAAAATAATATCTCCAATCAGTTCCAATTGTTCAATTGTAAATCTAGCTTGTGCTAGCAACATTTTCGACTCGCTTACATTTGCAGATGCTAATAAATTTTCAATTTTATCTTCTAAATAAACGGGTAATGTATAATTCATGTGCTGCCTTAACACATTACCGATCGAACCCATTACCCCATTAATTACAATATTCCCAATTTCACTTAATGTCCCAATTTTCACTGCGTCTAAGTCAGTTGAACCTGGTTCTTCACCAGTCAAAACTGCTACTAATGAGGAAGCACTGTCAGTCGGGAAAATCAAGCCAGCTGTACCATAAAACGGCCCTGTAAAACCAAGTCTCACAGCTGCTAAACTATCTTCATGAAATCTTAAAGCTAATTCTTCATAGGCATCCGCAGCTGTTAATACTTTCACGAATGGAATTTCCAGACGAATGTGAGAGTTTACCATTTCATTGAGTAAACTTGCTGCCCTACCAACTCCAATATTAATTAATTCTTGTAGGGCATCTAATTGTTCTGCTGTCACATTCATCTTGGCTTTATTCCTTTGTATTGAGAACTTGCTGAACAGCTGCACGCAATTCATGTTCTTTTGGCGGTTTATTAATGAAGTTCGCTGCACCTAACTGATAACTTTGATTGCGTGAGCCTTCTTGAATATCTGCTGAGATGATAATGGTAGGAATTTTTAATTGTTCATCTTGGAGAGCTTGCAAAAATTCAAAACCATTCATCTCAGGCATTAAAATATCAGCTAAGACACAGCTTGGCTGATGCTTATGCACCATTTCTAAACCCTCACGCCCATTACTAGCTTCGAGGATTTCATAACCATCTACTTGCAGAAACTTCCGAATCATTCTGCGAGAAAAGGCTGCATCATCGATAATTAAAACCAATGCCATCAGCTTTACCCTTTTGACCTGTGAATTCCAAAAATTACAAAATTAGTCTCTTCTTGAATTATCCGTAAAAATTAAGCTTATTTCTAAAAATTTATCTTTAGTTAATACAGCAGTTTTTACTCAAGGATAAACAAAGATATGGTATTTTATAGTTTTATGTAATTAAAAGCCTATTGTTTGCACAGTTAATTGATTTTCATTTTAGCTTTTTGCACTCCAGATAAAATTCTTTGATGGCATATTTAGTTGTTTACAAAATTGATTCCACATTTATGCCATGAAAATGCTATGGTCAAACACACTTTATTGATATAATTTAAGTAGCCCCAAGTTTGATAAAATTATAAAAATTGACGATTGCAGCGTTAATACTTTCAATATTGTCTAGTTTGACACTGACCTTTTTGAAGATTGGGATTTGCATAGCAAAGGCGGGTATTGCATTTCTTTACTTTCGTTTTTAAGTGTAGCATTATGTTTTCAGCATTTATGACACTATACATCTCTCATGAGAGAGATATATATATTGATTTTTGCAGGTTATTAGTATTAAAATAGCAAATTTGCAATTTATTAACACAATGGAGTTAACAGAAATAGATGACGACATAGAAGCATTTCTCGTTGAAAGCTACGAGAATCTCGATCAAATTGAACGTGACATTATTGAGCTGGAGAAAGAGTCTGGAAATGGTGAAGAGTTAGCGAGGATTTATCGCTCGCTGCATACCCTGAAAGGCAATTGTGGATTTTTACCGTTTCCCAAGTTAGAAGCGTTGGCTCACGCGGCGGAAAGTTTGTTGTCAAGTTTGCGCGAAAGCACCTTAGCCATCACCCCTGAAATCGTTAGTACGTTACTCCAAACAATTGACAGTATCAGACAAATGTTGTCTGTAATTGCAGCTACAAGAAAAGAAGGCGATCGCGATTATGCAGAACTGATTGAGAAAATCGCCGCATTACAACAGACTCAGCCAGCAGCAACTTCCCCAGCACCGCCAACTATTGAATTACTGGATAGCGATTTAGAAGATTTAAGCCTGACAAGCTCAGAATCTCATATTCGCGTTAATGTGGGGTTGTTAGATCAGGTAATGAATTTGGTAGGTGAACTGGTGTTAGCGCGTAACCAAGTCATGAGACTATCTACCAAGCTCAAAGATAGCAACTTGATTGCAGCTTGCCAACGCTTAAACGGAATTACAGGCGAGTTGCAAGAACAGGTAATGAAAACGCGCCTACAACCAATTAATAGTATCTGGCAAAAATTCCCCCGGGTAGTTCGCGATTTAGCGATCGCTTCTGGTAAACAAGTTGCAGTGGAAATGGTGGGGATAGATACGGAACTAGATAAAAGTATTATTGAAGCCATCAAAGATCCCTTAACTCATTTAATCCGCAACTGTGTAGATCATGGGATTGAGTTTCCCGCCGAACGCACAGCTAAGGGTAAGCCTGCTGTTGGTAGGTTATTTCTCAAAGCTGCTTACGAAAGCGGTAAAGTCAATCTAGAAATTGGCGATGATGGTAGAGGACTCAACCTCGAACGACTCAAAGCGCGATCGCAACAACTGGGATTAGTCAGCGCCACTCAAGCAGCGGCGATGAGTGACTCAGAAGCGATGAACTTAATTTTTTTACGCGGCTTTTCTACCGCCGAACAAATCACCAACCTCTCAGGAAGAGGGGTAGGAATGGATATCGTCAAGGACAATATCGAAAAAATTAACGGTAGTATCGAAATTGATAGCCAGTTAGGACAGGGAACAACATTTAAACTGAAAATTCCCCTGACATTAGCGATTATTTCCGCATTAATTATCAGCAGTGGCGGTGATTTTTATGCTATTCCTCAAGGGAATCTCCAAGAACTAGTGCGCCTAGAAATGGAGCAAGGATTAAAGAATATTGAAATATTTTATGATGTTCCTGTGTATCGCTTGCGGGGTGAACTTATACCTTTAATTTACCTCCATCAAATATTACAAGTTAGTTCTACTAACAGCGAACTGCTGAGTATAGCCATTATTCAAGCTGAAAACTATCGCTTTGGTTTGGTAGTAGATAGCATTGAAGATATTCAAGAGATTGTTGTCAAACCTTTAGGAAAGCAATTAAAGAATGTCTCTTTATTTGCAGGAGCCACAATTTTAGGAGATGGGAAAGTCGGATTAATTGTTGATGTCGTCGGTTTAGCCAAGCAAGCTGGTGTTAGCAGCACATACCAGCAGTTGGCGAATGCTACAGATTTAAATATTCCAGACGATCGCCAAACTATCTTACTCTTTACAGGCCCCCAAAGCGCACGCATGGGTATTCCCCTAGCGATCGCATCTCGACTGGCGGAGATTCCCCCAACTGCGGTGGAATCAGTCGCTAATCAGCCTGTTATGCAGTATGACAATCAAATTTTGCCGCTAATTGATTTGCACAGCATCTTTGGAATTGGCGATCGCAACTTTGATGATCTAGCAATGGAAACAGAGACATTAGCAATTATCATTGTCTCTCCCTACCCAACAGTCAGCGTGGCGCTAGTGGTTGATCACATTCTCGATATTGTCGAAGAACCACTGACAATCAAAGGTATACCTAGTAGAGAAGGCATTCTCTTCTCCACTGTGATTCAAGGTAAAATCACAGAAATTCTGGATATGGAAGCGATAATTCGGAAGACAAATCCTTATTTGTTGCAACTAGCAAATTCTCGATGATTTCTCACGCAGAGGCGCAAAGAATAACTGACTTTTGGTTGATTTCCACCGACTTACTGACATTAACAATGTCAACCAATACATTGGCAATGTCAACCGATACATTAACAATGTCAACCGATACATTGGCAATGTCAACCAATACATTGGCAATGTCAACCGATACATTAGCAATGTCAACCGATACATTAGCAATGTCAACCGATACATTAGCAATGTCAACCGATACATTGGCAATGTCAACCGATACATTGGCAATGCGAATCGTTGCATTAAGAGGTTATTTATAAAGTAAAAATAAAATTATTGTAGGATGCGTTAGGCGTTGGTTTCCAATATCATTTGTCACAAAAGAACTATCCTAGCGCCTAACGCATCATCTATGCGGCGGTGCGTTACTGATTGGCGTTTCCTTCTCCACCCTAACCATCATGACTGAACAACTATGTACCTTTTTCCTCGACGGCATTTTTTTTGGGATTGACGTACAGCACGTTCAAGAAGTGATTCGTCCCCAAGTTACGACACCTGTACCCTTGGCTCCCCCAGATATTTGTGGATTAATTAATCTGCGGGGACAAATTCTCACAGTCATTGATTTACAGCAACGATTAGAAATGGGTAAATCAGCAATCCGCACCACAACACCACAAGATGAAGCCCAAGGATTTAATATAGTTGTTTCTACTAACGATGAGGTAGTTAGCTTGCTGGTTGATGATGTTGGTGATGTCTTAGAATTCACACAAAACACATTTCAACCCGCACCAGCAACTTTAAAAGGTAGAATGCATCAGATGCTAGCTGGAGCTTATCCATATGCAGGAGGTTTGCTGCTAGTTCTAGACACTAAAAAAATTTTAGCTGCCAATTGAGGAGCGCTTGCAATGGCTACAAGTCGGAGTGGGAAAACAGCCAAAACTCCATCAGAAAATACTATAAATGCTGTCGAGAGCGATCGCACTCCCACAGATCCACAACTGCAACCTTTACTAAATGCATTGATAGCCGCCAAAAATGGTGATTTTTCAGTACGCTTATCAGTGGAGAATAATGGACTAGCTGAAATTGCCACAGTTTTTAATGAATTGGTGAGTGTTAACCAAGCTTTCACCAAGGAAGTGAATCACTTCGCATCCGAGATTGGCAAAAAAGGTAAACTCGGTTCCCAAGCTGATGTTCCCGGTGTTACAGGTGCTTGGCAAGAAGTAATTGATAATTTAAATCAAATGTCAATTAACCTTAAACAGCAGATTACAAGTATTAATGATGTGACACTGGCTGTTACTGGTGGCGACTTATCCAGACAAATTAAAGTAAGCAATGCTGGCGACTTCAAACAGCTTACCGATAATACCAATCAAATGATTGGTAGCCTGAAATCTTCAATTCAACAAATGGCAGAAGTAGCCACAGCCGTTGCATCTTCTGCAGAAGAATTAACCGCCGTCAGTCAAGAAATGACTGCAAATGCCGAACAAACCTCAGAACAAGCCACCTCTGCTTCCGCCTCCGCCGAACAAGTGAATCAAAATACTACAACAGTGGTGACAGCGGTGGAAGAGATGAATGTTAGTATTCGCGAAATTGCCAAGACAGTTTCCCAAGGTGCAAAAGTAGCAGTAGAGGCTGTAAAAACAGCCGATCGCACCAACGAAACCATTGGTAAACTTGGTCAAAGCAGCGTGGAAATTGGCAAAGTTATCAAAGTGATTACCTCCATTGCCCAACAAACAAACTTACTCGCCTTAAATGCTACGATTGAAGCAGCGAGAGCCGGAGATGCTGGCAGAGGATTTGCTGTAGTTGCAAACGAAGTCAAGGAACTAGCCAAACAAACAGCCAACGCCACCGAAGATATTAGCCAGCGCATTGAAGCGATTCAAACAGATACCAAAGGTGCAGTTAACGCGATCGCCCAAATTACTGAGATCATTAACCAGATTAACGACTTACAAAGTGCGATCGCCAGTGCCGTAGAAGAACAAACCGCAACCACCAACGAAATCGCCCGCAACATCGCCGAAGCAGCCACCGGAACCTCTGGGATTGCCAAAAACATCGGCATTGTCGCCCTCAACGCCCAAACCACCACAATAGGAGCCAGCAACACCTCACAAGCCGCCACCGAACTATCTCGAATGGCAATAGACTTGCAAAAAGTCGTCAGTCAGTTTCAATATTAATTGGCATTCGTCATTTGTCATTCGTCATTTGTCATTCGTCATTTGTCATTCGTCATTTGTCATTCGTCATTTGTCATTCGTCATTTGTCATTCGTCATTTGTCATTCGTCATTTGGTGTTTGTCCCCAATCCCCAATCCCCAATACCCAATCCCCAATCCCCAATCCCCAACCCCCAACCCCTATGCCCAAAATCCGGGTACTCGTAGTTGATGACGCTGTTGTAGTTCGGAGTCGTGTCAGTAAGATTCTGTCCAGCGATCCTGAATTAGAGGTGGTGGATGTAGCGGCTAATGGACGTATTGCACTGGCGAAGATTCCCTATGTGAATCCTGATGTGATTATTTTGGATGTGGAAATGCCAGATCTCAATGGTTTGGAAACTCTGGCGGCTATTCGCCAAATTTATCCACAGTTACCCGTAATCATGTTCAGCACTTCCACGCGCATAGGAGCAACTGCAACTCTGGAAGCTCTATCTTTGGGTGCTTCAGATTATGCCACCAAACCTAGTAACTTAGGAAGTATGGAGGCAACTACCCAACACATCCGTGAAGAATTAATTCCGAAAATTAAGCTCTTTGGTGCTGGAATTAATGTATTGACTCCACAAATTACAATTAATCCGGCAAATTCTCCTCCCCTCACTCCAAAAATAGACAGAGTGGATGTTATTGCAATTGGTGTGTCTACAGGAGGGCCGAATGCTTTAGCGCAAATACTTCCTGCGCTTCCTGGCGATTTAGCAGTTCCCATCCTGATTGTGCAACATATGCCCCCAATGTTTACGAAACTGTTAGCTGAAAGATTAGCTTCTAAATGTCAAATCGCAGTCGAAGAAGCGATTCCCGGCGCAGTATTAGAACCTGGAAAAGCTTGGATTGCACCTGGAGATTTCCACTTGGTTGTACAACGGCAGGGGAATATAGTGAGAATTGATACTCATAAAGCACCACCAGAAAATTCCTGTCGCCCTTCTGTTGATGTTCTGTTACGCTCGGTTGCAGAAGTCTATGGAGAGCGATCGCTTACCCTGATACTGACAGGGATGGGGCAAGATGGATTACAAGGCTGTCAGTATATCCGAGAAGTTGGCGGTCAAATATTAGCTCAAGACAAAGCTAGTAGCGTAGTGTGGGGGATGCCTGGTTTTGTTGCTAACGCTGGGCTAGCCGATAAAATTGTACCCCTTGAGCAAATGGCAGGTGAAATTATGCACCGAGTTCGTTACAATCAAGTTCCGATTTTGGGTCTGTAATGAAACAGACAATGAGTGTAAGTGCCACTGATTTTGATTTTCTCCGAGATTTAGTTTATCGTCATTCGGCAGTCGTGTTATCTGCTGATAAAACCTATTTAGCGGAATTATATTTACAGCCAATTACAGCCTCGTTAGGATTGGCAACGATTGGCGATTTGGTGAATTATTTGCGGAATCAGCCATTTAGCGTGACTCACACCCAGGTAATTGAAGCTTTAGTTACCAATGAAACATCTTTCTTCCGTGATATCTACCCCTTTGAAGCGCTGCAAAAATTTGTTTTACCAGAGTTAATCAAAAAACGCGCGATCGGGCGATCGCTGAATATTTGGTGTGCAGCTTGTTCTCATGGACAGGAACCTTATAGCATTGCGATGTTGATTCGCGAACATTTTCCCCTATTAGCCAATTGGCCTGTAAAGCTGATTGCAAGCGACTTTTCCAGCAAAGCTTTAACCAAGGCGCGTCAAGGACGTTATAACCAGCTAGAAATTCATCGAGGATTACCACAAAATTTGCGCGATCGCTATTTTCACAAACTAGATAATGATTGGCAAATTCACGATGAAATCATCAAGATGGTGGATTTTCACCAAATCAATCTTGTCAAACCTTGGCCATCTCTCCCCAAAAGTGATGTGATATTTTTACGTAATGTTTTAATTTACTTTGATATCCCAACTAAAAAAGCCTTACTCAAAAAAATTAAGCAGCAATTAAGTTCAGATGGCTATTTATTTCTCGGTAATGCTGAAACTACCATTAACCTAGATACATCATTCGAGCGTTTGCAATTAGAGAAAAGTATCTGTTATCGATTACAACAATAGTTTTAAAAATTCAAATAAATGTTAGTTAGTAGGATGCGTTAGCGATAGCGTAACGCATTAGTTTTCAAGCTTTTCGTGCTGAGATTTTTTCAGGAATCAAATCGGATTCCTATATTTAAAAATTGATATCAATAAAAAATCAATTTATAATCTAAATTAATAACTGCTATATATATATCAATATGCCTCCTCGCCACACATCACTCCCAATATTACTAAGTATTAGCCTAGCCACTATTTCTCTCGTACCCATCCGACCTTTACAAGCAGAAACTATTACTGTGCCGCAAGCTTCTAATGCACCATTGGAACTCAGCTTGTTAACAAAGCCAAAAGGTTATGTAATCACCGGGAATACCATTAACCAAGGTAACTTAACTATTCCTAGATTATGGTGGGCAAAGGTAAGCTCTGAGAACAAGCTTTTAGACAACTGGATAGCATATCCACCTTCTCAAAAAGAAGCAGCAAGAGTAGATTTAGTTGTGAATCAGCAAATTTGGAGTTTATTAGATTATCTAGAACGCTACGACTTTGTTAATCGTTTAGGTACAGCCGCCAGGAAGGATAATTATAATCTCCGAGTATTTAATTATCAGGAAGAACTTTTAGCAACTTATACTTGTAATTTTAATAATAGTCAGCCTTTATGCAGTATCAAACTATCTTCTCAAAATCAATTAGGCTGGCGGCGTTCTTTATAGACCAATATGGTTCAGTTAAGAAAATTAATTAACAAAACCAAAAAACTAATTACTCAACAAAAAAATCGAACAATAATTTTGGAGGGGGTTTGGGGGACGCAACCGTCACCCAATCGGGGGTTTGGGGGAGAATCCCCCAATTCTTCTGGCTTTTGTAATTAAGTGACAAATCAATCACTAATGAGCTTAACCCAAGCGTATTGCTTTATGGAAACTAACAGTGGTGCGCCAAACCCAAATTACTAGGTTTGGACTGAAAAAATGGAAAAGGAAAAGAGGCTAAAAACCTTTTTCCGTTTCCCTTTTCTCTTTTGCCTTTATTGCATCACTGAAGATTGAGCTAATCGTGAAGAAAGAGCCGAAAACCCTACCAAACAACCAAATAAACCCACTACCCAACCTTGGCGTACAGTTAATAGATCAATAGCCGCCGCAGCAGGAAAATGACCTATTGGTGCATCATCCACAAAATTTAGGTCAGAGTAGAATAGCCAAGCATCATTGACGCGCCAACCGATGCGATCGCCAAATTTGCACCATGTTTCATAATCAGCATCAGGTTCACCACCTACGCTTTCCCAAATCTGCTTTTGCACAGTAAAACCAAAACGACCTTTGCTATATTTGACCCAAAGTCGGTCAATTGTGCAAAGGTCGGTATAGGGGAATTTATTGATTGCTGGAATATCCAGCCAGCCAGCTTCCTCTCTGGCTGCTACTTTAAGCATTAAGTTGCAAGTTTCCCGATCTGCGGCTTTCCAATCACCAGCTGCTAGTAATTCTGATAATCGCTGATAATCTATTCCCCGTTCGGAAGTGAGGTCATCAATTGCTGGTTGTGGGATAGTTAGCGTTGATGTATGCGCTTGAGTGTAGATATTGTGCGTCTTGTCGTGAGACATCACTTGCACAGGTGAAGCGCAAACGGCGGGATTAGGAGTAAAATTCTCACTGCTACCTGCATATTGAGCGATTCTTGAGATGTCTTTAACTGTATGCTTTTCTACACTAGGATTGACTGTATTAGTTCTTGACCATAACTCTTCTAATTGTACAAACTCCCTATTGGAGTTTACTTCTGTGGGCAGGCCATTTCTCTGATTTTTAGCAATATCATGTAAGTTTGCATATTTTTGTATAACAACTCGCTGTGACTTAGCAACTGGCTCTGCATTGATCACAGGTGTTTGCAGAGGATACTTGTAATGCGCTAAAAGTTCTGGAACTCGGAAACTAACATATTGGTGTAACCGTTTCACAGTGGCGCATTGTCCCTGACTTCCTAAACCTTCTAGAAGTGCATGGGTAAAAGCACCTTGTTGCAAGGCATCAATTTCAGCAGAGGATTGATTAGCAGTACATGATAATATACTGATGACCCCAGTTTGCCGCGCCAAATTTTGTGTTTGTCGCCCAATTCCTAAGCCATGTCCTTGATGCTGATGGTGATTAGCATCCAACATCAAAACAATATTATCTGAGCCTGAATTGCGGAGACACTCAGTCAGGTAACTCAGGGAAATTCCTGTATTTTCGATGTCTTCTGGATTCCCATCAGCAGCTAAGAGGTAATCTTGCTCACCATAGTTCATCCCATGACCATTAAAGAAAAACCAGAAATTATCTTCTGGCTGTAGGAAGGGACGCTCAAATAACTGCTGTAAGAATCGGAATAAGTTAGTGCGATCGGGACGAGTTAGTTCACCACCAATACTGGGTGAGTCATCCGTAAATAAAAATACTCGCTCGAAACCTGCTTCATTGTGGAGCAAATTCTGCATCAACTCTGCATCCCGCTTCGCATATTTGAGGGGTTGCAAGAAGTCGTAATGATTAATACCAATAACCAACGCCCAGTTTTTTACCATCTCACTTTATATTGTTGCCACTGCAAGTAGAGTTTGATTGCTCCTAACCTCGTACTTCAGGAAAAATCCTGAGAGTGCTTGAACCCCCGCCAGTCATTCAAAATCCTAGATTGACAATCTAGGTTCCATAAATCTTAGGGCTGAGATTAGGAATACTTTGTATTTCGTGCTACATATATCAAGACAAACAGCTCTTTCTACGGCCGTTTGTCAGGTATTTCCGGACTAAGGGAGTAGCAAAAAATAAATTATTCGAGAAGCAATCAAATACAAATCAAGGTAGGAAACACGGATAGGCTCTCAAAGAGACATAAATCATATCTATATTACTTACGATTTATAAAATTGGTATCAAAAGTCGAAAAATAATCTTTAATGGGAATTACGCAAAAGTCACGGAATTACGTCATTACGAGCGTAAAGTGTTCGTGTCTCGTTGGCGAAGCCTCTTGAAGAGAAGAGAAGCGACGTAATCGCCTGATATTCTGGGATTGCTTCCCTACACTGCGTTCCAGTCGTAATGACAAATTTGGTTTGCGTAAGTTCTGGTTAATATAAAGATAATTTTATAATACTGATAGGCGAATACGTGGGAAAATAGCTACAGAAAACATTTAACTGATAACAAATTGTCTTCGATATTGATTAGTCTGAAAATTATTTTTATAAGACAATCATTTAATTAAAAATTCAAAACTTATTATGTATGAGCCACAAGATACTGAAAAAGGTAAATTTTACAATCAAAATTTACCCAGAACAATGATAGCGATTGTGTTTGCCATTATCCTTGTGACTTGTGGTTATTCCACTACTCTATTATTACTATGTAACCTAGATGTAACCTCAATTTTTAATAAAAGATATCCAACTTCTATTCCAAATATCGATAATCAATCGCAATGTGAAAATAGTGAGAGGATATGGCGTTATCAAAAATGTTGGGATTATCAACACGATCCCTTATTTTAAACGTCAGCCAACTACTAGTATTATGAGCTTTCAACCCTAATTCTTATACTTCAAGTTTCAGACTCAAAGACAGAACAGTCAACCAAATTTTGACACCAATGTATAGGAATTTCAAAATTTTCGGGCAGAATAGTTGTGCGATCGCCTAGCGCTAGTTCCAATTGTTCTGAATCTAGATTTTCGCATTTACTCAAGTCAGCGCCAAACATCTTGGCTTTTTGAAAGATTGCTTGGTTGAGGTTAGCTCCAGTGAGGGTAGCGTATTTGAGGTTAGCTTCATAAAAGTTTGCGTCTTCTAAATTAGCTTCATAAAGATTAGCTTCTTGAAGATTAGCGGTACTTAATAATACACCTTCTAAGTTAGCACCAATCAATTTTGCACCTTGTAAATTACTACCGATCAGGTTGGCTCCCAAAAGGTTACATCCTTCTAAATTTGCTCCTTCTAAATTTGTGTCGCAAAGGATAGCTTCTTCCAAATTAGCGTTATAAAGAACAGCACCTTGCAAGTTGGCATCATACAGCATTGCTCCTTGCAAATCAGCTTCATAGAGTACTGCTTTGGCTAAGTTAACTTTTCTCAACACAGCTTCTTGGAGATTAGCTTCTGGAAGTATCGCCTTATGCAAATTGGCTTCATAAAGCACTGCGCCACAGAGATTAGCCTCAGTTAAGTTAGCTCCAGATAAATTGGCTCCTATCAAATTTACCCATTGCAAATTAGCCCCAATTAAGATGACTCCAGAAAGATTAGCTTCCATTAAGTCAGCATTACTAATATCTATATCGCGTAAATCTAGTTTTTTATTGGCTAAATCATGTTGTGCATTCCGCCTACCAATAACGGTAAGTGCTATTTGAATATCTGTAGGCAGCTTGTCTGGTAAATTATTCTCAAGATCTCGACGTGCAGGAGCATTTTCTCGAATAAATGCAGCGAGTATTTCCATAATTGTCCAATGGTTTTTAGGGAAATCGCGAGCAATTCTTTCTAACTCATATATCGCTGCAAATCTAGTTTCTATTTTTTCATTACCTAAATGTTTAATAGCTTGATAGAATCTTTCTGTATCTAATTCTTGGACATTTGTTTGGGTGTAATTAATACCCATTTCTACCTTTTTCTCCCACGCCATTATTCCTGAAAGTATTTGTCCTAATGTACTCTGATCAATCCCGAGAGATAGCCTTGAGGTATTATAAGCATTCATGGTAATTGCCATTGCCCAAGCAAATATAGCAATAATAGCCATCACCTGAGTTACTGCTGCTATTTTTTCCTCAGTTGGCAGCCCATGAAGACTAAAAAAGAATAAAAGAATTAAAATTAATGAGAGAATAAATATAAGTGTGATAGATAGCACCAAACTAGTGAGTCCATTAGTCTTGATCAAAGACATCTCATTAGTCTTCATCTCTGACTCCTTGTGGAATTTAGCTTATCCATACTATTATTTGTTATTACCTTTTAATACAGTAAAAACACGGACTTAATTAATCAATAAATCTGGGGTTAAAAAAATCTCTATATATTTACTGACAATGCTCTTGAGGTTAGCAACAGCAAGTCAGTAGCAGCGAACAGGTAATAGAAGATAAAACTTTCTAATATGGGGTTTAAAGCCTCTCAATTTATTGATGAAATTTTAGAAAAACTTCTGTAATTAACTGCAGTAAAAATTGTTTTGCTTAATCTTAAAATAGTAAGATATGCCAAGATAACCAATTAATAGCAGGTGAACTTAACCGGATTGTCGCCAATGTGTTGGAGCTTCCACATAATCTGGCAAGCGAGTTGTGCGATCGCCAACTGCCATTGTAATTTGTTGTAATTCTAAGTTTTTTGCACCTGTCAAAATTGCACCTTCTAAATTGACATCACAGAGATTTGCGTCCAAAAAGTTAGCTCCCATAAGATTTGCGCCGTGCAGATTGGCTTCATAGAGCATTGCTTTAGCAAGGTTAGCTCCTATCAGGTTCGCTTGATAGAGGTCAGCTTCCGCTAAACTAGCTTCTGAAAGATTGGCAAAAAATATTTCTGTCTGCTGGAGTTTAGCTGCATTGAGGTTAGCGCCACAGAGATTGGCTCCATTTAAGTTGGCTCCATGCAGATTCGCTCCAATTAACCCTGTCAATTGCAGGTTAGCTTTACCAAGCTTTGCGCCTTGCAAGTTAGCTAAAAATAACTTAGCTCCAGCCAGGTTAGCGACTTTTAAGGTTGCTTGTTGTAAGTTAGCTTTATAAAGATTTGCGCCTTGCAAGTTAGCAGCGCGTAGACTAGCACCTGTAAGGTTAGCTCCGCGTAGATTAGCTCCAGCTAAGTTGGCGCGATTGAGGTTTACCCAAGAAAGGTTAGCTCCACGTAGGTTAGCTTTGAACAAATTAGCTTCATAAAGGATAGATCTTGAGAGTTTTGCACTACTCAAGTTAGCATTGGCTAAATTAGCTCCGCGCAAATCTGCATTAGATAAATTAGCTCCACGCAAATCTACTCTTTCTAAATTCGCTCCTAGTAAGTCTGCACGTCTAACATCTGTGTTGCGTAAATCTAGTGTTTGATTAACTTTGTCTTCTAAATAATTACGTCTACCAATGACTGTCAACGCCACTTGTATATCTGTGCGAATTTTTGGTAACTCATCATGGTGGTTGGGGACAAATTGCTGCGTACGATAGCTTTCTCGCTTTTGCTGTTCATAATTTAGAACTGCTGTATCTTCTTCCCTTGGTTGCTCTCCCTCACCGATGGGAGCATTCTCGCGGATAAAAGCCGTTAGGATTTCCATAATTGTCCAATGTTCTGTCGGAAATTCCTGCGCGACTCTTTCTAAAGCATAAATTGCACCTGTACGAGTTTCCGTTTTTTGATGTCCCAACTGTGCAATTGCCGTCATAAAGCGTTCTGCAATTAGCCTATCTTGACTTAGTTTGGCATTTTGAATGCCAAGTTCAACGCTTTTTTCTGCGGCGATCGCACTTTTCTGTAAAGCTTGGGCACGCTTTGCGCCATAATAAGCATTAATGATTAATCCTATTCCTAGGAAAATAATTGCGGTAGTAGCTAATGCTTGAATTGTATATTCTATTTGTTGTGGAACAGACAATTCTCTAATTTGGGACAATACAAAGATAATTAAACTCAATAAGAGAGCAAATATAACTGTAATAACTATCAACCAATTCAAGATTACGCCTGTCTTGTTAGCAGACATTGCAGGAATATTCCTCACTACTCTGGATTATTACTTATAGTCCGAGGATAATATAACATTTAATCACCCTATACTTCTAAAAGCGTAGTTTTGCATTGATACATAAAGCCTGAGAGACTTAAGCTTAGGCTAATACAGCATTTTTACATAAATTACTTATACAGCTAGGGTCACAACAATCTTATGTCTTTATACCATTCAAAACCTAAAATTTCTTCACTCCTCACTCCATCCTTGCATTTCTACTAATTCCATACATAATTCATTAATTCTTTTCAAATCAGGTTTATGGGGTAGAGTTGATTGAGTATAAGCAGTTTCCATCTTCGCCACCAATTCCTCTGCCATTTTCATCACCTGTTCATAAGAATAATCGCCGTGCAGAATAGCTTTTAAATCATCAACATCACCCGCTATCCTTCTATCGACAATTATTTCTCCTTGCTGCAAAATTTCTAAGCCACTGCGTAGCAACCTAATGCAGTGCATACCATGCTTCAAGTCGAAACCAGACTTTCTTTCCATTTCGGCTCTAGCTGGATTTCTATTTTCTTGCCATGATAAGTATGCTTTCCATTCTCTTAAAGCAATTTGATAATTTTGGCTTTTTTGCAGCAAGCGAATAAAATCTTTGCGGCTATTGGTTAGCTTTTGTGTATACTCTAGAGTTTCATCAGGTAAAGTATACTGTTTCAGCATTCCTTTAAAATCAATATCTGCTGTCAACAATTGGTATAACTGTTCCGCTTCTTCTAAAAATTCAATTCTGCCTCGAATTAATAGATAGAGATATTCCAAAAAAGCATTTAAATCATCTTTCACTAACGGTAATTCATCTTCTATGCCAAAATCAGATGGTAGTGGTTTCTTTTGCGGCGGATTTAACAACCACTTGCGATGGGTTTCCATCTTTTTAATTTGGGCAAAAGCGTAACCAGAATATGTGTGTTTTACTTTTTTAGATAAAAATAGTTGTTTGTGTTTAATTAAATGTTCGCCAACAGGAGTTAGTACAGGATAGTTACCTAACCACAGCAATTCTAAAACATTGGGATTAGCTCCAGCTAATAACTGTAGGATTTTACGTAATTCGTAGATAACAGTATCTTTATTATTGTCCAAAAAAGAAAATATTCCTGGTTCATCCCAACCATTTTCTTTTTGTTCTATGCGATCAAATCCTAGATAATATCTTTTAGGTGCGATAAACACACCCCGATAATCAAAGTCAGAATCAGGACGATTCAATCCATAGCCGTGGCTACCAGCCAAGCCAATTAGAATGCTTCTTTGTTCAACTATAATTCTTTTCATGACAAGCGATCGCAGCGACTCAACATAACTATCTTAAGCAGGACAAAGGGAAAGGGGTAAAGGTGTTTTCTATTGCCTTTTCACCTTTTCCCTTAGAAACCTTGCATAGTTCAGTTTAATCGCATCTACTTACTTTCAGTAAGTTAAATTTGTAACAAATAATTTAGCGCGGCTTGTTCATCGAATCGCTTAATTGAGTACCTGTGTAAGTAGGTAACCAACCTTCTGCGGTTGTAAAATAGCGAATTGCCTTAAAATTCAAAGCAGCATTTGGGCTACACCAATGCTCAACACCAGCGGGAATCACCAGATAATCTTGAGACTCAATTAAAAGCTGTATCTGGCTTCCATCTGGTTTGACAAAGCCAAAAATCATCTCTCCCGCCAAAACATAGATGGGTTCAGTAGCACTATGGGTGTGATAACGGTTGTAAGTTGCAATTAATGTCTCAAGATGAGGCGAACCTGGATGCACATTCAGCAAATCACACCAGAGATAGCCGTTTTCCTGTTGGAGAAACTCAAAGACACTATTATGAAGTTCTAAAATGTAGCGTTTCTCCGAATCTGTGATCGTATCTTGTTCGATTAAATGTGGAAAAAGCAACGATGTGCCCGGATCATAGTGTTTCAAGTAAATTCCCAGTGGAAAAAGTTCTCGGACTATCTCATCTAAATCACCCTCGATTGTACCGTCATCAAGCAATAGAGTAGCCATAACAGAAACACTAAATAACCGTTAAGAAAAGTATACTTAATTTTTTCTTAATTAGCCACTATGCCGATGGATAAACCGGAGTTGTTTATCTAAGTTTCCTAACATCACAAGTTAGAGATATACACCAGGATGTATGAATAATTTGGAGTTGAAGACTCTCAGTAAGATTTAACTTGTGTCAGGTGTAAGCAGTGACACAGAAAAGCCTTGCCAGAATTGCTGTACTCTCAGCTAAACGGTTTATTATCAACCCGAATAAACCATTGAAATCCCCAAGCATTACCACAGAACTACACTTTTGTAATATTATTCCATCAATAGCAATTATTAAAATTATCAATAGTATTGACTGCTAATTATTTCAAAAAATAGGATTTACTATAATTTAATACTTGCGATTAAAGTTCTGCTTTGGTAAGTCAATTCAGTCAAAATATGAACTGAAAAAATTTAGATTTAGCAAACCGTATTTGTTAGTTTAAATTTACTTATCAATAGCATTAATACATCGCAATTAAGTTTTTCATACTTCATATATATTGGGAGCTTATCATGAAAAGATATCTACTAGCTTCTGCTGGTGGAGCAGGTCTGCTATGGGTATTTTGCGGTTTATTACCCGTCAAAGCGCTGAGTACTTTAGAGCGCACAGATACAAATTTAGCCCCGGAAGCGGATGGTAGTAGCTATCAAGAAACTGATGTTCATGATAGTAGTTTCGCCAATAATGTTGCTAGTAGGTTGATAATAGCTGATGCTACTAATCAAAACCAAACCAATGAAAATGTAGGCAATGATTCTGCTGCTAATTCTTCACCATCAATCACAGCACAATCGCAAAATTTATCTCAACCATCAAACGCGCTTGCTCAAGTAACATCTGTATCCCAACTGTCTGATGTGCAACCAACTGATTGGGCATTTCAAGCACTACAATCTTTGGTTGAGCGTTATGGTTGTATTGCAGGTTATCCCAATAGCACCTATCGCGGTAATCGAGCGATGACTCGCTATGAATTTGCAGCTGGCTTAAATGCTTGTTTAGAACGAGTCAACGAACTAATCGCTACTGCAACTACTGATTTGGTCAAAAAAGAAGATTTAGCCACCTTGCAAAAGCTGCAAGAACAATTTTCTGCGGAATTGGCAACATTGCGCGGTCGAGTTGATGCTCTAGAAACGCGCACAGCAGAACTGGAAGCTAATCAGTTTTCTACTACTACCAAACTCAATGGTGAGGCTATTATCGCTGCTGTGGGGGCTAGCGGTGGCGCTCCTGGTAGGAGTGACCCGAATATTATGTTAGTCAACAGGGTGCGGTTAAACCTGACTACTAGCTTTACAGGTAAAGATTTATTAATTACAGGTTTGCAAGCTCATAATTTTTTAGGTGGAGCTACTGGTGAAGGAAGTTTGCAAAGCAGCTTGGGGTTAGCTTCACCGATATTGAGTTCTAGTAGTGCGCGTACCAGTTTTGAACCGCAGTTTCCTGGGCTGAACGTTAAAGACTTGTCGAGTGTTAGCGCGAACAGTTTACAGCTTTATAAATTGCTGTATATTTTTCCCGTCAGCAATAAATTAACTTTATTTGCGGGAACTGCTGCGGAAACATCTGATGCTTTTCCCACTATTACGCCTTTCTATGGTGAGGGACAAGAGTCAATTTCTCGGTTTGCTAGCCTGAATCCGGTGTTACGTGTCTCTGGTGGAACTTCGGGTTCTGGTTTAGCATCAGCGGCGGGATTTATTTTTAATATTTCCCCCAATCTGGATTTCAGAGCTTTATACGGTAGCGTCAACGCCAACTTACCTGCAAAATCTGCTGCTGAGGCGCTTCCAGGCGTTTCTACTACACCTTTGGGTTCTGGTTTGTTTAGTGGTAGTAATGTCATAGCGGCACAGTTAACTTTCAAGCCTAGTCGTAATTTAGACATTGGCTTAAACTACTCTCACAGCTATCACGAAATCAATATTTTAGGTACTGGATTAATTAGTGGTGACATTGGCGCTTTAGCTGGTGTGGCGGCGGGAACACCAGTCACGCTCAACTCTGTGGGGGGTACAGTAACATGGCAATTTTCTCCCAAGATAGCCTTCTCTGGCTACGGCGCGGCACTATTTGTCGATGATTCATCTAATAGCGTCAATGCTGCTACTACTTTTACCAGCTGGATGGTGGGAGTTCATTTTAAAGATTTATTCAATGCCGGAAATACTGCGGGTATTATTTTTGGACAGCCACTTTTTCGTGCTGATGCTAGTGGTGCTGCTCTACTTACCCCAACAGGCGAAAATCGAGCTACGCCCTACCATTTAGAAGCATATTATCGCTTTAAAGTTAGTGATAATATTAGCATTACCCCTGGTGCATTTGTTCTATTTAATCCAGAGGGTAATAGCAGAAATGAAACTACAACTGTAGGTGTACTGCGTACTACTTTTACGTTTTAACGACAAGTGGAGTGGCTTACAAGTATAGGTTCTTAATGCGTTCCCCATAGGGGAATTTTCAATAAAAAATCTCCCATCAAGTTGATGGTGGAGGAGCAGGGGCAAGGTGAAAG
Organism: Nostoc linckia FACHB-104; assembly: GCF_014696615.1. Taxonomy (GTDB): domain Bacteria; phylum Cyanobacteriota; class Cyanobacteriia; order Cyanobacteriales; family Nostocaceae; genus Aulosira; species Aulosira linckia_A. Next base: position 45,828 of record NZ_JACJQJ010000012.1, on the reverse strand, counting down.
TGCTTTTGATTTGGTGAAATTGGATAATTTATTTTTCGGATTTTCCTAAACCCATCAAACTACATTTGCTAAAGCTTTGTGAAGTATTTACTTATCTGTCAAACTCTGCCTGGAATGCATAGTAATTAAGTTAAGAGATAGTTCACAAATCGCAACTTAATTAAAGTGCATAGGCGTAGCCAATCGTAGACATCGCTCTGTCACTCTTGTGATTAATTTAGGTAATCTAAGAATCACCCTGCTCTTCTTTATGAGAGCCATTCCTGTCTTTTTTAATGCTTTCTTCTAAAGCTTGAATTTGTTCGCGGCGGGCTTCCAATTCTAACGAACGACGTGCTAAATCTTGATTTTGCAAGGTTAGGGCTTGTCGCCAATGTTCTGCGCGTTCGGTTTCCTGCTGCAAAAAATCTGGAGTCACACCAGTAGAAAGGTAAGCTTGTACCAAATATAGTACCCAGCTAGTGGCATCTTCTAATCTTTCAATATCGCCTGTAGATGAAAGTTCCACCAACACTAGCAATTTCTCGCTCATAGCGTTTCCCTTTCCTAAAAGAATCACCGCCTCTTCGGGAATAATTGCCCAAAGATTTTCGGCTTCTTGACGGGCCAATAAGCGCAACTGATACTGTTCTAAAAATTCGTTTTTATTTACCTGGGCTAGATATCGCATGACTGTCGCTTGGCTCCAATTCAAAAACTCAAAATTAATTTTTGATTTTTGATTTTTGATTTTTGATGTTATGGGGTTGTTTCAATAGTAATGGGTAAGTTGAAAAAAATTACCCATTACTTTATTGCAGTTATGCTAAACCACGCAGGCGCTCGCGTAAAATTTCCGCTTGTTTTTCAGCCTCTGCTAAAGCATCTCGCGCACCCTTTACTACATCTGTTGGTGCTTTATCAACAAATTTAGCGTTGCTTAACCTTCCTCTGAGAGATTGGGCTTCTGCTTCTGCTTTACTGAGGCTTTTCTCTAGCTTGGCTCGCAGCACTTCAATATCTACCACACCCTTGAGAGGAATGACTACTTGCACTGTCCCCACAACCCCAGCAATGGCGTTTTCTGATGCTTCAGGCTGTGATTCAGTTGGCAGTATATGCTTATCATCTTTTGTCGGTGGGAAAAACTTCGCCCAAAACTGTTGTCTAGCTTCAGCCACCAATAAATAGCGACTAATAAACCAAGTTGAGTAAATAAAACCAATGAGTTCAAAGAAAGTTCCAAATAGAGGAACTTGATCAATTGCATAGCCAACAGAAAAAGCCAACCTAGTAAAGACAATTGCCACAATAATCAAGCCAATAGTTTTTAACCCTTTTAAAGGTGTTTTTTCTACAACTGCTTGTTTATTTTCCTTGTCATTAATAGTTAAAGTCTCAACCTTGGCCAAATCTTTAATATAAACTTGTCCAGAGTTAATAATTTGCCGTTCTCTGGCGTTTTCACTTTGCAAATTAGCCGTCACTTTTGCCCCAGGTTTAATATCCGCCTCGGCACGTAAATTCCTAATAGTGCGGATAGTCTCAATTAACAGTTCAAATTCTGTCTCAATCTCTGGATTAATCAGGTTACTATCCGGTTGGGGATAGGGTTGTAAAGATAAAGTTTGTCGAGAATCTGCTGGTTGTTGAGTGAGAGTTTGCCAAATCTCCTCAGTAATATGGGGCATAAAAGGATGGAGTAGTTTTAAAATCCCTTCCAGGATATGAGCCAGAATTTGTTGTGCTACTCGCCGCGATGCTGGATCAGCATTTTGTTGGAGACGAGACTTCACCAGTTCAATATACCAGTCACAGAAGTCTCCCCAGATAAATTCATATAATCCTTTTGCAGCTTCACCTAAACCATAATTATCGATGTAATTAATAGTCTGTTTAACAACTTGATGGTAGCGCGAAAGAATCCAGCGATCGCTTAATTCTGTGGGGAGTGGTTGACCTAATTGTTGCGGTGTTTGTCCATCCAGATTCATCATTACAAACCGGGCGGCGTTCCACAACTTATTCGCAAAGTTGCGAGAAGCTTCCACCGATGGCGACTCATCTTTTTTGCGGTCATATTCCAAGCGGATATCTTGACCTGCGCCTACCACTTCCTTAACCAAGGTATAACGCAAAGCATCAGTGCCATATTTATCAATTAATAATAGCGGATCAATGCCATTCCCTTTGGTTTTCGACATCTTTTGACCTTTTTCATCCAGCACTAACCCGTGGATGTAAACATCATGAAATGGTATTTTCCCCGTAAAATGACCTGCCATCATCGTCATTCTGGCTACCCAGAAAAAGATAATATCAAAGCCAGTTACTAAGGTCGTGGTGGGGTAGTAAGTTGCTAAATCCTGAGTTTCTTGGGGCCAGCCTAAAGTGGAAAACGGCCATAATCCTGCAGAAAACCAGGTATCCAAAACATCTGGGTCTTGTTCTAACTGGACATTTTCGCCAAATTGTGCTTTGGCTTTCTCCCAAGCTTCATCTGAGGATTTGGCGACTACAAAGGGGGTAGTATCTGTTATTTGTCCGCCCGTTTCACTGACAGCATACCAAGCCGGAATTTGGTGACCCCACCACAATTGACGGGAGATACACCAATCCTTGAGTTTCACTAACCAATCACGATAAACCTTAGTCCAGCGTTGAGGGACAAACTCCGGCGAATTTTGCTGGTCAAGGAATTCTAGCGCCTGGTCTGCTAAGGGGCGAATTTTCACAAACCACTGAGTAGATAGCAAAGGTTCAATGGGGACTTTACCGCGATCGCTATAAGGAACGGTATGCTTATAATCTTCTATCTTCACCAAAAACCCATCTGCCTCAAGGCGGGCAACCACATTTTTTCTGGCTACAAAGCGGTCTTGTCCTTGAAATTCCCCAGCATTAGCGTTAAGAGTGCCATCTTTATTGAGAATGTTAATAAAGGGCAGATTGTGACGCTTACCCATTTCAAAATCATTGGGGTCATGGGCTGGAGTCACCTTCACGCAACCAGTACCAAAAGTTGGGTCTACAAATTCATCGCCAACAATGGGAATTTCCCGTTGCATAATTGGCAGAGTGACTGTTTTACCAATTAGGTGCTTGTATCTCTCATCATTGGGGTTAACAGCTACTCCTGTATCACCCAGCATCGTTTCTGGGCGAGTTGTGGCTACTTCCACATAACCAGAACCATCACTGAGGGGATAACGGAAGTGCCAAAGGTTACCATTAACCTCTTGATTTTCTACCTCTACGTCAGACACCGCCGACTGGGTAGCAGGACACCAGTTAACTAAATACTCACCGCGATAAATTAGACCTTCCTCATACAAGCGAGTAAACGCTTCAATTACAGCTTGTGATAAACCCTCATCTAGGGTAAATCTTTCCCGTGTCCAGTCCACCGAAACACCCAAGCGGCGAAGCTGATTGACAATAAAGCCACCAGATTCCGCTTTCCACTGTTTAGCGCGTTCTAGGAATTGTTCACGCCCCAACTCATAGCGAGTTTTACCCTCTTTCTTGAGTTGCTTTTCTAGCATAGTGTGAACAGCAATGCTGGCGTGGTCAGTTCCGGGTAGCCACAAAGTATTACGCCCCCGCATCCTGTGGTAGCGCACTAGTACATCAATCAACGCGCTTTCAAAGGCGTGACCCATGTGTAAACTACCGGTGACGTTTGGTGGCGGGATAACCACACAGTAAGGTTCGCCGCCGTGATTGGGGTCGGCTTTATAAACTTGGTTTTCTTCCCAGAATTTTTGCCATTTGGCTTCTGTGGAAAATGGTTCGTAGAGACTAGGGAGATTAGGTATAGTTGCGGTCATGCGGGGAAAACTAAGTTTGGAAGGACTCTAATAAATTTTGCCACAGGGTTGGAGGGGGAGTTATGGAGATGTAGACACGAAGTGGCTTCCCGAAGGGTACCTCAGAGGCGCAGAGAACACAGAGGGAAGAGAGTTAGGAAAAAGGATGAATTGGCTGACTGGTGAAGTAATTGGGGCGGCGATTGAGGTACATCGGGTATTAGGCCCAGGGTTTCTGGAGGAGGTGTATAAGGAAGCATTGATGGTAGAATTTTTGAACCGTGGAATACCTCATGAATGTGAGAAGTGGGTCACAGTCAATTACAAAGGATGTGAAGTCGGTAAAGGAAGATGAGATTTTTTGGTTGCTAACTGTCTAATTTTGGAATTGAAAGCTGTACATAATCTAGCCCCAATCCATGAAGCACAAGTCCTCTCATACCTGAAAATTACTAACTATCCTCTCGCTCTCCTGATAAACTTTAACGTTCCTCTCCTCACAAAAGGCATCAAACGCATTATTCTATCTTCTTAACTCCTCTCTGTGTCCTCCGTGTCTCTGCGGTTCGATAATTCATGAAAACCCGTTCTCCTTCCCCCTGGACATACATCCCCACCCTCTACTTCGCAGAAGGTGTCCCCAACGTCATCATCAGCAGCGTTTCCGTCATCTTCTACAAAAAACTCGGAATCGACAACGACCAAATCACCGCTTGGACGAGTTTTCTCTACCTCCCTTGGGTGATTAAAATGTTTTGGGGGCCAGTTGTAGATATTTACGCCACAAAAAGAACATGGATATTAGTAACTCAATTTGCCATGTTCTGTTGCTTGAGTTTAGTAGCTTTATCTTTACAACTCCCAAACTTCTTTTTCGTCTCCTTAGCAGCCTTAACAGTCGGAGCATTTATTTCTGCTACTTATGATATCGCCACCGATGGCTTTTATATGTTGGCATTAAATCCCGAACAACAAGCTTTCTTTGTGGGGATTCGTTCGCTCTTCTATCGCATTGCTGTATTATTTGGTAGCGGATTATTAGTGGTATTAGCTGGGCGCTTAGAAACCACACTCAACAATATTCCTTTAAGTTGGACAATATCCTTAGGATTTTCCGCCGTTATTTTTGTCATTCTGTTTATTTTTCATCGCTTCATTTTACCGTTACCGGAATTAGATATTCCTCGGCAAACACAAGCCCAAGGCGAAAAAATTCCTTTTGTAGATATTATTCAAAGCTATTTTCGCCAAGAAAAAATAGGCGCAATTTTAGCATTTATTTTGCTTTATCGATTAGGTGAGGCCATGCTGTTAAAGGTAGCTTCATTATTTCTTTTAGACAAACTAGAAAAGGGCGGATTAGCTGTTTCAACAGAACAATTTGGCTTAATTTACGGAACATTTGGCGTACTTTCCCTAATTATTGGTGGGATTTTAGGCGGAATGATAATTTCCCGCTATGGCTTGAAAAAATGCCTGCTACCTATGGCTTTAGCTTTGAATTTACCTGACTTATTTTATGTTTATCTCGCTTATGCTAAACCATCACTAACATTAGTTTATCCCCTAGTTTCTTTAGAACAATTTGGCTATGGACTTGGCTTTACTGCTTTTAGCGTGTATTTAATGTATATTTGCCAAGGTGAATATAAAACCTCTCATTACGCCATATCTACTGGACTGATGGCTTTAGGTTTGATGTTGCCAGGAGCAATTAGCGGTACAATTCAACAAGCGATAGGATATCCATTATTTTTCGTATTGGTTTGTTTACTAACTATTCCGGGGATGATTACTATATTCTTCATTCCTTTGAAAGAACCAGTTAAGCCGCCTACTAGTTAGGAATTATTCAGAAATAAATTCTGCAATTATCTTAGGTGGGTTAGGCGCGGTAAAATTGATGATTTTACTGCTTATATAGAATGCGTCTTTACCCACCTTTATTTTTTAAATGCTGAAAAATTTGAGATTTGTAGGACTTACGCAACTGGTACACCAATCTTTTGGTTTAAGAGTCAACAGTCAAGGGTCAAGGGTCAAAAATTCAGGTTTTTTGGACTCTTGACTCTTGACAGCCTCAACGAAAAAAATGTGACACTTGCGTAAGTCCTAATTTGATAACCTGTAAATCCATACATATATTAATGTATAAAATAGCGAGTTTTCAATTTATCCATGAATTATGTTTTAGGGATTGATGGCGGCGGTAGTAAGACTGTTTGCGTATTAATGGACGAAACGCGCCAAGTTATCAGTCGTGGAAAAGCTGGCGCATCTAATTATCAAAGTATAGGTGTAGATGCGGCGCGACAATCAATTGAATTTGCAATTATGGCGGCGACAGATCAAGCAGTAAATATTACTAAGCCAATTAAAATTACGGCGATTTGTTTAGGTTTAGCAGGTGTAGGACGTGCAGAGGATATTGAAATAGTAAGAAGTTTAGTACAAGTATTACAAAATAGTGAATTACTGCCAATTAACTGGGCATTACCTGCATCAAAGATTGTGATTTGTCATGATGCTTTAATTGCGTTAGTAGGGGGAATTGGTAATCATGTGGGAATTGTTGCAGCCGCAGGTACAGGTTCGATAGTTTTTGGACGTAATCATCAGGGATTTACCAAGCGCGTCGGTGGCTGGGGCTATATTTTAGGTGATGAAGGTAGCGCTTATAAAATTGCGATCGCAGGTGTACAGGCAGCATTAAAAGCTTATGATGGTACTGGAATACCAACGAGTTTGGTAGATATTTTTAAAGCGTATTTAGAATTGCCTAATTTAGAAGCTTTAGTAGAATTAATTTATCGGCGGGGATGGGGAGTTGCAGAAATAGCAGCTTTAGCAGAAATTGTAGATTTAGCTGCAGCTTTAGGCGATAAAGTGGCAAATCAGATTATTGATGATGCGGTGCAATATTTTGTCAAAGCTACTGCGACAGTAATTGAGCAAATTTTTAGCGATCGCCCAATTTTAGAAGTGGTGACTACCGGAAGTGTGTGGCAAGGTAAATCCAAAATGCATGAGAAGTTTACCGCATCTATGATACAGCAGTTTCCGGAAGTAAAAGTGATTTTTCCCAAGCATGAGCCTGCGTATGGTGCTGGTTTATTGGCATTGCATAAGTTAGGTAAAAGTAGTTTATAAAGAAGATAACTGAAACAGATATTACTCTATATTTTAAGCAATGACTGATCAGCAAAAAGTCCAAAATCTTTTTTCACCATATACTTTTGAGCTACTTGAACAGTGGAATATAAACAACCAAAAATACGAAAATTATTTTTTTAACCAACAAGAGAATCTTAATTTTCTATTATGTGTACAAAAACCATTTATTGATTTTTGCAAATTAATATATCAAACATTACCTTTACAGGTGTCTAATAAAAGTTTTTATGAACTAGATAGCTCTTTTTTAGATAAAGTAATGGTTCAATACTTATTCTATCCTAACCGTGAATTCGGCTTACAAAAATACCTGGATTTATTTTCACTACTATACATACAGATTACGCAAAGAGGTATAACTATAGGTATTAGCGAAAATGCCTATTCTTTTCTAGCTGAAAAGATTGCTGACAGAAATCCAATAGTTATGGCACAAATAGTAGCTAAAGAGCCATATATCTTTGTTGATGAGGAAAGAGATCTTCTGTTTTATAGCAAAGATGTCATTTTAAAGACAGCAAATGAGGCTTTAATTGGCCAGTTTAAACAGTGGTCTCAATGGTATCTTCCCTTATTCTTACTTGCTGTATCTGATGATCCTAAACCTGCTATTCGTCAATATTTGCTACATCGAAATCCAAATTATATTTTGAACCAATGTTCAGACGAAACTGGTATTAATGTAAAAGATCTAGAACGCTGGTTACGCGCAATTAATCGGAAAAAGCAAGTAGTGCTATATGGTTCACCTGGAAGCGGAAAAACTTACATTGCTGAACATCTTGCCAAACATCTAATAGGTGGTGGTGATGGTTTTTTAGAACTTGTACAATTCCATCCAGCTTACACTTATGAAGACTTTATTCAAGGTATTCGTCCCCAAAGTGAAGACGGAAAATTAACATATCCGCTTGTACCCGGACGCTTTTTAGAATTTTGCAAAAAAGCAGAGTTTTGCCAAGACACTTGCGTTTTGATAATAGACGAGATAAACCGTGCAAATTTAGCTCAAGTTTTTGGCGAATTGATGTACTTACTAGAGTATCGTGATAAAGAAATTCCTTTAGCTGGTGGAAACAGTTTTCGCATACCAACAAATGTCCGCATTATTGGCACAATGAATACAGCAGATAGGTCTATTGCCCTCATAGATCATGCATTACGTCGTAGATTTGCATTCATTGAACTTCGTCCAAATTATGATGTATTGCAACGTTATCACCAAAAAACAGGTCTTGTAGTAGAGGGATTAATTAAGGTTATTCAGCAATTAAATCAAGCTATTGCCGATAAAAATTACGAAATTGGTATTTCCTTCTTTTTAACAGATAACCTACGGGAGGATATTGAAGATATCTGGTGTATGGAAATTGAACCTTATTTAGAAGAATACTTCTTTAACCAACTAGAAAAGGTAGAAAATTTTCGCTGGGATAATATAAAGCAAAATTTATGGAGATAAACTCAATACTACCAAAAATTATTGAAATAACCGAATATCAAGATAAGCTATTTACCCATCAAGAGATACCAGACTCAGTAGGACAAGAATTATATGATAACTATCAAACGCAAATAGAGATAGAATTTCCTAGCTACAAAACAAGAAATCAGTGGCGGCTAAAATCTAAAGGATGGGTTGGTTATATTCCTATAAATCCTGAATTTGGTTTAAAAATAAATCCCAAAGTTCCTATCAAAAACCTCTTGGGAATGCTGGAATATGTCTATAAATTTAATAATTTTCGTTTTCTTGATGGGCTGATGAATTGTGAATCTCTGCAAGACTTTTATAATTATCTGGCTCATTTACTAGCACAGAAAATTATAGAACGATGTCGTAAGGGATTATATCGTACTTACTTGCCTAAAACAGAGCAACTTGCCTATGTAAGAGGGCGGCTGAATATGCAACAGTTAATTCAAAAGCCTTGGGATGTTACACTCAAATGCCACTACGAAGAACATACTGCTGATATTGCAGAAAACCAAATTCTTGCTTGGACACTTTATATTATTGGTCACAGTGGTTTTTGTTCAGACAGAGTATCACCAACAATAAGAAAATCTTATCACGCTCTCCAAGGATTAGTAACACCAAAACTTTATCGTGCAGAAGATTGTATTGGTAGACAGTACAATCGCCTCAATGAAGACTATCAAATATTACATATTCTCTGCCGATTTTTTTTAGATAACAGTAGTCCAAGTCATGAGATGAGAAATCATCAAACTTTGCCTTTCCTCGTTGATATGGCACGTTTATACGAACTTTTTGTTGCCGAATGGCTGAAGAAAAATGCACCTCCAGGCTATATTTTTAAACAGCAGCATCAAATAGAAGTTGGACAAAATCGGCGATTTATTTTAGATATCTTACTTTGTGATGCTGCTACTGGCAAAGCATTAGCAGTTTTAGATACTAAATATAAATCTCCGGAAAAAGCTACAAATAGCGATATTCATCAAATGATTAGCTACGCTAACACAACAAATTGTAACCAGGCTTTCTTAGTATATCCAATAGATTTGAAACACGAACTAAATATTCAAAGTCATGATATTAATGTATGCAGTCTTACTTTTTCCTTAGATGATAACCTGGAGCGTGCGGGTAAAACTTTTTTAAAAAGATTATTCTCCACGCTTGTAAAGTGAGTTCTTATAAAGCTCGAATACGAAATTACAACTACTATAAAAATTACACAGTTAAATGATTCAATAATTCATACCAATTTGAAAAAATAATGCGACAAATTGTAGGGGAAAGGCATTGCCTTGCCCTCTAGAATATATTGATGTATCACAGACATTATTTGAATTGGTATCACTTTGCGATCGCTCAATTTTAGAAGTGGTGACTACCGGAAGTGTGTGGCAAGGGAAATCCAAAATGCATGAGAAGTTTACCGCATCTATGATGCAGCAGTTTCCGGAAGTAAAAGTGATTTTTCCCAAGCATGAGCCTGCGTATGGTGCTGGTTTATTGGCATTGCAGAGATTAGCAGGGAAGTAATTTAACTAACTGCAAAGAACAAATAATGAAATGACAATGGCGATCGCACTCATGTTCATATCATGTTTAGTTGGGGAAGACTTACATTATCAGTATTTAAGCATAATTGCACGCATATAAATAAGCAAAATCAAGGCTTTCAACCCTGATGACGGTAATTATGTGCAATTACTGATGACTACTCTTCACTAGCTAGGTGCGCTCACAATCTCCATGCAAAGATTCGCAATATTTCTGCAAACAAGGTTTCCGACTTTTGTTAAATGGTTATCAATCGCCAAGTGGCAGTATGTTTATTATGCTTTAGCAGCCTTTGATTTACTCACTATCTCCAGCAGTCTGTACCTCAACCACAAGATTATGGACATTTATACTCAGTCCATTGAGGTAAATCATGAGTGGGCGACGCGGCTGGAAACCTATTCTGAGCTGGGTCAACTTTTAGCTGAGGTTAATGCTCCTGGTAATGATGTTTTCGATTCTCACAATGTCAACCTAGAGTCAAGGAGATTAGCATCTGCCCAGGATATCTTTGAGAAAAAGTTTAACTTAGTTAGACAAGAGCTACAAACGCAGGTAGATCCAGCACAGTCTACACATTTGCTCAAAGACTTAGATGCAGTGCAAACAGCAACAGCAGAAATGGTTGCGGAGGCAAAACTAATTTTTTCTTATTTCCGCCAGAATCAGCCGGAAATGGCTGGCAAACGCATGGCAACGATGGATCGGAAATATCACCAAGTTAATAAGGCGCTGGCGAAATTTCGCTGGAATGTGAGCCAGATTCAGCAACAACTCTTACAACAACAACAAATAGCCGCTAGTGTATTTCGACACTATGAGGTGGCGATCGCAGTTGCTATGTTTTTCATAGTCGGTAGCATTACATTGTATGGGCATAAACTAGCCCAAAAAATGAAATCAGATGCCCTAGAGAAAGAAGAGTCTATTGCAGAACTACAGCAAGCCAAAACTCTTTTACAGAAACAAACCGAGGAGTTGCAACTGACCCTAAATAATCTCCAAAAAGCTCAGATGCAATTAGTACAAAGTGAAAAAATGTCGAGTTTGGGAGAACTGGTGGCTGGGGTTGCTCACGAAATTAATAACCCAGTCAATTTCATTCACGGTAACCTAACTCATCTGCATGAGTATTCCCATAATCTTCTCGCCTTTATCCGGCTGTACCAAAAGTTTTATCCCAAGGCTCCACCAGAACTTGAAGCGGAAGCGGATGAAATTGACCTAGACTTTTTACAGCAAGATTTGATTAAGCTTGTTGATTCTATGAAGTTGGGAACCGATCGCATTCGGCGGATTGTGTTGTCGCTACGTAATTTCTCACGTATGGATGAAGCCGATTTTAAGACTGTGGATATTCATGAAGGCATCGACAGTACGCTGCTGATTTTGCAACATCGCCTCAAAGCCCAATCAAATTATCCCGCCATTGAAGTGATTAAGGACTATAGCAGCTTGCCCCCGGTCGAGTGTTATGCTGGGCAACTCAATCAAGTTTTTATGAATATTTTGTCTAATGCCATTGATGCACTAGAAGAAAATAATACTAAGCGAACAGCGGCGGAGATTCAAGCCCAACCCAGCCAAATTAAGATTCGCACATCAACTATTGATGCTCGATGGATAGAAATTGCGATCGCTGACAACGGTGTTGGTATTGCCGAACATATTCAACAACGCATCTTCGATCCATTCTTTACAACCAAGCCTGTTGGTAAAGGAACAGGTATGGGGATGTCTATCAGTTATCAAATTATCAAGGAAAAACACGGTGGTAAGCTCAAGTGTTTTTCTACCATCGGTCAAGGAACCGAGTTCGTGATTCAGATCCCCATTAAACAAAAAGTTCGTGAAGCGGTATAACTGTAATCTAAAATCCAAAATTGCTATGAGATCGTCTGGTGATATTAGTAAAAGGGATAGATAACACGCTGGCTGCGAATCACCCATCCCTAAATAGCTGCCCAGATGACGAACCTGGAAACCTATAATCAGGTATCTAATAACCCAAGTATCAGCCGAGAAATGTCTGATGTCACTGGGATAGATACTGATTTAGAAGATATTTGTGAATAAATACTACAAGTTTTAAATGGGGACGCTAGGCTATTAATTTCTGCTGCTAACAGGCTGAAGATGGGAAGGCAATTATTTCTTACAGGAAAAGTTAACTTTTAGACTAGTTGACGTTATCGTGGTATCGAATAAATTAAAAGCAACTATTGCCTAAAATTATTAATATGAGGCTATGCTACCCCTCAATCTCTATATTTACCTTTTGTATATGTCTGGGTTTGTACCAGAGTCCCGCGCAGCCTGCGATACCTGATTTAAACCCCGAAATCTTAATATTGGCACAAACCAGTGCCCCAAAAGTTGACCCAGCACCCCTACTCAAACCCGGTAGTACAGGCCCGGATGTGCAGACTTTACAAACCCAATTAAAAGAGTTGGGATATTACAATGGTGCGGTTGATGGTCAGTTCACAGAACCTACAAAAATCGCTGTATCTCAATTTCAAACAACACAGGGTTTGCTAGCAGACGGTATTGTTGGCATTACAACTTGGAAAAAGCTGCAAGCAGCAATTGCTGCCAAACAACCAATAATTGCCGCTCCTGTACCTACTTCCAAACCCGTTGTTGAACCTCAGCCTAGTAAAAAAAATCTGATTTGGTGGTCTGTATTAGGATTAGGGACTTTAGGAAATCTTGTAGCAGTAATTTACTGTCTGAAATGGTTGCATCAAGTCAAACAAATGCAAGAATCTCAGGCTGCAACTAGTAATATCAAACCTGAAGCAGACAGACACAGAAGCATACCGCAGTTACCAGAATCAACCAACAATCCAGTATCTGCATCTAATTCGCCATCTGTCACAACATCCACACCTAAATTATTGCCAGCAGAAACAACTTCTCGTTTAGCGAAATTTAGTATAGTTGACGAATTGATTAACGATTTATACAGTGCTGACCCAGCAAAACGGCACAAAGCTATTTGGGATTTAGGTCAGCAGGGAGATTCAAGAGCAATTGAGCCATTAGTAGACTTGATCATCGATGCAGATTCTCAACAACACAGCTTAATTTTGTCAGCCTTAGGGGAAATAGCTATTCGCACCTTCAAACCTATCAACCGTGCTTTAGCAATCTCAATGCAAAATCAAAATCCCCAAGTACGTCAAAATGCCATCCGTGACTTAACTCGCGTGTATGACATGATGTCTCAAATTACCCCCATCCTACGCCACGCCTTGGAAGATACCGATCCAGAAGTTCAGTCAACAGCAAGGTATGCACTGAACCAACTAAATCGCATCCGTGTTTTATCAGAGCAGGAAAGCTTACCGGAACAGAGGGAGAAGGATGCTTAGGGGACTGGGGATTGGGGATGAGGGGGAGAAATTCCCATTACCCCTTACCCATTACCCATTACCCATTACCCCGCCTATAAATATTTCAAATTTATTTTGATGTCGGTGTTGGGGCCTGCTAAAACAATTGCTGCATCGCCAAATTTAGGGGCCCTGGTGCTAACTTCAGGATTTTTGGAAAAACCAAAGCCTTCAGTTGGCATTCCCAAGCTGTTGCGATTCAAAATTAAGTCCTTATTTTGATCGTGCATGACTGCAACGGCGTAACTACCTGCTTTGAGGTTTTCAAAGGTCAGCTTTACAGGAACTTCGGTAATATTGGTACACTGCTTTTGAATGACGCGATCGCGTTGATTGGGAAATCCTTGACTATTGGCAAAAATACTGGCGCAAACTTGTCCTTGTTTATTTTTTAAGCCATCAATTTCTACTGTCAGATTGCCGTTGAAATTGGCTCTGGCGCTGAAAGACCAAGCTAAATTTCCCACTACTGCTAAAAGCAGCATACTCACTTTCATTCCTTTGAGCATAAAATTATTTCTGGCGAAAACAAATAAAAGTCTCATCTTTAGATTACCTTGTTATTTCTACAAAGGTAGTAATTTTTATTACTAGTAGATAAGTTATTTATGCAAGCAAAAATTTTACCCCCGCCTCTCAAACCAGGTGATTTACTGCGTGTTATTGCTCCTAGTGGTGCTTTGCGAGAATTTGAGGCGTTCAACCAGAGTATCGAAATTTGGCGATCGCGTGGCTATCAAGTGGAAGTACCCTCAACAATAGGCGATAAATGGGGTTATCTAGCAGGAAAAGACGATCAACGTCGCACTCAACTGGCAGATGCATGGGAAGACCCCAATTGTCGAGGTATTCTCTGCGCTAGAGGCGGTTTTGGTAGCACCCGGGTTTTAGAAGATTGGCATTGGCAAGCTAAATTATCGCCTCTGCAAAATCCTAAGTGGTTAATTGGCTTTTCGGATATTACCGCGCTGTTATGGAGCCTTTATAACGAAGGGATTTCTAGCGTTCACGGCCCTGTCTTAACCACTCTCGCCAAGGAACCAGATTGGTCAATTGAGCGATTTTTCAATTTGGTGGAAGGTCGTCCCCTGGAACCACTCAAGGGTAATGGTTGGGGTGGCGGGATAGCTACGGGGATTTTGCTACCTGGTAATCTTACGGTAGCCACTCATCTTTTTACTACTTACTTAAAACCAGATTTCGACGGTGTTATTTTGGGATTTGAGGATGTTTCGGAAGCACCTTATCGCATTGATCGGATGTTGACGCAGTGGCGGTTAAGCGGTGCTTTATCAAAAGTTAAGGGAATTGCCTTGGGTAATTTTACAGGTTGCGAACCTCCAGCAAATGTACCGAGTTTTAGCGTTGAGGAAGTATTGCGCGATCGCTTAGGTGATTTGGGGATTCCGATTGTGGCTGACTTACCCTTTGGTCACGATAGTTGTAATGCGGCTTTGCCAGTTGGTGCCTTGGTAACTTTAGATGCTGAGCAGGGAATATTAGCTATCCACAATTAACTATCAACTTGAGCTAACCCCAGCTTTTTCTTGGCTAATGATAGGTAAGGATTGAAATAGATTCTGGTTTGAAGATTTGATGATTTCATGAAATCTGAAATCAGTGTTATTACCCTGATTAGAGAGTATTTTTTAATGCTAATCTAAAACCAGTTGTCAGCGCTTCTACCCTCTAATGTTTCGGTTATTTAAAAAAAGCCAATGGTATATCGATCATTGGCTTTACCTAAAGATTAGTGTTCATCACTTCAGTTATTATTTACTCCCCTTGCTGCATGGTTGCAGATAAGGGTTTTCTCACGCTGACCAAAAATCAACAACGTTGTATCCCAGTTCGGCTAGCATATGGCGCAGCAAGGGTAAACTCAGGCCGATGACGTTGCTGTGACAACCTTCAATTTTTTCCACAAAGAAGCTACCAAAACCTTCTATTGCAAAAGCACCAGCACATTTGAGTGGTTCACCTGTAGCAACATAAGCTTGAATATCGCGATCGCTCATTTTACCAAAATAAACTCTAGTTACTTGGCATTTAACGACGGTGCGGTTTTGAGTTAAATCAATCAAAGTATGGCCAGTATACAAATCACCAAAGCTACCTTGCATAATTTTCCAGCGTGCGATCGCTTCGTCAACATTGGCTGGTTTACCATGAATCTCTCCATTCAAAGCCAATATTGAATCACAACCCATAATCAAAGCTGATTCAAACTGTGGAACTACTGTTTCCGCCTTCCGCAGAGACAGAGTTTGCACCAATTGATTGGGATCGTTTAGCTGGATTTGCGATTCATCAAAATCGCTAGGGGAAACTATTGGTTCAATCCCAACAGTTTGCAGCAAACGCCGTCGCGCTGGTGAAGCAGAAGCCAGTACAAATTGCGGAATTGTCATAGAGACTTATGAATTATGAATATTAGGGTTGTCCAAAATTAAGAGTCCAAAGTCCAAGCTAGTCTTTAACTCTGGACTCTCAAATTATGGCGAAATATATAAATGCGTAACAGCTTAATAAACTAAGAAAGAATTGACAACTTCTTCCATAGCAGATTTGACTTTTGTCCAGCGTTTTTCAGGAATCGAGGCGTTAAAAGTGAAAAGCTTACCTCGGCTGACGGCGACACTGGCAATGTTATGCCGTTCTTGCTTATTGGGCAATTTCACCTCATATTCTAAAATGTAATATGTCTTACCGTCAGATTCTTTCTCAAAAGCATTGACTAATTCAGCAGTACGACCAGAGTTAGCAGGTGCAAGAGCAGCTTTACCCAATTTATATCCTACTTCTGTGGGTGTTCCTAGTTCTACTAAAGATTTGCCCTCGGGAACAGGACTTATCACTACTGAGACATTTTCACTGAATTCAATCAAATCATGAAATACCACATCAGGGCCGTTGGCTACTTTAACTTGCACCCAGCCGTTAGGATATGAGAACTCATAGCCATTAGAAGTATTTACAAAGCTTTTGACTCCCGCAGCAGCAGCTACATCAGGATTATTCAGGCTGAAGGTTAATACCAATAGCAAAATGAATGCAATTCGTTTCCACATTTTTTATAAATTCCTTTGGCCTGGCAGCAAAATAAGCCAAGCACAATTTCTCATTGTCCCATCAACAGGGACGCTTAGGGCAATACACAACTTGGTGAAGTCTGAAGTGTGAAGTCTGAAGTTATCCCACCTATCGGTTATAACTTCTTGTTTCATCCTTTATACTTGTATGAGGTCAAAGAATCTATGTTCATCAGTAACGAATTGCGCTGGTTTTATCCTGGTAACCTTCCAGAAAATATGAAGCTATGGTTTCAACAAGCTTGTTTGCTAAATCCATCACAGCCACCAGAAGCAAGGGAAGATGTCTATCTTTATTCCCCAGGATGTGATTATTTAGGAATTAAATTGCGTCAGGGAAGGCTGGAGGTGAAATGGCGACAAGCAAAACTTGGTGTGATGTCTTTTGGAGATTTAATTACAGGTAAGGCTGAAAAATGGGGTAAATGGCTGTGTGAAGATGCAAATGCGGAAAGTTTTCAACCAGCAATGGTGTTAGGTAATCCAGTATGGGTGAGTGTCAAGAAAGTACGCTATTCACAACTTTTTCGAGTCTTTGCCGATTATGCCATACAACCTGTTGCTACTAAAGAACGTCTGGATAATGGTTGTACTGTAGAAATTACTAATTTGGTAGTTGCAGAAAATGCTTGGTGGAGTATTGCTTTTGAAGCTTTTGGCGAAGATGGCTGTATTAGGGAAAATCTGCAAGCTACAGCTAAATGGGTATTTCATACCGATCGCAATTTCCCCTTAGCGATCGCCAATTCTTACGCTTACCCTCATTGGCTAGAAGTAATCTCACATTCCTAAACTAAGCCGGAACGCAGCGCTACAACCGCAGCTTGCACGCGATCGTCTACTGCTAATTTATTCATAATCCCCCGGACGTGAGTTTTTACAGTATTGGGACTGAGATAAAGTTTTTCGGCAATTTCTGGGTTACTCAATCCTTCAACCATGAGTTTTAATACTTCTAACTCTCTTCCAGACAGATTAGCGGCGTTTCCCTTAACTGCGGGGGGACGAAGATGTTCAATGACTCGCCGCGCAATTTGTGGATCGAGATAAGTTGCGCCATCAACAGCAGCTGCGATCGCACTCAGTAATCTTTCTACACTGGCACCTTTGATACAATAGGCATCGGCACCACTAGACAGCGCTGCAATAATTTCTGTCTCTGTTTGATGGGATGTCAGCATGACTACATGAGTATCCGGTAATGAGGCTTTGATTTGCTGTGTCGCCGCAATCCCATCTAATCGCGGTAAGCCAATATCCATGACTACCAAATCTGGTTTGAGTTTGAGCGCTGCTTGTACGCCTAAATAGCCATCTTCTGCTTGTCCAACAATCTCCAATTGGGGATGAACCATCAATGACTGTTCTAATCCTAGTTGCATCATGGGATCATCTTCAACAATCAATACCCGCAACGGTGGCGCATCGGTTGGTAGATTTAAGAAAAAGCCATTATCTGGAGACATTGCGATCGCTCATACCATTTTGGATTTGAGATTTTTTGGTGTGAAACCATCTGTAACAATCATTTTTCAAATTTGGTATTACCACTTATTGATTCCAAGAGGGGAAAGGGAGAATGGGGAATGGGGAATGGGTATTTGTTAGTTCTCCCCTGCTCCCTGCCCCCTGCCCAGAAAGCGATAGTATATTGGAAGTCCCTTACTCTTCCACGCGATATCCTAACTCTGCTAAACTGACGCGAGACTGCCGCCATTTTGGTTGCACTTTGACGAACAGTTCTAGGTAAACTTTCCCAGAAATTAATTTTTGAATTTGTTCGCGAGCTGCGCTACCAATTGCTTTGAGCATTGATCCACCTTTGCCAATGAGAATTCCTTTTTGAGAATCTCTTTCGACATTGATGGTGGCGAGTACACGGGTAATACTGGGAGTTTCTTCTACCAAGTCAATGGCGATCGCTACTGAATGGGGAACTTCCTCACGAGTTAATAACAAAATTTGCTCGCGGATTAATTCGCCCATAATAAAGCGTTCTGGTTGGTCAGTTACCAAGTCAGGGGGATAATAATATGGCCCTTCCTCTAAATGGTCGATTAATAAGTTTTGCAGTTGTGGCAATCCCTCGCTAGTCTTGGCAGAAAATTTCACTGTTTGCCATTTATAAGACTCAGCCAAGTGTGTATAACTATCATCTATCAACTGGGAATCTGTGGCTTGCTGGTCGATTTTATTCAAACCTAAAATTACTGGGGTTTGACTGCGACTTAGCAACTCAGCAATAAAGCGATCGCCTGCGCCACAAGCCACAGATGCATCTACTACAAATAGCACTACATCCACAGACTCAATTGCTATTTTGGCATTTTGCACCAGTACTTCTCCCAATTGATGATGGGGTTTATGAATTCCTGGTGTGTCTACAAAAATGAGCTGTGCTTCTGGGGTGGTTAAAATCCCTCTTAACCGATTTCTTGTGGTTTGCGCTACTGGAGATGTAATGGCAACTTTTTGTCCTACTAACTGATTCATTAAAGTAGATTTACCGACATTAGGGCGACCGATAATGCCGATGAAGCCCGATTTAAATTCAGGAGGAGCTTGGGGAATCGATACTTCTCCTGAAAAAGAGAAGATGTGATTATCAATACTAGTCACCTTTAGCTCCACCGTCATAGTTGATTGTTGGGATAGATTGTTTTTTGAGCGAGATACATAACAAACATAAAGATCACCCTGGCATTTTTTGGTGATTGCCTTTGCTTAAGTTTAATCTACTACTAAATATATTGTGTTCGCATGTCAAAAAAAGAGATGGAATCACAGCTATTTAGATAAACTCTCTCTCTTTGAGGGGATTGATTTAATGATAGCACTGTGCTGCAATTGTCTTTATTTTTGCCCAGAATACTTATTAATAGTCATTTTTGAGAATTTACCAACATACTCTTGGCGTTACTACCCTTAGCTTTCAAAGAATTGTGATCGTCGAAATTTCCCCTATTAAGAAAACGTAATATAACTGATGTTTTTGATTTTCAAGGAAGAAATATCCGATATTTCTAATCAATAACAATGTTTTATTTTTTGAATTAGTTAGTAATCTAGATAAATTAGATACTTACTCTAATTAGGTAAGATGCAATTGCTGACTAATATTTTCAGTAATTTGTTTTTTAGCACTTCCTAATTACATAGTTATCAATGCAATTCTGATTTTCATCATAGAACTATCCTGGTTTTAGCATCAACGATCCAAATGATAATTATCCAAAAATTAATAAGTTGTTTTGTTAATT
Source organism: Nostoc linckia FACHB-104 (assembly GCF_014696615.1). Lineage (GTDB taxonomy): Bacteria > Cyanobacteriota > Cyanobacteriia > Cyanobacteriales > Nostocaceae > Aulosira > Aulosira linckia_A. Next base: position 26,079 of record NZ_JACJQJ010000012.1, on the reverse strand, counting down.
TACTTTTTTTAGTAAAAACAAAAAATTTATACATTAAGTCTCTAGTCTTGGCTGCAATGTCTCGCTAGCTTCTAGAAGGAATATTGCTATTCAACAGCACACCATTTTAAAGAAAGAATTAATTCTTTATAAAGTTTTGGCAAATTTTTCTTTAATCGTAGTTAGATAATTGTGTCGGACGACCTCTTTATTGATGTGAAGTTGAGATTTAGTAAGAGTTACTAAATCATCAGCTTCTTTCTAGTTGGCTGTTGACTTTTACCCCTGAGATGTAATTAATTACAACAAAGCCAAAAAGCGGCGAATCAACCCAATGGTAACGGCTGGTAGTTCTAACTGTGGTGTTAATCCCACATCCTCTAGTTGTTGAAAAAATTTGATTGCTTGAGGGTTGATTTCAGCGAGACGACGGCCAATTTCTGGCCCAGTGAATTGCGATTTTTGCCCCCAAATAATTGCTGTCGGGGTAGTTAACTGCTCAATAAACAGTGATAAATCAAAGCATAGATCACCACGGACAAAAGATAATGCTGCATATTCAGCATTAGGTTGCTGTGCAGATTGCAAATAAGCATCAACTATTTCTTGATATACCCGGTTAGGTTGGGCAAATTGTCTTTGTTCTAAAAAACTGCGAATACCGTTACTGGTAGCCACTCCTGTACTGTACAACAAGCGGTCAACCACAGGAATACTAACTAACTGAGCAAAGAAACTCCGAGAGTAGTCTTCACCAAAATCAGCCAGTCCGGCGGGAGTTGTGAGAATCAGCGACTTGAATAAATCAGGATGAGCGATCGCTACACGAATTGTCATCGCTGCTGTGAGGGAAGATGCGATCACTGTGACAGGGCCCGTACAAGTCTGCTGGACAAACTCTTGAATAGTGTTTAAATAATCTCCAATCTGATAATTCCGTGCTAAATGTTCAGATCTACCCCAGCCAAGCAAGTCTGGTGCAATCACGCGATACTCACTAGCAAAAGCCGGATAAACTTTCGACCACTCATAAGCAGAAGATCCACCACCAAAGCCATGTAGAAACACCAAAGTTTCTTTTTCATCTTTTGCAGCTAAATCATCCTGCCAAAGAGCACTAGTGTTTGTATAGTACACTATCCTACCGAGTGAGGTAATAATTGAACGTTGCTCAAATCCTAGTGGTTGAAACATAAGTATATTTTCTTTACGGTTGCGTTTGCTTGGTCTAGATGACAGCCATGTCACTATAGAGTATTTATACTAAGTTGTGTTCATAGATAGCATCAATAAATCGATATGTAGTGAACTTAAATTCTTCTGTTCATTTCTTTCTGATTCCTTGATCCCCTAATGACTATCTCAGAGCGCAACTTTGTTTTACCTACTGGCTGTAAACTACCTACTATTATCAGTGAAACTACTATTCTGAGGCTTCTTACTAACGCCAGATTAAGTAGATGTAAAATTGCTGTATTGTCTGTAAAGATATTGTGTTTTTTTTACACAAGTATTGCATGATTTTTCCTTGTATTTACCGTCCCATCAGGATTTGAGTCAGTAGTAAGGATAACTGAGATCCTAATTCTCGTAAGAGTTTTGTATGGTAATCTATCAGAAAGATTACGGATAAATGAGAGCGTCAAGATTAGCATCAAAACGCTCATCAGAAACCACTATTAATTCTAGTTTTGTACTTAGAAAGAATAGATGTTGATGAAATTACTAAATTAATTTTCTATAAGTAACTGTAAAGTGGGGAGTTATGATCAAGGAGGCTATTCTTCAATCAGATATAATATCGAGGTTTAAAGATGCAGGATTTGGTCTGGAGAACTTTCATCTTCACAACCAAGTCATAGCTTCAGAGTGGCAGGGTCAGGTACAAGCAGTAGAAAATAATACCCAAGAAAATACACGCAACTGTATCTGTTTAAACTTTGAAGATTTGAAATGTTTTGAACCCGTAGATCGCCACTATGAGTCCTTGGGCGTAATTTTTCATGAATGTCTAGCAATTCAACCATCAAATCCAGCCTTTCCCACCCAAGGCTCAATAGTATTGATGGGATCGCCTCAGACTGAATTGTTAGAAGTAACTTTTGTGCGTCCTGTGAATTTAGTAAGCGCCTTGGTAACAAGTTCACAGCGGCTAGTACTTTCGGCTTACGGATGCGATCGCCAATTGTTGGCTCAAACAGTACTACCAGTTGCGAATCTAGCTAATTCTGACTCCGCTATCACCCCCAACGCCCAATTATCAGTAGCCGCGAATGATATTCATTCGGTAACCTTCAGCGCATTTAACGGCTTATTCACTCTGGATAACTTTCGTTTTTGTATTTAAACCAGTCTCAAAACTCCATAACGAAATTGCTCTGCTTTACCGAAGTTCAGGTATTCTTAATAGGGTATTATTGATTGTCAATTCAGACTCAGGTAAATGGAAAGCGATCGCTCATCAAAGGCGAAGTATATAATTTCAGCCTTTATTTGAGTTTTTGGTCAGTCCTTAACCTGGGAAAACCCAAACTTTTGGCATTAGCTTTGAGGTTTATCAAACTATAAACTTAACTAATAGGTATGCCGCAAAGAGATTGGGTGCCTGCATCCTTCCCTGATTTGGGGTACAACTTATAAACTAAACTATCTTGTAATTTTAGTAGGTAAACACCGTGGCACAGGCTTCGTCTTCGTGGCAGCAATTTCTCAACCAGCTTTCCCCCTGGTCGCTTCCAGATCTTAAGACAGGAGCCACAAAGCAGCGAAATTTTCAGCGTTTCTCTGGGCCTGGAGGCCTTCTAGGATTCCTGACAATCGTCGTTGCTATGCTGTTGTGGAACTGGAAGCTGCTGTTAGCCTTGAGTATTGGCATTGGGATCATGTTATCAGTCTACTCCATGCAAAAGTGGGACTGGCAACAACGCTGGTCACAAATGCAGAGGTTTTTCACTGGCCCCAACCGTCGCTTACTATTGGCCGTCAGTAGTGGTGGGATCGCCACCTTTAGTACTTATATAGCAGCTGCAATCTGGTTTGACTCCCATAGTCCTTGGATTGCTGCGGGTGTAATTACCCAAGGTATAGGAACGGTGTTAACTCTAGTTTTGTTAGTCTGCCAAATCGTCAATTTTTATGGAACTACAGACGAAGACTATCTCGATCAGCTGTTGAACAACTTAACGGAAGCAGATCCGTTAAAGCGTTTGAATGCTGTGCGACAACTCACTAAATTGATTACTCGCAAGCGGGTGGATGCTTCTTTACAACAAAATGTTGTTGAATGTTTGCAATTGTTACTTACAAAGGAAGAGGAATCTGTAGTTCGTAATGCAGCTTTTACGAGTTTGCAAACCTTGGATAACTCAGAAATTACGTTATCTAGCAAAACACCTTTATTTATACCTGTGTCTGCAAAAGTCAATAGTCAATTGACGGTTGAGTAGGGATAAACAATTCAAAATTCAAAATAATCAGGACTTACGCCACTGGCACAACTATCTTCTGATATAAGAGTCAATAGTCAAGGGTCAAGGGTCAAAAATCAAGGTTTTTTGGACTTTTGACTTTTGACTCTGGACAGCCTCTACGAAAAAAATATAACACTTGCGTAAGTCCTAAGAATTTGTCGGCTAAATAGTTAGCATTTGGGGTTTGGTATTAGTTATTTCCCCCCTACCCCTTGCTTTTTCCCTATCTCCCCAATCCGCTAAAATAGGATTTGCCGCCGGTCAGCACTGTTGTTCGGTGATATTTTTTCTACACCTATGCGGCTAGGCCGGAAGGGAATTGATATGTCATGGATGGAATTAAGCCTCGACACTACAAATGAGGCGGTTGATTGGGTTTGTACGCTACTTGCTAAAAATAACTATAGTGATGACATTCGGATTACAAAATATAGTGAACCAGATTTAAGTGCATCTCCAGCATGGGATTTAAGCATCAACTTGTACTTACCTAATGATGTTTATGCAAATAGCCGTGGGACAGAAATTGCCAATTTGCTTTCATCATTAGAACGCACAGGACTTTCTACGGGACTCCAGATGGCTGTAGTTGATGAAAAACCAGTACTATCACAGCTAACAAGTCCTTTTATACGGCGAATTGGGCAAAAGTTTGTTGTTCTCTCAGATGATACGCCATATAGTTCGGAATCAGCAGAGGAAATCACCTTAAGACTTAAACCTAGCTTGGCTTTTGGTAGTGGTTTACATCCTGCAACCATACTCAGCCTCAAACTATTGGAACGTCATATTACCCCTGCAATGAATGTTCTGGATTTGGGGTCTGGTTCTGGTATTTTGAGTGTGGCGATCGCAAAACTGGGCGCAAGTGTTTTAGCTTTAGATAATGACATGATTGCTGTAGAAGCAACTCAAGATGCTGTATTGCGTAATGGCGTAGAACAGCAAGTTACAGTCAAAGAAGGTAGTCTGGGATGTGGTAGCGAGTTAGGACATTGGTTAGGTGGAGATTCTATTAACAATGTGCCTACAGTAAAAGCAAAAGCGGAATTTGACCTGATTGTGGCAAATATCCCAGCGAGAATGCATATTGCTTTGTCTGCTGATTATTATCAAGCGCTGCATTCCTCAGGATTAGTCGTATTAGCTGGTTTTACCGTCGATTATGAGGAAGATTTGGCGGTAGCATTCACAAATGCAGGATTTGAATATGCAGATTGTGAACGCCAAGATGAATGGCTGGCTTTGGCTTATCAGTTGAAATCATAGTTATTGTAGCCTTTTAAAGTGCGATCTCTAATTTCTGCTACTTTACTTATGACTATAACCGTAAACGTTGCTTCTTTATGGGCAACCTAATCTATAGTCATAGTTTGGCTTTGATAAATGAATTTATTTACCGATGCAGTTGCACAGATAGAAGATACTTATGTTGGGCTAAATCATCAATTGGGTTGGCGCTTCTTATATTCTCCATCTCGCACACTTACAAGTAACATTCCTATCTTCTTTGCAGGACTTAATCCTGGTGGTAATTTGTATGAAGCGCCAAAAGCAAGTGTGGAAGAAGGCAATGCTTATCGTGTAGAAACTTGGAAAGATGGTCATCATAATAAATTACAGCAGCAGGTGTGTTTGCTATATGAAAAAATTGCTAACAAACTTGAGACTGTCAATAGAGATACTTTAATGGATAATTCACTAGTTACAAACTTCTGCCCGTTCCGTTCCAGTGACTGGAAATCATTGCCAAACCGTAAATTTTCAGAGGAATTTTCACGAAAACTCTGGTTTAATATACTTAAAAATATTTATTCTTCAGTTTTTATCTGTTTAACTGATAAGACTTTTAAAGAATTTAGAAATTTGTTATTACAAATCGGTGCTGTTGAACAAAAAAGCATTTCCCAATTAACTGGTTGGGGAGATACAACATATAAGAAAACATATCTTCGCCATGATAGTCACAATGTATTGATGTTAGGGCTCCCACATCTATCTCGCTTTTCTATTATCAGGGACGAACCGAAATACTCAGCATCTGTAGAAGATATAACTGATGCCATAGTACAACAACTATCAGGATATCCTTTCAGCTAAATGAATAAATTAATAAGGTGCGTTGCGCTGTGCGACAACGCACCCTACGTTTACTACGTTTACAAACTAGCGATCGCTTCACCAACTAGCTTGGATATATAAGGTAAAATTGCTCTGCTTCTGGCGTTAGCTTTGCCTTCAGTGAATACTACTAACAGGTAGGGACGGCGTTCGGGAATTTCGATATATGCTGCATCATGGCGGACTTGGCTTGTCCAGCCGGCTTTTGACCAAAGTTGAGCATCTTGGGGAAGTCCACCGCCTAAAAAGCCTGTAACTTGGTCTTCATCGACATCGGTAGGTAAATCTTCGGGTTTGAGGCTGCGTTTTAATAAAGCCATCATTGCTTGCGATCGCGCGCTGGAAACTGCGACTCCGCCAACGATACTATGTAACAATCGGGCGATCGCACTTGTGGTTAGCATATTGCGATTTTCTAGCATTTCTCCATAAAATGCCCTTTCTCTACCATAAGGGCCATCACCCCAGGTTTTTTGGCAGACGTTAATTGTCTCCATTTCTTCCCAGCCTAAAGATTGGTAATAACGGTTGACAAAATTACGCTGGGATTTCCAGGTTTCAAAGGGGCCGGGGGGTAATTCGGGGCCGGAAGTTGTGCCAGTTAAAACATCTACAACTAAGCTAGTAGCATCATTGCTGGAATCAACAATCATATCGCGCATGGCTTTTTCCAAATCCTTGGAAGGTTGCACCATGACTTTTTCTAACCATTCGTGAACGGCTACTAGATAAAACAATTTCACCACACTGGCTGGGTAAATGCGCTCTACTCCGCGATAAGTAAAACCACGTACGCTATGGTTCCAAAAAGCATCAGGAGTTAAAGCGCCACCAGTATTTACGAGAACTGGGGGATCGTAGACAATCCAAGTCAAAGCAATTTGATTCCGCGCTAATGTGGGAAATGCTGCCCAAGTTGCTTCTAAAATACTTAATCCGAGATTCTCGAGTTGTTCGTCTTTTCGGAAGAAAATCATATTTAGTTATTAACCTTACAGAATGGTCATTAATTTAAAATCTCCAATCCAAAATCTCAATGCAGCTGAGTACAATTGTCTCGCTGACCTCAACTTATATGATTCTCCTGAATGTACGCGCTTGGCGACTCAAGCCGCAGCCGGGCGACATCTGCGGGTAACATCAAATCATCAGGATGCCGCTGTTGAAGTTTGTTTATGTGAAGATGACTATCCAGGGTGGGTATCTCTTGCTGATGTGGGTTTATTACAAAGAGCTACTTTACCTTATCAGGCAGCAAAATTAACGGAAGCAGAAATTAAAAAACTGCTACCAGGGGCGATCGCTTTTACGCACAAAGCCATGCAACAATCAAATTATTACCTTTGGGGCGGTACGGTGGGGCCGAATTATGATTGTTCTGGGTTGATGCAAGGGGCTTTTGTGTCTGTGGGGATATGGTTACCGCGAGATGCTTACCAGCAAGAAGCTTTTACCCAAGCAATTACAATTGCAGAATTAGCACCCGGAGATTTGATATTTTTTGGCACTCCTCAAAAAGCAACTCATGTGGGACTTTATTTAGGAGATGGTCGCTATATCCATAGTTCCGGGAAAGACCAAGGACGCAATGGTATTGGCATTGACCAACTCTCGGAACAGGGAGATGCTGTTAGTCGGTCATATTATCAACAACTGCGCGGTGCTGGCAGAGTTGTCAAGAGTTACGAACCACAGGGAAGCTGAGGACAGGGAAAAATATGAGGACTGGCTGGGTTTCAGAGAGAACAGAAGGGGAAAATGGCACAAGCTTGGCGATTGTCCCTGATATTTCGGTGGTAGTGCCAGTACGTGATGAAGTGGAAAGTTTGCCATTATTATTAGAGGCGATCGCATCTGCATTCAGTGACAATCAGTTAACCTACGAAATCATTTGTGTTGACGATGGTTCAACTGATGGTTCCGCCGAATTACTAAAGCAAATAGCACAAGTCCGTAATGATTTAAAAGCGGTGATTCTGCGGCGTAACTACGGACAAACTGCGGCGATGGCGGCGGGGTTTAACTATGCTTTAGGTAAAGTGATTGTCACTTTAGATGCTGATTTGCAAAATGACCCAGCTGACATACCTATATTATTAGCCAAGTTAGAGGAAGGTTACGATTTGGTCAGTGGTTGGCGACATAAACGCCAAGATGCGGCTTTATCACGGTTACTTCCTTCTAAAATTGCCAACTGGTTAATTGGTAGTATTACTGGCGTGAAATTACATGACTATGGTTGTTCTCTTAAAGCTTATCGTGCCGAAGTTTTGGCAGATATGAACCTTTACGGTGAACTGCATCGCTTTTTACCTGCCTTAGCTTACATTGAAGGCGCAAGAATTACCGAAATTCCTGTACGTCACCATCCCCGCCGCTTTGGTCGCAGTAAGTATGGATTATCGCGAACTTTCCGAGTGATGATGGATTTGTTAACAATTTCTTTTATGAAAAAGTTCCTAACAAAGCCTATGCATGTTTTTGGCTTGTTAGGTTTATTATCAATGGTTTTGGGTTCAATTTTGGGGATTTACTTAACTTTTATCAAATTAGCTTGGGGTGAGATGATTGGGAATCGCCCATTGCTGATTTTAGCGGTGCTGTTATTAGTAACAGGGGTGCAATTATTTTCTTTTGGTTTGTTAGCAGAATTGTTGATGCGTACCTACCACGAATCACAAGGTAGACCTATATATCGAGTGCGGGAAGTAATAGCAAAAAATCAGTGACAGCAAAACGGTTAAGGGTGAAAGGTTATTTTTTTCCCTTTTCCCATTCCCCTTTTTCCCCTTAACCGAAAAGTATTGCGTACCTAACACGAATCTCAAGGTAAACCTATATATCGGGTACGAGAAGTAATAGCAAAAAATGTTAACTAACGTAACAATAAGATAAAAACACATTTAATACTTAACTGCATCTACCTTGAAAGTTTTTGAGATTCTTCAGTCCCAACTACAACGTAACCTGCTGTCGTTATTTGCAGCAGGTTTATTATTCTGGTCTAGCTTGGCTGCTTTGTTACCAACGCTACCATTATATATGGAAGATTTAGGGGCAACTAAGCAACAAATAGGTATTGTGCTTGGTTGTTTTGCTATAGGAATGTTACTCTTTCGCTCCGTTTTTGGGCGTTTAGCAGACCAAAAGGGGCGGAAAATAGTCTTACTAATTGGGATGTTAGTGAATGCGATCGCACCTCTGGGTTACATATTAGTGCAATCCATTCCCGGGTTAATGGCGGTACGGGCGTTTCATGGGCTAAGTATCGCCGCCTTTACCACAGCTTACTTAGCATTGGTAGCAGATTTAGCACCAGAAAAAAATCGTGGTGAAATCATGGGCTACATGAGTTTGGTAACTCCCATTGGTGCAGCTATCGGCCCCGCTTTGGGAGGTTATTTACAAGCGGCGAGTGGTTACACGCAGTTATTTTTGCTATCTACAGGATTGGCGGGGATGGGTTTATTGTGTCTTGTTCCGATTGTTAATCCCCCAATCCACAAGCAAAATAAATCGGATAGTCATCATGGCAAATTTTGGCGTTTGTTATTTAGTCCCAGAGTGAGAGTCTTAGCCAGCATTATGCTAATGATTGGCTTGGCGTTTGGGGCTTTGCACACCTTTGTACCTTTATTTATCAAAGCCGCGCGAGTAGATTTAAACCCAGGCTTATTCTATACATTTGGCGCACTTGCTAGTTTTAGCGTCCGCTTTTTTACTGGTAAAGCTAGCGATCGCTATGGTAGAGGTTTATTTATTACCCTTAGTTTGGTTGTGTATGCAATTTCGATGCTCATACTAGCTTTGGCTACCACCGCTAATGTCTTCTTAATCGCGGGAACTTTGGAGGGTGCTGGTTCTGGTATCCTCATGCCCATGATTTCTACAGTAATTGCCGATCGCTCTCTGCCGCAAGAACGGGGAAGGGTATTTTCACTTTGTATTATGGGGTTAGATTTTGGCATTGCGATCGCAGGCCCGATTTTCGGTTCGGTTGCGGAACAAGTTGGCTACCGCAATATGTTTAGTTTTTGCGCTGGCTTAACTGTGCTAGCGTTGTTGATTTTCCTAACTCAAGGCAATAGAAACCTTGCTGATTCCCTGCGTTTTGCCTTAGGTAGAGGTAAAGATGCTTATTCCCTGAATCAATCATAAAAAAGAAGCGCAATCATTGATTGCGCTTCTTTCTTTTAACGGGCGAGGAGGGATTCGAACCCCCGACACCGTGGTCCGTAGCCACGTGCTCTAGTCCACTGAGCTACACGCCCCTGTCAGAAAATTATATTAACACGTTCTTTCAAAATCATGCAAGACAATTTCTCTGCTAATTTTGCCAACCTCACTCATCTCGACCAACAAGGACAGGCACAGATGGTAGATGTATCTGCGAAAGCACCTACTGTGCGCCAAGCTGTAGCTGCTGCTCAGGTGCGAATGCTACCTGAAACTTTTGCCGCCATTCAAGCTGGGAATGCTCCCAAAGGCGATGTTCTAGGTACTGCGAGGATAGCGGGAATTATGGCTGCGAAACAAACAGCTAATTTAATTCCTCTATGTCATCCATTGCCGTTGCAGAAAGTCGAAGTCGAAGTGATACCAGATTCCCAACTCCCCGGCTATCAAATTCAGGCTACTGTCAAAACCAAAGCCGAAACTGGCGTGGAGATGGAAGCTTTAACTGCTGTTTCTGTGGCGGCTTTAACTTTATACGATATGGCAAAAGCTTTAGAAAAATCGATTCAAATTGAATCAATTCGCTTAATTAGCAAAACTGGCGGAAAATCAGGCGATTATTCTCCAATAATTAGTGGCTAAGTGCCAAAAATTTCTGTGGTGGTTTGGGAAAAGGGTAAAGGGGAAGGGGTAATACCAATTCAAAATTCAAAATTCTCTCTTGGAAAGTTTGCTCAACGGGGGGAACCCCCGCACGCAACTTTCCGCAAAATTCAAAATTAAGAAAACCATATTTAGCAAGGGTTTTTGAGTTTGGATATATTGCTGACTTTTGGAGAATTGGTATAAGGGATAAATTCAAACCTTTCCCCTGGAACCGAAAACTATTGGATTATTGCTCACTAGCAATATAAACTACTCCCTATACTTTTCGGTTAAGGGCAAAAGGGGAAGGGGAAAAGGGCAATAAAAAACCTTTAACCCTTACCCTTTCTCCTGCGGAGACGCTACGCGTAGCTTGCTTCCCCGCAGGGGTAAACCTTTTCCCCAAACCAAATTAAGAGTTGAAAATCCTTAACCGAGCAGTATTGAAACTACTCTAGTTAGCCTAAATCCTCGCTGACATCGGTTACTAAAAAGAGGAATTACTTTTAACAATTGAAATTTTAATTCAATCTAGAGAAAAGAAAATTCTGTTAAAAATCATAACTAATAACTGGCGATTTGTAATCAAAAGCATCAATATTAAGTCAATATGTGATTTAATACACCTTGACAAATTCTAGCGGAACATCAATTATTATTCATGATATCTTCTGAAGAGTTTGCTGTACAAAAATTTAGAATAAAAACATGGAAATACATCATATTGAACAACAATTGAAAATTCAAAGCAGCAGGTTTGATTATTAGTAACTGAAAATTGTCGATAAATATTAGCAACCAAAATTAGAAATCCAAATTACAAAATTAAAATACGAAAGCAATATTACACATCACTAAATCCTAAATTTATGCCATATGTAGAGAGCGATGCCATCGAAGCAGGACGTTTATACAGAGCTACTGGTAAAATTGCCTCTAATAAATTGCGATCGCCAGTATATCGTGCTTGGGAAAGATCCCACCTGCAAGGAGCTAACCCTCTGGCTTTGCAAGCAGAACAACTATCGAGTCGAGATACAGAACGTCTGCTACAGCAACATAATTATTTAATAGATGTGGTGCGTCCCTATTTCCGAATGCTATCACAAGCGGCAGGGCAAGAACGCCATGCCATCATGTTAGGCGATCGCCAAGCTATCCTATTAGATGTGATTGGTGATGAGCAGACTGTCAACGGGCCGGAACCTTTTCCACAACCAGGTTCTCTCCTATCGGAAGCTGTAGCTGGTGCTAATGGTATTGGCACAACTTTAGCAGAAGAAAATTATATAGAAATTATTTCTGCAGAGCATTTTATTGAAGGATTTCATCCTTTTACTTGTCAAGGGATACCGCTGCGAAACGACAAACAAGACATTGTTGGTGTGTTGAGTATTTCTTTGCGGCGTGCAGATGCGAGACAACGCCTCAAAGAAATATTGCGATGTGCTTCCCATGCTATTGAAGCAGAATTTGCGATCGCTAATTTAGAAAAAGATGTTCATAGGGTAATAGCTTCGCAACCAGATGAATATGAGCCTTTAGAAGAACTACGCCAGGATCTCATTCAAGTGCATCAAGCCGCACGCTTAAAACTTGAGGTAATCTCGCGCATGGTGGCTGTTCATCGCTGGGAGTATGCAGCGCAATTACTCAAACAAGCAGAACAATCAATTGAAATCTTTCGCCGTCGCTCTGATATTTGGCGCAATTTGGCATCATTAGAGACTGGTAGCGTGCAATCTCTGTCTCTCATCGAGAGTATCAATGATGTGATTGACATTTTATCTACAGAAGTTGCTATTCGTAAAGTTGAAGTTGTTACCAACTGGCAAGAGGAAATTACAGTTCTTGCCGATCCTCAAATTCTATTACGTAATATATTGCGTTGTTTTCTCCAAGCTTTTGAGCGTGCAGGCCAAAACGGGACAGTAGAAGTATCAATCAACAAAGTGCAAAATGCTCAATTTGCACAAGTAAATTTTATGGCAATTCCCGCAGTAAATATTGACCATTTAGAATTAACTCCGTATAGTCTTTGCTTATCCATAGCCAAAACCAAGTTATGAGCCTTCAAAGTTTAGCAAAGCGCAAATTAGTAATTGCAGACGATGACACAGACAGTAGAACCATGCTCGCTTTTTTACTTGAGCAAGAAGGGTGGGAGGTAAGGGAAGCAAAGGATGGTAAAGAAGCCTTAGAACAAGTGCTGGCCCAACAACCAGATTTATTAATTTTAGATAATAGAATGCCAGAACTTACCGGCGCTGAGGTTTATCAAAATCTCCAGGCTAGAGGAATTAACTTAGCCGTTGTATTAGTGACTGCTTATAACCAAATCGATGAATTAGCTTCATCTTTGGGTATTTCTTATTTTGTCAATAAACCCTATGACATTACAAAACTGCTCACAACTATAGAATCTGCTTACGAAAATTCGCCATCCTAAAAGTAGGGCTAACTCGAAGCTTCAACCCCCACGCCTCAAACTAGAATATAAAAATATATATTTCTGTGTTCCCTATTTGCTTTTTTCAAGAAAGTCATTAATACCAGGTTTTGCCACAATCAAGATAATATTTCTTTCCTATCTATGCCCAATGCCCCATGCCCTATGCCCATTTTCTCACTCTAATAGCAACTGCACCCCGAACACCTTTAGAATAATTAGGTGTGTCAAAATCTGTAACAAATATTTATGCCTCCTCGTTGGCCTACCAAACCCGATCGCAAAGACCCAGCCTACCGCAAAATTGATGACAGAATGAATTTCGCCGTTCACGTAGCGATCGCAGCTACGATTAATTCTGGGTTGTGGTTTGTCCACAATCTCAAAACAACTAACTGGGAATGGCTGCCTTGGTTAACAGTCAGTTGGATTGTGGTATTGTCGGTGCATCTGCTTTATATCAGTGCGATCGCTAACTATTCCGATACGCCACCAAAATCCACCTGAAGACAGACTGCTAATGCTGGGGCGATTGTAACCTGTGACTGTAGAGTTAGTCTAGCCAATTGAGCGATAATGAGAAATAGCCTAAGAGTTAACGCTCTTTGTTGATATGGGGTGATTTATATGGCTAAGACTAACACCACAGAACTGCTAGAAGCCCTAGCAGCAGAAATAGGTGAAAATGTTTACATGGATATTGCTAAGTGGCATCTTTATTTATCGAACGCCAAACTACATACCGTTGTTGCCGAACAGCTTTATCCTTTAATTACTTCTAATAGTGTTAACGAAAACCGTGTAACAGCAGTATTAGAATCAATACCTGTCAAAATTGGTGGTGGTAGAAAGGAAATTCCTTTAATCGATTTACTCCCGCTGCAATGCCAGGTTAACTTAGTAGATATTTTAGAGAAATATCAACGAGAAATTTAACTTTCTTCTCGACCAGTAGCTATGTTTCTTGTTCCTTTGTCAGCAGTGCTGAGTTAAGAGTCTGGAGTACTGAGGATTGAGTAGGGCCACTCACCCAGCACTTATAACTTTTAACTCAGCACTTTTTGTTTAGTGTCTTCTATAACAAGCCATAGGTAACACAGGTACCAATACTTTTCGGTTAAGGGCAAAAGGGGAAGGGGAAAAGGGGCAAGAAAAAACCTTGAACCCTTACCCTTTCACCTTTTTCCAAAACCAAATTAAGAGTTGAAAATCCTTAACCGAGCAGTATTAATACAGGTACATACTGTTGATGGCAATAAATCCTCAGTTTGAGATTGGCATTGACTAGGAATTAATCAGAAGTGTAAAGATCATCTTTTCATGCTGAAAATACCTAAGTTTTGTTAAACAAGCAGTTAAGAAATAGAAAATCCTGAGAAAATAATATTGGATAACAATCCCGTGGCCATGTCATTAGAAAATCAACGCAGTAAAGGTGAGCAATTCTCAGGGTAGAAGATAGCTACTTTTATTGACATTGGCAGAGAATTATAAATTTGCCCAAATCTTTTATTCACTGGTGCGGAGTGAACAGATTAATTTAAAGAGCAAAGTGTCTCTAACTCTTCTCAATATGGCGAGGAAAGCAAAGCTCAATTTCATATCCTATATCTTTTCTATTCAGATAAAAGGAATAGATTTATAACTGTCTTTTCTGCCAAGAGAGAGTTTTCCACCACCCATTATTAGTGATAAAAATAGGTGAGGCAATTTTGTCTCATACGATAGATTTACTTAGCAATTGCTTGAGGAGTAACGAATATGTTTTTACAACTCAAAGATACTGGCGATTTAGTCAAAATAGTTGATTTACAAGAATTAATTGACCCCAATAATGATACTATTCATGGACAAGATCAAGAAGGTCAAGAAGAACAAGAAACTGATATCTTTAAAAAAGAGGAGTTGGTTTTTCCTTCTGGTGAAACTTTACCACGCTGTTGGTTAGATGCTAACTATAGAAAAGCTAGATAACAGTTTATTTGTAGGATGGGTTACGGAATCCGTAACCCATCCTACTATTTCAAAAATCAAATATGAAACCTCATACTGCTTGCATATACACAGATACAAACAGTATTTTTAAGTCAGGAATCAGTAATTTTCATGTACTACTAGAAGATGTGGCTGTTTCAGTAGTGGAACTAGAAGGAAATGCTTTTGTTATCCAAGCAGTGAGAATATGAGACAGCACACCCAAAGGGCCTGCAAATAAACAAAGTGCTAGAGAATGAATTGTCCAAATTCCGGTTTTTTGCCCTTCCCAATATATCCAACGTCCCACAAATAAATCCATTACCAAAAAGTGAATCCAACCTATAGCAGCAGCTTTTTCATCAGCAAAAAATCTCGCAATATCAGCTAATTGCGGATTGGCTAAAGCTTGAGCATTTTCTGGTGTAATGCTAGTGATAAATAAATATAAATATGCTCCTGATAAAGGTACAAAGGGTAAATACGATTCCATAATTCGCCGTGTAACTTTCCAATTGGGTAGGAGAATCATCAACGCCCAAAAAGGCAAAACAAAAAGATTCACGACGTTAAATAATTGTGTGATATTCATCAGGATAATGAAATGTGAATTATGTAGTGAGGCAACAATCAACCTCACTATATAACAAAATGTAAATTGTCTAAAGTCCTGACCTTTGCTAATCGCACAATCCCGACTCTATTAGTTGCGTCTACAATTATTTGCGGGCGATCGCTATAATATGAGCGCTCATACCCAAGGTAGAAGCTTCAGCCTCTAACCAGCGGATAGCTTGTAAAAGTTGTTGACGACGGCTTAAATCATGCCAATGTTCATCAAAGTTTTGTAATAGCCAGCCAGGCCCTTCAATAGCTAAAGTGATTTCATAATCAAAACCAGCTGCTTCTATTTCAGCTTGCAGTTCATCAGGATGATGTAAGAAAGCGGTTGTAAAATAAGCTGGATGATTGTTTGGATTACGATGTTGACCATCAATTAAATCCTGTTGCACAATTTTGACAAATTCTGGATCTGCCAAATATCCCTGAAATAATCCATCTAAAGTAGAAGCAAAACGAGAAATTCCCGCCGCAAAAACAAAACCTCCTGGTTTTAAAATGCGATAAGCTTCCCGCAAAGCTAATATCCGCTCTGTGCGATCAATTAAGTGATATAAAGGCCCAAGTAGTAGCACAGCATCAACGCTATGATCAGCCCGATTTAATTGCCGTGCATCCCCAACATTTAAACTAGCTAAAGGATAATTGGGTTGCGCTTCTGCAAAGCGTTGTGCTTGCTCGATATGCAAAGGAACTGCATCAATTAAATGCACTTCATAACCTTGTTGAGCCAGCCAATAAGCATAGACACCAGCACCACCGCCAACATCGAAAATGACTGCGGGTGCAGGAGGTAGATAGCGGCTAATAATTTCTTGGGTGCGAACAAATTCCAGTAAACCTGTACCTTGTGATAAGCGTTCTTGCTCTACACCAATCTCATAATGGCTTAACGCTTCATCAGAAAGCCGAGATGAATCTGACATAAGATAAATTTTCTCAATTCAAGCCATCAATTATTCTCCCTTACTCTGCTGCTGGATATTTTGAGTTAACTAAAAAGTAAATTCCTCATTAATTCACTCCCTTTCCCCTTAATTATCTAAAGAATTATCGCTGATGATGGAACCAATACCATCCAGAACCGGGACGAGTTAGCCAAGAGTTGTCTAAATCGAAATTATTTACAGGAAAATCGAAAAATTGTGCATTTTCAGGAACGCTAATTCTCACATTGCGACAACTCCCTTCAATTTCAATTGTTACTGTTTGCTCGCTCTGAGTAGGTCGCAAGAGAGTATCTCTAATCATACGTCGATTCCTCTCACCTTCCTGTCTATAATTAGGAACACAGCGCACTTTCACCAAAGAATTGTCATTAGGGTTATCCAAAATATAAGGCAGAATTTGCGAGTCTCGAATTGTAGGAGTTTGAGCGCTGGCTAAAGATGATATGGACAACAGCAAAGTTGTAGTTAAAGTCATAATTTTGGCTCCAGGCGGACTTTTCATAATTTCTCCTGAGAAATTAATATAGAAATCGCCAGGGTGCTAACCCCGGCTGAGAATCAATTCAAAATTACGAATTACGAGTTGATTTCTGCTTTTAAGTTGCACAATCCATCGTGAGGCCTGTTGACAGTTGACCGTTAACAGTTAACAGTCAACAGCCCTTATTAGTATTTATGCAATTTAGACGCGCATTAGCTTATTTGTTGTCTAACAGTTGATTAACCTGCTGTCCTCGGCGACCTGTTTTAATTTCATAACGGCGAGTCAGGTTGTCTTGGTAGTTCATATCTCGAGCCGCAGCAGAGTTAACAAAAGCATCGCAATTCTTACCTTGAACTACTGTAGAAGAACTGCTGCTATTTTCTTCGTTGCGGTTATTGCGAATATCTTTAGAATCGCTGTTATTTTGACTACCTTGGCTAGCACCGCTACCACTCACGCCAATACCCAAGAAACTAACACCACCGCCACCGCCATCATTGTGACTGCGAGAAGAACTAGAACGTGTGCTGCTAGAGTTTGCGATCGCTACTTTGCTAGCACTGTTGCGAGTGTTGTTTCCTAAACCTACATCACTACACAAAGCACGCGGGTCATTTGCTAGAGTTTTCGGGTCAACCCAAGATTGATGGTCGCCCAATCCTTGAATTTCACTATTTCCTACTGGATTGCTAGGTGTGCTAGGAGCAGAATTGTTAGGAGTACCATTACCAACACTTACTCCAGGAGTGAGAACACCAGGTTTAAAAATACCAGATGGCTGTGCATCAAAAGGCCCAGCGAAAGCTGGTAGTGTAGCGGTCAAAAGTGCGGTAGCTGTTAGCAAAGAACCAGTTAAGTTACGAAATTTCATAGTCATTCTCCTAAAATTTTCAGTGCTTGTTTGTATTGGGCTTTAACCCCTTCACTTACTCAATAGGTTGACCTTGATTAGTTTATGCACCCTGTCGGAAATTTTTTTTGGGGATTGGGGATTAGGGGTAATGGGGACTGGGTGACAAGGGGAAATAATTGAATGACTTTTGACTCTTGTACAGACGCGATTAATCGCGTCTCTTTGAATTTTGACCCAAACCCAATTGATTAACTGCAAAAACTGGGATAAATAAGGTGAGTAATCTTAATGTTTTTACTGAACCATGCAGTACCCTTTAGAACTTACCTTCAAATTCTGGGCTTTAGCGCCGCAAATATCGATTGTTGATCATCAAGGAAATTTGGTTTACTACGTCAAACAGAAACTCTTTAAGCTAAAGGAAGCAATTACAATTTTTGCTGACGTAGAATGTACCCGACCGCTTTATTACATCAAAGCTGACCGAATTATTGATTTTTCGGCACGTTATAACTTTACAGATAGCACTGGTAGAGATATAGGAGGGGTAAAACGGCGAGGATTGCGATCGCTTTGGCGGGCGCGTTATGACATATTTGATGGTGAGACTAGCAATCTCAACATTCAGGAGAAAAATCCTTGGGTAAAGGTTGCAGATACGCTATTTGCAGAAATTCCAATTGTGGGGATGTTTACGGGTTATGTATTTAACCCAGTCTATTTAGTGAGTCGGGCTGATGGTACGGTTGTGATGCGTTTAGAGAAAATCCCCTCTTTCCTTTCCCGCAAATTTACGATTAAAGCTGTCGATCAAATGAGCGATCGCGAACAGGAACAAGTTTTGCTAAGTTTAATGATGATGCTACTACTAGAACGTAACCGCGGTTAGGGATGATTTACAAAGTAAAGCAATTGTAGTGGTGTGTCTAGACGAGACACACCACTACCTTAAAAATGAACCTCAGAACCTCATTTGCAATCCTATAGTATTCGTTGATCAACTCACGGGTGTAGTTTTTGACTTTTGACTCTTGACCGTGGACAAGCCTAACGAGAAAATATTTGTCTAGACGCGCATCGTTGAACTGAGTATGGTGGGGCACAATAGAAAGAATGACGAATGATTCCAACTCTTCCGATATCCCAACCCCAGAACCCTTCTCAGAAGATGATTTACAACCAGATGATTTTGATAGTGGTACAGGTGATAACAACCTGACACCAGAGGGACTGGCTACACAACAGGCTTTAGCTGCAATTTCTGCTTTGCAATCGCCACAAAATACCGCAGCGCTAAAACAAGCTCGTTCTTTTTTCCAGCCATCTAAGAGCAATCAATTTTCTGTCAAACCCAGAGCATTACTAATTACTTTAGTAGCGATCGCCATCACTATCTTGGGACTCATCCTCAATAACTGGATAGTTGGCGCTTCGGGAACACTACTCACCTTAATATTATCCCTGGCAATGCTCTGGCCTTGGGTGCAAAATCTTCTTAAAGAATGGTTTACACCCCAAGATAGAACGCTGTTAATTGCGTTTATCGGACTAATTGTAGCGCTCATTGGCTTAGTGAGATATTCAGGGTTAGGCGATCGCTTATTAGCTACGGGACGCAAAATTAATTGGGAAGCTTCCGGGACTTTGGCGGAGTGGTTCGG
The DNA here is from genome assembly GCF_014696615.1 of Nostoc linckia FACHB-104. Lineage (GTDB taxonomy): Bacteria > Cyanobacteriota > Cyanobacteriia > Cyanobacteriales > Nostocaceae > Aulosira > Aulosira linckia_A. The sequence continues at coordinate 6,696 of NZ_JACJQJ010000012.1, read as the reverse complement.
CGCTTTGGGACAAATTCTCATCGCCATCATTGCTGTTTACGTAGCTTGGCGACAATACGTCATTTCCAAAGACTTGACGATTCAGCAAAACCTGCTGACAGTGCAACAAAATATCATTACCCAGCAACAAACAATCGATTCATATTTTCAAGGGATTTCCGATTTAGTCTTAGATGAAGAAGGACTATTAGAAGATTGGCCGCAAGAAAGGTCAATTGCAGAAGGACGCACAGCCGCCATTTTTAGTAGTGTTGATGGTAGCGGAAAAGCAAAGATTCTCCGCTTTCTGTCCCGTTCTAAATTACTCACACCCCTAAAACGCGATCGCCGTTTGGGAAGAGCTATTCTTAACGGTATTGGTGGATATGCTGAAGACCGCTTGGAAGGTGTGCGTGTCATTGATTTAGGCGTAATGCTAGCTGGCGCAGACTTAGCTGGTACAGATTTGCGCTGGACTGATCTCAGCGAAGCTAACCTTGTCCGCGCCGACCTCAGCGGTTGTGATTTAGTCAAAGCCAACCTTTCCCGCACCATTTTATATGATGCCAAACTCCGCAACGCCGACTTAAACGGAATACGTCTGTTTTATGGTTCAGTAGAAAAAGCATCACCCCGCAGCCGCACCGAACCCCCAAATTATCACACTGGCGAACATACTGGCGCTGTCGTAGAAAATGCTGATTTCACAGATGTGCAGCGTCTTTCTGAATCAGCACGTTATTATTGCTGTGCTTGGTGTGGTGAACAATCTCGAAGTACAATTCCTGGTGGTTGTGAGGGTATTTCTAATAAGTTGGGAAGGTAAATAAGCTAATACGGGCGAAAATTGCATAACTACTCATAAGGACTGTTAACTGTTAACTGTTGACTGTTGACTGTTAACGGTTAACGGTTAACGGTCAACAGCCCTCACAATGGATTGTGCAACTTAAAAGCCGAATAGCTTATTACTCAACAAAAAAACAGAAAAATAATTTTGGAGGGGGTTTGGGGGACGCAACCGTCACCCAATCGGGGGTTTGGGGGAGAATCCCCCAATTGATCTGGCTTTTTTAATCAGTGACAAATCAATCCCTAATGAGCTTCACTGAACCGTATTAACCCATAGACAGCAGGAGAGCAAGGGGCAGGGGGATAATTATCTGTAGCTGGGATTTAGAGAAATGGTATAACTACACAGCGATAGTATATTTTTTAGTTAGAATCCTTAAGGAATTGACCCTTCAATGCCCTGAACATACCAATTCATTTTCTCTTGTAGCGGATCGTCAAGCGCTTTGCCTTTAGGTACGCGTACAACCCCCTTTTGGTCTTTTACTGGGCCATCAAAAGGACGGGCTGTACCTTGAATAAACTGTTCTCGCTTGACATTGATTAATTGCTGAACATCACTAGGAATCGCTTGATTCATGGGGGAAATATCTACCATACCTTGAGCAATCCCACTCCAAGTCTCTTGCGGCTTCCATGTATTATTCATGACAGCTAAAGCTGTATCTATATAAAATTTTCCCCATTTATTAATTGCTGATGTTAGGTGTGCTTTCGCACCAAACCTACTCATATCGCTGTTATAGCCGAAAGCATAAATACCTTTTGCTGCTGCTAATTGCATAGCAGCAGTCGAGTCAGTATGCTGTGTCAGTACATCTGCGCCTAAATTAATCAAAGCTTGGGCTGTTTCCCTTTCTTTAGCAGGGTCATACCAATTTTGCACCCATAGTACTCTAACTTTTGCTTGAGGATTGGTGGTTCGCAGTCCTAGAGTGAACGCATTGATTCCACGAATGACTTCGGGAATGGGGTATGCGCCAATAAAACCAATAATATTTGATTTTGTCATTTTGCCAGCAATCATACCGGTTAAGTAGCGCGGTTCTTCAAAGCGTCCGGAATAAGTGCCAACATTGGCAGCCAGTTGAGAACCTGTACAATGCTCAAATATCACTTTGGGAAATTCCTTGGCTACTTTCATTGTGGCGTTCATGTAGCTAAAGGAAGTTGTAAAAATTAATTTGCTACCATCTACTGCTAGTTGGCGAATAACACTTTCTGCATCAGCTTCACTAACATTTTCAATAAAAGTAGTTTTCACCTTGTCTTGAAGATTAGCTTCCATTTCTCTGCGACCTAAATCGTGAGCATAAGTCCAGCCAAAATCTCCCACAGGCCCTAAATAAACAAACCCCACCTTTAGCGGTTCGCTGACTACTACAGGTGAGGCTGTTGGGGTGACATCGCTTTGCAATTGAGAATTTCTTCTACCTTGAATACAGCTAGTCAAGGCAAAGCTAGATCCTGTTAAAGTTGCATACTTGAGAAAATTCCGACGATCCATTGTAGGTAATTGAAAATTCAACCAGAGTCAAAGGTAGCCAGATTAGTGGCTTACCCTACAGGCATTCAATAGTCAAGAGTTATCTGCTGACGGATAACATAGAAGCAGCCTTGCACCGTGATTTACTGATGATAGCAATTACCTAGGCGACTATGCGATCGCACTTGCTGTATTAACGTGGGTTGATAGTTGTCTATTTCAGTATTGGTAATGGGTAATGGGTAATATTTTTTTACAATTACCAATTACCAAATTCAAACACTATATCTAGATAACTAGCAACTTGCTATATCAGCCTAACTCTTCAGTTATTCCATAAATAACGAGCGCCTAAAAGTAGCAAAAATATGCCATACAGTTTCTTCATTGTCTCACTACTAATAAATGGCTGATTGGCAAACAATGCCCCAAATAAATTGCCGATTACTAAGCCAACTGCAATAATCACAGCATATTTAATATTTAGTTGACCATTGCGATAGTAAACTGCTGCTCCTAAAATTCCAATTGGTAAAATTTGTGCAGCAATGGAAGTACCTGTGGCAAATTTTTGATCCAATCCTATGAGTAATACCATTGCTGGTACCATAATTGCCCCACCACCAATTCCAAACATCCCGCCAGCCAAGCCAGCAACTAAACCAATTAGCAACAGTTGAATGAGAATATTAGACATAATCAATGGTCTTTGAATTTTAATTGCAATCTGTCATCTATCATTGGTAGGCAATTTTTCTAGCACTGCCCACCATTGGAAATTTCTGGGTTTTGGGCAAATATTTAGACAGTAGCTATAGCAATCCTATTTCAGTTGTAAAAAATATCGGTTTTAGCTGTTGACTGTTGACTGTTGACTGTTGACAGTCAACAGTCGTAAAATTTCACAAATAATTTAGGATTGCTATATGGTAATTACTTACCAATTGATTTTATGAGAAAAAATTGCTTTCGGTAGCATTCCATGCACGCCTTTTTGGGGACTATTGACAACTTGGGTAATACGAAAATTTACTGCTAAACTACATAATACATACGCATCTTCAGGCGATAAATTTGTCAAGCGTTCCAAGAAATCAATCATATTTTTTAAGGCTACTTCCAAGGCTTCATCTAAGCTTTGACCAAAACCCATTGTGATGATATCAGTAGGAGTTTCTCCGATTGGTGTTGTGAAATGCAAATCTTTACGTAACGTCAGCTTAATTTTACCGTTCATGGAAGTTTCGATGGCAGTAACATTAACTTCACCATCTCCTTGGGCTGCATGACCATCACCAATAGAAAATAAAGCACCTGGAACAAAAATTGGCAAAAATAACCGAGAACCCGCTTGCAGTTCCCGGTTATCAATATTACCGCCGTAATCACCTGGTGGAATAGAAATTCGAGATGTTTCCGGAGTTGCGACACCAAGGATACCAAAAAATGGTTTGAGGGGAATTTTAATGCCACTATTTGTAGGAAATTCCGCAATATTGTTTTCTAAATCAAGGGGAATAAATCTTAAAGCAGGCTGAGGAAATATTTCTGGTAAAGCACCCCAACCTGAACGAATGGCATTGAAGCCTACAGGTAAACTGGGTGCGATCGCACTTAATTCTACTTCCAAAACGTCTCCTGGTTCAGCATCACGCACATAAATTGGCCCTGTCAGTAAATGCGGCCCGCCAGCAATTTTACGTTCAGCAGCTAAATTTTGACAGATATCGAGAAATTCTGCAGTGAGAAATTCAGGTGGCGCTTTGTCATACACATAATAGCCACTGTAAGTTTCTACCTCAATCGTGTCACCTGAATTAATAGTCAGTACTGGCGCTAGTAAATGAGAAAAACCACCGAGATGAACTGTATCTTTAGTTGCTTTTAAAATGTGATGTGTCATTGGAGCATCATTGATTTATATTCAAATATCTTTAAAGACGTAAAGCTTTACGCCCCTGCACAGATTTTGCTTGAGTCATTGCCGAAATTTCTGATTTTTAAGAATAGAGGTAAAAGTTGAAAGCTATACTGGGTTTCACCCTGCTAGGCTCAAGCCCCTCGTAGGCGATCGCATCACAGGGTTTGAGGAAACTTGGATTTAAGTTTTGAAATTTGGCAATTTCCTCAATCATGTCATTTCACCCTTTTTCTTTTGCTTTTTTCCTTTTGGTTACCTGTTTTCTATCTTCATAAATGAATTTATAAATAAATAGGATTGTTATATATCAAAACTTACATATTTTCCGTGTATACACCGCAGTCACTTATCAGTTGTATTTAATACTATAAACATATTCACGTCTGTGAGTGTGGCTAATTAAAGTTAGTCACTGTTGCTGATTGTTGGGAAGGTGTAAGGACAACCCTATTGCGGGTTTTCCTGCATGACGGGCATCTCTTGCAGATGCCCTTTTTTATATATTTTCTTACTCATCAAATTATCAAGAATATTGCATTAAAAAAACTCAGGATTTTTACATGAAATCATTCTCTTCAAAGTTGGGAATTTTCACATCTTCTTTGGGTTTATTTACGCTCAGTTTTGTCATATCTCTGCCTGCTAAAGCGGCGATCGTTTGTGAAATAGGTACTATTAATAATTACTCTAATGGTTCATTGGCAACTTGTATCCTGAGCCACGATATAAATTTACAAATCTCCAATTCTCGCACAGGCGGATCAAATTTTTCTTGTAAAGCCAAAAGTTACATCTTTTTTGATGACAAAGGACAGTTAAAAAGTTGCCAGCTTTCCGAAGAAATGAAAATTATTCAAGGTAATTCTGTAGAAACTTGCCCAGCAGAATACAGAGTAGATATTGCAATTGCTCAGGATGGTAGTTTAGTGGTTGATTGTCAGCGTTATTAGAGATGAGATATCTTCATTCCATCTGTGGCGCGCATATAAAGTACTGGTGTCGCAAAGTCTGGTTTATCTAAGCCGACTTCCATTGAAATAGCGTTGCGGGTGGTTTGTATCGCTGCATCTACAGGCCAGCCAAGGGCGAGGGTGCGGTAAAATTCATCTGCAAACAGCTTGGCGGTGGTGTCGAGAATTTCGTATTGCATAGCGACTACAGCAGGGATTCCCCGACGCACTAAGTTGGGTGCGATACCTGCAAATGCTTGATTGGACGACACGGTAGCACCTTGACAGGAATTTAGCACGGCTAAACCCAAGCTACTGTTACCTAAGAAGAAGTTGGCAAAACCCTCATCATCTAATAATTTATATTTGCCATCGGTATCTACTAGGGCAATATAGCCTTTATTGTTCTCAAATTTACCGTGACCGATGAAGTGTAAAACATCGTAAGGCTTTTCGCGCAGCTTTTGATTGATATTGCGGATGGTAGCTTCTGGTAGCACATCTAACTCAATTTTGCCGGAGTCTATGTGTTTTACCAGCGCATTACGGATGAGGCTTTCTTCTTCAGCAACATCTAATTTATCTAAGTTACTTGGGCTGGAGATGACTAGCAGGACTTTAAGCGGTTGACTTGCGGCTTTGAGTTCGCGCTTTTGTAGGGGAACGTCAACATAACGCGAAAGAACAGTTTGAGTATTGTTTGCCAGGAATGTGTTAGTAGCCTCATCATAGAGAAATTCCCAAGGAAGGGCGGCTAGTTCTGGAGATTCAAACACAAGGCGTAAGCGTACCTCGTAATTATTCGCCTGTGCGCCTGCGATTGTCGCTTGTAATCTTCCGTGAATTTTTGTTGGGAAAAGCGCTTGGTAGAGTTCGCCGCCTAATGCTTTGAGCAAATCGCTATCTGTTTGGCGAGACTCAATTAGTTTTAATGACAGCTTAATTTTATTCATTTCTAATCGCAATTCGCCCCATTCGTCGCCTTGTTCTGAGGAAGCACGAATTTTACGGTCTGCTGTAACTAATATTTGGAAATCATGGTAATTAATCATGACCTGATTTTGGAATGATTCATCTTTTGCTTTAGATAATTCTTTTTGTAGTGGTGCAATTTGGGGATTAAATTTCTGTTCTGCATCCACAGGTGGCAAATTAACATCATCAATTAGCCTGCGGACATCGACCATTTCATAGCTGTTTTCGCATTCAATTTGATAGCGACCAGCTTTTAATCGCTTATACAAATTTTCTAATGGATAGGCATAAGGTGTTGGGCTGCCTTCACATTGGTTGCAATTACAAGGAACAAGAGTGTCATATTGCAGCCGCTCAAAAGAATTGTGGATTTTATCTAGTTCGTGAGTAACAACTGCTAGCAATTCTTTTTGGTTCTTCAGGACTTGTTATGCTAAATAATTAGTTATTTAAGTTAAAACTAATCAATAAATGTATAAAAATATGACTTAACATACGGCCGGTCCGCGCTCGCCCTGCGCGCCGCCGATGCG
>NZ_JACJQJ010000119.1 GCF_014696615.1 Nostoc linckia FACHB-104 | reverse complement strand
TTATTCGTTGGTTGGATGAGATAATCGCTTATTTCGACAATGGGACAACCAGTGGTGCTGTTGAAGGCGTTAATAATAAACTCAAGCTCATTAAACGCTCTGGTTACGGTTTTAGAAACTTTGAAAATTTCCGAATTAGGTGCTTATTAAGTTGGCATTTTAGCTGTTAGTTTAGCATAACAAGTCCTGAAGAACCTAAATATATTACTATTCAACATAGCTTTTAGTAAAAATAACTGAGTATCGTTAGTTACTACTAACTTAGAGGCACAATAATACTAGTAATCTACCAATTCCACTTTAAAGGTTTGTAGTCATCTCTTGGGCATTTTCCAAAGTACTAAGTAGTTTTATCATGCCCCCATAGTGAAAATATGATTCTTTTGTGTGCAGAAACTTGAAAACCCACGCTTGTGCTCCTCTGCTGCCTTAATGATAAGTTTTTAGCCAGAAATTAAGATTCTAGGTGAGTGTCACCGTTGCTTTGGTGGAATACTAAGAGCAAATACGAAGTAATTAAATGAGTAACTAAACATATGTTGTCTTCAGAAGGCAAACTAACTGAGAACGATGAAGTTGATTTGCATAGGCCAGCAGCAATTCCAGTTGCAGAAGAGGCAGAATCGGACGCTTCTAGGGAGCCGCCTAGCTCTCGCGAGCAAATATTCTCGCTAATCGATCGTTTTTTGTCGTTAGAAGCTTGCCTTCACCACCAAATTGTACCGTTAGGGTTAAAGGACAAAAAGCTGTTAGTGGGGATTGTGAATCCCCACGATCAAGATGCCTTAAATTACGTTAGCCGTATTTTGGCTTATATTAATTGCACAATGCTGGCTAAGCCAATTGCCAGCAATATTCACCGTACTATCCTTTCAGCTTACCTCCGGGAAAAGAATACATCCCCATCAAATAGCCTACAAAAGCCTCAGCCAAAAGTAGAATCTAGATCAGAAAAACAGGAAGTTAATATTGTGGATGATGAGAACTCCTCAGCAAAAACCTCAGGTGAATTTGACCAGGAAGTAACATTTGTTGAGGAGCAAGCAGATGTTTTACTAGCTATTGATTCACAAACAGATTTGTTACCTATCCCCAATACTGACAATATATCTGGAAAAAATAATGCTATCTCTACTTTACAGGGCAAAGTCAGAGATACATCTAAGGTAAGACTTCCAAGCAATTTAAATACTGCGTCAATGCAAATTCCAGATATATTAACTCCCCTGAATGTATTGGCAACATTAACACCAAGGAAATTATTAGAAGAATTATTAGCAAGAGTCTTGGTGGGAGGTATTGGTCGCTTGTATTTGGAAAGACAGCACGATCAAGGCAGAATACTCTGGAGTGATAATGGAGTATTGCAATCTGTAATCGAAAATCTGCCGATCTCTATTTTCCAAGAAGTGATTAATGAATTAAAGCTATTTGCTGATTTACCTGTGACCACACTTGCAGAACCCAAACAGGTAGAGAAGGAATTGGTATATCAACAGAATAGTTTGTTGTTACGCCTGCGAATCATGCCAGGACTTTATGGTGAAGAAGCAACACTACAAGTACTCAAAGGAGCCGCATTAAAATTCTATCAACAACAACAGTTGAATCATTTGAGTCATGACACCTTGGTAATGACTCAACAATTAAAGTTAAAGTTGCGTGAACTAGAACAACGGCTGCTCTTAAATACCAACCTCCAATCTGAGCAATTGCAAGCTGTTGTAGCTTTGAGTCAGCTTGTAGAAAATTTAGATAAGCATCTTACCACCCTTAATAGTGATAACCACTCACCAAAAAACATGAAGTAATCAGTCTGTCAGTAAAACTGCTGATTGCGATCGCATTCATAATTGTTATGTTGTACTAGAATCTCAGAGCTAAAACTCTGAAAATTCACCATTCATTTTGTAAAGATTTTGCTACCGTATTACTGCCAATAATTACGGTTTTAAAAATTAATAATAGCTGATCTGATTTTTTACTCTTGAATTAATTATTTACAGATATTTCATGCAGACTGAGGTTTTTAGTGAACTTTTTCCATTACTGAGTACAGCCAATCCTCAGACCTTGGAGTGGCTGCTGAATGTTGCAATTGAACATGAGTATCCAGCCGAACGAGCAGTATTAATGGAGGATGCTTGGGGTAATGCAGTTTATTTTGTGGTTTCTGGTTGGGTCAAAGTGCGGCGCACTTCTGGAGAAGATTTTGTAGCGCTAGCGATATTAGGAAGAGGTGATTTTTTTGGAGAAATGGCAGTTTTAGATGAATCTCCCAGGTCAACTGATGTGATTGCGCTATCGCCTGTAAAATTGCTGAGTGTGTCTCGAGAACGCTTTATTCAAATTTTGTTTAAAGACCCACATTTGCATCACCGAATGCTGCAATTGATGGTAAGGCGAGTGCGACAAATTAACCTGCGCCTACAAATGCGTTCTTCCCCGCCAGCTGTCAAACTAGCTCAGACTTTAGTTAGTTTGGGTGAAAGCTATGGACAAAAATCAGATCAGGGAAGAGAAATTTTTAATATTCCCATCAAAGATTTAGCTGAAGTAACAGAAATCAGTGTTGACGAAGCTAGCAAAATTATGGAAAAGCTGAATGAAAAAGGCTGGATTGAAATTGACGCTGCAAATAACGTTATTGATTTAGTCAACTTTAAACAGTTGATTAATTTAGCTAACAAAGCTTAATAAGTAGGTCGGCGAAATTAAAGATAACTGGCTGAAGCTGTCATTTGTCTTTGGTCATTAATCATTGGTAAGGGTTTCAAGCCTATTGATGTTCTTTAACATAGTTTAGTGCCATTACAAACTTATACTAAATCAAATAATGTTTGCGACATATCAATAATATTCTAGAGGGCAAGGCAGTGCCATGCCCCTACAATCTGTTGCATTTTTTTCAAATTGGTCAGGACTTACGCAACTGACACATTGATCTTCTGGTATAGGAGTCAAGAGTCAAGAGTCAAAGGTCAAAAATTTAGATTTTTTGGACTCTTGACATTTGACTCTGGACAAACCTAAACGAAAAAAATATGACACTTGCGTAAGTCCTATTGGTATTACTTATAAATATGTAATTTTATATCAATTCAAATAATGTTTGTGGCAGATAAATTATATATTGGCACGGCAAAAGTAAGATAATTGACTGTAATAAAAGATTGTAGATGCCGTGCCCTTAAACATTTTTTATAATTAAATTAGGTTGCGATCGCCTCCACATTCACAACAATTTCAGAACTCGGTTTAAAGACAATAATTAAGATGGCGATTGACTATAAATCTGCAATGCAGTTCGCCAAACCATATAGCCTTGGGGACTCAAGTGTAAACCATCGGTAGTAAATTCGCGACGCATATTACCTTGCTGGTCACTAAACAATGAATATAAGTCAATATATTTAACGCCTTGTTTTTTGGCTATGGTTTGCAGTTGTTTGTTGAGATGATAAATGCGGTCGTTAGCAATAGCTAAAAGTTTCTCTCGTCTTTCCCACGTTGATTCTTCGCCTCCATGTGGCAAAATTGACTGAACAAAGATTTGCGCTTTTGGATGCACTCGGCGCAAGTAATGAATAATTTGCCGTTGATTTTCTAAAATTGTTTCATCGCTAGCTCCCCTAATTAAGTCATTAATGCCAATCATCACGAAAATTTCTTTTGGCTGAGTGCGGTCAAATAAATCTAATCTTTTTAATAATCCTTCACTATTTTCCCCAGAAATCGCCTGATTTAACCAACTTTGGTCTTCAGGTAATAACTCTGTAGGAAACCATAAACTCAAAGAATCTCCAGCCAAGATGGTGAGATGCTGAGGAGGTTTTTGTGCAGCAACCTGAGCTTCTTTTTTTAAGATGTCTAACCATTGCTGATAATTAAGTTGGTGGCGTGGGCCTACATCTGATTTAACAGCAGTAGGTTCATTGACTGTAGCCGCAGTAGTCGTCCCAAGAATATTGGTCAATCTCTGCTGTTGTAAAATTAGCAGAACTATTGCCAACATTAATAGTCCGTTAGTTGCTAGTGAGAAAAATGCCCAAAGAGGAAAGTTTTTTGCAGAAATGGTCACGGCTAGGGAATTTACCAATTATTTTGCATCAAACTGCAAACCACTCTCATCAACTATTTAGTAAATGAGAATTTTACTGTTTGCGTAATAATACTGACAGAGGCTTACACCCTTCATTCAAGTAATATTTTTACCCTGATTCTGGCTAGTGATTTCTCTGTAGTGCTTGGTATCATAACTCAGAGAAATCAAAGTGCGTATAGTTTTAAAAGAATTGGTAATGGGTAATTGGTAAGTGGTATTTTCCCCTTGTCCCCAATCCCTAATCCCCAATCCCCAATCCAAAAGCAACCGCCCTCTGAATTTTGCCTGATATATAGGGCAAATCATCAAAGGGCGTGAAGTAATTCGCGAACAGGTATTTAAATTTAGTGGTTTCGTTGCTCAATAGCCAAATGTCTATTGTTCAAACAAACTTTGGAATTTTGACAGCTAGAACGCGTAATTATCTCCAATTCAAAGCTTAGAGCTAATTCTTGAATTATTGAGAAACATTCATGCGATCGCTAAACTCAGAGTTGTAACCTTCTTCTCCGTGTTCATTGATATCTAGACCTTGGTATTCTGCTTCTTCCTTGACGCGCAAACCAATTGTTGCATCAATAATCTTCAAAATGACCCAAGTACCAACAGCAGCGATAACATAAGCAATCACAATGGCTGCTAGTTCAACTCCTAATTCAGCAAAGTTACCCCGCAGTACGCCATCTTTACCGCCACCGTTAACTTGGGTGGTAGCAAAAATTGCGGTTAAGATTGCACCGACTGTACCACCAACACCATGTACAGGGTAGGTATCTAAGGCATCGTCAATTTGTACTTTGTGCTTGAAACTGACAGCGTAGAAGCAGACAAAAGCTGTGATGAAGCCAATCAAAATTGCTGATAGGGGAGTTACAAACCCAGCGGCTGGGGTAATGCCTACTAAACCAGCAACGGCTCCTGTAGCAGCGCCTACTGCAGTAGGTTTACCTCGTAAAACTGCTTCTAAAATCAGCCACATTAAGGCTCCTGCGGCTGCGGCTGTGTTAGTAGCAACAAAGGCTGTGGTTGCTATATTGGTGACTAAGGTACCCGAAGTTCCACCAGCAGCAGACAAGGCACTTCCGGCATTGAAGCCGAACCAACCAAACCACAGTAAGCCAGCACCAAGCAAAATAAACGGAACGTTATGTGGCGGGCTGAGGCGATCAGGATGCTGTTTACGAGGGCCAAGGACGATCGCGGCAACGAGAGCTGAAACACCAGAACTGATGTGAACCACTGTTCCACCAGCAAAGTCTAGGGCTCCTAAACCACCATACAATCCCAAAAATCCACCTTTCGCCCATACCATGTGAGCAAGAGGGGTGTAGACAAAGGTTGACCACAGCAAGACAAATAGACCATAGGCGCGGAAGCTCATCCGTTCTGCGATCGCACCGGAAATCAAAGCTGGGGTAATAATGGCAAACATGGCTTGATAAATCATGAATGCCTGGTGAGGAATTGTTCCAGCGTAGGAAACCACCTCTGGTGGGTTGGAACCTTTGAGATAATCAGTGACTTCTAACCCCACACCATTCAAACCTAACCATTGCAATCCCCCAATGAACGGTAAACCGGGTGCAAAGGAAAGGCTATAGCCCCACAAAATCCAGGTGACACCCACGATCGCCATCAACACAAAACTCATCATCAATGTGTTTAGGACGTTCCGCGATCGCACAAATCCACCATAGAAGAATGCTAACCCTGGTGTCATCAACAACACTAATGCTGAACAAATCAGCATAAATGCTGTATCCCCAGTATCAGCAGTCGGAGGAGCAGCCGCAGCTGCTTGGGCAAAAGCATTGCCCATTAACGGCCCTCCCAACAGCAATAGGGTCATAGCCCCAATAATTACAACTTTCTTCAACACTTGTTTTTGTCCCCGAACACCAACATTCTTGTTTCACTTTTGACCAATATAGTATTGTTTTATACTTTATTTTGTCTAAATAAGTTACTCCAATTTAGTTGTTTAGAAAGGTTTATAAAAACATCATACTAATTGCAGATGCTAAATTTTGAATAATTAGTATGAAGATACAATAATTACATTTTTATATTCTTGTAATAGTATTTTGTTTACATTCTTACCAAAACAACACTTCTTTAAAAATTGATATAGCAAACAAATACTGAGAAGCATTAGCAAGGCTGACAAAAATTCATACAGTTTAAGCTGTATGATTACAGATTTATGTATTAATTATTATTTCTACTGATGAGCAAGTTTAAGTAATCAATAATTGCCTAAGTTAGTAACAGAAGCTTAAATTATATTCTTGGTGCGTACAAAATCACAAAAACACTTAATAAAGCTAAACCAGCCCCAATTAAATCGTAGTGGTCTGGATGTATACCATCTACTAGCCAACCCCAAACCATTGCCATTACAATAAAAATCCCACCATAAGCCGCATAAACTCTGCCAAAGTTTGCAGGTTGTTGAGTAGCTATAACTCCATACATAGCTAAAACAATACCACAAATTATTCCGTACCAAATAGGTTTACCTTCACGTAACCATAACCATATCAAGTAACCACCTCCTATTTCAAATAAAGCAGCTCATACAAAATAAAGTAGAGACTTAATCATTTGATGAATTAATGAGCTTTTAAATGTGAAATAAAAAGCCCACCTCCTGCATTAACACTAGAACTACAGGGGTGGGTTTTTATCAGCAATATAACCAAAAAACTCGAAATTTACAGAGGATTTGGTAAGTCGCGGCTGGGTGAAATAGCACCAGAGCCACGCTCTTCAGAATATCCTTCCGAAGTACCTTCGGTAATAAATCCACTGTATGCTTCCATACCGTGTTCGCCGATATCTAAGCCTTCTATTTCCTCTTGGCGAGATACTCTAATACCTAAAGTTGCTTTCAATGCCAGCCAAAAGATGCTACTTAGTAAGACAGTAATACCACCTACAGCTAAAATGCCAACTATTTGCGGAATTAGGGTACCAAAGCCACCACCAAAGAAAAGTCCATGTGGGCCTACTGGCTTCCCTGCTAGGTCAACCATCCAAGGATAGCCGCCAGGGCCAACAGCAAACAGACCTACCGCCAAAGTTCCCCAAACACCACAGACTAGGTGCACTGAGGTAGCGCCTACTGGGTCATCAATACCGATGCGATCGAAGAAAGGAACAGAAAAGACGACTATTACACCAGCAACTAAACCAATAATTACAGAGCTGCCAATGTTGATGTAAGCACAAGATGCTGTCACACCAACCAAGCCAGCCAAAATACCATTGATAATCATTGACAGGTCTGGCTTACCTAAGTACAACCAAGCTGTAATTGTTGCTGCAATTCCACCCACTGCACCCGCCATGTTGGTTGTTAAAGCAATGTGAGTAATTGCGTTGGGGTCAGCAGCCATTACTGAACCGGGGTTAAATCCAAACCAGCCTAACCAGAGAATTAAACAGCCTAAGGTAGCAATACTCATGTTGTGACCAGGGAGAGCCACAACTTGTTTATCTTGATATTTCCCAATACGTGGGCCCAAGAATGCAGCCCCCATTAAAGCAGCCCAACCACCTACTGAGTGAACGACTGTAGAACCAGCAAAGTCCCAGAAGCCCATATCAGCCAACCAACCAGCACCCCAAATCCAATGTCCGGTAATGGGGTAGGCAATACCTACAAGTAAGATGCTGAAAATGAGGAAGTCAACAAACTTAATCCGTTCTGCAACTGCACCAGAAACAATTGTGGCGGCGGTTCCAGCAAATACCAATTGGAATAAAAATTTGGCAGCTAAAGGCACACCTGTCCAACTCAAGGCACTAAAAACACCTTTGTAAGCGTCTCCAGTTGCGGGACTGTTATCTGTGCCTCCTAGGAAAAACCCATTCAGCCCGATAAAATCATTCCCATCGCCAAACATTAAACCAAAACCGATTGCCCAAAAAGCTACTGTAGAGAGGGCAAAGACAATCAAGTTTTTAGCTAGAACGTTGACAGCATTTTTTTGGCGACAGAAGCCGGTTTCTAACATACAAAAACCAGCGTTCATAAAGAACACCAAAAATGCGGCGATCGCTACCCATAAAGTGTCAATAGCAACCTTGAGTTCTGCTGTGGTTGGCCCTGCCGCTGGCGCTTGAGCAACTGCGGCATAACCCCATCCCAAGACAATTAAAGCCGCTAAAGCTAGGCTGGCTTGCCAATTGGGAGAGAGCCGTTTAATTGCGCGAGCTAACCGCTCTATATTTGATTGAGATTTTGAACTTTTAAGGTAACTTTTTGCTGTTCTGTGCCTACTTTTGGCTTTTAATTTCTGTTTTTGCGTAAGTTTGAACATTTTACTCCCAACAGTTTTTACAGGAAATAATATAGTTAAGCAAACAGAATTAGCACTTGAATCTCATCAACTGGTTGTTGATATTTATTCGTTCAAGTAATTTGGATTGCAAACCAGAAACTCAAATATCCTAATAGGAGTTTAAAGAAACATTGCTACTTTTGTAAATATTTTTTTCAAAATTGCAATTTGACTAAAGGAGAAATTATCAATTGTGAAAAAGTCAAGCCTGATTCACTAAATCTTTAAATTTTTAATGATGAAGCTTAGAGATTTACTCCTTTATCTGTGATAAACGACCACGACATTTTAGAGAGTGAAAATTCACCTCCATAACAAAATTTTGGATGCCAGCTAAATTAATTTCCAGAAATCATATAAGTGATTCCCGTAGATAACTTTTATGCAGGCATTAATAAATTTGATTGATTGTCCATGTTACCAAAATGATAATTCTGTATCAGGAGATACGATTTATTTATAAGACCGCTTTCTTTTGCATTTCAATGTAAGAACACAACAAACTGAAATTCGATATTGTCAGGATTTTCCGACATCTCAATCAAAATATCTGTAAGAATATTAAATTTTTATAACAAGAATGAAAAAACTTAGTGTAAGTAAAAGATGTTTCAATAATTACCTTGCATTATTAAATACAATAATTAGCAGTATTGTTTCTAGGTAAAGGGTTAATAAAATAACATCAATAATTACAATTAACCCTCACGTATGAATTTAAATTTATGGCAATTCCGTTTTGAGATATTCTTGATAGCCCAGTTGTTCTAGTGTAGCTTGCTTTGCCATTACTGATTCTGATAGGCTTTGCCGATATTTTTGGACTTTTTCTAATAATTCTGGTTGATGACTAGCAAGAATTTGCACTGCTAAAAGTCCGGCGTTCTTGGCATTACCAATTGCTACCGTAGCCACAGGAATACCACCAGGCATCTGTACAATTGAATACAAAGAATCGACACCTTGTAAATTACGAGTAGCAACAGGAACACCAATTACTGGGAGAGGCGTTAAAGAAGCCACCATTCCGGGAAGATGAGCCGCACCACCAGCACCAGCAATAATCACTTTAATACCGCGTTGGTGTGCTGTTTGTGCATATTGCACCATGCGTTCTGGGGTACGATGAGCAGAAACGATCGCCACTTCAGTTTCTACACCAAACTCTTCACAAATTGCGATCGCATCTTTCATAGTGGGCAAGTCAGAATCGCTGCCCATAATAATACCGATAAGGGGAGACATAGAATTTTGGATTGTAGATTTTGGATTATTGCCGACTATTACATCTAAAATCGGTTGAGGTTTAGTTATTTTCCCGTCAATGTGATGACTAAAGCAACACCAAAAGCGATCGCCAAGAATGTAGATATCATTAATGCCAGAGTCCCAGGGTATAAAAACTTGCAGATGCTCTTAATTAATGAAGTGGGAATCATAGAGCAAATTCTGCCAATGAGTACTGTTTTTAAACGAGTTGCTTCGCCAGATTTGCAAGTTTTAGATGTTGCAGGTGATTGGATTTCTTTAGGTGGTGTTGATTTGCAGATTAACGGTGCTTTAGGTTTAGCATTTCCTGAATTAAAACCAGAAAATGCTGCTTTGTTGCCGAAAATATCGCAATTTTTGTGGGATGTAGGAGTTGATGGATTTTTACCCACATTGGTAACAACTTCTGTGGAAAATATTCAGCGATCGCTAGCGATTATCGCTGATTTTATGCAAACTCAAACAGCAGGTTCTCAAATTCTCGGTGTACATTTAGAAGGGCCATTTTTAAACGCTCAAAAGCGCGGCGCGCATCCCGCTGAATATCTCTTACCTTTGACGCTGAATGAAGTGAAGCGGGTTTTAGGTGACTATGCTTATGTTGTGAAAGTTATCACCCTCGCACCAGAGTTAGATCCAACTGGGGAAGTCATTCCATATTTGCGTTCTTTGGGCATCACCGTCAGTTTAGGGCATTCTCAGGCGACAGCAGACCAAGCACAACACGCCTTTGAACTAGGCGCAACAATGGTTACCCATGCTTTCAACGCTATGCCACCATTACATCACCGCGAACCTGGATTATTAGGGGCAGCAATCACCCATCCTCATGTGATGTCTGGTTTTATTGCCGATGGACAGCACGTTGCACCAACAATGCTGCAAATTCTCATTCGTGCTGCTTGTGGATTATTCCTCGTCAGCGATGCCCTGGCACCTCTGGGATTACCCGATGGCTTGTATCCTTGGGATAGCCGACAAATAGAAGTGAAGTACGGTACAGCAAGACTACCAGATGGGACGTTATCTGGAACAACTTTACCCTTATTAGTTGGTGTGCAAAATTTAGTGAAGTGGGGCATTTGTGACCTAGAGACAGCCATTATACTAGCCACGGATGCACCTAGACGCGCGATCGCTCTCCCAGGGATTTCTCCCAACCTACCCGCTAATTTACTACGCTGGCATTGGCAAGAAGCTACACAAGAATTGACTTGGCAGCGATTGTTCACGTAAACTTCTGTAAGCTTAAATTTCGATTAACATCTAATTGATTAACTTTTGTAAAATTTAAGGTTTTCTTTAGAATTAATAATTTAATATTTTATTTAGATTCTTCGCAGCACTTTTATGGCATGGCAAGAATCGAAGGGTTTGTAATGAATGTATGCCTTGTGAACTCAAAAATTTTACGTCAACTGTGGTCTGTAGTTGAACAAACCCAAACCAGCACTCTGGTGGGATTGAATGATACAGACTTAGCCAAGCAGTTGTTAGGACAGGTTGATAGCAAAACATCACTCAGTCGTGAAGAAATGAATTCGTTAAGCGATTACATATTC
Source organism: Nostoc linckia FACHB-104 (assembly GCF_014696615.1). Taxonomy (GTDB): domain Bacteria; phylum Cyanobacteriota; class Cyanobacteriia; order Cyanobacteriales; family Nostocaceae; genus Aulosira; species Aulosira linckia_A. Next base: position 6,014 of record NZ_JACJQJ010000119.1, on the reverse strand, counting down.
TCTAGAACTCAACTCATACGCGATTTAGCCTTTGCACGGTCAGCATAAAACGTATTAAATATTACCGTGTAAGTTTTGCTGATTTTTTAAGTGAAGTTTCTATTTTTAACTTCGGTATTGAAAACTCCCATCATCATTTTAGATTCTCCCAGTTACCTCAGCTTCACAGTGCTGGGGTTTTTTATTGTAATTGGGAATGGGGCATTGGGCATTACCAATAATTACCCATTACCCATTACCCATTACCCAACTAATACCCAGGTTCTCCCAGCAATACAATTGAGCATTTCAATTCTCTAAGCACCTGGGTTGTTACGTAGCTGACAGATAATCCACCGGCTGTGCGATAACGGACGGAACGCAAGACTGCTAAATCAAATTTCTCAGCTTCATGAATGATGACTCTAGCTACATCATCTCCCCTAATGGTTTGAATGTTGGTATTTACCTGTAACTGGCTTTTAGCAGTGATATCAGATAATTGAGCAGCAAATCTGTCTACTAAATTGGGGGGAGTTTTGCGATCGCTCACGTGTAACAATACCACTTCTGCCTGGTTAACATCGGCTAAAATTTGGGCAAACCTGATAGCACCTATAGTTTGGCGTGTTAAATCTCCAACCGGTACAAGGATTCTTTGAATAGTCGTAGGGCTACTTAAAAGGCGTGTCACAGCCACTGGACAATGAGAAGACCAGAAGACACTATCAATCACACTACCAAATAATCGGGCACGCAAGCCTGTTGTGCGCGACCAACCCATGACAACCAAACTAGCGTTTTGTTCTCGGCTAGTGCGGCTAATTCCTAAAGATATATCATCATCAATCCGAATTGCTGGTGACACTTCTACATCAAATTCTTGACTGATTTCTCTAGCCAAACTTAATCTTTGTTTACTTTGCTCTAATGCTGTTACTAATTGTGGATCGTCCATTTGGATATGGGCTTTAGTAATAGCTAATGGCACAATTCTCCCAGATTCATGATGACTGATAAGTGCTGCCATTTCTATCAAAAAACGTTGGGTTTGGGGGTTGTATATCGGGACTACTATAGTGAATGGCTCTGTTTTATCTTCTGTTAGCGTCTCTTGAGAATCATCCCACCAAGTTGTCAGCTTATCTGTGGCAAAATCTGATTCAGAAACTTGTAATGCAGTTGCAAATCTAGCTGTAATGATGGGGCCAAGAATTGCAGTAACCAGCATCAGTACAATTACACTGTTTAATACACCTTCACTAATTAGCCGTTCACCTGCAGGATTGACAGATTGATAAGCAACTAATGTTGCTGCGAGGGTAGCAGCTACCTGTGGTAGTGATAATGACCACATAGTCAGCATTTCTGCTGTGTTGTAGCGGTAAAGCAGTTTAGCTAAAAATGCTGCTATAAATTTACTGCTAACTAAAGCAACTACAATTACTAAAGTTAACCAAACAGAACTGAGCGTTTTGATAAATGCTGGAATATCGATTAATAATCCCATGTCTACAAAGAAACAAGGGATAAACAAAACACTACCAATAAACTCAACTTTTTCTTTAACTGGGCTGCGTCCAAGAACATCGTTGACTGCTAACCCTGCTAAAAATGCACCGACAATTTTTTCAACTCCGATTACCTGCGCCCCTACAGAAGCCAAAAATAATGCTAATAAGATAAACAAAAATTGGTTACTTTGCTCATCTCCAGTGCGGCGAAAAAACTGTTTTCCAGCCCAATCAAAGCCAAATAAAACTACTACAGAGTAAATTGCTAAACCACCTAACAAAGTTGCTAAACTGATAGCTGAGAATTCCCCACCATGAATTCCCACACAAATTGCTAGCACCAATAAAGCACCTGTATCGGTAAAAATAGTAGCACCGATTGTCACTGTAACCGCTTCATTGGTAACTACTCCTAAACGGCTAACAATTGGATAAGCCAAAAGAGTATGTGAGGCTAGTAAAGAACCAATTAATACAGAAGCATTCCAGCTAAAATTAAATAACCTTCCAGCAGCAATACCAGCAATTAATGGTACTAAAAATGTCAAAGTTCCAAAACCTATGGAGCGATTTTTAGTTTTACGGAACTGCTCTAAATCGATTTCTAAGCCTGCTACGAACATCAAATAAATTTTGCCAATATCAGAGAGGAGCTTGACAGTATCGGACTCTGAGTCTAATAACTTTAAGCCATTTTGTCCTAAAACCACACCTGCAATCAGTAACCCGACTAATCCCGGTAACTTCAGGCGTTCAAATATCGGAGGTACAGTAAATATTACTGCTAAAAGAATGGTAAATGAAATGATAGGAGTGTCTGTTAATGTCTCTAAGTTCATTGTTTATCAATAAAAGTAGTTAGGAAAAATTAAGCATCCTAAATTGTATTTTAGGATGCTGACTTCATCTCAATTAATATTTGTAGTCTTAAGTTTGCTTGATTTATTCTTTTCTAGTTTAAAGCTTATAATACTTTTTGTAATTCTATCTATAGATAGTGTTTATTATATCTAGAGGCAGAGATAATCTAGGAAATCTATATTATCTTGAATAATTTATATCTCCAAATTATTAAAAATTTGATATATCGTGCAAAAGCAAATTTTTATAAGTAATACCAATTTGAAAAAACAAGGCGACAGATGTATTGAAATAACTCTTATATGGAGAGTAATTTACTATCTGAAATCTAAAATCAAAAATGGTATGATTTAGGGCTGTTATATAGCAGCATGATTTAATTTTTGAAAAAAATCAATACAATTCTAAGAGGCTTTGAGTTCAAACCTGTTGCCTAGCTACGCCAGTATTTTCCCATACACGTAAAACATTAAGCTAGAAAAATATTTAAACTAAAGCGTTCTGAACGGTTCCTATCAATGATAATTTTAAGCATTGGGAGACCTTAGAAATGGAAGTTTATGAACGCAGCCGACGATAAAACGATTGTTCGTGAGTATTTCAATTCCACAGGGTTTGACCGATGGAAGCGGATTTATGGCGATGGCGAAGTTAACAAAGTCCAGCTAGACATCCGCAATGGACATCAACAAACAGTGGATACAGTAATCGGCTGGTTAAAAGCTGATAACAATTTAGCAACCTTGTCAATTTGTGATGCTGGGTGTGGTGTTGGTAGTCTCAGCATTCCTTTGGCAGCGGAAGGTGCTAAAGTCTATGCCAGCGATATTTCTGAAAAAATGGTAACAGAAGGTAGACAGAGAGCCTTAGAAGCCTTGGGAAATTCGGAAAATCCCACCTTCGCTGTGCAAGATTTAGAATCCTTAAACGGTAATTACCACACTGTAATTTGCTTAGATGTTCTCATTCATTATCCTCAAGATAAAGCAGATGAGATGATTTCTCACTTATGCTCGCTAGCGCAATCACGATTAATTTTGAGTTTTGCACCTAAAACCTGCGCTTTGACTCTACTTAAGAAAATTGGTAGTTTCTTTCCAGGCCCAAGTAAAACAACTCGCGCTTATCTCCACCGCGAAGCTGATGTCATCAAAATATTAGAAAGTAATGGCTTTGCTGTACAGAGAAAATCCTTGACTAAAACTCGCTTCTATTTTTCCCGTTTGCTAGAAGCAACACGTGTGTAAGGGAGTTCCCAGACAAATATTTCATTGTGAATTGTTGACTGTTGACTGTTGACTGTTGACTGTTAGCTGTGAATCGTCAACAATTCACAACTTTTAGGCAGAATATTTGATTGTTAGGTGTTTTCTTCATTATTGCGAGCCATAGAAAGTTTTATAATCTCTTTACAAGATTCTTGCTAGGTTTGTGCAATTACTGGAACCTCAGCCAAAGTAAGGTTAGAATCGCAAGCAAGGTTCAACTCTGAGATGGAACTATGAAAACTGCTGAAAAATTAGCCGCAGGTTGGCTACTCACACTCGGATTCATGTTTTTAACCCTATCAGTCTCAGCAGGAATTGAGAAACATAATATGTTGAAGCCAATCCCATCAGCAATAGAGGATGATGATGGGCCGAACTTTGTCAATAAGGAGGCGTTGTATCTACTCGATACTACTGCTAGGCAAGGTCTAATTTTCGGAGTTCCAACTTTAATTTTGGGGGGATGGCTCAGTTTAGGATTGTATCGTCAAAGCAGGCAAGAGAAGAAAGCAATAAATCAACAAATGAACGATCACCTGCAATCGATTTTCTATCAAATGCTACAAGAAAATAGGGGCAGAATGACCCTTGTAGGCTTTGCAATTAAATCGGACTTACCTGCGATCGCAGCTAGGCAGTATTTAGATGAAAAAGCTAAAGAATTCAATGCTAATTTTAAGGTAACCGAAGACGGCGGGATATCATATCATTTTGAGATTTAACTGAAATCTCTGTTAGCGGTTGATTTTGATTTACCGCTAGCTCATACCTTAATTTACAGCTAGGTCTAATGACGCAGATTTTTTTGAGCATAGCTGCCATTTTAGGCGGTTTATCTGTTGCCGGCGGAGCCTTTGGTGCCCATGCTTTAAGGGAAAAAATCAGTGAGCGATCGCTCGAAATTTTTGACACTGGCACTCGTTACCAAATGTACCACGCTCTAGCACTGTTGGTAGTAGCGCTGCTACTTAGTCGTACCGAGTCACCGCCATCCACTCTTGTAGCAAGTGGTTGGCTGTTTATTATTGGTATTGTTATTTTCTCAGGGAGTTTGTACGCCTTGAGCTTAACTGGTGTGAAATCTTTGGGTGCGATCGCACCTATCGGAGGCGCAGCTTTTATCGCTGGTTGGGGTGCTTTAGCGATCGCTGCTTGGGGTGTGAAATTTTAGATTTTTAGACAATTAGGAGTTAGAAGTGAAGAGGAAAATTTTCTAACTCCTAATTCTTCAGCATCTTAGAAGCAGAAATATTCATCACAGAAGTATCAAGCCAGATTTGAGCTAGGAATAAAGACTTTCAGCTTTGCAATATATTCTATTTGGAGGTTGGTTAAAGTAATTTAACAGCGCTGGACATAGCCAACCTTGCATCTTTTTCTGACTCCAAGAGTACCAGTGACCGTTATTTTCTACTCTTAGCCAAAAGAGTTCTACTTGATAGCCAGGGAAAGGATAAGCAGAAAACACGAGTTTGAAACCTTCATCAACATGAGCTACATCTTCAACTAGAGTATCAATCATTTCAGGTGTACCACTGATAAATGGTTCTTGGGCTAATCCCATATATTCATCATCAAATACCCATGTTTGAGATATTCGATATGGATAAATCACCATTAATGAGTTTGCCATGATTTTGATTTGGTTGTAAGTGAGTTTTGACAGTATTTGCCAGGAATATATATTAGTGTTCTAGCTACAAAAATGCTTTTTTATTAATTAATAGTTGTTATAGAAGAGAATCTTTCATTTTTGCTAATACTACGTTTTGAAGTTAATTGAAAGTTCCAAATAGGGCTAGAGAACGACAAGATGTAGATAACACTGATATAAGAAAAATCCAAAAAAGCCGCAGCTAGTCTTGGGAAGCTGAGGGATTAACTATCTAATCTCAAGATTGTAACAATGATATTTCATTAGTGACACTGTTATTTAAACTGAATTTGCAATAAAGCCAAAATTCTCGGTTTTACGTGAATTTTGTGCTAATTCAGTTTAATTACTGAGTATTAAATTAGAGATACATTAGTGAAGTTGACGAAAATAAAAAGTATAATTCCTAACGCCTAAGGACGTAGTTAATTTTGCAACAAGTATATTTAACTAATCAAATTCAATAGTATTGAAAGCTATCAAGAAATCTTCAGTAGGGTGTGTTACGGCTATGAAAGGATTTGGGACACAGAGACAATGAAATTTAGCCGTAACGCACCATCCATGCGACGGTGCATTAGGCGCTAAGATAGTTATTTCGTGACAAACCATATTGGAAATCAGCGCCCTTAAAAAGCTATGCATTATAAACATCTTTCTTAATAAGAAAATTGACAAAAAAGAGTAGTTGTGTGTGAGAAAAAGTAGGTAAAAAAATCACCAGTGAGTAGAGAAAAT
>NZ_JACJQJ010000118.1 GCF_014696615.1 Nostoc linckia FACHB-104 | reverse complement strand
CTTAAGACTGCTTGACTGCTAGGATTATTTGCAATTAAGGTAGTGTTTCGACAGCGATCGCTGTAATTAACCTTACATCTACCCAGAGAGTAAACAAGTAAAAACTAGCAAAAAAATCAGGGGCAAGACATTGAAACAAGAGCAAATCATCCTGGGAAGCATCACCGCTACAGTATCCGCAATAGGACTGGGATATTTAGGCGCACAATATTTGAATCAAACTACTATGTATACTGTTGCTGGTGCCATGATGGGACTTGGTGCAACAGTACAAATTCGGCAACTCAAGCCCAAATATAAACCGTCAACACCAAGGTTACTATTGTTACCTGCTGCTTCATCAATTCCTGTGCATGATGAACCACAGCCACAGCTCATGCAATCACTTTTTCAGCCCATTGAACAAAGTCTTGAGCATCATCATGAGATTATTGAACTTGAGTCAAGTACAGAAGTTGTAGAAGTTAGACCGGAAGTCGATCCAGTAATTGAACGCTTTCTAAAACTGGGTTTGGAAGAATTCTAATATTTGAGGGATTGAGGACAAATGACAAACACGCCTGTTCGTGTTGAGTAATTTTTAGTTGGCGATCGCACTCAACACCGAACAAGCCGAACTTGCAACATAAAAATATCGGCTTTGAGCTACATTTCACCACCAATCACTTCTAAAGGTATCTCCTCTGGATTGCCAATTAGATGCCAAAACAGGGTAATATCGCCTGCAGCATTGGCAATAAACTGTAATTTCTCCGTTGTTGCACCATTATTCATCTCAACTAAAAAATTTTTAGCTGCGAGAATTGTGCTTTCTTCTCTCAAGGTTTTCCACTCGGCTTTTTTAACCATTCTTACCCCAAAAGATTAAAAAGATTTAATTTTATTTTGATTTTTATAATGCTCAAAATACTCTTGAGTCCGCATCAACCTTGAGTATCATGTCTAACGGTATAAGTCTTATTAAATACCTCTTTGCTTTACATATCACCTCTGAAAATATGCGACAACAATACAGCGCGCAGATACGCGATCGCTGTTCGTTTATTAAACAAGTATTAGAATTGACTGATATACAAATTACCAGAAAAGGGTTCAATAGCACAACAACAAAATACCCCTCAGTAATACCATTTCATTTGAAAAATGATACCTATGAGCAAGCAGAGGGAGCAGAGCAGGCGGAGGTAAATTTTATTCTTCTTTATATAGTCATACAGCGTATTTCAAGTAAATGAGGTACGCTGTATTTATTTTTGTCGGGATAATTAAGCTCCCATCCATTATTCCTATGGAATTTTAGGAACATCTTTATTTGTAGTTTGAAAAAATTCTTTTTTCTCAAAACCAAAAGTATTAGCTACAACAGAGTTGGGGAAAATTTGAATTTCTTGATTGTAAACTTGAACTGCTTGGTTATAGCGCATTCGCTCTACAGCCAAGCGATTTTCAGTACCAGCTAGCTCATACTGAACATTGATAAATAATTGGCTTGATTGCAATTGCGGATTAGCGGCTGCATAACTACGAAAGCGATTTATTGCCTGATTAACTTGGACGATCGCACCAGCTTTTGCATTGGGAGTAGTAGCTTGTAAGTAAGCCTGATGCGATCGCACTAACAAAGAAACTAACTCTTTTTCCTGTTTAGCATAAGCTTTTGTCACATTTACCAAATTGGGTATCAAATCAGCACGTCGCTGGAGTTGATTTTCCACCTGCGCCCAAGCTGCTTCCACTCTCACAGTACTTCTTTGTAGAGAGTTGTAAGTAAAGCTAGTCCATACAGCCAATGCAGCTAATATACCTGCACCAATACTCAGCATTCCTCGGCGAAAATTTACTAATCGCTTTTTTTCTGCAAGTTGTTGCTTGTGCTTTGCTTCTACATCTTGGATTGCTTGCTGAATAAACTCCGCCGGAATATCTGCTTCTTTTCCCGCCACTACTAATTCAGCAGCCGAGTAACTTTGAGTATGGTTAGCATAATAACGCGCAGCTAACTCTAGCACCTCTGGCGCAATCTTTTCCGAAATTCTTTTATCTGGATTGTTCATAAATTTCCTTCTTTTCCCCTTTTACCCTTCCCCAGATTTTTTCAAAGTTATTTACCAACTACCACCAGCACCACCGCCGCCACTGCTACCACCGCCAAAGCCACCACCACCGCCATCACTGAAACCACCGCCACCATAGCCACCCCAGGAACTACTAGAACCACCGGAAGAAGGCGGTGGTGGGGGAGGTGGAGGAGGTAAAGGCGGAATTATTTGTTCTGTCTGGTGTTGATAATCACAACTCTGGCAATTATCAGTAATTAGTCGTTTTCCGGAACTAAATTGCGTAGGCGATTTGATAGTCTTTTTTGTGCTGGTAACAGTTAATTCTTGACAGTGAGGGCACTTCTTAAATCTATCGAAATAGGACTCAAGGGCAACTAAATTAAATCCTTTATCAGTGAGTTTTGAACTGCAATTGGGGCATTTCCAACCTTCAAATTTGACGCTACCTAATTTGTGTGCTGTTTGTTCTGGTTTTGTTAGATATGATTTGACTATGGTTTCGTCCACTTTTTCCATTGGCTGTTGGCAATCAGCACAAGAAAAAATGTACCTGCCATACTTTAGACGTGTGCGCCCTTCCGGTTTAATAGAAGTTGTACGAGTACGTTTGAAATAAAATACACTTCCTACTCCTAGTGCTAATATGCCACTGCCAGCTAAAAGCCCTAATAAGGCGCTATTATCTGTTGAGTTATCTAAAGAATTTTGCGGATTTGGAGTGGTAACTTCACTTACTAATGATTGCTGAGGAGATTGGAGAACAACTACCAATGCTTTTGTTCCTGCTAGGGTACCGCCTTCAAAATTACCTTTTTTAAATTGTGGGATGATTTCGCTATCGATAATATTGCCGACTTTGGCATCGGGTAAAATTGCTTCAACTCCATAACCAGTCTCAATTTCCACCCGGCGATCGCTTACAGAAATCAAAAACAATACGCCGTTATCTTTTCCTTGCTTACCAATTTTCCAATGATTAAATAATTGAGTAGCGAACTGTTTAGGAGAAGCAGCAGGCGCAGTTTTAGGCACAGTTACTACTGCCATTTCTGTACCATTTTTTGACTCTAACTGCGAAATAATCTGATTAATTTGGGTTTCTGTTTTATCGCTGAGAATTCCTGCCATATCTGTTACCCAACCTCCCGACTGCTTGCGGGGGTTCGGCACTTCTTGAACATTCAAAGCCAAGCTAGAAAGAGGACAAAGCAAGATGACAGAAGAAAACAAACTCACCCAAAAAATGGGTTTTAGTTTTCCTAAATTCCATTTCATTAATGTTGCCTCCAGCAGATTAATATCTGGAGCGTTTTTGAGCACAATTAACTGGTATTGTTAGCTTGTACTTTTAGCGCCAGATGTAACTACACTGAAGTCAAGATGAATTTCTGATTAATCTTCCTAATGCCAAATTGTTATACAAATTAGAAAAATGATTGCAACAAATTGAGTTACGTAAGATAGGCATAAAAGACCATTTATAAAGTAAATCTTAAGTAGGGGAGCCACTGCGTTGCGCGGTGAGTGCAGCCACACGTGCGGCTATGCCGCCGAGTGGACTGCCGAACCCGAAGGGGTTTCCCGCGTTGTAGCAAGTGGCGTTGTGTTACGGCTATGAAAGGATTTGGGACACAGAGACAATGGAATTTAGCCGTAACGCACCGCCGCGTGGATGATGCGTTAGGCGCTAGGATAGTTCTTTCGTGACAAATCATATTGGAAACCAGCGCCTAACACATCCTACGATCATTTTATTTTTACTTTATAAATAACCTCTAAAAGACAATCCAAAATTTAAAATTCACGTAGTCCACAGTTAACCAGACAGGAATGTTAACTGTGGATTATTGTGTATAAACTTATTGAACTTCTGCGGGATGTTGTTCTTGTTGCCTTTCCACAAAGGTTTGTACACGGGTGCGGTAGTTTCTTAAGGTTTCATCTACCCAATCACGTTCGTTGCTGTTAGCAAATAGGTGTACTACTGGTTCGCTAGCATCGGGTAAAACTAATATCCAACTATCATCATGAGGCTGACCGATTTTTACCCCATCGATTAATTCTAGATTTTGGGCGGGGTGAGTTTCGACCAAATAACGCATCAGTGCGCCTTTAGCACTCCAAGGACAGCGGACAGTATGTTTTCTGTGAATAACGCGAGGTAATTCAGCGCGGACAGTTGCAAGCGATCGCTCTTGAATCGTCAGCATCTCAATTATTTTGGCAATACAGAACATCGCATCAAATCCTGGATGCAGTTGCGGGAAGATAAAACCTGTATCCCCGCTACCAGCTAACACTACGTTGGGATATTTTTGCGAAGCTTCCATCAAAGCTGTGGGGTTAGCTTTGGTGCGGATAACTTTAGCATCGTGGCGACGGGCGACTTGTTCCACTGCACTAGAAGCATGAACTGGTACAACTACCGTTCCTCTGGGGTTAGAGGTTAAAATCATGTCCACCATGAGGGCGGTTAACATTTCGCCGCGAATTGGTATCCCAGATTCATCTACTAAAATCATCTGTTCGCCATTCGCAGAGACTTGGACACCAAAGTTAGCCTTCAACGCCTCAACTACATGGCCTAGCTGAGTTAATAATGCTTCCCGTTCATTTGTAGAGATAGCGTGTTTATTCAAACTGGCGTTTAAAACTACAGCATCTGCACCAAATTGATCTAACATTTGGGGTAAAACTGCCCCAGTCACAGAATAAACGTAGTCAATTACTATTTTGGCGCGACTATTGCGGAGAGTTGCTACGTGCAGCAATTTCTCAAAAGCTGTGCAGTAAAGGTCATTGACTTGGCTAGGATAGGCAACATCACCAATTTCGTGAATTTGCGCCCGCCGCATATCTTCTTTAAAGAAAGCCCCCTCAATTTTCTTTTCTTGGGCTTTGGAGATATTAATTCCTTTGTTATCCATGAATTCAATCAGGATATAGTCAGGGCGATCGGGATGTACCCGCACATGAATACCGCCAACTACCGACATTGTGGGTATAACTGTCCGGGCTATAGGTACAGCTGTAGCATCAAGGTTTTGAATATCCGTCCCGACAGACATTAAACCAGCAATCAGCGATCGCGTTACCATGCGCGATACATTTCGCTGATCGCGGGAAACCGTTACTCTAGAACCTGGTTTCAATGTGGAACCATAAGCGGCTCCCAACTTCACCGCAAATTCTGGGGTGATATCAACATTAGCTAACCCTTGTACGCCGCGTTGCCCAAATAAATTCCTTTGGGCAGTGTTTCCCCAAATCAAGTTGATGTTTAAAATAGCACCAGACTCAATTTTTTTACTAGGCCAAACTCGCACCCCAGGGCTAATTTGCGCTTCTTCTCCTACCGTAGAAAGCGAACCCACTACAGAAGCTTCTAATACATGAGCGCGGCGGTCTACACGAGTGCCACGGGAAATTACACAAGCTGAAAGTTGTGCCTCTTCACCGATAATCGCGCCATTCCAAACAATCGGACGCTTCAAATTAGCATCAGCGCCAATAGTCACATTGTCACCAATTACAGTTCCGGCTTCAATTTGTACCCTAGAACCAATCCGGCAATTGTCACCAATAACTACTGGACTTTCAATCACAGCAGAAGGGTCAATATAAGTATTTTGACCCCTCCAAATTCCCGGAGAAATCTCTGTATAAGGAAAGTCAAGTTTTACCTTGCCATATAAGGCATCATACTGAGCTTCACGATAGGCATCCAAATGTCCGACATCACACCAATAACCTTGAGCAATGTAGCCATACATTGGCTCATTTTTTGCCAGTAATAACGGGAATAAATCTTTGGAAAAATCCGATTCTGTATTGTCTGGCAGATATTCCAAAACTTCTGGTTCCAGAATATAAGTACCAGTGTTGACAGTATCCGAGAAAATTTCACTAGTAGAAGGTTTTTCTAAAAATCGATTAATCTTGCCATCTTCATCAGTAATTACCACCCCAAATTCAATGGGGTTAGGGACACGGGTCAAAATTAAAGTGGCTTTTGATTTTTTTTGTTTGTGAAATTCAATTGCTGCTGTTAAATCAAAATCTGTAATGCTATCGCCGCTAATCACTATAAAAGTTTCATCTAGGAGTTCGGCAATATTTTTTACACAGCCTGCCGTTCCCAGAGGTTGGTCTTCTTCCACAGCATAGGTCATCTGCACGCCAAAATCACTACCATCTTGAAAGTAGTCTCGCAGAACATCAGGCAGATAATGCAATGTTGCAATCACTTCTGTGACTTGATGTCGTTTGAGGAGATTGATGATATGTTCAGCAATTGGCCGATTTAAAATCGGCACCATCGGTTTGGGCAAATCACACGTTAACGGACGAAGCCGCGTTCCCGAACCGCCTGCCATCAGCACTGCACGCATAAATCCTCCTTAATTATGAGCAGCATTTGCTGCGTCAAGACCCACTAGATACGTTGTATTTTTCTTTCTCTAGTCTCCTATGGATCTTGATATTTGAGTAACTCCCGCGAGATGCATCTGTGGGGGGGTTGGGGATGAGGAAGCAGGGGGGCAGGGAGCAGGGAGCAGGGGGAGAATAAATTACTAATGCCCAATGCCCAATGCCCTATGCCCAGTCCCCAGTCCCTTAGACCGTACTAAGAATGTGCGATCGCAGTTTTTCTACTAATTGGTGTAAATTACCTGTATTCAGGCGATAGCTTAAGGGATGGGCAATTAATCTGGCTGTACTTTCATACAAAGTTGTAATCTCAACTAAACCGTTTTCTCGCAAAGTTCGTCCGGTAGAAACCAAATCTACAATTGCTTCGGACATTCCAGTAATCGGCCCTAGCTCCACGGAACCATACAACGGTACGATTTCTACTGGTAAATCCAAACTTTGAAAATATTCATGGGCGCAATTGACATACTTAGAAGCCACCCGACCATGTGCGGGTAAATCTAAGGGCGATTTATAAGGACTGGATGCTTTAACTGCTACAGACATCCGACAGTGTCCAAAATGCAAATCTACCAATTGTGCAACTTGTGGTTGCTTTTCTCGCAGCACATCATAACCAATAATACCCACTTGTGCCTGACCATATTCCACATAAACAGGTACATCCTGGCCCCTAACTAGCAATCCTTTCGCTTGTCCACTAGCATCAACGATTTGCAGTTGGCGATTTCCTGAATCTAAAAAAGCGCTAAAGTCCAAACCTACAGATTGCAGCAGGCGGATGCTATTTTTAAGTAATTCCCCTTTTGGCAATGCAACAGTCAGCATTATTGTCCTTAATATCTTTAGCTACGGACACTTTGCTGTTTTGGCAAAATCCCATCAGCAAGTGTCCTGGTCTTGGTAGTTTATTACTATTGAGAATATCTCGATATGCTCACCACAAGCAGCATGAGAATTTTATTAGTTGATGACGAAACAGAATTAACTGACCCCTTAAGCCGCGTCTTAACCCGTGAGGGTTATAGCGTAGATGCTGCTTATGAAGGCACAAGCGGTAGTCAATTAGCACAAGCTAGTAGTTATGACTTACTGATTTTAGATTGGATGCTACCAGGAAAAACGGGGTTAGAAATTTGTCAGGAATTACGCCGCCAAGGTAAAACTACTCCGGTACTATTTCTCACGGCTAAAGATACTCTAGATGACCGCGTTGCAGGTTTAGATGCGGGTGCAGATGACTATTTGGTGAAACCCTTTGAATTGCGGGAACTCTTAGCACGAGTCCGCGCTTTGTTGCGTCGTTCAGGTGTGGAAACTTACAACACGCCTACAGGACGCTTGGTAGTAGCTGATTTAGAATTGGATGTTGAGAATCAAGTAGCCTATCGTCAAGAACGAGTGATTGAACTTTCCCAAAAAGAAAGCCAATTACTGCAATACTTCATGGAACATAGTGGACTATTGCTAACTCATGGGCAGATTATGCAACATCTTTGGCCAGATGACGAACCACCAAGTAGTAATGTGATAGCGGCATTAATTCGTCTACTGCGGCGCAAAATAGAGGTAGCCAGCGAAAGCCAGTTAATTCACACTGTTTATGGTAAAGGCTATCGCTTTGGCAATGCGGGGGGAGAAACTGAGGGGCAGGGGACAGGGGGCAGGGGGCAGGGTGAGAAAGAAAAAGCTTAAAATATTTCTATACCATTCCTCGAATTTGATTGATTTGCATTTGCATTTTTTCGCGTAATGTTTGCGCTTTTTGATAAACTATTGCTCGTTCTGTGTTTTGCCCAGCAACCAGCGTTTGCTCTACAGGTTGGATAAAGTAACGCAAGCGAGTTTTCATTGCCCAAACACCCATTGAAGGAAACAGTAGCAATAGCACCATTAAAGGTGATAAAGGCAAAAATGGTAATTTGAATAGGCTTTGTAACTTTTTAAGATTCCTTGTCCAAGGATGCAAAGATTCGTTGCCAATGCAAATAACTGGGACAATGGGAACTTGATAGCGATCGCTCAACTGCATAAAACTCACATCAAATTTTTCCAGTTGATACCGCTTTTGCCAACCTTTCTGCGGCCCGCGTAAACCTTCAGGTGCGTATAAAACAATTTTACGTTGCTGTATAGCCCCTTCAAAATCATTCAACTTGGCGCGCAAACCGCCTAAAACTCTTGACCATCCAGGCGGTAACCACCAAATTACCCAAGGATGCTCAAATAATGATAGTCCTGCTAGAGGTTGTACTGCCCATCCTTTTTCTTGGCTTAATAAATAAGCCAAAGTTATAAAATCCCAAGGAAAAGACATACCCGCATGATTCATTGCCACAATTAATGGCTCTGTTTCTGGTAAGTTCTCTAATTGTTGCAATTCTGCTTGAAAATAAGATTTAACTATGGGCGCGAGAATTTCATCACGAAAGGCTTGTTGATATTTCGGTTCAAATTCGCCAACTTCTTTACGTGGCGCACGAAAACCAAGACGCAGCCAACGACTCAGCATTGCTAAATAAAATCCACCAGGCAATAAAAATAATAAATATTCCCACCAATTCCAACCATCTGGGTCGGAATGGTAGTGTTGCCAGTGACGATTAAATAAAATTAACCAACCTGGGGGATACCATAAACAAAACCAGTCGAACCAGCTAAATTTATAGCTATCAAATGATGACGTTTCTGCATCAATATTGAGGATGTTTTCACAGCCTTGATTTCTCACAATTTTTGTATAGATTATCTAAATAGTTAGTTAACATAATATATAATTCTAAACTTTTATATTTTTGATTTACATCCCACTGTGGGGGGATGAGGGTGATGAGAAGGCAGGGGGCAGGGGGCAGGGAGCAGGGGGAGAATAAATTACTAATGCCCAATGCCCCATGCCCCATGCCCAATTCCCAACAATTACTTGTAATCTGAGAAGAGATATATATATCTGAAGCTAGGAAATGAGAGGGGAATTTTTACGTCGAATCCGCTCATCCACTAATCCCAAATTCAAAATTGATATGGCTCCTTTACCAGACTACCGCCCTAAACAATTGTCCGTAGGCCCTTTAGAAGCAGAAATTTTACAGATCATCTGGGAATTGGGTTCAGCTACAGTTAAGGATGTACACGATCGCATTCTGTCTGACCCAAACCGGGAGTTAGCTTATACCTCTGTAACTACCGTTCTCCGTCGCTTGACTGATAAAGGTTGGCTAGCTTGCGACAAAAAAGGAAAGGCATTTTATTGGCGACCATTGCTGACCAAGCAGCAAGCTGAGATGATTAAAGCCCATGAACAATTACAGCGATTTTTGGCAGTGGGTAATCCCGATGTGATCGCTGCTTTTGCCGATAGCCTTGATGAAGCCAGCAGCAATCAAATAGAAGCGATCGCCAAACGCATTCAAGCCGCACGTCAAGCCAGGGAGGGGAAATGATACATTTAATCATGATTTTGACTGCTTTGGCTGTTGCTTGGTGGTTAAGATGCTCATGGAATCAACCCCAAGGTAATTGGAGTTTACGCTGGCGGCGATCGCTATTTTTATTCCTCTTCCCGCCTTTGCTACTATTTATGACTGCGATCGCCGTGCTATGCATGGGGCCCCAAGGCAAAATGGGGGGAATGTATACAGGTTGGGGTAGTTATATCCTCGCGTTTAGCTATCTTGCAATTTTTAGCGTTTTATGCATTAAACACGCTTACCAAGGATGGCAATCTGTAAAATCTACCCGTAATTATCCTTTAGTACCTTTCGGTGACAGAAACATCAGACTGCTCACTACAGGGGCACTCTTCGCAGGTCAAATTGGTTTTTGGCACCCCGAATTAGTTGTAAGTGAAGGATTACTGCAAACTCTTTCACCAGAGCATTTAGAAACAGTCTTGGCCCATGAGCAAGGGCATTATCATTACCGAGACACATTCTGGTTTTTCTGGCTGGGTTGGATACGTTCCTGTACCGCTTGGTTGCCGAATACAGAAGCATTGTGGGAAGAACTGCTAGTTTTGCGCGAACTCAGAGCTGATGGTTACGCCGCATCCCAGGTTGACCCCCTATTACTAGCCGAATCACTGCTGTTAGTGGTGAGTAATACCTCCGTATTATCTGAAGTATGCTGTGCGGCTTTAGGTTCACCAGGAACAGGCGATCGCTTAGAACAAAGAATTGAAGCACTACTAGCACCACAAGAACCAATCCCAACAGTCCAATTGTGGGTTTGCCCTAGCTTACTCTTAGCATTTCTCCCCTTAGTTACTGTAATATTTCATACTTAATCCAGGTAAATGGTCAGCGAGAGGAAAAGGAGCAGGGGGTAGGGAGCAAGGGGGAAAGGGTTCATTGGTGTAAACTTAAGCCGCAGATGGCTTATTTGCTGGCTTTCATACCCACCTTGGAATGAATTCCAAGCCTAATAGATTAAGTCTACTGAAGTAGACTAGGAATTTGTGAAAATTTTTAGTCATCTTGAGATGACTTTTGTTATTAGACTAGGAATTCATTCCTAGTCGGGCTATAGGTTTTGTGTTAAGTTGACACCAATAGTTCCCCTTGCACCCTACCTTTTCCGGTCAAGAGTACCCGGAAACGATAACTGGGTACTTGAAAACGATAACTGAGTACCCGAAAACGATAACCGAGTACCTGGAAACGATAACTGGGTACCTGAAAACGATAACCGAGTACCTGAAAACGATAACCGGGTACCTGAAAACGATAACCGAGTACCTGAAAACGATAACCGAGTACCCGGAAACGATAACTCAGTACCCGGAAACGATAACTCAGTACCTGGAAACGATAACTGAGTACCCGGAAACAATAACTGAGTACCCGGAAACAAAGATGCAGTGAATCACACAACTGACTACCCGAAAAACTCACCCAATACTCAGTAAAATCAGACTTCCCTAATACCAAAACTAGGAAATCTTAAATCATGCCACTATAGATAAGAGAGCGTCAAATTGAGTAAGCAAGAGGAAGACTAAAGAACGCTGTGCAGATCACATTTTTAGGGACAAGTTCTGGTGTACCCACAAGAGCGCGTAATGTTTCTAGTGTTGCCCTCAGATTACCCCAAAGGGCAGAACTGTGGTTATTCGATTGTGGCGAAGGTACTCAGCATCAGCTGTTGCGGAGTGAACTAAAAATTAGCCAACTATCCCGAATTTTTATTACCCACATGCACGGCGACCACATCTTTGGTTTGATGGGACTGCTTGCTAGTTGTGGTTTAGCTGGAAACGTGCAAAGAGTTGATATCTATGGGCCGCCGGGATTAAATGAATATATCCAAGCATCTTTACGTTACTCCTACACGCACTTTTCCTACCCCGTAAAAGTTCACGCCATCCGTCCCGGGGTAATTTATGAAGATGATGAGTTCACAGTTACCTGTGGGCCTTTGCATCATCGGATTACAAGTTTTGGCTACCGAGTTGTAGAAAAAGACCGCGCCGGACGCTTTGATGTGGAAAAAGCCAAGGAGTTGCAAATTCCTCCAGGTCGAGTTTACGGTCAACTCAAGCGTGGTGAAACCGTAACTCTCAACGATGGGCGAGTAATCAATGGTAAAGAACTGTGCGGCCCTACAGAAATTGGACGCAAAATTGCTTATTGTACAGACACAGTTTTTTGTGAAGGTGCAGTGGAATTAGCACAAGATGCAGATGTGTTAATTCATGAGGCAACTTTTGCTCATCAAGATGCAGAGATGGCTTTTCAAAGATTACATTCCACTACCACAATGGCAGCACAAACTGCTTTAGCTGCTCAAGCCCATCGCCTCATCATGACTCATTTTAGCCCTCGTTATGCGCCAGGAAATGTTATAGAGTTGAAAGATTTACTTAAAGAAGCTAGAGCAATTTTCCCGAATACAGATATGGCGCATGATTTTATGGTTTATGAAGTACCCAGACGACGCGAAGTAGAGTTAACCAAAGCTGGTGCATAAAAGCTGATTTTAAAAGTTTTTAGTGGCTAAATTCACAGCAAAATACTGTTAAAACAAACTCTAAAGCCAACTTTGGCGTTTAGCATACATAATACTGCCCATCACAATTAATACCATCACACAAATCACAATAGGATAAGCCCAAGGTTGCTTTAATTCAGGCATATATTCAAAGTTCATACCATAGAAACCAGTAATGAAGGTTAGAGGCAAAAATACTGTAGAAAGGATAGTCAGGCGATTAATTCTTTGACTCGTTTTGGTAGCAGTATTATCGCGTTGAATTTCGAGTAATTCTGACATCCATATTCTCAAAGCTTGGTATTCTTGCCAGAGTTTATCGACCTGATGGGCTAATTCTTGATGAAACAGTTCTTTGACTGGCGGACTTAACCATTGAAAATCTTCATAATCTATCATAGCTAACAAAGACTTGATGCTTTGAAAATTACGTCTGCCACAGCGAGTAGATTGCCTCATTGTGGCAATTTTTTGGTAGGTTGATTCATCGCCAGAATTCTCCAAAACCGCATCTTCTAAATCATCAAGCTGTCTAGAAATATAGTCAAATACAGTATAGTAATTATTTAATATGTCTCTATAAATCAGATATAGAAGGTAATCTACATTATGAGGTTGCAGATTGATAATTCCCTTTTGAATATTGTTATTTAAAATAGTTAAAATTCTGATTTCGGTAGTTTCAAATGTTAGAATAAAATTGCTACCCACGACAATGCTGCCACGCACTATCTCAAACTCGCGATTTTTTATTTGATTAGTCATAATTTCATAGTTATCAAACAAAGAATCCTCGATATCTTCATCAATACCTAGAGGAAAATGGTTAAAAACCATGTCAACACGAGATGGTTGAAGTCCGAAGTGGTTGATAATTTTGGCAATAGCAGTGCGATCGCGGAAGCGAATACAACGTAACCAGATATTGTCAGAGCTACTAATTCTTTCCAGTATGGCATTGACATCGTTACTGGTGAATAATTCCAGATGATTCTGAGAAAAGCTGAGCAGAATTAGCATATCCCAATCCTAATTGAGCCGTGAAAAGCACGGTTACTGGCAATCATACCTTGAGAGACGAACTGTCCGATCGTTGCCAGTGATACAAACTGCTGCAAGTAAAAGCTGTTTAAAATTTGTATGCAAGTATACATCGCTCAATCAAAATAGCGATCGCATCTTCTTTATTGGATAGAGAAAGCAAGCGAACAGAGGAGGAAACTTGCAGAAAGCTCTTCTTGTGAGCCTCCGTTTTGCTTCCCCCTCTGCTCAATATTGATGTAAATTAAAAGTGCTGAATCCTTAGTAAAAAATAGTATTTAGGGTCTAGCCCTTATTCTCTAAGCCTTTTTCATCCGTTTACTCAGTTCATAATGGTTACTTATTCTCAACCCTAGTCCATTGGATCTGAGGAGATTCAACTGGAGTAGTAGAAACTGGAAGGATCACGTCGTTTTTCTTAGGTACTTGAACTCTTGTTCCAGGTACTACCACCTTACCATTGACGATGCTGTTTCCTCCGAGGGTTGTTCCTCTTGTGGTGTAACCTGTTGCAAGAGCAGGCAAAATGGCATTCCCTTGTTTGTTGACAATTTCTTTGACAACCATCAACTCAGCAGGAGAAACCTCGCGAGCTTTACCAACCAAAGGCTGGGATAAGTCGCTATCTACTACACCAATCAGGCGGTTTTGGTAAGTGAAAGCAAAACCAAGCTGTTGTACTGAAGCCAGAGCCATTCCTTTTTCCTGTGCAATCCTTTTTGCTTCTTCCTCCAAGTTAAAGTTCTTGTCTTGTTCCTCAGCCTGAAGCAGGTTGCGAATCTCTTCAAACGCTTTTTGCGGTTCGCGATCAGCTGCAAGTTGTTCAGCTTTGTCAAAAGTTTGAGGAGATATAGAATTTCTTACCAAGAGGATCTTGTCGGGTGTACTCTCTACCTCAACAGCATTAACAACTAACTCTTCGACAACCTGTGATTTCTCCCCTACCCAACGTTCAGATTGGAGGCGATATGCTTCAGGATTTGCATTAGGAGGAGTTAACCCAGCCTTTCTTACCTCTTGAGCAGTGGGATTAGCTCCGATGAGAGTCACAAGGTATTTAGTGACTTTGACGACGTTAGAAGAGGCGCTAGCTTGTTTAACCCCACAAGGAGTTCCCACAAGGTCAAAGTTAACAACCCCTCTTACACCCCATTCGGAGTATTGGTTAGAGCCAACGGTATAGTCTCCAACTAAGGTGGCTCCAGATGCACAAGATAGAGCTACAGACATACCACCGGAAATTCTTGCGGCTTGACCTTGCGCTGTCTTTGCAAAAGAGTACAACCGTTGAGCTGCTTCTGCTTGAGCAAATACAGACACTTTTTGTCCCACAGGGCGCTGAACTCCTCCAATGATTCCTAAGTTGCCAAAGGCAGTTTGAGAAACTTCATCTCCACCCGTATTTCCAACACCTACGACGTTGCTATAAACACCAACATAGCTGTTGTGACGAAGAGAATCACCAGGCGCGTTTAATACAACTCCAGCAGTTACGCCTCCTGCCCCAATTGCATTAGATGGAGCCGCAGGATTGTATGTAGCTTGTCCAAAGAGGAACGTATTTTTAGACAAACGATGGCTAACAGTGCCTTCAACTCCAGCTGTGGGGAAAGTACCACCTCCTGCAAACACGGAACCAGAAATGTCTGTCTGACCAACTTTCACCCTTCTAGCACCAGCAAGTGGCATAGAAGAAATAGGGACAAGGTTACCAACTACTTTGCTTTTCTTTTCCGGTTCCGGTTCCGGTTGCGAATCGGCAATAGGTTGGGGATTAGGTTGGGTACTGGGACTAGATTGAGGGTTTGGTTGGGGTTGAGAATTGGCATTACCTGGCGGATTGTTTTGAGGATTGGAATTTGGTTGGGGATTATTAGAATTGGGTTGCTGATTAGGATTGGGTTGTGGATTTGATTCCGGGTTAGGTTGTGGATTGGGATTTGGTTGCGGATTTGATTCAGGATTCGGTTGTGGATTGGGATTCGGTTGTGGATTGGGATTTGGTTGGGGGTTAGGATTTGGTTGCGGATTTGATACGGGATTCGGTTGTGGGTTGGGGTTTGGTTGGGGGTTAGGGTTTGGTTGTGGATTAGGATTTGGTTGCGGATTTGATTCAGGGTTCGGTTGTGGGTTGGGGTTTGGCTGGGGATTGGGATTTGGTTGTGGGTTTGGTTTGGGATGTGATTCTGGATTAGGTTGCGGTTTGGGTTGTGGGTTTGGTTTGGGATGTGATTGTGGATTAGGTTGCGGCTTGGGTTGGGGATTAGGTTTGGGATGTGATTGTGGATTAGGTTGTGGCTTATGTTGGGGATTAGGTTTTGGCAAACAAGGTTCTCCGGCGAATGCAGATTGCGTCACCAAGAGCAACAACAGATGAGATAATGCAACAGAAACTCTATAAATCATTGATTTCCTCCTCACGTGTATAGATTTCAAACTCTCCATTCCCAAGAATGAGAGGGTAAATAAGTATTGGAAACAATCGCACTAATAATGGCGATCGCCCGTCATGAAAGAAATATAGATAGTTAAAAATCTCAAGAGCGCAAACTATCGGCAAGTTGTCTCTTGCCAATGGCAATATATGCATAGATGATGCATCCCAGAATTATAAAGTTGAAAAAATCCTAGTTTGTCTCAGTCAACTAGTCTTAAAATATGCCAAAACTTAATAGGGAACTTAATTGAAGATATACAAGCAATCTTTACCAATTCCGTAAGTTTTTGCTAGATATTTCTCAAAAAACCTCTTGATTAGTCGATGTTAGATATAAATTATTTTGATAAGGTATCTTTTCATATTTCATCTCAAGAGCTGATACCTGTATTCAAAATAAGTATCTCTATCAAACAACGAAGCCATATTTTACTTAGCTCTAGGAATGCGATGACATTTTAGAGCAAATTCAGCACCTTCTTTCAAGAGAATGCAAGTTTTAAGATATTGACTGATGTAAAAAGGGAAAATTGATTGCAGGCAGATGATTACTCAGCCTGGGCAATTTCAAAAATTGAATGCTGTAAACATTAAAGCTGCTATTTTGCAGTTACAATTCCACCACTTGTCATAGTTGCCTCATAATATTTAGATGCATTTAACCCAATTCATCTTTAGAGACTCAAAATCATCAGATAACTTTACTGTACCTGATGTTTAGTTCTCAATCCTAACTCAAAAATACCTATAGAAGCTGGAAATCCAAAATAATTAGCACTTTTAATTAATTACAGTCAAAACAGCCTACAAGTCTAGCACAGTAGGAGCTTTAGCAAAAATTGCTTTTTTTGATATCTTACTAGAAAATAAACCTTCAAATGCTTGTTAAATATGCATTTGAAATCTTAAACATTGCTTTTTTGCCCTACAGAAATTTAAGTTGGTTAAAGACTGTAAGTTTTGCGTATTTTGTCGGATGCACTCAGATAGAAGATTCATCTCTGTTAATAGAAATGCTGTATAAATATCCTTTTACCATATATCAACTAGTTTTTGGATAAATTAAACACATATTCATCTGGCATACACGGGGTTGACACAATAATAGACCTATGCATTAAAATGCTGAATTGGAAATATGAAGTTACCTTTATAAGACTTTATAGATTCTTAAAAGATATTTCAACTGCTAAAATTAACTGCTTTGGAGCCACGGTGATGGTTTATGTAATTAAGTAAAAATAATTACATAATTAATTTCTGTTATAGGAATCCGATTTGATTTCTAAGAAATATGAGTAATATAGGGTGCGTTGCAGCTTACGCTTAACGTAACGCATGAAAAGCATTTCTAGGGGTGCGTTACGCTGGCGCTAACGTAAAGAAGCAAAAGTTGCTGTCCCGATCCCCGACTTTTTCAAAAAGTCGGGGATCTAAATCTCGCTAAAGTATGTGACATTTGCCCCTACAAATAATAAGCTGATACGCACTTAAATCAAATATTCTGGCGTTAGGACTGTCAACAATACTTGTCGGTTAAGGGCAAAAGGGGAAGGGGAAAAGGGGTAAGAAAAAACCTTTAACCCTTACCCTTTCACCTTTTCCCCAAACCAAATTCCAAGTT
>NZ_JACJQJ010000117.1 GCF_014696615.1 Nostoc linckia FACHB-104 | reverse complement strand
GTTTCCTCCGCTCAGACTTTCCAAGAGAGAATTTTGAATTTTGAATTGGTATAACACATCCTACTAACTATAATTTGGGGAATTCCCTGGTTTCCACTTTATATTGCAACCAATACTTGGCTTTTGCTCATCTTGTATAGGTTTACCTGCTAACACAGCCTCAATTGCAGCACGTAAATCTGCACCTGTTACAGGCTTACCATTGCTGGGTCGGCTATCATCTAATTGCCCGCGATAAACAAGTTTGCGTTCCCCATCAAATACAAAAAAATCAGGGGTACAAGCTGCGGTATAAGCCTTGGCTATCTCTTGGGTTTCGTCATAGCAAAATGGAAATTTAAATCCCAATTCTATCGCCATTGTCTTTAATAAATCTGGCGCATCATCTGGGTAATTTTCAACATCATTAGAGCTAATAGCTACAATTCCCAAATCACTTTCAAAGTAGTTTTTACCTATTAGCGCTAATTGTTCTTGAATGTGCTTCACAAAAGGGCAATGCCGACAAATAAACATTACCAAGAGAGCTTTTTTATCAGCAAAACTAGCTAACGAAATCATCTCTTGAGATACTACGTTTGGTAGCTGAAAATCTGGAGCCACAGTACCTAAAGGCAGCATTGTAGATGCAGTCAAAGCCATAGTTATAACCCTGGGAAATAATTGCTAATCTGTAATTTGTAATTCGTAATTAAATGCAAGTCATCACTAATTATAACTACGAAATTATTCCCAGTTCCCCTGAATCATCCCTTCCGCACCACGACCACCTGATTAAACCCTTGGGGATTAAAATCGCCAAAGGAATAGGTAGAGAAGAAGAAATCCCCTGTCAAGGGATCAATGGCTGCACCGATGGGGCCGTCTATTCCGGTTAAAAATTCTTGGCGAGTGGTAGGAATGGGATCGCCATTGGCATCGATATTATAGGCGCTGACTGTATCTGTATCTTGTTCTGCAACTAAAATGCGTTCGCTCGTAAATTTTGGCATGGAAGCAGATACATAGATAAAAGCATCTGGCCCCCCGGTAATTTGAACTGATTTTGTTGTAGGTGCAATATTCCAAGTACCTGTACCATCGGCGGACACAGTTGTGTCATAAAAATTGCCAGTATCGTAGGAGGTAATTTTTAGCCTTCCCGCACCAGGGAAACCTTGGGGAACGAAAGTTAAGCCACCGACAGAAGGCTGATACCCAAGGGAAGTTAACTCTACTTGTTTGTCAGGATTAGAACTTCCAGGTTTTATTTGCCCAACTGTGTTGTCATTCCAGGTTGTATAAAACAAAACGTTATTAGGGCCAAAAGTTAAGCCAGCATCATTCAACCCGCCATTAAGTCCTGGCGCTGAGGAGAGTAACTTTGCTGAGCCTGTAAACCCTACAATGCGATTATTAGCATCGCGTTTGAGTGCGATCGCAAAAATTTCGCCTTTTTCTCCTTGCGGTGTCGAACCAATATACAAAGTATTAGGATCGTCAGCTTTAAACGCTAATCCTACATAGGGAGTTGGTAATCCTGGTAATTCACCCAAACTGGTAACAGTGTAAGAACTATTGAAGGGAGCAGCTAAAGTGAGAAATTGGCTGACTTGTTTAGCGTATTCGATTAATTCTTTGGCTGACTGGGTATTACACCACTCTTTTTTTGACTGAATAAATGTCTCTAGGGGAGCCGTTTTTCCAGTAGCGCCTTTAATTTGAAATATGAAGTCGTTGTAATCCCAATCTGATCCTTGGCTAGCCAGCATATCTTCTACACCAAAAGTCCCACCTTTCGTTGTTCCTTGTCCTAGTTGAGCAAAATGTACAGAACCGTCAGAATTAGCTGAGGCGATGGAGAATAGCGGATTTTTATCCTTGGCTGAGTTGGGATTATCTAATAATTCTCTAATTTTTCCATCCGGTACCAGTAAGAAAGCAAACTGATCTCCAGCAGTCATGGCAAAGTTTTTCTCTCCTGAGAATTTGCCATCATTTCTTTCACTTTCGCCTAAATCACCGCTAAATTTTGCTCCTTCTGCTGCATCAGAAATTGCCAAGTAACCAGAATTAGAATTGCTGAGAACACGGCGCGCAGATTCTTGAATAAATTCCAAAGAACCTGGTTGTAATTTTTCCATTCCCTGCAAACTAAAAATTCCCAGTTCACTATGATAACTACCAGCATCAGCTAAAAACTCAATGCTGACTTTACCATCCGTGCCGACGGTAAATGTACCAGAGTCTAAAGCTGCTTGCTCTACTAAAATACTTTGACCATTGAAATTTAATATAGCGCTGTCATCTTCAGTTTTTAAAGCTAACAGTTCTTCACCTTGTAGCGATTGGTTTAACACTAGTTTGGCAAAGATTGCCCCTTCATCTCCAGGGGAATCTTGAACATTCAAATGTGAATCAAGATAATGTCCAAGTTCTTCTAATAAAACTGAGACTAATGCTTGTGGTTTTGTTGAATCACCGAATAATTCTTGCGCTAAATAGATGCTATCTCCAGCATAAGCTCCTTGAGCTTTTAATAAATCAACAGGCAAAATATCAATTTGGGGTATAGACTCGCCATTAACGATCCCCACTATCAAATTTGTTGCCTGTTGCAGCTCCCAGCCTTTACCAAAAGCCAGTTGCATCTGATTAAGAAAATCTGGTTTCTGAAGAAAATTGTCTAACTTACTGCCTACTTCCAAAAGGGCAGAAGATAGTTCTAGCGACATCTGTCCGTGATATTTAGATTCCCCTAAAAAATCTGTAACACTACAGGAACTTGTTGGCAGAGTAGAGTTTTCTAGAGGATTAAAATAACTTCGCTCCGTTGCTGAGATAATAGATAAATCCATGATTGATAAGCTTTAGATATTTGGCATTTGGTTAGAATAAAGTTATGTCATATAATTATTACTTTGCCAATCAGTATATTTTGTTTGAATCTTTGAGGAATAAGTTAGTTTACAAATGCTTTTGTATTCTTAATATGAAGTGTATAGACTGAGCGATAGTGAATAATCAACTTATTGTGGATAGATGAATACTTACGAGGCTAGCAAAAGTCTCGCTAGATCATAAATGTCTAAATTACTTATTTAGTTATTTACTATTAATTCTTTGCTCAAATAGTTTCGGTAATTTCTTAAGTGAGTCTACTTATTAAATAAAGTGTTGTAGATAATTTACTGGATAAAATAGCAAATTTTGGATATTTACATAATGCTTTAT
This sequence comes from Nostoc linckia FACHB-104, assembly GCF_014696615.1. GTDB lineage: Bacteria > Cyanobacteriota > Cyanobacteriia > Cyanobacteriales > Nostocaceae > Aulosira > Aulosira linckia_A. Next base: position 15,092 of record NZ_JACJQJ010000117.1, on the reverse strand, counting down.
GCAAAAAAAATCTAGAGGCAAGAATTATCCTGCCTCTAGATTTTTTTAAATTTTTAATATTAAAAATTAAAATTAGTATTTACAGATTTGCTAACAAACCAAAAATACCATGTCCTGTGACAACTTCTAAGGCAATGAGGGAGACGAAACCAATCATTGCTAAACGACCATTTAGGAGTTCTGCATAGGTTGTAAATCCAGTGCGATCGCCTTGCTCATCTACATATACTTTAGGCTCAATCGCAAAGTTATTCATTAAACCTTGGTCGTCAACGATAGCAGCATTAGTACGCATAAGATTTTCCTGCTTTTATTCACTATGTAACGAAGTGTAACGCGGTTATTAATTTTTGTAAAGTAAATGAGTATCTTGAAGATGAAGCCCAAGGCAGAGATATGATAATGAATCGTTCTCATGGAGATGTCTCACGAACAGGCTAAACAACTGATTAGTAGGGACTCTCAACCACCAATCAAGTTTTAACTAGCAGATCATGGATCGATTCCGGGTAGAGGTTATTGCTAAAACACCAAATCCTCAGCAGGTGATTTACGCCGCCATGCACCAGGACTACACTGAGGCGTTCGTGTATGACGAACGGGACTCATGGCCCTCGGAGTCGCAATGTGGTGAAGTTATTGTGAAGCGACTTTTAGCAGGGGAGAGAGGACATTACGGGCCTCTAGAACATCCCCAAATTGTTTTTAACTGTGGCTTCTTCCCCCACAGTGTAATGCAACAGGCCCGTACTCATAGGGTAGCGGTATCATTTGATGTACAATCTCTAAGGTATACGGGTAACCAGTTTATTGATGTAGTGACTGGAAAGAAAGATATTGAAGATGTTTTCTATCTGCGTCCTGTTGGTTATTACACTGATAGACAAGGTAAAAAATATTATTACTCACCAGAGCAAAGAGCAAAAGACTTAGAGTGGTGTTTAGAAGCAGCTAAACGATATAAAGCTGACTTTGAAGGTGGTATGTCTGAGGAACACGCTAGAGGTAAAATGCCCTTTGATTATCGCCAGCATTTTGTAGTCAGTTTCAATTTAAGGTCTTTCTTACATTTCTGTGATTTGAGAAATAAGAAAGACGCTCAACTTGAAATTCAAAAGTTATGTGAAATGATGTGGCCCCATTTTGCTGAGTGGGTACCTGCGATCGCAGAATGGTATGAAAAGTCTCGTTTAGGTAAAGCGAGATTAGCACCTTAGCACCGCTACGCGGAATTTAAACTTTAGCTAACGTTACCATCTCAGCTTGATCCTGATATTTACCCTGTCTTGCTTCGTAACTGATAGCGCAGGGTTCACCTGCTAAAAATAGCAATTGCACTACACCTTCATTAGCGTAGATGCGACAATCAGCGCTGGAAGAATTGGAAAATTCCAAGGTTAAATGACCTCGCCAAGCAGCCTCTGCAGGTGTTAAATTTGCTATAATTCCACAACGTGCATATGTGGATTTACCTATACAAATTACAGTTATATAGTCTGGAACAGCTAGCTTTTCTAATGCAACGCCCAATCCATAAGAATGAGCAGGTAGGATAAAATAGCTACCATTTTCATCTGTATGTAGTAGGGTTGATTCCAAATTTTGCGGATTAAAGTTTTTAGGATCAATTACAGTGCCAGGAATGTGGCGAAAAATGCGGAATTCTGCAGAAGAAAGGCGAATATCGTAGCCATAGGAAGATAAACCATAGCTGATTACAGGACGAACCGCTAAATCTGGCTCTGGTTGTACTTTTCTGACTAAACTTGGCTCAAAGGGGGAAATCATGCCCTTTTGAGCCATTTCTGTAATCCAGATATCGTTTTTAATCACAAGTTCAGGGCTAATTTAAATCGACTTACTAGGATATCGTGAAGTTGACCATTCTTCATGGGCTATGACTACGCCGGATCTCTGTAATTTGATCTGCTACATCTAACAAAGATTTCGGCATTTCTGGCCCGGTGAGGATGATATCAATATGGGAAGGACGTTTTGCTAAAAACGCTAAAACTTCGTTTTCTGGAATTAAACCAAAGTTAATCGCTAAACTTAGCTCATCTAAGACAACGAGAGAATACTTACCCTCAAATACTACCTGTTGTGTATGTTGCCACAGCTTTTGTAAAGCTTCGTTTTCCGTATCATCTAGCTGTGGTGTGTCAATGCAACGAGGTAAATCGCAACGAATCCAATCTAAATTTTGCCCCAATTGCATGGGTCGCTCGTGCCCTTGACGAATACCACCTTTGAGAAATTGCACGACTAACACTGAAGTACCTTGACCGGCAATTCTCAGTGCTTGAGCCATGACGTTAGTAAAAAAGTTACGGTGACTACTAGTAAAAACTTGTACTAGTCCGGCAATGGGAGATGCTACACTGAGGGTCGAATTGACACTGGGGGTATCTAACTGGGCAACCATATAACTGAGTTTAAAATATTACAAATTATCAAAGCGATATTGCTGAGGTGAGCGATCGCAAATCTAGCTGTATAATCAATCTGAATTTTACAAAGGTATTGTAGTTTGCAAGTTGCATTCTTAGTCAACCACTACGTTTATGTTCAAGTCAAGAGTTAATGATATTGACATGAATATCTTATAAAAGCAAGTGGCTGTAAAAATAAGAACGCAGTAATAATAGTAAGATTCCAGAAAAAAGTTGGGTGCAAGGGCTGAAAATCGTAGATGTTAGATTTCCCATTTGTTTGGGCACAACATGGTTGACAAGTAGTAAATTTGACAGGTGAGGAGCGAATTGTTGTGAGATTAGTGATTCTGGGAGGTTCAGGATCGGGGAAAAGCACTCAAGCACAAAGCCTTTGTAGACACTTTGAGATCCCTAAGATTTCTACAGGTGAAATTTTACGAGAAGCGATGTCTGGTGACAAGCCACTAGCTTTACGGGAAGACGCTTTGCGTCTCAGTGTTAATGCTAATTTAGGCGATTTGGGACACTATGCACAGCCATTCGTAGAAAAAGGGGAGCTAGTCCCGGATGAAATGATGATTGACTTGATTCGGATGCAGCTAACACAGGTTAATATCCCATCTGGTTGGCTATTGGAAGGCTATCCGCGTACGGCTTTCCAAGCGGAGGAATTAGATTTTTTATTGGAATATTTAGGACAAAAATTAGATTGGGCAATTTATTTACAAGTACCAGAAGCGACGATGGTGAATCGCTGTCTGGGGCGATCGCTTCCCGATGAGCAGCCGGAAATCGTACAGCGTCGCATAGAGTTATTCTACGATCGCACTATCCCTATTTTGGAATATTATGACCGTCGTCGTCGGTTATTGACGATTAATGGCGACCAGTTACCGGATGCAGTCCATCAAAGTATTCTTAACCTACTTGCCATTGCTTAAAAAAATCTTTAATTTAACTACCAAGTTTCATTACCTGAGTTTTGTGCTGACTCAATTATTAGGGGTCTAGAGAGATTGCGACACTAAGGTAACCTTAATGGATATTCTCTTATGAAAACATTGAGGCAACTCCAATGGCTTGGCAGCGTCCAGATGATCGGCAACCCTACCAACTCCGTCCCATCAACTTTGACAGCGGTTTTACCCGTTATGCGCCTGGTTCTGTGCTGACAAAATGTGGTGATACTCAAGTACTTTGTACTGTTAGCGTTACCGAGGGAGTCCCAAAATTTTTAGCTGGAAGTGGCAAGGGGTGGTTAACTGCTGAATATCGGATGCTACCAAGCGCCACCCAACAACGGCAAGAAAGAGAATTGATGAAATTATCTGGACGGACGCAAGAAATTCAACGCTTGATTGGGCGTAGCTTAAGGGCAGCAATAGATTTTGAAGTATTGGGCGAACGTACTTTAACTGTGGATGCTGATGTATTGCAAGCCGATGCAGGAACGAGAACAACCGCAATTACGGGTTCTTTTGTGGCGTTAGCTAATGCTATTTCCCGATTATTACAACAAGGAGTGTTAAAGCGATCGCCCCTGTGCGGACAAATAGCAGCTGTCTCAGTAGGTTTATTGGAAGGAGAGGCATTTTTAGATCTCAACTATGTTGAAGATGTAGCCGCCGCAGTAGATTTCAACGTCGTGATGAATCAAGATTTGGGAATCATCGAAGTGCAGGGAACAGCAGAAGAAGGAAGCTATACCCGCAGCCAGTTGAATCAGTTATTAGATTTAGCAGAAACAGGAATTCAAGAATTATTAATCGCCCAGCGAGAAGCGATTACAGATTGGAATGCGATATTTGTCGGGAGTTAGGGACTGGGGATTGGGGATTAGGGATTAGGGATTAGGGACTGGGGATTAGGGAGACAAGGAGACAAGGGGACAAGGGGACAAGGGGACAAGGAGAAATCTCAATTACCCATTACCAAATGACAAATGCCCAATGCCCCATGCCCAATGCCCCATGCCCAATCCCCACTAATGTTGTTAAAAGTTTCAAAAGTTAAAAAGGAGAACAGCTATAAGTTAGGTATGGTATTGCTGGAAGCAGGCAAAGTGATGATAAAGCCATGAACAAAAAGGTCGAAGTTCTACCAGATCAGTCGGCGCTAGTTGGACGGGCGCTAGAGTTGATTCTGTCTAAGATAGATACTGCTATTCAAGAGCGGGGGCGGTTTACCATTGCCTTGTCTGGTGGCAGTACACCTAAGCCATTGTATGAGGCGATCGCTCAGCAAAAACTGCCTTGGGATAAAATTCATGTGTTCTGGGGTGATGAACGTTATGTACCACCAGATCATCCTGATAGCAACGAGTTGATGGCGCGTCGTGCGTGGCTAGACCGCGTTAAGATGCCAGTGGCTAACATTCACGCCATCCCCACCTTGGAAGCTGACCCCGCAGTTGCAGCAGTGAAGTACGACAAGCATCTGCACAACTTTTTTAATACTGCACCTGGAGAGTTTCCTGCTTTAGATGTAGTCTTGCTAGGAATGGGTGATGATGCACACACTGCATCTTTGTTTCCCCACACAGAAGCGTTAAAAGTACGCGATCGCTTAATTACTGTGGGTAATAAAGATAGCAGCATCCGCATTACTTTTACTTACCCATTTATCAATGCAGCTCGCAGCGTTATGTTTGTAGTTGCAGGTGCTAATAAACGACCAGCATTAGCTCAAGTATTTGCACCCGAAGCTGATGAGTTTACTTACCCCTCCCGCCTCATTCAGCCCCAAGGTGAGCTTTGGTGGTTGCTAGATGCGGCGGCGGGTGCGGAACTCCCAACCTAAGTATCCTATCAGGGGTAATTGTGAGAATCGAAAGCTAGGATCTTTCTTATACCTAACTTTTGATACCAGCGGCAAGCCCGGGCGCGTCTACGACGGTTCGCCGTTAAGCCTTCCTGAAGGGTAGCCGCCACTGGGAGTTCTCTCTGCTTGCCAGTACCATTTTATGATGAGCTTGAACAAAGGCTTAAATCCATGATCGTCTGCCCTAATTGCAATCATCCCAATCCAGACGGCGCTGTCCAGTGTGAAGCATGTTATACGCCGTTACCAGCGACTAACAACTGTCCCAGCTGTGGGGCAACTGTGCAGGCAGATGCCGCTTTCTGTGGTCAGTGTGGTTTTAATCTGCGCGCTAATGCCGCAGCGCCCCCAACAGCGGTAGCACCTACAGTCGCTCCCGATGTTCCTTTAGAAGTACCACCGTTGGTTACTCCAGATCCACTTGTAGAACTAATACAACCTGATCCCTTAGCAATTGCTAATCCTCCTGCAGCTTCAACTTTACCGCCAACAGCGGTGGCAGTTCCCCCAGAAGTACCACCTGTAGCACCGCCACCTGTAGCAGTAGAAATTACTCCTGCACAACCTGTTGTTTCTGGGCAAGGTGTTCCCACTCCACCACCTGCGCCAGAGCCAGTTGCTGCTGTACCAGAACCAGAACCAGAACCAGAACCAGAACCAGAACCAGTAGCAGCTGCGCCTGAACCTGAACCAGTGCCAGATCCACCTGCACCGGAACCAGTAGCAGCAGCACCTGCACCCGCCGTTAGTCCTGCGAGAACGCAATTACAACAGGTAACGGCAAGTTTATTTCATGTCCAAAGCAACATGAATATTGAATTACCACAAACCCTGTCTGTAATTCATATCGGCAAGCCTAATGACCGTATTCCCCCAGATGTCGATGTTTCTGGGTTTCCCAATTCGGAAATTGTCTCGCGAATTCATGCAGATATTCGCGTTGAGGGAGATGCTCATTATATAGAAGATGTGGGTAGTTCTAATGGCACCTACATTAACAATTTGCCACTATTACCGGGGAATAGACACCGCCTCCGCCCAGGCGATCGCATCAGTTTGGGTAAAGGCGATATGGTAACATTCCTCTTCCAACTCGCTTAGATAAATTTTGTAGTCAGAAGCTTTAGTTCTTCAAATTAGGACTAAAGTTCTGACTACGAATAATTAAATTCAATTGAGATTTTTTAATCTTTGCGTTTCAACAAAAATACAGCCAGGATAATTCCTAAAACTGATAGTCCCATCGTGACATTAAAGAACGGTAAATAATTACCAAAAATATCGCGGATATTACCAACAAGTAAAGTTCCTAGTAACGCACCCATGCCAAAGGCAGTAAAGACTACGCCGTAGTTTTTGGCATAATCTTGGCTCCGAAAAAGAATTAAAGTAGATGTCGGCCCAATTGCTAACCAACCACCAAGAGCGAGATAAATCAAACTAAAAGCTACGAGGTAAGTTGCGATCGCTCCCTTAGTGGTACTGAGCATCATAATTGAGGCAATAATAATCAATACATAAGAAATGATTGCTGCATTTTTTGGTTTATATTTATCGGCAAGCCAACCAAATAACGGTCTGCCTAAACCATTAAACACTGCAAATAATGACACCGCATTAGCTGCTGTATTTTTATCTAAACCAATAATTTCTGTACCCACTGGACTAGCAATCCCAATAGCAGCTAACCCGGCAAAAGTACCAATGGTAAAGCATAACCACAAGCCGTAAAAGCTGAGGGATTTTAATAAAGGTGTACTAATCTTGCTTTCAGATTCACTCAGTTTCACAGGTGGTGTCCACCCTGTAGGTTGCCATTCTCTAGGCGGATATTTCATCATGGGAGCGATCGCTAAAATTATCAGGGTAAAAGCGATCCCAAAAATAATTAATGTAGGTTGCCAACCCTTATCACCATTAGCCGAAATTAAATTCTTAGCTAAAGGTGCTGTTACAAGGGGTGATAAACCAAAGCCAATCACTGTTGCACCCACAGCTAAACCCTTTTTATCGGGGAACCATTTAGCATTAACGGCAAGTGGTACACCATAAACAATGCCTACACCAGCACCAGCAATGATACCGTAAGTAATAGTTAACAAAGGGATATTATTTACCAAACCCGAAGCGGCGTAACCAATACCCATCACAATTGCCCCCAGCGCAGTTACTAAGCGTGGGCCAATTTTTTCAATATAAAACCCAGTAATGGGCATCAAAATTGAAAATACTACCAATAAAATTGTGAAAGGTAGTAAGCTTTCTGTTGCTCCTACCTCGAGAGATTTTTCAATCGTATTCCGAAAAATACTCCAAGAATAAGCAGTACCTAAACAAAGTAAAACAATTATACCCAAGGGAATTAGTAGCCATCGTCCTTTTTCTGCAGGTAAGCCAAATAGTTTTACTTCATCAAACTTAGAATTATCAAAATTTTGATTGATATTCATTTTTTAAAATGGTCGCAACTAATCTACAATCTACCATTAGATAGTTGCAGCTTAATCATTTATCAATTGGATTTATCAATGCTCTCACTAATAAGCTGTTACACATTTAAGTTGCATAGTTAATTATCAGGATTGTCAAGAGTCAAAGGTCAAAAATCCAAGTTTATACCATTTAAAGAACTCGACAGATGAATAGAGTGTGTTACGGCTATGAAAGGATGCGGGGCTTAGAGACAATGAAATTTAGCCCTAACGCACCATCGATGCGGCGGTGCGTTAGGCGCTAGGATAGTTCTTTCACAACAAATCATCTTGCAAATCAGCGCCTAACACACTCTACAGTCGAATAGCACTCAATACTTGTCGGTTAAGGGCAAAAGGGGAAGGGGAAAAGGGGTAAGAAAAAACCTTTAACCCTTACCCTTTCACCTTTTCCCCAAACCAAATTCCAAGTTTAAAATCCTTAACCGAGCAGTATTGAAATAGCACTTACTTAAGTAAACATTGTTGCTCATATCCCCGAATTTTTCAAAAAGGCGTGGTTCTAAAACCAGCTAAAGTAAGTGAGATTCCACCATACATTCATTTTATTTTTACTTGATAAATAACCTCTAAATTTAATTCATAACAGTTTAATCAGAAAATAAATATATCGCTATCTATATTGGTAAGTTACAGCAATCAAAAATTAACCGCCGATATCAGAGGATAAATACAGATACACGCCGATAAATTTGTAATTCACTAAACTAGGAAACGCGATAATTGCTAATTGTTAAATATTAACAATGACCTGACAAACGTTAAGTAAATCGTTGTAAGTTTACCAGAAAAACAACGAAACTAAAATTAGTTTTGCTTTCCTGCTGAAACCGGAATAAGTAGATTAGCATGGAAGAAAATACACTCAAGCCTTGAAAGTAATTACGTTAAGGAAAGTGACCCATGCGGGAACCAGGAAAAAATTTTGAAAACTTGCTCCCCCAAGAAACGCCTAAAGAAGTAGAACGAATGGGGTTAACCTGGCTAATTGCAGCTGCGATCGCAACGGTTGTATTGTGGCAAGTGCCAGCAGGCGATTATATTTTATACCCCTTTACTATCCTGGCTACTTGGTTTCATGAAATGGCTCACGGTTTAATGGCGCTGATTTTGGGGGGACAGTTTGATAAATTACAGATTTTTGGCAATGGTTCAGGTATCGCAACTTATCGCATTGCTAGATCATTAGGGCCAATTGGGCCAGCATTAGTTGCAGCAGCTGGGCCAATGGGGCCGCCAATTGCCGGTGCAGTTTTAATTTTGGCTTCCCGCAGTTTTAAAGCCGCTTCCCTGAGTTTGAAAATATTAGGCGGCTTTTTGCTGCTGTCTACATTAGTATGGGTACGTTCCTTATTTGGAATTGTGGCAATTCCCTTGCTGGGTTTAATTATCTTAGGTATTGCCTTCAAAGCACCGCGTTGGGTACAGGGTTTTGCAATTCAATTTTTAGGCGTACAAGCTTGTATCAGTACATACCATCAACTAAATTATCTATTTAGCTACAGTGCAGGCCCCTTGGGGCTTTCAGATACAGCCCAAATGGAAAGGTATATGTTTTTACCTTATTGGTTCTGGGGCGGATTAATGGCGATCGCATCTTTGGTGATTTTAGTCCGCAGTCTCCAAGTTGCTTATCGTTGAGTGTGGTGTTAATCACCAAAGTTACAATCTTGGTCACCAAAGTTACAACTGTGGTTATGAAAAACCTTTAAAAAACAAACTCATTTTGATTTATTTATGACGAGTCCGCCAGCAGAAATTACTGTAGAGTGTCCACAGTGTGGTCAATACTACGATGCATGGTACAGACCATCACTTAATTTTATGCTAGAGGATTTTGATGATGAATATATTGAACGAGTATCTACTAGTACTTGTCCCCATTGTGGTTGTAAAGCTTCGCTGGGGGTGCTGATTGTTTGTAAAACAGGAGACTTTAACTTTCAGCTACCGCAGGCAAATTTTAGGCGCAAGGATGAGGAGGCTATGTGTAATATTAAGATTGAAAGTTTTGACTCCTCAAAGCGCCTAAATGTGATGAAGGTTTTACGAGAAATTACTGGTTTAGGTTTGATGGAAGTTAAGAGTTTACTTGCGAATATCCCCGAAATTATCATGAGGGATATAGAAGCAGGAAAGGCAGAGTTATTCAAGAGAGATTTAGAAGCAGCTGGTGCAGAAATATCTCTCAAATATTTTTAGTAATACTAATTTAATCAGGACTTATGCAAAAATAACGTAACCCCGTCATTACGAGCTATAGCGTAAAGCCTTCTCTATGAGAGGCTGCGCCAACCCTTAACGCGTAGCGTCTCGCACAGAAGTAATCTCCCCTGACGCTGGGATTGCTTCTCTAAACTTCGTTTTGGTCGCAATAACATTATCGGCGTTGCGTAAGTCGTATTAATGTGAAGTTGCACATTAAATTGATATTACAAATTACAAATTACGAACTACGAATTACACATGATGTTTTTGCAAAACCCAACGGCGAAACAGTTCTACAATAATTCGCCAACGTCCCTCATTTTCTGCAACCACATCATGACGCATTAAAACACCAAGCGCCGCTTGTAACTGTTCGCTACCCATACCTGTAGACTCAGCTAAAGCATCTAAACTTAACCCTTCAGGATGCGGTGCAAGTACCTGTATTATCGCCTGCTGACCATCAGCACCCCGCACCGCCTGACCCCAAACCCCATCAAAATAGTAGCGTCCCCGCTTAAAAAACTCAGAATCGTTAATAACTGCGGCTACATCTTCCACCGTAAAAACCGGACTGCGGGTACGCCCTTGCTCAAATACAAAATCATTGTAGCGGCGCACTAGCTGAAATCCCAGCAGTTGCACTAAATAAGGTTGACCAGATGTTAAAGCATAAATCTCATCTAAAGCCTCTGGGGTGTAATCCAGAAGAAAATCTTCACCTGGGTTAGCGAGAATTTGCCTAGTAGCTGCACGTGTCAAAAATCCTACATGGATGGGAATAACGCTAGCAAAGAAAGGTTGAAAATAATCTGCTGTCATTTCCTCCAAGGTGTGCAACCCAGCAAAAGCAAAAGCAACTTTAGAACTCATTTGCACCAACCCCCGCAGAAAACCCATAAAATCTTGGGGGATTTTTCCCGCTTCAATTAGTTCTTCAATTTTCTCAAACTCATCTAAAGCGATAATTAACCCACCTTCTAACTGTGCTTCTACTTGTTTGAAATAGCGTTCAAAAGTCCGGTAGGGGAGATTGAGCAAATCTGCATCAGCTGGCGGTGCAATTTTCACAGCTTGGGAAATTTCATCAGTTATTGCCATTAGCACCTCGCCAACTCCTTGGGGAGTATCACCCAACCGCAGCAGGTTGACATAAACTAGCTGAAGCCCCGAACCTAGAGAATTAGCGGCGTTAACTAGGATAGAAGTTTTACCCATACGCCTATGACCATAAAGAACTACAGACTGGAGTTGATGACCCATCACCCAGAGTTCTTCTAACTGTCTGATGATATCTTCTCGCCCAACGAAGAGATTACCTTGAACCGGGTCGCCTACTATATAAGGATTAACCACAGGCTTGGTGATAGTAACTTCCCCCACCTCACCAGCAATTTGTAACAAGCTTTCTTTCCAAGTTTGGGCGATATCTATAATTAGTCCGCGTTCTGCTTGCGGCAAAGTATCAGCTTGATTGAGGATGTTAGTAAGTTCACCTAAAGCGCGATTGAGAGCCAAAGACTTAGCTGAACGAGACACGCTGCGATTAACAAACTGTACATCTTCAACAACTCGACGCAGGCTAGTAATTGTTTGCCAAGTGACTGGACGTAAAAGGGGTTCTGGTGGGAAATTAGGTAATTGCACAGCAGCAATAGAGCCTGGTTCTATTGCTGCGCGAAATGTGGCTAGAGTTTGGGCAAGAGTATACATTTCCTCGCCATAGAGAAGAGAACGCACTACAGCAAAAGCCTCTGTTGCTTTCACTGCTTCTTCTTCATGCAGATACCAAAAACCAGCAGCAGCAGCACGAGCAGGAGTATCTAGGCGGGTACCTATAAGCAAACGAGCCTGTAACCTTTGCCGCCAAGAGTGAGGGAAGAAAAAGAAACCATCTATTGCTCTTGACTTTAGCTTTTCATGTAGAGAAGCTGAGGCAAAACGTACTAAATTCCAATCAAAAGGATTTGCCGCTAGCTGAGAAATGCGCCAAATTATTTGCTCTGTCGGTGTTTTGGCAAGTACTTTATTAACTGCTTGTACAACGGGAATAAATTGCAGAGTATAAGCTAGCAATTCATTAGTATTATGTAAAGCTATTTCCCAATCTTGTTGCAGCCAATTATGCAACCGCTTATCAAGATTCGGTAAGGGAATTGAAGTGATATGGGGAAGTAAAAAACTAGCATTTGGGATTTTTTGTAAATTTAAAGGTAAGCCAACTAGCCAATTCTCTGGACGCATAAGCGCCACACCTACCGTCACGCCAAACGCCACGCCTACTGTCACGCCTTCCGCCACGCCTTCCGCCACGCCTTCCGCCACGCCTTCCGCCACGCCTTCCGCCACGCCTCCCGTCACGCCTACCGCCACGCCATACGCCACGCCATACGCCACACCTAACGCCAGAAATCTCACCACGTCAAACGCCAAGCCTCCCGCCACACCAAACCCCAAGCTTCCCGGGAAGCCTCCCGCCAAGCCTCCCGCCACGCCTAACGCCAAACTTCCCGGCAAGCCTAACGCCACGCCATACGCCAAGCCTACCGCCACGCCATACGCCACGCCATACACCACGCCATACGCCACGCCTCCCGCTACGCCTACCGCTACGACTACCGCTACGCCTACCGCTACGACTACCGCTACGACTACCGCCACCCAGAACACACCAAACCCGACGTAAGGAAAGCCTATCGTCTCCAAAATTAGGCTGACAACCACTGGTATAACTACTGTCAAAACTAACCCTTGCAAAAGTAATTGACGCTGGATAGGATTTTGACGCAACAACTCTAATCCCTTTCGCCAATTCATTTCACTTTCAGGGATATACCCACACCCAAAAGTATCTACATACCACCGCAAAGCTTGGGGAAAATAAAATACCCAGTACAACAGACGTAGATAATCCAAGGGATTCCACAGCGACAGGGGACGGCATAATTTAGGCGCTAAATTTAAACGCGGTACAGGCTGGTGTTGACTCATAACTCAGTTTCCATCCTCTCCATATACCGCGAGTAGGTTCGATGACACAAATACATAAGCCGTTGCGGGTGTCCCCTGCTTTCTTGGATAAGTTGAATAATTTCCTCTTCTGTAAAATTCACTGTAGAATTCGCTAACCGACTGTCAATAAACCCACGCACAATATTTTCGTCCCAAGGCTTAATAACTTCTTCAATGCAAACACCTTGAAAGGGTGAAGGGTTATCTCGGCTATCAGGAAACAAAACATCTAAGTGTTCGCTAGCTGCAATTACCAAGCGCAAAGGTGGGTTAGCTTGTCCGTCAGCCAAACCGCGCAGTTGTTGGCGTAATTCCCTAGTGAAACCATCCCAAGTCATTTGTTGTACTTCATCTAATAACAACAATAATTGCTGTTTTTGTAACTCCCGAATTAATTGCCGACCTTTGCTAACAGCAATTCCCACCTGATAGCAGAGTTCATCATAAAAATCATCATCATTAAAAATTAGGCTTAAGTTGAGATAAATTGCCTTGCGTGGTTTTATTAGTCGATGTTGTGCTTGTTGGCAAATAGCCTGAAGTAAAGAAGACTTGCCAATTTTTTTCTCACCAATCAGCGCTACACTACTGCCACTATTTAAGGTTTCAAATACTCTTGTAATCTCCCTCTCCCGACCGAACAATTGGTGCTGTTCAGTAATGATGTCATTCAGGGGAATAAATGGGTTATCTGTGAAATTATTAACAGGAGGCGCAATGTAAGAATTTTGGGTTCTCAACCATGCCGAATATTTAGGTTGAAGCCAAGCTAGAAATCTGGAATCTTTGTCTCTACTTCTCTGATTGTAATCTGGGAACCCTTCAAGGTCTTGCTGGGGAGAAAAGCGTTCATTGTATATCGTCCACATTTGCCTTCTCACCGTTTCAGCCGACATGGGAAGTTCAGGGTTTTCTAATGATTTCTCCGCAACCTGATTATTATCATTTACAGTATTCTCATTCGGAAACTTCGCCAGAATAATTGCTTCTTCCTTCTGGCTCAAACCATATTTACGACATACCTCCATCACCAGAAAAGCTTCCCAAGAGTTCATCGTTCTGCCATATTCCTCGACACCATTACAAGCGAGGCTGAATTTAGCTGCATCCCAATATAGCGTTTTTCCGATTATCTGAAAATACGGAAAAATTTTTCCGGTATTTTGATAAATCACCGGAAATGCCTTTCTGGGACTTATTTAAAAGATAAATATATGATTTTTATATTCAGAAGTTCAGCCCAAAGTTGCAGAACTTGGGCGGCTAAGATGCCCACCGCAAAATAAATTTACAAACTTTGTGGTGCAAATTCAATGTGCAAACGCCGCTCAATATAGTGATGTCAGAAAAAAAGTTAATTGGTGGAGGTAAATAATATGAGATTTTCAATGGAAAAAGTAATTGTTCCTGTAGTAGTAGCTTTAATAGGCTTTGCAGGTGTTGTAGTTCCTGCGTTAATTAATAAAAATTTCCAGAGTAACTCAGAAGTAAAATCAGTTGTCATCTCTCACACTACCACTGCTTTAGAATGTAGTCCAAATATTGCATCTAAAGTATGTATTGCTAATCTTACTGTGCAGATTAATAGCGATGAACCTCTACAAGTGAATAAGCATCAACGGATTCCACTTAAAGCAGGAGATAATTTAAAAGTTTTGAATCTCAACTATTGCGTACCTAATGAAGTCAGCCTGAATAAATTAGAGGCGAAAGCTTTTCTTTTCAAAAATGGAGTTGAGAGTTATCAAAATTTTCTATCCACTCCTAGCCAGTTCCGAATTAATGCAGGTGTTTGTCACAAAGTTGGCAATTTTGCCCAAAGTTGGAAAGTTGAACCAGGAATGCACCAAGCGATGATTCCTATTATTAAATATGATGGCAGCAATAAAGTTGTTGACAAGAGTTTCTACTTTACTTTAGATGTTGGGCAGTAATACCAATTCTTTATGAGGCTGCATAGAATTAGATCCCCCTTGAAAAAAGGGGGGAACTAGAAAACATCTATCAAAGTCCCCCTTTTGAAGCTATGCATTATAAACATCTTTCTTAACAGAAAATTGGACAAAAGCCAGAGATTGTGTATTGTCTAAACGAAGACCTGGAAGCATCGCAAAGTCAGCAAATG
>NZ_JACJQJ010000116.1 GCF_014696615.1 Nostoc linckia FACHB-104 | reverse complement strand
CTTTTTATCGTTGAGATGATTCCCAAGTGTAAATATTTGAAGCACTCATAATTTCTTACTTCTTTAAATAAGTCTTTATACTCTGCACAATATTCATCTATGATGCCAACTGTTGGATGAGGATCTCTTGCTAAATGTTTCAGGATTTGTAATTCTACATCCATTGCCCTGCTTACCTTCCAGAGTTTTTTCTTTTCATCCTTTTATTCAGAATACTCGGAAAGTGACAGAAGAGGGTTAACCTATCAATTGTTTCATTTTCAAATTCAATTGTCCAAGCTGGACGGGTAATAGTAGCAGTCATAATGTTGCTCCTGTGTGTGAGTTGTTCACTGATTTGGAACAGAGCTGATTAATCTACCAATCTTGAATTTTTGTAACGCGAATTTATCTGTTGTAATTTCGCGTCTGTTCTTTGTCTGTTCGTAAAATTTAATGATGTGTTGCGCCATCTAAAATTTGTTGTCATCCACACATTTTCTGCAACTATGGGATGGTCTTTGGCTCATAATTAACTAGGGTTTAAGAAAAAGGTGAGCCTAGTGGCTGGAATTGGCAATTTAATTCCTATAGCTAGGCTCAGGCAAAGCTTTTCAGAACCTTGTTAAGCAGTCTGTGACAGTTAATCTTGAGTTTTTCAAGTCATAAAATACGGTAAGTTGACCAATAAGCCGTATTTTATAAATATGAGATTTGCATATATGGCGATAAAAAACAAGGGGTACTATTCTTAAGCTTGCTTCTTGAGATGAACTATGGTAGGTTCATATTGCACAAAATACAGTAGCTCGACTGATTTACCGTAGTTTAATAAAAAATGTTACTAACCTAGTTTAAAGAGTTGCTGTGCTAGATAATTTCCTAACTAACTTTGGGTAAATAGTCATGAGCCGGAAGATTGTATTAATTCAGTGCGATCGCATCTGTTAAAAAATTTCATCAAATAATTCTGTCACTAGTTTGACGGTGCAGTCATCTGAATCGTCACGCCTAATATATAAGGCTGTTTCATGGCTGCATTTATTAAATAATCTTCTATTCATAGGAATCGAAAATCATGGTGCAAACTTCCATCGTCCGCAATGGTACTCTTGTTAAACCACCAACCTTTACCTCCACAGAAGCAGAGCGTCGTCATCGCAAAGAACGGTTAGCAGCAGCTTTACGCATTTTTGCCCGCTTAGGTTTTGCTCAAGGATTAGGAGGACACATCACAGCCCGCGATCCGGAACTTACCGATCATTTTTGGGTAAATCCTTTTGGGATTCATTTCAGTCGCGTGCGCGTTTCCGACTTAATCTTGGTTAATGCTGAAGGTGAAGTTGTTCAAGGTAACGGCGCACTCAATCAAGCAGCTTATGCTATTCACTCCCAAATTCACGAAGCCCGTCCAGATGTAGTAGCGGCGGCTCATGCTCATTCCTTCTATGGCAAAACTTGGTCAGCACTAGGTCGCTTAATCGAGCCGATTACTCAGGATTCTGCCGTTTTCTACCAAGATCATGCTTTATTTGATGATTACAAAGGCATTGTGTTAGATACCAGTGAAGGAAAACGCATTGCTGAAGGATTAGGTAATAAAAAAGCGGCAATCCTCCGCAATCATGGATTATTAACCGTAGGACATACTGTAGACGAAGCGGCTTGGTGGTTCATTCGTCTAGAAGATGCGACTAAATCCCAGTTGCTAGCAGAATCCGTAGGTAAACCCATTCCTATTGAGCATGACCTCGCTTTGAGTATTCAACAACGCAATGGTACTCACGAAGCAGGTTGGCGTGCATTCCAATATTTATGGGATGAAATTACCCGCGATCAACCGGATTTGTTGGATTGATGGTAACACTACAAGTTTGGTTTGGGGGAAAAGGTCAAAGGTTAAGGGTTAAAGGTTTTTTCCCTTTCCCATTTCCCCTTAACCGAAAGTATTGGGATTAATGGCGATTGAGAATTAGGGGCGCATTTTCAGGAGAATTACCATGCCAGTTGAGTTCATCGGGTTAATCCGCACTAAACCTGCTTCGGAATTAAACAGTGTCCCAGGTAGTCTGGCGGATGACATTATTGACCCCGCCTATGTGCGTGAGTTCGCTCAAGCCCATGAGAAAGGGGATTTTGATAAAGTACTAATTGGCTATAGCTCTAGTAGCCCTGATGGTTTTACTGTTGCTACCCATGCAGCTGCATTTACAGAACGCTTAGGCTTTTTGATCGCGCATCGTCCAGGTTTTGTCGCACCAACTTTAGCAGCACGCAAAGCCGCTACCCTTGATCATTTCACCAATGGTCGGATTGCGGTGCATATTATTACTGGCGGTAGTGATGCTGACCAGCAAAGAGATGGCGACTGGCTTGACCATGACAACCGCTATCGTCGTACAGATGAGTATTTAGAAATAGTCCGTCGTGTTTGGACAAGCGATACACCTTTCGATTATGAGGGTGAATTTTATCGTGTTAAAGATGCTTTCTCTGCCATCAAGCCACTGCAAAAACCCCATATTCCTCTTTACTTTGGCGGTGCATCTGGCCCAGCAGTAGAGGTAGGAGCCAAGCATAGTAATGTCTATGCATTGTGGGGTGAGCCAATTGCCGCAGTGAAAGAACGGATCGCCGAAGTTCGTGCTGCTTTACCTCCTGGTCGTTCTATCCGCTTTAGTGTATCTCTGCGTCCTATTTTAGGTGTGACAGAAGAACAGGCTTGGGAAAGAGCCAGAAATATTTTAGGGCAGATTCAAGAACAACGGGGAGGTGCGAAAGTCGCTCCCCCAGCTAGGCCCCAGGCAATAGGTTCGCAAAGGTTACTGGATTTCGCAGCTAAAAGCGAGATTTACGATAAGCGTTTATGGACACCGATCGCAGCCGCTACTGGTGCGGCAGGTAACACAACTGCCCTAGTAGGAACACCAGAACAAGTTGCAGAGGCTTTAGTTGATTACTATGACGCAGGTGTCACTACATTACTAATTCGAGGCTTCGATCCGCTACAAGATGCCATTGATTACGGGCGGGAAGTCATTCCTTTAGTACGTGCAGAAGTAGCAAAACGAGAACGGCAAGCTGTAACAGCAGGGAGATAGCAATCATGGTACAAACATCTACATCTACGAGAACTGTTGAATTAATTACAGCTGATACCGCACTAGCAGCAGTCAAAGCAGGTTTAAAAGAAAGCCAAAATCTAGGCGCTAACGTATCGATAGCTGTTTACAACTCGCTGTTAACTTTGGTAGCCTTTGCACATGGTGATGGCGCACCACCTCACAGTGTAGAAACTAGCAAACGCAAAGCCCAAACAGCAGCTTCGATTCGTCGCCCTACAGGAAACTTTGCCGATCATCTGGCTGTGGCGTTACCTCTAGCTTCTGGTAACTTGCTAACAAATCTCGGTGGAGGTTTACCTATTCGTTTTGGTGGTGTCCATGTAGGAGCCATTGGTGTTGGTGGCGGTACTGTTGAGCAGGATATTGCCATTGCCAAAGCCGCGTTAAGTGCGATCGGTGCAGAGCCAATAGATTAGTTATCTACCCAATTTGAGCGATGATTCTTAGCCATTACCCTGGTTCAATTGTCGGAAGCGATCGCTTTTTGGCTCCGACAGATTTCCCCAATAGCCCCCTCTCCCAAGCGTTGAAGCAGCCTGTCTTGCTGGGGTTATTTCTCCCCATCCAAGCAGGCGGTTGGAGTGCTTCTACATTACCGCGTACTACTGACTGGAGCTTTGAATACAACAAGGATTTGGTGCTAAAAACCGAGGCACTGGGCTTTGATTTAGTATTTGCGCTGTCACAGTGGTTACCCAAAGGTGGCTATGGTGGCGTGTTCAACGGTCAAGCGCTGGACTCTTTTGTGACTACAGCTGCACTCACCAGCGTGACACAGAAGATTATGCTCATCTCTACAATCCATGTGTTGTACGGGCCAATTCATCCCTTGCACTTAGCTAAATATGGCGCAACACTCGACCATATATCAGGGGGGCGCTGGGGTATTAACGTGGTGACTGGACACCGCGCAGTTGAACATGAAATGTTTGGTTGGAATCGTATTGAGCACGATCATCGTTATGAACTTGCAGCTGAGTTTATTGAAGTGCTGCAACGTTTATGGGGTGATAACGAGAACTTCTCATTTGAGGGTAAGTCTTCGTGGAAACTCAATGGTGCTTACGTTACGCCTAAGCCAAAATATGGCCGTCCAGTGCTAGTCAATGCTACAGGCTCAGATGCAGGTATTTCCTTTGCTGCACGTTATTCTGACATTGTGTTTATCACCAGCCCAGCGGGTTCTGACTTCCCCAGTGCTATTGAAGCCTTACCTGCACATACTAAAAGAGTCAAGCAAGCTGCACGCGATATTGGTCGGGAAGTACGGACACTCCTCAACCCGATGGTAATTAGCCGCGAAACTGAGCGCGAAACTTGGGAATATCACGATGCGATAGTCGCTCATGCTGACCCAGCCGCACCTTTAGGCTTTAGCAGATTCGATAGTGACGCGCACGCTTGGAAAGGTCGCGTCGGTAAAGATGCACCAAAGCGTCGGGCTATTGGTGGTAACATCGAGGTCATCGGTACGCCTGAGCAGGTAGTCGAGCAGTTTGTGCAGTTGAAAGAGGCTGGTATTGATGGCTTGCAATTGAGCTTTTATGACTTTAAGCCTGATCTGGAATTTTTTGGCGATCGCATCCTCCCACTCATGAAACAGGCAGGTCTCAGGTTATAAATTGACATTTGCAACTGAAAATTTTACTTGGATGATCCACATAGAAGTTAGTACTTTCCTAGTGAAACAACCAGGATTTTAATTGATTAATTATTTTTCTATAAAAATTAAATAGAAAAATAATTATCAAATTTTTGCCATATTCCCCAATGTTTGATAGAGGTAAATATTCAATCAAAAATCTCTTGATTTTGGTTACTATATATGCAATTATAATTTTCAATACCATTAAATCTACTCGCTTATGGTAGTTAAATTGAAAGGGAATTTAACTACCATCTTATTTAATGAATTGCTATCTAAACTTAATGTATGAATGATGAAGCTTGCGTAAAACGCGGATATTTATGCCTCATCCTTAATGAAAAAGTTGCAATATATTTTATCAAATAAAATACTTTACTTAATATTACTTTACCACTAGGTAATTAGTTTTTTAAATATTGTCCAAACCTCTTTAATTAAAATTTGTTCCCTATTCCCTTTTCAATCTGTAAGGAGAGTAATTATATGAGGCTAAAACGCCGCGATTTACTGGGTTTGGGTATATCAACAGCAGCTTTAGCGGCTTGCGGTAAATTAGCTAATTCTCCATCCAATACATCTAGTAATGCTACCCCTGTAGCAGCTAAAACTGAGACGAGTTCCGCCAAACTACGTCTAGGCTTTCAACCACCATATGTTGCTGTATATGCATTAAGAGAACAAAAGTTATTAGAAAAGAATCCAGAGACTATACAAAAGTTTTTACAAGCCTATAAACAAGCAATATCTTGGGCAAAAGATAACCGTCAAGCAGCAGTAGATATTTTGGTCAAAGAAAATAAGTTATCACCACAGGCAGCTGATTTAACTTTAGGCCGTCGAAACCTGATATTTGAAGTTCCAAATGATGAGTATCGTCAAGAATTAATCAATCAGTCTCAATTACTTACTCGCTTAGGACTGATCAAACAACAGCCAAATTGGGATAGCGCAATTGATACAACGGTGGCTAAAGCGATCGCATCCTGAATCCGCCCGATTAGCATCCCAAATTGACAAAATTCACAGTAACAACTTTTAATACCACCTCTAATCCCAGCAATTAGCAATAAATGCTGGGTTTTTCCTATTTTTTAGGCGAATATCAAAATTTCAATTTTGCCAATCTTGTATACCTGCACCTAAATTCAGTGGCTTTGGACTGCTTGCTTTTTTTAAAAGCTTATGACATGATACTTAATATAAGTAAACTACGTTAATTCGATAGACTTAATGTAGTTTTGACCTCCATGACTAGCAATTCCTGATTTTGCTCACTATTCGTTGGATTGGTTTGATTAAAAAACCTTTCATGCCTAATGTTTGGTTGGAGAAACAATAGGCATGATAAATTGTCCTCTCAATTAGACTTGTCCAATTGAGCAAAAATTCCCTGACATCAGTTCATTACTTAATTACACCTATTTGTTGACCTTCAAAAAGTTAGTTTGGAGAATTTTGTATGGCAGCTATAGCATTAAGCGTATCTACTGTTAAGCCTTTGGGCGATCGCGTTTTCATCAAGGTTAGTGAGTCCGAAGAGAAAACAACGGGAGGTATTTTTCTGCCTGATAGCGCTAAAGAAAAGCCACAGGTGGGTGAAATTGTTGCCGTTGGCCCTGGTAAACGTAACGATAATGGCACCCTTCACACTATAGATGTTGCTATTGGCGATAAGGTTCTTTACTCCAAGTATGCAGGCACCGACATTAAGCTTGGTACAGAAGAGTATGTCCTATTATCTGAAAAGGACATCTTGGCAATTGTTTCATAGTTGATTGCCATTAGTTATTAATCATTTTTACTCCACAAGTCAAAACGCGAATGGTGAATCATAATCACACTCGCAACTGATGAACTTACACAATATTTAGAGAGAACTTGCATCACTATGGCTAAACGCATCATTTACAACGAAAATGCTCGTCGCGCCTTGGAAAAAGGAATTGATATCCTCGCTGAAGCAGTAGCAGTCACCCTCGGCCCCAAAGGTCGTAACGTTGTTTTAGAAAAGAAATTTGGCGCACCCCAAATTGTGAATGATGGCGTTACCATCGCCAAAGAAATTGAATTAGAAGATCACGTTGAAAACACAGGTGTATCTCTAATTCGTCAAGCTGCTTCTAAAACTAACGATGCTGCTGGAGACGGTACCACAACTGCAACTGTTTTGGCTCACGCCATTGTCAAAGAAGGTTTGCGGAATGTAGCTGCTGGTGCGAATGCCATTGAAATCAAACGCGGTATCGACAAAGCCACAGGCTTTTTAGTGGACAAGATTAAAGAACACGCTCGTCCTGTGGAAGATTCTAAAGCGATCGCGCAAGTTGCGGCAATCTCTGCGGGTAACGATGAAGTTGTAGGTGCTTTAATTGCTGAAGCCTTAGATAAAGTTGGTCGTGAAGGCGTAATTTCCCTAGAAGAAGGTAAGTCAGTCACCACCGAACTAGAAGTTACAGAAGGCTTGAACTTCGATAAAGGTTATATCTCTCCCTATTTTGCCACCGATGCCGAGCGCTTGGAAGCTGTATTTGATGAGCCTTTCTTGCTGTTAACCGATAAGAAAATCGCATTGGTACAAGACCTCGTACCCGTACTTGAGCAAGTAGCACGTGCTGGTCGTCCTTTGGTAATTATTGCCGAAGATATTGAAAAAGAAGCTTTGGCAACCCTAGTAGTTAACCGTTTGCGTGGCGTGCTGAATGTAGCCGCTGTCAAAGCACCTGGATTTGGCGATCGCCGCAAAGCTATCCTAGAAGACATTGCCATCCTCACAGGCGGACAGTTAATTACCGAAGATGCTGGTCTAAGACTAGATGCTACCAAACTTGATCAACTCGGTAAAGCTCGCCGCATCACCATCACCAAAGATAGCACCACCCTCGTTGCGGAAGGTAACGAACAAGCTGTCAAAGCACGGGTAGAACAAATCCGCCGCCAAATCGAAGAAACAGAATCTTCCTACGATAAAGAAAAACTGCAAGAACGTTTAGCAAAACTTGCCGGTGGGGTTGCAGTAGTGAAAGTGGGTGCTGCTACAGAAACCGAACTCAAAGACCGCAAGCTACGTCTGGAAGATGCGATCAACGCTACTAAAGCTGCTGTCGAAGAGGGTATTGTTCCCGGTGGTGGTACAACACTGGCACATTTGGCACCTGGCTTAGAAGAATGGGCAAAGTCTAACCTGGCGAATGAAGAATTAACAGGCGCATTGATAGTATCTCGCGCACTGGCTGCACCTCTCAAGAGGATTGCTGAAAATGCCGGTCAAAACGGTGCTGTCATTGCAGAACGAGTCAAAGAAAAAGAATTCAACGTTGGTTATGATGCAACTACCGGTGAATTTGTGGATTTGTTTGAAGCTGGGATTGTTGATCCCGCCAAAGTAACTCGTTCCGCCGTGCAGAATGCTGCATCAATTGCAGGTATGGTATTAACCACCGAAGCCATTGTAGTTGACAAGCCAGAACCGAAGGATGCTGCACCTGCTGCACCCGGTGGCGGCGGCTTAGGTGGCGATTTCGATTACTAATCCTGAATTGGTTGTAAAACAATAGGTTTTGGTTTTTTAATGGGTCTTGTTCAAGAGGCGATTGTCAAATATTGCGATCGCCTCTTTACTTACAATTTCTCTTCCTTCTCTCTATAACCACCCATTTCCAGGTGACTCATAAAATATGTTTTTTCTCTGCGCCTCTGCGGTTTAAAAATAATTTATCTAACCACAGAGATGCAGAGGAGGGCAGTTGCATGGGCGGGTTTCCCGACTTGAGCAAACTGCCCGTACCACAGAGATAAGAGATTAATTTGCAATATTTAATTTTGAAAACCTAATAATTAGGATATCATATTATCTGAAATCATATGTTTATCTATACTGTTTGAACTTGCTTGCCGACTTACGCAACCAAACAACATGAATTCAACCCCCCAGACTCATCTGCGGGGTTATTAATTTTGAATTCCCCAAACAGGGTGCAACTACCAACAAGGAGGAAAAACAATTGCTCACAGTCGATAGCGAAACAGAACTCCAACTAACCGCCGATGTGCTGGTAATTGGTGGTGGGCCCGCCGCAGCATGGGCCGCATCAGCAGCAGTCGCCCAAGGCGTAAAAGTCATCATTGCAGATAAAGGTTTTCTAGGTACAAGCGGTGCAGCAGCAGCCAGTGGTAATGGCATCATGGCCCCCTCTCCAGAAAACTGGGACAAAGTCGTATCGGAACGTTACCGCATTGGAAAAAACCTCGCTAACTTACGTTGGATTGAACGTGTCATTGAAAAAACTTGGCTAAGTTTGCCCCTAGTGGAAGATTGGGGCTATCGTTTCCCCAAAGAAAATGGGGAATCCGTGCGTCAAAGTTATTATGGCCCGGAATATATGCGAGTACTTCGCAAACATCTGTTGCGTGTGGGCGTGCAAATTCTCGACCAAAGCCCAGCTTTAGAACTGTTATTAGCTGAGGATGGCTCTGTGGCTGGCGCTAGAGGCGTACAGCGACAAAATAATCGCACCTATACCGTTCGTGCTGGTGCAGTAGTTTTAGCAAATGGTGGTTGTGCATACTTGAGTAAAGCTTTAGGTTGCAATACCAATACAGGTGATGGACTGCTGATGGCTGTGGAAGCTGGCGGTGAACTCTCTAGTATGGAAGCTTCTAATCACTATGCGATCTCGACGGCTTTTAATGCCACAGTCACAAGGGGAGTTCCTTTTGGCTGGGCTAGTTACACCGATGAAGCCGGTAACGATTTAGGTGGCTATATCAATGGTCGTCGCGATCCCGCATTCCTTCCCAACGCCCTCTTAAAAGGCCCCGTTTATGCTCGTTTGGATCGAGCCACACCTGAAGTCAAAGCCGTAATTGAGAAGTCTCATTTCATCGCGTATTTACCTTATAAAAAAGCTGGTATTGACCCCTATACAGAACGAGTACCTGTAACTTTGGTTCTAGAAGGTACAGTCAGGGGTACAGGTGGAATTCGGATTATCAATGATAGTTGCGGGACAAAAGTACCTGGACTTTACGCCGCCGGTGATGCAGCATCGCGAGAATTTTTAGCCGGTTTAGCTTCTGGGGGTGGTGGCCCTAATGCTGCTTGGGCAATCTCCACAGGACAATGGGCGGGAGAAGGTGCAGCAGCTTTTGCGAAAAGTCTAGGCGATCGCGCTCATGAAAGAGTTGTGCATCCTGCTGGACAAGCGGGAATGCGTTCCCAATCTCCCACATCTGAAACATTCGATAGTAACGCGATCGTGCGTGGTGTCCAAGCGGAGGTATTCCCCTTAGAGAAGAATTACCTGCGTTCTGAGCAGAAACTTCTGGATTCTCTCGCCAAATTAGAAACTTTGTGGCAACAAGTACAAGGGAACCCGAAACAAGATACCGTGCGCGATATCGAATTTTCTCGCAGAGCTGCTGCGCTGACGGCTGTAGCAAGATGGGGATATTTTAGCGCTTTACATCGCACAGAAACCCGCAGCGAACATATTCGCATAGATTATCCTGAAACCGATCCCAATCAGCGTTATTACCAAGCCACAGGCGGTTTAGATAAGCTGTGGGTAAGACGGGATTGGATTACAGATGAGACTAAGACATCACCAGTATTAACAACTCAAACTACAGCCTCAGTATCATGATCGAGCTTGTCAGCCATCAACTCTGCATTAATTGTAATGTCTGCGTTCAAGTCTGCCCTACCAATGTCTTTGACGCAGTTCCCAACCAACCACCTGCGATCGCACGCCAGGAAGATTGTCAAACTTGTTTTATGTGTGAAGCATATTGTCCAGCAGATGCGCTTTATGTTGCACCCCAATCTCATACTAATGTTGCAGTCAACGAGGATGATTTAATTGATAGTGGGATTATGGGTGAATATCGCCGCATCTTAGGTTGGGGATATGGCAGAAAAAATAACAGTGAATTAGATACTGCTCATAAATTGCGCCAACTACCACGCCCTTATCAAAGTTAGTTCGCTGTTGACGGTTGACTGTTAACTGTTAACCGTCAACGATTTGAAACGGAATAATTTTTGTTTTTATTTTTCATAAATGAAGCATCTTTGTATCATTTTTGATTTAGATGGAACATTAGTTGATAGTGAGAGGCTTTGTAACCAAGCATTTATCGATTTACTACCTTTTATAAATGAATCAATTGAAAGTCTAATTTGTCGATATCGTGGCAGAAAATTGGCTTTAATTTTAGCGGATATAGAAATAAGATATAGCGTGAAGCTACCTATTAATTTTGAAAGAGCATATCGTCAAAAAGTGAATGAATTATTTGAATTTTATTTGCAGCCAGTAACAGGTGTTCCAGAGATGCTCAAAACTCTGGAATATCCTGTTTGTATTGCTTCAAGTGCGCCTATAGCTAAAATTCGTCAGGCTCTAGATGTCACAAATCTATCGCATTATTTTGGCGATAGCTTGTTTAGTTCTTATGATGTAGGCTCGTGGAAACCCGATCCAGGCTTATTTTTATACGCAGCTAAGAAAATGGGATTCCCACCCGAATTTTGTGTTGTTATAGAAGATAGCGATGTCGGAATTCAAGCTGCACATTCAGCCGGAATCTATGCTTTGAAATATTCAACAGAGGAAGAAGCAGAGACACAAAATAATATGTTTTCTAATATGAAATATCTGGGAAAGCGGCTGGATAATATTTATGCGCTGAAATGCGATCGCTCAGAAAATAGCCGATGATATGTAATAGTTTAATAACTTTTGGTGACAGGGCATATCGAGAATCGTTGCCTGAATCAAGAATCCTTCTATTGCGATAGTCGATGAGTTGTCAGGCTATATCAATGCCAGTAAACAAAGTTCTTGACTTATTTTTGCTTAAGAGGTAGTTTATCAATATTGTCTTAAATACGGTAAATACATCAATATATAGTATGATGCAAATTTAAAATAAGATAAACTTTTTTAAAATAGCGCAAAGTCATGGCAATTTTCAATAAATGAAAAATTGCTAATTTTTTGCATATTAATAGACTGATGAATATTTATCAGCAATATTGAGTCTGAATTTTGATTTCTTTTTGTTAACAGTCAAAACCACTGTGTTTAGGAAAAGTTTTTTAGCGCTGTTATTGGTTATAGGAGTAGCAATGTCTACGGCGATTCCTCCCGCTTTTGCTGCTACCGCTAATCCCTGTCCTCCAGAAATGGTAATGATTCCTGGTGGGAAATTTACGATGGGATCGGATAATTCCGGTTATATAGAAGAACTCTCAGCACAAGAAGTAAGAGTTAGTTCATTTTGTATAGATAAATACGAGGTGACAAATTCTCAATTTGCAGAGTTTGTCAAAGCGACAGGTTATGTCACAGTTGCAGAGAGACCTTTATCAAAAGAACAGTTTCCCGACTTACCAGATGAGCAGAGATTACCCGGTTCTTTAGTGTTTGCAATAGTACAACCAGAAGCAAAACTACTGAATTGGTGGCATTGGCAGACTGGGGCAAATTGGCGACATCCTTTTGGCAAAGAAAGCGGAATTGCCCATCAAGATAACTATCCCGTTGTTCATATTGCTTACGAAGATGCTGTAGCTTATGCCCATTGGGCAGGAAAATCACTACCTACAGAAGCCCAGTGGGAATACGCCGCCCGTGGCGGGTTAGATGCTGCAACTTATGCTTGGGGCGATGAATACTCGGAGAAAAAAGCTAACACTTGGCAAGGAATATTTCCCTTTTTCAATACTCAAAAAGATGGTTATGCAGGTATTGCTCCCGTTGGTTCCTTTTCACCCAACGGTTATGGACTTTATGACATGACTGGTAATGTTTGGGAATTAACATCCGATTGGTTTATGCCAGGACATAACCACAAAACCCACATTGTTAATCCTACAGGCCCGGAACAAAGTTTTGACCCTAATAAACCTAGCGAGAAAGCCCTACATGTAATTAAAGGTGGTTCTTATCTGTGTGCGCCTAACTATTGCAGCCGCTTTCGTCCCGCAGCGCGAGAATCTCAAGCGCCGGATACGGGAACAACTCATATCGGATTTCGCTTAGTAAAGAACCTGAGTACAGAAAGGATTAAGAATGAAGTTTAAATCTAAGCCCTGGAATGTATTGCCAAAAATTGCCAAGGCGATCGCTTTATCATTGCTGATCGTTTTATTGGCGATCAACGGCCCCGCCCTAGCCGCTACATCTGAGGTATTACCTCTGCCCTTACCAGAGTTTAAGGGTAAAATCGGCCTCACCTACAAAGAATCACAACCAGACTTTCCCCCAACCATCACCGCCCCAGCCAAAGCTCCCAATGTGTTGCTAGTCATACTAGATGATGTGGGTTTTGGACAAGCCAGTACCTTTGGCGGCCCGGTAGACACTCCAAATTTAACGCGCCTAGCCGAGAAAGGATTACGCTACAACCAGTTTCACACCACAGCCCTGTGTTCGCCTACCAGGGCAGCTTTGTTAACTGGACGCAATCATCATTCAGTTAATACAGGGGTAGTTGAGGAATTAGCTACAGGTTATCCTGGCTACACAACAGTTTTACCTAAGAGTGCTGCTACCGTTGCCGAAATCCTGCGACAAAATGGCTATAATACAGCGGCTTTCGGTAAATGGCATAATACACCAGACTTTGAAACCAGCGCCGCCGGGCCTTTTGATCGCTGGCCTACAGGGTTAGGGTTTGAGTATTTTTACGGCTTTCTTGGTGGTGATACTAATCAGTGGAGTCCGGCTTTAGTGGAAAATACTAAGCGTATAGACAAACCCAACAAGCCAGATTATCACCTGACACCTGACTTAGTAGACCATGCGATCGCCTGGGTTCGCAACCAACAATCTATTGCACCAGAAAAACCGTTTTTCGCCTATCTCGCCACCGGTGCTACCCACGCACCCCACCACGCCCCTAAAGAATGGATTGACAAATATAAAGGCAAATTTGACCAAGGCTGGGATAAATTACGCGAAGAAACCTTTGCCCGACAAAAGCAACAGGGTGTAATTCCTGCTAATGCCCAACTCACCCCTCGCCCCCAAGAATTACCAGCTTGGGATTCCCTCTCAGCAGAACAGCAAAAACTCTATGCCCACATGGCTGAGGTATTTGCTGGATTTTTAGCCCATACAGATTATGAAGTCGGCAGGTTAATTAATGCTGTTGACCAACTCGGTGAACTAGATAACACCTTAGTAATCTATGTTGTGGGAGATAACGGTGCTAGTGCCGAAGGCGGATTAACAGGTAGCGTCAACGAACTCCAAGTTTTCAACGCCGTACCCGAAAATCTTCAACAACTGCTAGCTGCCTATGATGATTTGGGTAGCCCCAAAACATTCAACCATTTTCCGGCTGCTTGGGCATGGGCAGTCAATACTCCCTTTCAATGGACAAAGCAAATCGCCTCTCACTTTGGCGGTACTCGTAACCCCTTAGTGATTTCCTGGGGCGCAAATATCAAAGACCAAGGTAGCATTCGCAGTCAATTCCATCATGTAATTGATATTACGCCCACGATTTTAGAAGTATCGGGAATTACTGTACCGAAAGAAGTAAATGGTGTGAAACAACAACCAATAGAAGGTACTAGCCTCGCTTATACCTTTGATCATCCTGATGCAACCTCCCATCGCCAAACTCAGTATTTCGAGATGTTGGGCAACCGAGCAATTTACGATGAAGGTTGGGTAGCTGCGGCGCGTCATGGTCGCTTACCTTGGGAACGAACTGTTAAAGGTAGCTTTGATACAGATGAGTGGGAACTGTACAACATTGCCGAAGATTTCAGCGAGGCGAATAATCTAGCTAAGAAAAACCCCCAGAAGCTAGAAAAACTGCAAAAGTTGTTTTTAAAAGAAGCTAAAAAGCATAACGTCTTACCACTAGACGATCGCATCGCTGAAAGATTTGATGTCAAAATTCGTCCCAGCCTCACCAAAGGACGCACAACATTCACCTACTATCCTGGTACAGTTGGTATTCCAGAAGGTAGCGCCCCAAATTTGAAAAATCGCTCCTTCACTATTACAGCTAATATAGAAATTCCCGAAAATGGGGCAGAAGGTGTAATTTTAACCCAAGGCGGTCGCTTTGCTGGTTGGAGCTTTTTCCTTGAGGATGGTAAGCCCACATATATCTACAACTATGCCAATACCGCCCGCTACACCATTCAATCACCAGAAAAATTACCCTCTGGTAAATCTACAATCCGATTCAACTTTGATTATGACGGTGGTGTAGGTGCAGGTGGTATCGGCAAATTATTCATTAATGACCAACAGGTAGCTGAAGGACGAGTAGATAAAACCATCGCTTACCGTTTAGCCCTAGACGAAACCTTTGATGTAGGTAGAGATACAGGTACTCCTGTAGTTGACACCTACCAAGTACCCTTTAACTTCACTGGTAACTTACAACAAGTCAGCCTGGATTTGAAGTAATCAAGATTGGGGCAGAGGAAGCAGAGGAGAAATAACTATGCCCCATGCCCAATGCCCCATGCCCAACCACCCTATAAATCATGAATGAAATATTAGTAATAATCGACAAACTTGCACTATTTACATTCATTGTATTCACTATGTTAGGTGCAGGTTTAGGTCTAACTATTAAACAAATTTGGGAACCACTCCGCAGTCCCAGACTTGTCATATTGTCTTTGCTGACCAATTTTATATTGGTGCCAAGTTTTGTTTATCTGCTAGTACAAATAGTACCTTTGAGTGAAGCATTAAAAGATGGTTTACTCATCATGGCACTAGCATCAGGCCCCCCAGCTTTGCCTAAACTTGCTCAAATAGTGAAGGGCAATATAGCCTTTTCTGTGGGATTAATGATGTTGCTGATGCTTGGCACGATTTTTTATATGCCGTTAGTACTACCCTTAGTGGTGCAAGGTGTGCAAATCAATTCTTGGGATATTGGCAAACCTTTATTATTGATGATGATTAGCCCGTTAGTAATTGGACTATTTATTAAAGCTAAATTTCCTGCGATCGCTCCTGTTATCCAGCCTATTTTCTTCAAGTTATCTAGTAATGGATTACTTTTAGGTTTAGTAGTCAGATTAATAATTCACACCAACGATATTATTGGGTTATTAAAAACAGGTGCAATCTTTGTTTGTGCAGTATTTATTATCTTTTCCTTTAGCGTTGGTTATCTCTTAGGCGGGCCTGGTGTTGACACTCAACGGGTGTTAGGAGTAGGAACAGCCCAACGCAATTTTGCCGCAGCATTATTAGTAGGTACAAGTAATTTTGACGACCCCAACGTCGTGAGCATCATCATGGTGACAAGTCTATTAATGATGGTGACAGTTCTGATTGTCGGGCCAAAATTTATCGAAATAGACCAACCAAAAGATGGAGATATCAAACAGTTAGAGATATCAGGGTAAATGCATTTTATTTACCAATAAAAAATCAATGATATGCAAATAAAATCTCGTTTTTTAAATAAAATTTTAATAAAAGTAGTTAACAAAAATTGTCTTATATTTTAGAAAAGTCCTTGGCGATCGCTCCTCAAAAGTAAAGGATAAATAATTATCAATCTTATGATAAAATCCTAAATTTGAGGCAAAAATATGGGTCAAAATCAATTCGAGCTTGTGATTTTTGATTGTGATGGAGTTTTGGTTGATAGCGAACCAATTATTAATCGCGTTTTTGCAGAAACGCTCACTGAGGCTGGCTTTCCTATTACCTATGCAGAAGTAACTCAAAAATTTATTGGCAAGTCTTTAAAAACCTGTTTAGAGATTATCGAGACATCTTACAACAAACCATTACCCAAAAACTTTATGGAACTTTGTAAGGAGCGAGAAATGGCTCCCTTAGAGCAAGAACTAAAACCAGTTCCAGGCATTAGCGAAGTATTGGAGCAGATGACATTACCAAAATGTGTGGCATCCAATAGTAGCCACCACCATATTCAAATGGTATTGAAATTAACGGGGCTTCTACATAAATTTGATGGCAAAATATATAGTGCTAATGATGTTTCGCGCCCCAAACCTTTTCCCGATGTGTATCTCTATGCAGCCGAGCAAATGAATACAAATCCAAAAGATTGTGCTGTAATTGAGGATTCTGTACCGGGCGTGCAAGCAGCATCCGCAGCAGGAATGACTGTTTTTGGCTATGCCCATCACAGCGATGTCTCACGACAAGCCGCTGCGAGTCTACGCACTGCTCTTTTTGAGGCTGGAGCCAAGATAGTTTTTCACGATATGCGCCAGCTATCTCAATTGCTATAGGTGGGGCATGGGGTATTGGGGAGGCAGT
This sequence comes from Nostoc linckia FACHB-104, assembly GCF_014696615.1. Taxonomy (GTDB): domain Bacteria; phylum Cyanobacteriota; class Cyanobacteriia; order Cyanobacteriales; family Nostocaceae; genus Aulosira; species Aulosira linckia_A. The sequence goes on along the minus strand of NZ_JACJQJ010000116.1, from coordinate 1,400 downwards.
GCCTTGCAGGGGGAACCCCGTTGTAGCAACTGCCGTCATCGGGTATGGTTATTTCTCCTCTGCTTCCTCTGCCCCTCTGCCCTAAAAAAACCCTCTCTCCGGTAATGCTTTCCCGTTGATTTCATAGTCTCCGATCGCACGGGCTTTGAAGTGGCTGGGATTGTGTGATGCTAGAGTGCGGGCGTTGCGCCAATGACGATCCAAGTTGGAGCTTTTTTTAGTGGTAGATGCTCCACCAACTTCAAATAATAGGGTGGTTGAACGTAGCACTAACTCATCGACAATCAATTTTGCTTTAGATGCACTTAAAGAAGCTGCCAGTGCTGCCGCTGTTTCTGCCTCTTCACCCTGGGCTTTGGCAGATGGGAGGCGATCAAGAGCATCAGCTGCAGCTAAGACAACTGCTTCAGCAGCAAAGGCATTGGCCGAGATTTGACCGACGGTTTGCTGCAATAGAGGATCATCTGCTGCTTGCTCGGCTACGGCATGATAGAAGGTTCGAGGGCGTTTGTGGATGAGGTTTTTTGCCTCGCGTAGCACACTGCGAATAATCCCTGCGTTAATTGCTGTTAGGAACAATTGTGGGACAATGTTGTAGGGCAGGTTGTCTCTATCTGTATCTGTATCAAGAATGACTTCATCAGCCTCGACGCGGACATTGGTAAAGGTAGTAGTTCCTGTACCTGTTAGCCTTTGTCCAAAGCCATCCCAATCATCTACAAGTTCAATACCCTCGCGCTTGGTAGGAATGAGTATGAAGGCTGTAGTATTATCTGGTGCTAAGACGCGCACGAAAATTAAGTCTGCATAAATACTACCTGTGCTGTAATACTTTTTACCATTCAGACGATAGCCGTCACCATCGGGTGTTAATTTTGTATTCACGACTTGACCACCACCAGAGCGCTTGGCTTCTAATTCGGTTGCAGCGAGTCCAATAATTGCACCATCAACAACGGCTTTGAGCCAACGGCGATTTCTCTGGGTACGTTCAGAACGCAAAATTCTCTCTGTAACAGAGAAGTGATTCCGCACAATGTGAGCGACGTTCGGATCAGCATCTCCTAGGCGAATCACAACTTCAAATAGCTCCCGTGCAGTGCTACCAGCGCCACCTTCAGCAATAGGGATACGTAATGCACCTAATCTGGAACGCCGGATCAAGTCGATAATATCAAAAGGGAGGATGCGATCGCGATCGCGCTCACTTGCTCCTAAAGCAATAAAATCGAACAGCGTTTGCAGTTCCGGAGAACTGGCGGTTACAGGAGCCGAAAAGTTAAAGGTAGAATCTAAAGCGAATGGCACTAAGAAAAGCTGAAAAGCTTGTGGTTTAAGCACTCTGCAATTGATTGCGTAATTCTTGCCGGGGTGTGGTCAATCTGGGGTATGCTTTGGGA
>NZ_JACJQJ010000115.1 GCF_014696615.1 Nostoc linckia FACHB-104 | reverse complement strand
ATTCAATCATTTAATTGCGGCAATGAATCAATTTAAACCCTGTTATGCTTCTGGATGATTTAGCTTTTTTACTATTTGCTTACTCCGGAGAGTGACAGAAGAGGGATATCTGGGTGCAAATTGGTGCCAGATCAGCGACATAATGCAGGGAGAGTCTTGCAATCACTACATCAAATGCAGCTTGTGGATAAGTCCAGTTTTCAATTGTCTGTTCAATAATCTGACCTGCTGTGTCAGCAAGTGTTTTAATTGCAAGAGCAGCCATCTTGTGTGAGCCTTCGAGACCAGTGTAACTTGCAGCGCCTTGTTCGAGGAGTTCTTGCCCAATTGCTGCATTACCACACCCCAAATCGAGGATACTTTTGCCATTAATGGGTTGAATAAGATCCATTATTACTGGCTTTTCTAACGTATCGTTTGGTGTATCTACACTTTGACGATGGCGCATATAGGTTGCAAAAACCGCCTCATCGTCATAGAAGTTAGGGCCTGTTTGCGCCATAGGTGCTGTTCCTTTGCAGTACACTAATCGCCTAATTGGCATATTAGCAAATCAACAATGAGTTCAGATTAGTATCTAATATCGCTGCGTGGAACTTAAAATTCAAAATTAAGGCAGCCATCGCGTTTCATTCTTTATAACAATAGCTTCCTCATTTTTATATGAGGAATACCAGCTTCGATAAATATTTCTCCTTCTGCTATAAAACCTATTTTTTGATATAAAGCTTTGACATATTCTTGAGAATTAATTACAACCTCGGAAATATTTTTACTAGCAATAAAATCTATTGCTTTTTCCATGATTTGCTTACCAATACCATTACCTCTTGAGTGAGATAAAACAGCAAGTCTTTCTATTTTTGCAGTCTGCTCATCCAAATATCTAATTCTGGCAGTACCGACAGCTTCTTGCTTTAAATAAGCTATTAAATGGTCACATATTTCATCTTTACCATCAAATTCTAAAGCAGCTTCTACCCCTTGTTCTTCCTGAAACACAGCGATTCTAATTGCTTTAATTTCTGCAAATTCTTCAGGAGACTCAACGATTTTGATAATTAAATCTCTGCTTCCCATCTCTCTGCGTCTCTGTGGTTCGATTAAAAATTAAGTAGGGCAGATGCCCTACCTATTTTTATAATTTAATCTGCGCCTTCAATTGGTGCAAAACCTTGGCGTTGAATATTTTCTGTGATTGTGCGCGGTTCTAGGAATTGTAGCAGGTAATCAGGGCCACCTGCTTTAGAACCAACACCAGAAAGATTGAAGCCACCAAAGGGTTGACGGGCTACGATCGCACCTGTAATTGTACGGTTAATGTACAAATTCCCAACTTCAAACTCTTGTTGTGCTTGCTGAATGTGGGATGGGGTTCGCGAATAAATTCCTCCAGTTAAAGCAAAGTTAGTACCGTTAGCAACGGCTAATGCTTCCTGAAAGTCTTTGACTTTAATTACCGCTAGCACAGGGCCAAAAATTTCTTGTTGGGCAATTATCGCATTTGGTGGCACTTCGCTAAAGATAACCGGGCCGATAAAATATCCCTGTTCTGGTGCGGGTAATTCTAGTGCAACTAAGGCTTCTGTTTTACCTTTTTCAATATACTCGCGAATGCGATCGCGGGCATTGGCATCAATTACCGGGCCGACTTGAGTACTAGGTAACTCGGTTTCCCCAATGTTCAAGGATTTTGTGGCTTCTAGTAAGCGTTCCACAAAGGTATCGTAAATCGATTGCAGCACAATTACCCTAGAACAAGCAGAACATTTCTGTCCGCTATAACCAAACGCTGATTGCACTACCCCGACAACAGCTTGGTCTAAATCAGCACTTTCGTCAACAATGATAGCATTCTTGCCACCCATCTCTGCAATCACCCGCTTCATGTGTTTTTGACCGGGTTTGAGGGTAGAAGCTTCTGCGTAAATTCTACAGCCAACTTCTTGAGAACCAGTAAAGGCAATTACATGTGTATCAGGATGATTCACCAAATAAGCACCAACTTGGGAACCCTTACCGGGTACATATTGGAAGACACCTTGGGGAATCCCCGCTTCTACCAAAATTTCTGTGAGTTTGGCGGTAATTACAGAAGATGTTTCCGCAGGTTTCAGCAGAGTACAATTACCAGCAACTAACGCTGCTACAGTCATACCACAAGCGATCGCCAACGGGAAATTCCAAGGAGAAATCACGATAGCAATTCCCCGTGGCTGGTAAGTATAACGGTTTGTTTCCCCAGACACATCATAATTTACGCCTTTATCCAAGCGTTCCATTTCATCGGCGTAGTAGAGACAGAAATCTATCGCCTCGGAAACTTCTGCGTCTGCTTCCTTAACTGGCTTCCCAACTTCCAAAACTATCCAAGCCGAAAGTTCCGCGCGGCGTTGTGACATCAAATCCCCAGCTTTCCGCAAAATATCAGCGCGTTGTTTCGCTGGTGTTTTCCGCCAAGCAGGAAAAGCCGCCTTCGCCGCTTTCATGGCCTGTTCAGCTTGTTCAACACTGATGAGTCCGACTTTCCCCACCACCTGACTAAAATTAGAAGGATTGAGAGAATCAATCACTTCTGGAGTATTCACATACTCACCATTAATCAAAGGTAAATAAGTCCTCCCTAATTGCTGATGAACAGCCTTAAACGCCTCCGCCGATTTTCTTCTTGCTTCCTCCTCCGCATAATCAGTATCCGCCACACCCAGGAAGAAAGAGGAGGGGGGGACAAGGGGAGGGGGGGACGAGGGGATATTTTTCTGTGCTTCTTTGACTATTGGCGGGGCTATCAACTCCTCAATGGGTCTATTTTCCAAATTTTGCCGTAAAAAGGAACTATTCGCGGTATTTTCCAACAATCGGCGAATTAAATAAGCCATCCCCGGCAATAATTCACCATAGGGACAATAAACTCTTACTCGATAACCCTTATCAACCAAAGCCTTCGCCAGTTTATCCCCCATACCATAGAGAACTTGCATTTCAAAACTACGACGGGGAACCTTTAAAGTTTCAGCAATCGCTATTGCCCTAGCTTGCGATCGCACATTATGGCTACCAATGGCAGCATATACATATTGATGATTCTCTAGCAATAGCTGAGTGATGGTTTCAAAGTTCGCATCGCTGGCGGCTTTGTCATTATAAACAGGTTGCGGCCAATGTTTTTGCGCTGCTTTGATAGTTTCCTGATCCCAATATGCGCCTTTAACTAAACGGATAGTTAAGGGATAACCACGCTGTTTCAACCAAGCAATGACATCTCTAGCATCTTGCTCGCTATCACGCAGATATGCTTGGATGGTGATGCCAATATCTGTACGTTGGCGAAACTCTTCTTCCATTAATAATTTTTTCAGGATGTGAAGAGTTATATCTTTATAGGCATACTGTTCCATATCAAAATGGACAGCCGCCCCTAATTCTTTAGCATGACGTAAAAGAGTACGAATGCGATCGCTAACTCTCGCCTCGCTACCTTCAGCATCTAAGGGGTCAAATTGCGAATAAAACGCCGTTAACTTCACAGAAACCTGAACTTTTGCTAGCTGTTCCCCGTCTGCTTCATCAATCGCCGGGATAGCTTTCCAATTCTTTGATGCAGCTACCAATTGCTGCATTAATTCCGAATAGCGTTCTAAGTAAGATTGTGCTTCTGCTTCTGTAATTACCGCCTCACCCAGTAAGTCAATGGTGAAAGCCATTTTATCTTTACGTAGGCGTTCAACGGTTTTAATGACTTGTGTAATATTTTCCCCAGAAATATATTTATGAGCAAGAGTTTCCACGGCTGTTGCTACTGTTGTGGCTGCGACTTGTCCCGGCATAGAATCAGGGTTAGCAAAATTCAGCATTCCCTTTAACGCCGCAGGTAATTCTACAGATTCATCTCCTAAATATTCTTGTAAATGGGCAGCAATTTCCGCCTTGCTGCGTAAAGCTGGTAATGTATCGATAAAGCGAAATAATTGCACCCGTAAACCTGGATTGCTCATTGCCCAAGCTAGTAATTTATCATCCCAGCGCATTTGGTCACGTAAAGATGCCAAAAACGAGCGATTTTCTTGGGTTACTTCTAGAAGTTGTTTAGCAATTTCTTGGGTTTTAGCTTCGTAGGTGCTTGTTTGTACTTGTAATACCACTGATAGTAAACTCCTAATTCCAGGTAAGACTTGTAATCGCAAGCCTCTGTCTTCTATTTTGACTCCTCAATTTTGCTGTCACCATATTTCCTGAGTGCAAAATTCACTTTCAGAATCGGCAAACAGATATGCTATCCAATCATGGTAAAAATTGGTGAGAGTTATAGAAAAATTCAATGATTAAAAATCAGTCAGTATATCTACCTTATTTTGATCAATTATTTGGGGAGATTGCTCAAGGAAATACGGAAGTTATTCAAGCTTTTGGCTTGCACGTACACTGGGGTTATTGGCAGAATCCTGCATTAGCAGATGGTTCCATTGATGACTTTGCTTTAGCCGCAGAAAATTTAACTAGAAGAGTCTGTGACGCAGGTGGTGCTGTTGATGGACAAAGTATATTAGATTGCGGTTGTGGCTTTGGTGGCACTATCGCCAGTTTAAGCGATCGCTTTCACCATTTGCAGCTAACTGGTGTAAATATAGACCCTCGCCAACTCGCCAGGGCTAGGGAACAAGTTCAACCTCGCAACCACAACCACATTGAATTTGTGGAAGGAGACGCTTGTCAGCTAAACTTTGCAGATAATTCTTTTGATTTAGTGCTGGCTGTGGAGTGTATTTTCCATTTTCCCAGCCGCGATCGCTTTTTCCAAGAAGCATGGCGAGTACTCAAACCAGGTGGAAAACTAGCTATCTGTGACTTTGTACCTCAACAATTTCTAACTCCCATCATCAAGATTGGCGCAAATTTCATAGGGTCAGTAATTAGTAATACATATGGATACGTTGATAGTAGCTTTAGCCTGACTGATTACCGTCAACTTGCCAAAAAAACAGGCTTTCAGTCAATCATAGAAGAAGATATCACCGCTAATACCATACCCACCTATCAACTTCTGCGTCGGCTTCAAATTGAGGGAGGAAACGCAAATTTATCCAATTCTACATTTGTAGCTGAGTGGATTAGTCGTTTGGGAATTATGGGTTATTTAATTCTTTCGTTTCAGAAATAAAGCTTATAAAATACAACTCATAGTGAAGATATAGCGCTTCCCATATTGGTGAGGTACTGCAATAATAAATTAACCGCCGTTCGCGTAGCGTTCCGCAGGAATGGAAGAGGATACACACCGATAAATTTGTACTTCACTAGGCTAGTAAACCCTATCTCACTTTAATATAATCTAACGAATAAGTTCAGATGTCCAATATTAAATATGAGGATATACCCACAGAAAAATTGCTCGATATATTGTTATATCGTTGGCAAGAAACACTCCAACCTTTTAAAGTTAACCAAATAGACGCAAATAATATTTTTAATACCCTGATTAAAGCTTATTCTGCTCCTGGTCGTTATTACCATACAATAAAACATATTTTTCACGTTCTAATTTATATCGATAATTTGCGAACCTACATTCAAGACATCAACTCTATACAACTTGCTGCCTGGTTTCACGATATAGTTTATGATACTCAGGCTAAAGATAACGAAGAAAAAAGCGCAGAATACGCTAGTAATTTATTGAGTAATTTAGGGGTGACACCTAAATATATTGCTCATATCACCCATTTAATTATCAATACAAAATACCATCAAGCAGCGGCGGATGATTTTGATAGCCAAGTTTTACTTGATGCCGACTTAGCAATTTTAGCTGCTGAACCAATTCAATATCAAGAATATGCTCAGGCAATTCGTCAAGAATATTCTTGGGTTCCACAATCTGAGTATATTGCAGGGCGTAAGCAAGTTTTAGAGAAATTTTTGCAGCGCGATCGCATTTATTTTACGCCTTTAATGTTTGAGGTTGCTGAACAATCTGCTAGAGCTAATATCACAGCCGAAATTCAAAATTTGAACCAACAATAAAAGACAAATTAAATACCTAGTAGGGTGTGTTATAGCTTTAGCCTAATGCACCGTTTCTTTGTCAGCAATTAGACAAGTTAATTATCTTAAATTCATTTAAATAATATTCGCAGATACCGCTACCCATCTATGGCATTTTATTTTTAAATTAATAATCTTGAATTGAATTGCTACCTCTTCCCTGTTCTTGAAGGTACAAATCACCATAAGATAATTAGCGCGGTGATTCAAAAAACATTACATGGAACTTTTGCCAGAGAACTTACAAAAATTACGTGGACAAGTTGCGATTGTTACAGGCGCATCACGAGGAATAGGAAGAGCGATCGCACTAGAATTAGCTAGCTACGGAGCCAATGTAGTTGTTAATTATGCCAGTTCTAGTGGTGCTGCTGACAGCTTAGTTGCGGAAATTACAGCAGCAGGTGGTGAAGCTTTAGCGCTACAAGCTGATGTTTCTAAACTCGATCAAGTAGAAGCGCTGTTTAACACCGTCATCGATAAATTTAAGCGGATTGATATTCTGGTCAACAATGCAGGTATTACTCGCGACACATTACTTTTGCGGATGAAGCCAGAAGATTGGCAAGCAGTGATTGACCTCAATCTTACTGGTGTTTTCTTATGCACACGAGCAGCTAGTAAAGTTATGCTCAAGCAACGTTCTGGACGCATTATTAATATTGCGTCCGTTGCTGGGCAAATGGGTAACCCAGGTCAAGCAAATTACAGCGCCGCTAAAGCAGGTGTTATCGGCTTTACCAAAACTGTGGCTAAAGAACTGGCTTCTCGCGGGATCACCGTTAACGCCGTCGCCCCTGGTTTCATTACCACCGACATGACCAGCAATCTCAGCAACACCGAAGAGATTCTCAAATTTATCCCTCTCGGTCGCTACGGTCAACCAGAAGAAATTGCTGGGATGGTACGCTTCCTAGCAGCCGATCCCGCAGCATCTTACATCACTGGCCAAGTGTTCAATGTTGATGGTGGGATGGTGATGGCTTAGTGGGGGGATGAGGGGGACAAAACAATTCAAAATTCAAAATTCAAAATAATACTCTGTTCCCTGCTTCCTCTCACAAACACCGATTACCAATTACCGATTACCCAATCCCCAGTCGGCGACTTATCCCTCTCCACCACAAGAGAATTAAGTTCCCGCCGACTATCTACGAAATTGCTTCTACCTTTTTGAATCTCCCCCAGATAGTAAAGCCAATCAGGAGGATGACACTTAAAGTTGTAGCTAGCATTTGCAGCAATGACAAATTCTGCATTCTCATCGCCAACAAATTAAAAATTAAGCTAATTGACCACAGGGTAAACGCAGCACGGCGTTGAGAAAATCCCCAAGCCAGCAAGCGGTGGTGCAGGTGGTCTTTCCCTGGCGTACTCATGGGGTTTTTACCCGCCATCAGTCTTCGCACAATTACTTGTGTTGTATCTAGTACTGGTAATAGCAAAAATAATACTGTAGGCACAAGTGCAAATACGGTAGTTACTTGCAATTTTCCTAAAATACTAGTCGCCGCTAGCACATAGCCAAAAAAGTAGGCTCCAGCATCACCCATAATAATTCTGGAAGGGTGGAAATTATGGCGCAAAAAGCCCAAAGCTGCGCCTCCCAATGCTGCTAGTACTAAGGTTGCCGCTGCTTTTTGGGAAATTTGGGCAGAAACAGCCAATAGGCTCATTGCGGTGATAAAACTCACCCCTCCAGCTAAACCATCCATACCATCCATCAAGTTGATAGCGTTGGTAATTCCTACTACCCAAAATACGGTCAGCGATATGGAAAGTAGATAGTCAATGGGTGTGCCAAAAGTAACTTCAATTCTAATACCGTTAGCAACTAGTAACAGCGCCGTAAGAATTTGAGTAAACATCCGCACAGAGGGAGGTAAGCCAAATTGGTCATCAATAAAGCCAACCAGAACTAATATTGTTCCTCCTAAAAGAATAGTTAAAACCTGAGCTAATACGCCTTGCAATTCAATTGGTCGTAAAAGGGTAGCTAATACCAGTGCAGCAATTACGCCCGTATAGATAGCCAATCCCCCTGCATTCGGCAAAGGTTCTCGGTTCAGTCGCCGTGCGTTTGGTTGGTCGGCCCAACCCACCCGCAAAGCAAATTTACGCACTGTCGGAATTAAACGCCAGGTTACTAACCAAGCCAAAATAAACGTAAACATTACAGCCAACCAGCCGGTGCCGCTTGGTTCGGCAATACCAAGGTATTTCAGGGAGTTATATAGATTCATCTCCCAATCCAACCATTACTGCTAATATTCAACATAAGCATCAACTGTATCTTAATCAATAAAAGTTAAGGTTAAGGTCATTTGTCATTTGTCATTTGTCATTTGTCATTTGTCATTTGTCATTTGTCATTGGGTAATTGGTGTTTGTTATTTCCCCCTCATCTTCCTCATCTACCTCATCCCCAATCCCCAATCCCCAATCCCCAATCCCCAATCTTCGTTTTAGTATTAGCACTCTGGCGCTGTGAGTGCTAAATTGTCTAATGGAAGCGCTTGAGAAATAAAACATGGCGAAGATTATTGCATTTGATGAGGAATCGCGGCGGGCCCTAGAACGGGGTGTGAACGCTCTTGCTGATGCTGTAAAAATCACCCTAGGGCCAAAAGGCCGTAACGTTCTTTTAGAAAAAAAATTTGGTGCACCCCAAATTGTCAATGATGGTATCACTGTTGCCAAAGAAATTGAATTAGAAGACCCATTAGAAAACACAGGTGCGAGACTCATCCAAGAAGTAGCATCTAAAACTAAAGATGTTGCTGGTGATGGTACCACTACGGCCACGGTTTTAGCACAAGCTTTGATCCGCGAAGGTTTAAAGAACGTTGCTGCTGGTAGCAACCCCATCACTCTAAAGCGGGGGATGGACAAGACTGTAGAAGCTTTAGTTGCAGAAATCGCCAAAATAGCCAAGCCAGTAGAAGGAAGTGCGATCGCTCAAGTCGCCACAGTTTCAGCGGGCAATGATGAAGAAGTCGGTAGTATGCTGGCTGAAGCAATGGATAAGGTCACCAAAGATGGTGTAATTACTGTTGAAGAATCCAAGTCCCTGACAACTGAACTAGAAGTAGTAGAGGGGATGCAAATTGACCGGGGTTACATTTCTCCTTACTTTATCACCAACAACGAGCGGCAGACAGTAGAATTTGAAAATGCTCGTATCCTGATTACTGATAAGAAAATTAACAGCATTCAGGATTTAGTACCTGTACTCGAAAAAGTTGCGCGTTTAGGTCAATCTTTGCTGATTATTGCAGAAGATGTCGAAGGTGATGCTTTGGCAACTTTGGTTGTAAATAAAGCACGGGGTGTACTTTCCGTTGCTGCAATCAAAGCCCCTGGATTTGGCGATCGCCGCAAAGCTTTGTTACAAGATATTGCGATTCTCACCGATGGGCAGATGATTTCAGAAGAAATCGGCTTGAGCTTGGATACTGCATCTATCGAAGCCCTAGGAACCGCCCGCAAAATCACCATTGACAAAGAAAACACCACAATTGTCGCTGGTAGTACCACCAAACCAGAAATTCAAAAGCGGATTGGCCAAATCCGCAAACAATTGGAAGAAACAGATTCCGATTACGACAAAGAAAAACTGCAAGAACGCATTGCTAAGCTAGCTGGTGGTGTGGCAGTGATTAAAGTTGGTGCAGCCACCGAAACCGAACTCAAAGACCGCAAACTACGAATTGAAGATGCTCTCAATGCTACCAAAGCGGCTGTAGAAGAAGGTATTGTTCCAGGTGGTGGTACAACCCTAATTCACTTGGCTAGCAAAGTTGAAGCAATCAAAAACAGCCTTGAGGACAATGAAGAGAAAATTGGGGCTGATATTATTGGGCGCGCCCTAGAAGCACCATTGCGTCAAATCGCCGATAACGCTGGTGTTGAAGGTTCCGTCATCGTTTCCAGAGTTAAGGAAACTGATATCAATATTGGCTACAATGCCGCTACTGGCGAATTTGAAGACTTAATTGCGGCTGGTATTATCGACCCCGCCAAAGTCGTGCGTTCAGCTTTACAAAATGCTGCTTCCATTGCTGGTTTAGTATTAACCACCGAAGCCCTCGTTGTTGAAAAGCCTGAAAAGAAAGCTGCTGCTCCCGCTGATGGCGGTATGGGCGGTATGGGCGGCATGGGTGGCATGGGCGGTATGGGTGGCATGGGCGGCATGGGCATGTTCTAGGCCACCAGTGCTGAGTACTGAGTGCTGAGTACTGAGTGCTGAGTGCTGAGTGCTGAGTGCTGAGTGCTGAGTGCTGAGTGCTGAGTACTGAGTGCTGAGTAAAAAAGAAAAATTAGTATGAACAGTTTGTCTTTGCACAAACTGTTTTTTATTTGTCATTTGTCATTTGGTAATTGGTAATTAATTGGTAATGGAAATTTATCGCCAATGCCCTATGCCCCATGCCCAATGCCCAGATTGCGGTAAAATACAGCCCACGGCGTGTTTTGGGGCTGGGCAATGACTTCTGTAATTAATGTGAATTTACCGCAGCAATCCTATGAGATTGCGATCGCACCTGGTAGCTTGGATCAACTGGGTGAGAAAATGACTAGTTTGCAGCTAGGTAAAAAGGTACTAGTCGTTTCTAATCCGACAATTTTTAAGCATTACGGCGATAGAGCTATCAATTCTTTAAAAACAGCAGGATTTGAAGTTGCTAGCTGTATTTTGCCAGCAGGGGAACGCTTCAAAAACCTGAACTCTATTCAAAAAATCTACGATGCAGCCTTAGAAAATCGCCTCGAACGTTCCGCTACTATTGTGGCTTTGGGTGGTGGTGTGATTGGCGATATGGCTGGTTTTGCTGCTGCTACTTGGTTACGTGGGATTAGTGTCGTGCAAGTGCCTACCACATTGTTAGCAATGGTAGATTCCGCAATTGGGGGCAAAACAGGCGTAAATCATCCCCAAGGTAAAAACCTGATTGGGGCGTTCCATCAACCGCGCTTAGTTTTAATTGATCCAGAAGTTTTGAAAACCCTTCCCGTGCGCGAGTTTCGGGCAGGAATGGCAGAAGTAATCAAGTATGGTGTAATTTGGGATGCGGAGTTATTCGCCCAAATGGAAGCGAGTAAACACCTGAATCAACTCCGCTACATTAAATCGGAATTGATAGAAACCATATTAATTAAATCTTGCCAAGCTAAAGCTGATGTCGTCAGCAAAGATGAGAAAGAAGCTGGATTAAGAGCCATTCTTAATTATGGTCACACTATTGGTCATGCCGTAGAAAGCTTGACTGGTTATCGCCTAGTCAATCACGGTGAAGCTGTGGGTATTGGTATGGTAGCAGCTGGGCAAATTGCTGTGGAATTGGGAATGTGGCAAAAAGAAGAGACAGAACGTCAAAACGCCTTAATTCAAAAAGCAGGGTTACCCACTCAGTTACCTTCTGGAGTAGATATTGCAGCCATTATTGACGCACTGCAATTAGATAAAAAAGTCAAAGCAGGTAAAGTTAGGTTTGTTTTACCAACACAGATGGGTGTAGTGACAGTTACCGACGAAGTACCAGCAGATACGATTCGCCAAGTTTTACAGGCGATGTAATCAATTCATCAGCTGATACGCACCTATATCAAATATTCTGGCGTTAGGGTTGTCAAGGGTCAAGAGTCAAGAGTCCAAGCGAGCCTTTGACTTTTGACTTTTGACCACCTAAGTGCGAAATATATAATGCCTCTCACGGACAGATAGGCAAATTATTTATCTAGAATCCAAAATTCTAAATTTAAAATTGATTGTATAACCGCTGATTTGCGCCATGATACTCCAAGCCAACAATCAATTGACCTTGCAAGAGTTTCTAAATATTCCCCCTGGTGAGGGAGATATCACCTACGAACTTGTTGATGGTCAAGCAGTTCCTAAGATGTCACCAAAAAAATTTCATTCCAAATTGACTCGTGCCTTTCTCAATTTAATTGAGGAATTATCCCAAGGCAAAGGAGAAGTGTGTCCAGAATTAGCTATAGCATTAAGCCGTCGCGGTAAAGATTGGGTACCGACACCGGATCTTTTGTATATCTCTAATGAACGTTTACCTGCAGATTGGGAAGAAGAAGGAACTTGTTCTGTTCCTCCAGATTTGGTGATTGAGATTATCTCTCCAGGGCAAACCTTTGGACAAATGATAGCTAAAGCTAAAGATTATTTAGATGCTAATGTGTTACGAGTTTGGGTAGTAGATAGTAAAGCCAGAAGTATCACTGTTTTTTACCCAGATGCACCACCAAAAACTTTTATGGGAGATGAATTACTCACAGATTCCTTATTTGAAGGCTGGGAATTTACTGTTGAGCAAGTATTTCAAAGGGCAAAAATTCCCTTGAATAGTTAAAATTTTTCTATTAGCGTGGACGGCTAAATTTTAAACCTAAACTTGTAGCTGATTTATCAAGATATTAGTTTTAGTAATATTAGGAATTATCAATAACTTGTGAAATTCTTCTTTAATGCAGGTAAGAGAGAGCAGGCAGAAGGAAAGAAAACGTACAAATGTACTTGGGTTTGCCATCAATTAAATAATACTAAAGTATAAACTAGCGCGATTAAGCACATAATTAATTCGCTTATATAAATATTTTTATTTATCTTTTTCTCCACAATAAAAGTATCAAACCCTGATTTTAGCGTTGATTTTAGCTAAATTATCTACATATTAGTATCGTCTGATAAAAGCAATTTATTGATAGCTATTAGCATTTTTTCGTAATTTCTATTAAGTTAAATAGAAGAGTTTGCTCAAATCAATCTGTTGATTTTCATATTTGATTTAATTTTTCAAACTTAAATTTTGGTTTTACGACTACCTCCTGATATTTTGCTTTGAGAATTTTCCCTATAGGGATGCATCTACTAAGTTTTAGGTAATGTTAATGACACAAAAACCAAGCAGACGCAGACGAGGAGTAATCCTCACTCTCCAAGGCTGGGATAAATTTCAAGCTGCAAAAATACAAGCAGAATCGTAGCCCACCGGGAGCAAGAGATTGAGTTCCCCTTCTCCTGCGGGAGAAGGGGTTAGGGGATGAGGGCGCGAGGTATTTGTACAACGCCCGCCCTATATAGCTTTTAGCTTAAGTTGACACGTATGCAATGCCTTGCCCTTGCACAAATGAAAAGGAACACAGTTCAAACCCTTTCCCCTTTTCCCTTTCCCCAAGCAACATGAGTGAGATTCTGTCATAATCACTGAAATAGACCGTTGTATCGGGCTGATATTGGGGAATTGGTCATGAAATTGGATTTAACAAGGTTTTTTCAGGCTTGTAACCCTAGCAAGACGCTGGTGATTAGCAAACCAGAGGATCGGCAATATTATATTGATTTTTCTCCAGTCCGGGGTGCGAAGATTATTGAGGAATTAGGGCGGACTATCACGCGCTTGTCACCAGAAACACCCACCTGTCAATTATTTACCGGACATATTGGTTGTGGGAAGTCTACGGAATTACTGCGGTTAAAGGCGGAGTTAGAACAGCAAGATTTTCATGTGGTTTATTTTGAGTCTAGCCAAAGCCTGGATATGGCTGATGTGGATGTTACAGATATTTTGTTGGCTATTGCGCGGGAAGTTAGCCAAAGTTTAGAAGCAATTAAAATTAATATTAAACCGGGATATTTTCAAAAATTATTTCAAGAATTAACGGATTTATTACTCACGCCGATAGAACTTTCGGAGGTGAAACTATCGGTAGGAATTGCGGAAATTACTACTAAAACTAAAGATAGCCCGAAACTGCGCGGGCAATTGCGGCAATATTTAGAACCACGCACCAATGGAATTTTAGACTCAATTAATCAAGAATTACTCAAGCCAGCGCGAGAAAAACTCAAGGCGCTAGGTAAAAAAGGTTTGGTGGTAATTGTTGATAATCTTGATAGGGTTGATAATTCTGTGAAGCCATCGGGTTATTATCAGCCAGAATATCTATTTGTGGAACGTGGCGAACAGTTAAATCAATTAAATTGTCATGTGATTTATACGATTCCCTTAGTATTAGTATTTTCTAATGCTTTGGGTAGGTTAACTAATCGCTTTGGTGTTGATCCGAAGGTGTTACCGATGGTTCCTGTACAGTTACGGGATGCGGCAGAATTTGAGCGAGGGATGACATTATTAAAACAGATGATTATGGTGAGGGCTTTTCCTGGGGTAGGTTGGGAACCAAGCCAACATTTAATTAATTTGGTTTTTGCAAGTCCTGATAGTTTGGCAAGAATTTGCCAAGTTAGCGGCGGACATCTGCGGAATTTGTTGATGTTATTATTTCGCTGTTTGCAAAGAGAAGATCCGCCAATTTCTGCTGAATGTGTGGAAGGTGTGATTAAGCAGCGTCGTAATGAATTAAGTTTAGCTATTACAGCAGATGAGTGGGAATTGTTGCGGGAGGTGGCGCAGGATAAAATTTTTAGAGGTCATGAAAAATATGACCTTTTACTCCGCAGTATGTTTGTGTTTGAATATCGGGATGAGGATGGTTCTTGGTTTGATATTAATCCGATTTTGACGGAGGCGAAGGAATTTCAATTATGACAATTTGGGCATGGGGCATAGGGCATGGGGCATGGGAAAGATGTTAATTGTTGTTTTATACCCAGGATTATGCATTGCTAACCCGATAGATAAATTTGGTAGGGTGTGTTACGCCGCAGGCTAACGCACCGCCAACCCCACCCAACAACGTGAATTTTTTATAATGCAGGATTATGCGTCGCTAACCCAATATAGAAATTTGGTAGGGTGCGTTACGCCGCAGGCTAACGCACCGCCAACCCCACCCAAGAATGTGAATTGTTGTTTTATCCCGCAGGATTATGCATCGCTAATCCAATAGATAAATTTGGTAGGGTGTGTTACGCCGAAGGCTAACGCACCGCCAACCCTACCCAAGAATGTGAATTGTTGTTTTATACCGCAGGATTATGCATCGCTAACCCGAGATATAAGTGGTGCGTTAGGCGCTGATATTATCGTTTTGATGACAAATTATTTCGCTATGTGCGCCTAACACACCCTACGGATAAATTGGCGGTGCGTTAGGCGCTGAAATTATGGTTTTGATGATAATTTATCTCGCCATGTGCGCCTAACACACCCTACAATTATTTTATTTTCATTGTTGAAATTTGGAATTTGGGGCACGGCAAAGTGACTCATGAAGAAGCAGAAAATTTAGGTGCTGATAATGAAAGTTCATTGCAAACTCTGGTAAGGGCAATTAGGCTTTCTCAAGGTGAATTTTCGCTGATATTATTGCGCTGTAATTATGGGGCTTTGCGTCAGCAGATGGTGCAACGTATCCATGAATTATCGACGGTGGAAATTAAGGAAATCACTTTACCTGCATCGGTGAAAACGCTTTACAGTGCTATTAAGGCAGAGTTGGGTGATGAACAGCCACCAGCTTTGATGATTTTTGGTTTGGAGTTGGTGAAGGATATTGATACGGTTCTGACTGCGGCTAATCAGGTGCGGGAGGAGTTTAGAAAGAATTTTCCGTTTCCGATTTTATTGTGGATTAATGACCAAGTGCTGCAAAAGATGATTCGCTTGGCAGCAGATTTGGATAATTGGGCGACGACGATTAATTTTAATAATAGTACGCGTAATTTAATAGAGTTTCTGCAACAAAAGACTGATGAAATATTTGCAGGTGATGTTAAACCCAGTTCCCAAATTTGTGGGGAATTAATAACGGCGCGTCAAGATTTGCAAAGCCGGGGGCAAGTTTTAGATGCGGCTATTATGGCTAGTCTAGAATTTGTGTTGGGGTATGATGATTATTTACATGATCGGATAGATGAGGCTTTATCACACTATCAAGAAAGTTTGGGGTTTTGGCTAGGCAGTAATAATTTAGAACGCTATGGGATATTATTAGCTCATATTGCTTTAGCATATCAACGCAAAGCGAATATTCAGCAGGTAGATAATCAAGGATATTGGCAAGAAGCGAGGAATTATCTTCAGCAAGCGATTGTGATTTTTGAGCAAGCACAAAAGCCTGATTTAATTGCTGAATATATTAGTAGATTGGGTGAGGTGCTGCGTAGTTTAGAAGCTTGGAGTGATTTACAAGGACTGGCGGAACAAGCTTTAATTCTGCATGAAAATAACGGTACGCCGTTACAAATAGCTCAAGATTATGGCTTTTTGGCTGAGGTGGCGTTACAAAATTCGCGTTGGGATGAGGCGCAGCATTTTGCACAACAAGCGCTGGATGTGTTAGCTAGCTTGGCAGAGATATTAAATGTCATGGCGAGGAATGGGGAGCAATTTCCAGCCGTTATTAATATAAATCTGACAAAAGCGCTGTTTGCAGGAGATGGAGAAAGGGAAAAGGTTAAAGGGGAAGGGGAAAATACAAAACCTTTCCCCCTTACCCCTTCCCCTTTCCCCGAATTTTACAAGGAGGCGGGGTTATATCGGTTTATATTGGCTAGTTCGCAACAGGGTTTAGGTGATATTGCAGGTGCAATTGATAGCTTGGAGTTAGCAAAATCGGAAACTCAGCCGCAGTATAACCCGCAATTATATATATCTATTTTAGAGAAATTGCGCTTACTCTATTTTGAGCAAGCTAGATATTTAGATGCTTTTCATCTTAAGCAAGAACGATTACAAATTGAACAGCAATATGGGTTTCGGGCTTTTGTGGGTGCATCTTATCTTAACCCGCAGCGACAGGCAATTAACCCGGCACAAATACCAGCAGAAAATACGGAAACTATTGCTCAAGAAATTGCAGTTTCTAGCCGAGTTCAAGATGTGCGGCGGTTACGGGAAAGAGTAAGCAGAAATGAATATAAATTAACTGTAATTCATGGACAGTCGGGAGTGGGGAAAAGTTCAATTTTACAAGGGGGATTAATCCCAGCTTTGCAACAACAACCAATTGGTGAGCGAGATGTTTTACCAATTTTGTTGCGAAGTTATACAGATTGGCTGGGGATGTTAGGCAGGAGTTTAGGAGAAAATGTTGAGAGGTTGGGGGGAATATCTCTTAATTCTGCGGCTGATATATTAGCGCAGTTGCGGCATAATGAGGGACGGAATTTATTAACGGTTTTAATATTTGACCAGTTTGAAGAGTTTTTCTTTGTTTATCAAGACCAAGGTAAAAGGCGACCGTTTTATGATTTTCTGCGAGATTGCTTAAATATACCTTTTGTGAAAGTGATTTTGTCTTTGCGGGAAGATTATTTACATTATTTATTGGAATTAGATAGATTATTTGATTTAACAGTTATTAATAATAATATTCTGGATAAAAATATTCGTTATTATTTGGGTAATTTTTCAAGCGATGATGCGAAGACGGTCATTGAGAGTTTGACGGAGAGGACACATTTTTATTTAGAGCCGAATTTGATTGATGAATTGGTGAAAGATTTGGCGGGGGAGATTGGGGAGGTACGCCCCATTGAGTTGCAAATTGTGGGGACGCAATTGCAAACTGAGAAAATTACGAGTTTAGAAAGGTATCGTCAGGCGGGGACGAAAGAGAAATTAGTTGAGCGATTTTTAGAGGAAGTAATTAAAGATTGTGGTGCTGTTAATGAAAGTGCTGCGAGATTAGTTTTATATTTATTAACTGATGAAAATGGCACGAGACCGCTAAAAACTAAGGATGAGTTAGCTGCAAATTTACCAGCATCAGATGAGGAATTAGATTTGGTGTTGGAGATTTTTGTTAAATCTGGTTTGGTATTGCTTGTACAAGAATCTCCGGCGGAACGTTATCAATTGGTGCATGATTATTTAGTTGATTTAATTCGCCGCCAACAGAAAGATGAGTTATTAGAAGAATATACTAAAGAACGCAATCGCCGTTTGCAAGCAGAAGAAAATTTACAACGGGAACAAGCGGCAAAGAAAATATTAGCCGATGCGAACAGAGAAGCGGAACAGAAAATTAAGCAAGGGCGTAAGAGTTTGGCTGTTAGTTCTGGTTTAGCAATGGTTTTATTGATGGTGGCAGGTATGGCTGCTTTGTATGCGGTCAATAAAATTAGGGAAGCAAATATTGCCAATGCAGGGAAGCAAGAATCCCTGGCAAAAATGACAGTAGCTAATACTAATCTAGAAAATGTAAATTTACAAAAGCGACAAACAGAAAAGCGACTGGGAGAAATTCAAAAAAAAGCTCAATTTTTAGAAAAAAACTATCAAGAGGCGCTAAACAATAAAAAAACCGCAGAAGCCGAATCAGTAACAGCAAAAAAAGCGACGCAACTGGCAAACCGAAACTTAGCTGATGCTAAAGCAGAATTAAAAAATATAAATCAACAAACAGGTGGATTAAAAAAGCTGCAAGATAAAAATGCCCAAGCAGAAGAGAGAATTAAAACGGCTAACGCAAATGTAAAAGCTGCGGAAGAACAAGTAAAACTGGCAGAAACACAACAAAAAGAAGCAGAATTAAAAGCTAGACAGGCTGATGAAACTTTAAAGCAAGCACAAGCAAGCCTGAAACAAGCACAACGCGCAACAGTAGCCGCAGAAGCCGCACAAAAAGAAGCATTGCAAGGAACAGACTTAGAACGGGCGGGGGTTAATGCCTTAAGACAATTTGAATATGCCGAGTTAGAATCGCTGGTGTCGGCAATGCACAGTGGTAAAGAGTTGAAAGATATTGTTAAAGATGGTCGCCCATTAGAAAAATACCCAGCTTTTAGCCCAATTTATGCTTTACATACTATTCTGAGCAATATTAAAGAACGCAACCAGTTTCAAGGGCATCAAGACAGTCTCTATTGGGTGAGTTTCAGCCCGGACGGCAAAACCATCGCCACCGCATCAGATGACAAAACAGCGCGGTTGTGGAACCTGCAAGGGCAACTATTACAAGAATTCAAAGGGCATCAGTCCTTTGTCAATAGTGTGAGTTTC
>NZ_JACJQJ010000114.1 GCF_014696615.1 Nostoc linckia FACHB-104 | reverse complement strand
AACTAAAACGCCCAAGTATTCTTATGTGCTTGGTTTGATTTGAATTGTCACGGGGTAAGGCGCAGCCCTACCCGCTCTTTGTGCCAGTTGCGTAAGTCCTGATTGGAATAATTTATTTTTTGGAGCTTCCTGAGAGCTATCCTCTATTTATTAAGGTAAAACCAACAGTTATCAAGAACTATATTTGATTTTTGAAACACAATTCAGTATGTAATATTTAGGATTTTTATATATAGACTATGTTGCTAATAAATGTGTTATAAAATAGATGATTAAATATAAAAAATTATGCTTCTTTATCCTGCCTTTTGCCCAATATCCTCTGTCTCAAATACAGCCAATTCTTCCATCATAAAATTTAAAAAGACTTTATCAAATACGCTGCTTTATGCGCTTCTCCTTACCGAGTAACAAAACTAGATAAAAACGCTTTTTAAAAAAGGGAATGGAAAGCCTCATATCCACAGCATGGTTCTTGCTAACCCGATTTTCAAACACCCTTTTTAGCTCTGCTAATTGGGTAGGAGTAAAAGTAGCTGCTGTTTGAGGAGGTATACGAGCGAAAAATTTTTGGACGAAAGGATCGGGTTGTGAATTAGGTTTAGTCAAACGGTTTTTAGGCATATTACTTTACTCGTAAGAATCAACAAATTTTCTAATAGTTCTTAATTACGAAATTCTCTCAGTATTTAAATTGCATTTTTTAGCTCAATTGGTATTAGAAATCAGGGCTGTGTTGGTAATCCCAACACTTACCATCGCGCCAGATTCTATTTGTGTTTTCACATTCTGATTGGTCAGAAATCCAAGGAATTGACGTTGGATAATAAGATTTAGATTTGGAAATCCGAGAAGATAAAGCGAAAGAAAATATAGTATAGCTAGAAGCCGAGAGAATTGCCAAAATTGCTATGATAAACAAGATATTTTTAATAGTCCAAAAAGGATATAACCCTTTTTCATAGCGTAAACGCTTTTGAGAACGCCGTTCTGAACCTCCTAGCAATACCAAATAAAACCTTAATCCGGGAATTGGTACTGAAACTCTAATGTCTAAAGGATGACGAGTCCAAGCACTAGAGCCAAAACCTCTTTTGATAGCTGCTAATTGCTCTAACGTAAAGGAATTCGCTACTTCAGGGTCAATCTCAGCGAAAAGTTGCTCAAATTTAGGATCTGTATACTTAAAATTTTGCATATCTT
This sequence comes from Nostoc linckia FACHB-104, assembly GCF_014696615.1. GTDB lineage: Bacteria > Cyanobacteriota > Cyanobacteriia > Cyanobacteriales > Nostocaceae > Aulosira > Aulosira linckia_A. The sequence continues at coordinate 18,201 of NZ_JACJQJ010000114.1, read as the reverse complement.
TAGTGTCGTAATATACATAATTTTTACATAAGTTATTCCCTCCGTTCCGGATACGATGTTTCGCTTCATCAGGAACATAATCAAGCTTTAAACATACTTCACATACTTTCGAGCCTTGATGAATCTGCACAGGGTGGATTAATCATCGCTTATGCAGGAGAATAAGACCAAAAACAGGCTCAGCATATTGCCAAACCCGTAGAGCCAGAAATTTTAATTAAAGCTATCTGTGAAATGATTAGGTGGGCGGGAGCTACTTAATACCAATTCAAATAATGTTTGCTATAAGAGACGCGATTTAAAGACGCGATGAATCGCGTCTCTACTTTAAACGCCGCTGTAGATACTAAAACCACCGTCTACAGGTACAACTACGCCGTTGATGAAACTAGAACCAGCGCTGCATAACCAAATCACCGTGCTGAGTAATTCTTCTGGTTCGCCAAAACGTCCGGCTGGGGTATGTTCAATAATTTTTTGTCCGCGATCGCTTAAACTACCATCAGGATGTAGCAGTAAATCTCGATTTTGTTCGCCAATAAAGAAACCAGGTGCGATCGCATTCACCCGCAATCCGGCTCCATATTTTTGTGCAAGTTCTACCGCTAGCCACCGCGTAAAGTTATCTATCCCCGCCTTAGCCGCTGAGTAACCCACCACCCGACTAATGACATTGATATTAATATTTGTGAGACAAAATGGTTTCTAAGAGATTATCATCACTCTAAAAAAATAAATACAGCGTAGAGCTTTCCTTGTTTAAAAATGTTTTGATTATTTCTGCAATACCGTACTCTATCTATGCCTATTATTTTCCAATCCCCCATTACCCATTACCCATTACCCATTACCCATTACCCATTCCCCATTCCCCATTACCCATTCCCCATTCCCCATTCCCCATTCCCCATTACCTCGCCGTACTCCCTCTTTCAATTAAATAAGGAACTAAAACACGATTTTCTACAGTTTTGTCCTGCAATAAATCGAGTAACATTTGCATAGCTGCGCGACCAATTTCTAACATTGGTTGACGGACTGTTGTTAGCGGTGGCGTAATATAACCGCCCAAAGCGATACCATCAAATCCTACTAAACTTAAATCTTGAGGTACTGAAATACCTAATTTTTTACAGGCTAAAAGCGCGCCAACTGCTACCATATCGTTGTAACAAAAAATTCCTGTTACACCAGCCTGGATTAATTTCGGTAGCATCTTTTGTCCGCTGACAACATCGCTGGTTCTAGTATTATCTTCTTCTCTAATTGCTATCCAATCGTTACTTTGTGGTAAATTAGCCTCACTTAGAACCGTTTGATATCCTTCTAGGCGTAACTGATTTGATAAACTGCGATCGCCTACACCCAAGTAACCTATAGAAGTGTGTCCTAAACTGACTAAATGCTCTACAGCTAATCTAGCGCCTAAAAAATCATCTATTGTGACTGAGTGAAAAATTTCCGGTTGGTCTTCAGTTTGGCTATTAATAAAAACTGTGGGTGCAGCTATTAGCCCTAGTTGCTTGGTATGATATTTACTAATTCGGGAATCGGCGACTAAAATACCGTCCACTCTGCGACGATAAAAGTTATCAATAGCTGCTATTTCTTGCTCAACATTTCGGTGGGAAGTACTTAACAACACACTCAAACCTGAGGCTCTAGCTATCTGTTCTATTCCTTCTACTACCTCCGCAAAAAAGGGATCTGCGATTGAAGTTACTACTACCCCAATGGTATTAGTTCTTTGAGTTTGTAAACTTTGAGCAATCCCATTGGGAACATAGCCCATTTCCCGCGCTAGTTGTTTAATTTCTTCTCGCACTTTAGGGCTAATTAACGGACTATCTCGCAAAGCACGTGAAACCGTGGTATGCGAAACACCTGCTTGGCGAGCAATATCTTCTATGGAGATTTTTCTTTTGCTCATTTATTATCTTACTATACTTTAATGCACACGTGTGCATGATAAGATTAATTATTAGGAAAATTCAGATATTTGTCAAATGATTATTCTGGTAATGGGTGTTTCTGGCTCTGGTAAGACCACCATCGGAAAACTACTAGCCGACGCTTTACACTGGACATTTAGCGACGCTGACAGTTTCCACTCACCAGAGAATGTAGAAAAAATGCGGAGTGGTATCCCCTTAACGGAAGCTGACAGAAAACCTTGGTTGCAAGATTTGCAAACAGCTATTAAAACCTGGCTACAAGAAAATCAGAATGTAGTGTTAGCGTGTTCAGCATTAAAAGACAGCTATCGCCAATTTCTGTTAGTGGATAGCAACCTCGTCAAAATAGTCTACCTCAAAGGGTCTTATGAGTTAATCCAAAAGCGCTTACAAGAACGCCAAAATCATTATATGAGTGCAACTTTATTGGATAGCCAATTTCATACTCTAGAAGAGCCTTTAGACACCTTATATATAGATATTTCAGAATCACCACAAGTAATTGTGCAACATATTAGAACAGCTTTGGGAATTTAGGAATTAGTAATTGGTGGGGAACCCTGCGCTATATTCGGCGGTGTCTGGTACGGGTAGAAAGACCTGTGGCTGTTCGTAAGCATTGTAGCAGCCTGCACCAGCTACTCCGCCAAATCTTACCCAGTGGCTGGATTTCGCACATGGGCAAAAAAGAGTATGAGAATTGGTATGATCAATATGCTTGTAGCTTTGCTTGAGAGCTTGAATTCTTGTCTGTAAATAAGGAATATCTCAAGCTACTATTAATCACTCAATTAAAATAGATAATTCTTGTTCAAGAATAAATACTTAATTTACCTATTAAATCAAAATTTATTTTGACAAAATTATATAAAATACTCTAGCCAAATAATTTTATAACGAGAAATTAATGTTTATATAACCGTATTAATACTTAAGTTTTAATATGATTGAAAAAAATGCTATTGCCTGAGCCAAAATAAGCATAGTGTATATATGTCAAGGCTTTCAGCTATATTTATCTGGAAAATAAAGAGAGAAATTTTCTCATTTCCAAAACATACATTAAAACCAACACAATTACTTATTATCAGCACTAGATCTGATCTATCAAGTAAATAATGTATACAAATCAAACATTGAATACATTTATTTTGGGTTAATAAACTATTTTCTTTAATGTTTTTTACAATTTTGTTTAGCCAAGTTATTTACATTTTCAACAAGTGTGTTTAATATAAGTTCAGTGGAAAGCAAAGGTAACAACCTAGCTGAAACTAAAACAATCAACAATGAGCTTAGGTAAAAACAATGGCAGTTGAAAAGACCAATTCTTCCTCTAGTTTGGCAGAAGTTATTGACCGCATTTTAGACAAAGGTATCGTTGTAGACGCTTGGGTACGTGTTTCTTTAGTAGGTATTGAATTACTAGCTATTGAAGCTCGGATCGTTATCGCTTCTGTTGAAACCTACTTGAAATATGCTGAAGCTGTAGGTTTAACACAGTCTGCTGCTATGCCTGCTTAATTCTCAAGAACACGCTATCTCTACCTGGTCTGTTAAAACTAAAAAAAGTCATTTTGGATAAAATTAAGAAAAGACTTTTAAAGTCGAAACTTGCAGGATGATTTCGTTTTCATAGCTGAAAATCTTTTTAGGTTAAAGGATTTTCAGCTATTTGTAATTAATATAGTTTGCAAACGCTTCATTGCAGTTTATGTGCTGAAAATTTTAGGCTTAATACCAATTCTCCAAAATTCAGCAACAGATCCAAAATCAAAAACCCTTGCTACATATGGTTTTCTTAATTTTGAATTTTGAATTGGTATAATACCCCCCTCTAGGGTGTGTTTTCAAACTCAACAAATAGTTTGGTTAGCGCTACACTAAACCCAACATTTGCAGGGTGGAAGTTGCACTAAGTTTAAATACTATTAAACTTGCGGCACACAAAAAATATTATTTCTATCAGCTTATTAAAGTCGTATCATCCTTTTGTACGCCTGCAATAATAAGATTTTTTTCATTTTCATATCAAATTGCAACAAGTTTTGAATTTTAATCATCATGCCAAAACTTGTGAAGAATTGATACAAATCTAGATACATAAGACTACAGTAAATAGTATCTTTAACAGAAGTAATTCAACTCAATAAAACATAAAACCTAAATAGGGGAGGCAAAAAGCAAGGAAATTTTGTTTCCAATGTTTGTGGGAGTTGCTACCGCTTTAGACACCTCCACATTTAACTTGCATACAGCCAACCGCCAGGATAACTATCCACAAATTAGTTTTTCATTTTCACAACGAACTCTTAACAGGTAATCCCAAATTGGTATAACCCGCATTGTTTGAGAATCCGTAAACAGCCAGATGTTCAAGATTTTCAATCTACAATTTGGATCACAGGTGTTCAAGGGACTGCCAAACAATATTTTTCTTTTTCTCCCTGCTCCCTTCCCCTCTGCCTACTTCAAGAGTTCCCCACCCCGTTGGCACAGCCTCTCATCAGGGGTTTGTTGAATGAGCAAATTTTGAATTGCTTCATGTTTCTTTTTATCTGGGAAACTCAGCTAAATCAAAAGGAGAAGACCCATGAAGGTTGGTATCCCCAAGGAAGTTTACCCTGGCGAACAGCGTGTAGCTGCCACACCAGACACAGCCAAGCGTCTACAAAAACTTGGCTTTGATGTACTTGTGGAAACGAGTGCAGGTTGCGGGGCAAATTTTGCCGATGATGTCTATATGCAAGCCCAATGCCAAATTATTCCCGATGCTGCAACTCTTTGGGCAGAGGCAGATATTGTACTCAAGGTACGCCCACCGCAAATGCATCCAGAGTTAGGCAAAGATGAAACTGATTTGCTGCGTGAGGGAAGCACAATCATTAGTTTTATCTGGCCTGCCCAAAATTCCCAACTGCTGCAAAAACTGGTAGAGCGAAACGCTACAGCACTGGCGATGGATGCAATACCACGCATTAGTCGGGCGCAGAAAATGGATGCGTTGAGTTCAATGGCCAATCTTGCTGGCTACCGGGCTGTAATTGAAGCCGCTAACCACTTTGGACGCTTCTTTAACGGTCAAATTACAGCAGCGGGTAAAGTTCCACCAGCGAAGGTATTGGTGATTGGTGTAGGTGTAGCTGGACTAGCCGCTATTGGTACAGCTAAAGGTTTAGGTGCAATTGTTAGGGCATTTGATACCCGCTTGGTGGTAAAAGAGCAAGTAGAAAGCCTGGGCGCAGAGTTTCTCGAACTCAACTTTGCAGAGGATGGTACTGGTGAAGGTGGCTACGCCAAGGTAATGAGCGATGAATTTATCAAAGCGGAGATGGAATTGTTTGCGGCGCAAGCAAAGGATGTTGACATCATCATTACCACAGCCCTGATTCCTGGGAAAAAAGCACCCATACTGATTACTCAAGCAATGGTTGAGAGTATGAAAGAAGGTTCTGTAGTCGTTGATTTGGCTGCAGAACAGGGGGGTAATTGCGCTTGTACCCATCCTCATGAAATTTACCGTTACCACGGAGTCACAATTGTCGGGTTAACTGACTTACCTAGCCGCATGGCGCAACAAGCTAGTCAGCTTTATGGGACAAATCTTTGCCATCTACTAGAAGAAATGGGTGGGGCGAGTAAATACCAAGTAAATTTGGAAGATGAGGTAGTGCGGGGCGCTTTGGTAGCCTATGCAGGCCAGATTACTTGGCCACCACCAAAATTTGAGAAAAAGGTGGAGACAAAAGTTGAGAAAGTAGCAGAAAAAGTCCAAGAAACGCCGCCAGTATTAGCAACTACACCTACAGCACCTATTTCTCGCGCTTCCCAAGCAGGAGGCGGGGTTAACTTTCTTTGGTTATTGATAGTGGCTTTAGCCTTGGTAGGAATCGGAATCACTGCGCCGCCAGAATTTCTCGCTCACTTCACCGTGTTTGTTTTAGCTTGCTTTATTGGTTGGCAAGTAATTTGGAATGTGAAACCTGCTTTGCACACACCTCTGATGAGCGTTACCAATGCCATTAGCGGCATCATTATTATTGGCGGTATGGTGCAAATATCCGCTGCCAACTCAGCTACTACCATCCTAGGCGCGATCGCAATTTTAGTGGGCACGATTAATATTGCTGGCGGTTTCCTCGTCACCCAACGAATGCTCAAGATGTTCCAAAAGTAGAAGAAATTTATGTCAAATAATTTACTGACAGTGGCGTACATTGTAGCTAGCGCCTTATTCATTCTTAGTTTGGGAGGGCTTTCTGACCAGGAAACTGCTCGTAAAGGCAATGTTTACGGCATTGTGGGGATGTTAATTGCTTTTGTCGCCACTGCACTTTCTCTGAATACCAACGCCTACGGAATATTAGCTTCTGTAGTCATCCCCGCAGCGATTGTGGGTGCAATTGTCGCTTCACGGGTGGCGATGACTTCCATGCCAGAACTTGTGGCAATTCTCCATAGTTTTGTAGGGATGGCGGCGGTTTTGGTAGGCGTTGCTAATTATCTCCAAGAAACGCCACTTACCTCCGTAGAAGCCACTATCCACCAAGTAGAAATTTATATTGGGGTATTTATTGGGGCAGTTACTTTTACAGGTTCAATAGTTGCCTTTGGAAAACTGCGAGGAATTATCAGCAGCAAACCGCTATTACTTCCAGGAAGGCACATCCTCAATCTAGGGATGCTAACGGCTGTTGTGTTGTTAGGTAGCCAGTTTATCGGTGCAACATCCCTTTATGGATTGCCACTACTACTAATCATGTCTGCAATTGCCTGCGTTTTAGGCGTTCATCTCGTCATGGCAATTGGTGGCGCAGATATGCCAGTGGTAATTTCCATGCTCAACAGCTACTCTGGCTGGGCGGCTGCGGCTGCCGGCTTCATGCTATCCAACGATTTGCTGATTATTACAGGTGCATTGGTAGGTAGTAGCGGCGCTATCCTCAGCTACATCATGTGCAAAGCCATGAACCGTTCCTTTATCAGCGTCATTTTGGGAGGTTTTGGCGCTCAAACCACAACAGCGGAAACTGGCGAACAACCTACAGGCAAATTCACCGCTACGACAATTGAAGACACAGTAGAACTTTTATACCGCGCCAAGAGTGTAATTATTGTGCCTGGCTATGGCATGGCAGTAGCTCAAGCTCAACATGGAGTTTCCGAAATCGTCAAACAACTGCGCGATCGCGGTGTTAAAATTCGCTTTGGTATCCATCCCGTAGCCGGCAGAATGCCCGGACACATGAACGTGCTGCTGGCAGAGGCGAAAGTGCCATACGACATCGTTTTAGAAATGGATGAGATTAATCACGACTTCCCCGAAACAGATGTAGTTTTGGTAATTGGCGCTAACGACACCGTCAACCCCAGCGCCTTAGAAAACCCCAACAGTCCCATAGCTGGAATGCCAGTCTTAGAAGTTTGGAAAGCTGGCACTGTCATCGTCATGAAACGCAGCATGGCTAGCGGCTACGCCGGCGTAGAAAATCCCCTATTCTACAAAGACAACACCCTGATGCTATTTGGTGATGCCAAGAAAAACATTGACGCGACTGTTGCCAAACTCACACAGTTAAAAGCAGACGCAGCAAGTCTTAATTTGGCAGCGAAAAAAGTATTAACTTAATGGGCATGGGGCATTGGGCATTGGGCATTGGGCATTGGGTAATTGCTAATTGCTATTCTCCCCTTGTCCCCAGTCCCCAGTCCCCAGTCCCCAGTCCCCAGTCCCCAATCCCTCACCCACTCCCCAACGCCCTCTTACCCAACGACAAACAAATCGCATCATTCTGCGGGGTATGGATGCGGCTGCACAGAACGTCACGATAGTATCTTTCTAAGGGGTTATGGCGTGATAAGCCTGGATTACCAATTAGTTCTAGCCCTGTTTCAATAGCGCGGATGGCATTACCAGTAGTAATGTATTTTACAGATTGTGCCTGTAATACTACGTTATTATCATACTCCGCGCGGTCGATATCGTTGGCTAAACTGTAAATTAGGCGATCGCTTGCGTAGAGTAAAGCTTCAATTTCTCCCATTGCAGTTTGAAAGCGGGGTAGAGTGGCTAAACTAGCGCCTAAGTTAGAAGGCGATCGCTCATTTAAATAACCTACTAACCAATCTCGGGCAGCTTTGGCTACACCTTGATACAAAGCACTCAGCCACAAGCTATTACCAGCTAATTGCAACGGATCTGGTAATGACCAAGCTGATAATTGGCGAAGATCCAAAGCATACTCTAAAGGAATTAAGGCATCTTCTAAAATTAGGTCGTGGCTACCAGTAGCCCGCATTCCCAAATGATCCCAAGTTTCTACAATCCGCACACCAGGCACATCACGCGGTACGAGAAAATTCCCTACTCGCGGTTCTGCCTCTGTTGTAACTGCCCAAACAACGAAGTAGCGTAAAATTGGGCTACCTGTAGTGTATATTTTATGACCATTTAACAGCCAACCCTCTGGAGTCAGTTGGGCTGTGGTTGCGGGTAATCCACCCCTCGCTGGTGTACCTAACTCCGGTTCTACACGGGCAGCATTTAATAAAGCAATACCTGTAACTGATTCTCGACACAACCGTTCATAAATCTCATTTGGCCAGCGACGTGTGCGGCTAGCATTGGCGTGTTGGAGATAATGCATTGTCAACACTAAAGCCGTAGCCGCATCCCCACTAGCTATAGTTTCAATCACCCGACTGACAGCAGTAAATCCTAAAGCCTGACCGCCAAACTCTTTGGGAACAGTCAAATTCAAAAGCTGCGCTTGCTGGAGAGCAGTAAAATTCTCAAATGGAAAAGAAGCATCGCGATCATGAACTGCGGCGCGAGTAGCAAAGTCAGCAGCCAGAGCAGCGACACGCTCAAATAAATCGGTGCTAGGTGTCACTGGAGATGTATTAAGTTTGACCATATTTACTTCTTCAGCGTTTACAAAGTACAGCAGGGCGGCAATTTATTTATTTTCATACAAATGGGGATGAGGGGGATGAGGGGGATGAGGGGGATGAGGGAGATGAGGGAGATGAGGGAGATGGGGGAGTAGAGGAGAAATTCCCATTACCCATTACCCATTACCCAATGCCCAATGCCCAATGCCCAATTAAACAGGAATTTCAATGATAAACGTAGCACCTTGCCCTAAAGAAGATACACAGTTTAATTTTCCACAATGCTGCTCAACTACAATTTGATAGCTAATGGAGAGTCCTAAGCCAGTACCCGAACCCACAGGTTTAGTAGTGAAAAAAGGATTAAATATTTGGGATAATGTCATTTCATCGATACCACAACCATTATCAATAATCGATATTCTGACTGCTTTACCATCTGCGATCGCCTCTGTTTTGATGCGAATTATGGGTGATGCAATACTAGGTAACGAAGATTTCAAAACATCTATGGCATTCATCAAAATATTCATGAATACTTGGTTAATTTGGCTAGCATAGCAATAGACTTTGGGTAATTTTCTATAATCTCTGATGACTGTAATTTCAGGATAATTCCTTTGTGCTTGCAGCCGATGTTGTAAAATTAGCAAAGTACTTTCAATTCCTTCCTGTAAATCTACTAACTTCTTTCCTGCTTCATCAAATCGAGAGAAATTACGTAAACTCAGGACAATATCACGGATGCGATCGCTACCACTTTGCATAGAACTGAGCATTTTAGAAACATCTTCTTGGAGAAATGCCAAATCAGCTGCTTGAATTTTTTCTTGTAGGAACGGAGATGGCTGAGGAGATTCCAACTGATATGCTGCCAACAATTCTAAAAGGATATTGAAATACTCTTGGGTATGAGTAATGTTGCTATGAATAAACCCAATGGGATTATTAATTTCATGAGCAATTCCTGCAACCAGATGTCCTAAACCTGACATCTTTTCTGCCTGAATCAGTTGTGCTTGGGTTTGCTGCAACTTTTTCAGTGTTGCTTCTAAATAAATATTTTGCTGTTTCAGTGTTTTTTCGGCTAACTGACGCTCAATTTCTGCTGCTGAACGAGCAGCAAATATTTTTAAAATAGCTTCCTGTTCTAGATAATTATGTTTTAATGGCTGAGTATGCAAGCCAGCAATATGTCCTAAAGGCTTACCTTGAGGATCGAGAATCGGAATTCCCAGATAACTCTCAGCATTCAATGTTACTAAATCTTGATCTTCTGGAAACTGTTGTTGGAGTAACTGAGGATAAATTTGCAGTCCTTCTTCATACAGAACACCACAAGGAGTCCCTGCTAATTCATATTCAAAATTTTCACCAAAGTCTTTTCCTGCCCAAAATGCTAAAACTCTAGCTCGTGGCTGACTATCATTGATAAACTCTGCAATTAATGCATACTGAATTTGCAGTACCTCTGCTAAATAATGGGCACAAGCTTGAAAGAATGCTTCACCAATTTGGGATGCAATTCCTTCCACAATCAGTTTCAGGTTGATAAATTCTTTGTCAAGCTGTTGATTGTCTTCTTGTGTCGAGGCTTCTGAGGATGATTGAGTCAGCATGGTAGTGAAGTAAACCTTAAGTTTGATTTTTAACGCTATGTTTTGAGGTTTAGTATTCCCACCAGCCAAGAAGCTATCTCAATTATTGATTAACTAAGACTAATCTTTATATCGCAATCCAGTTTATTAAAATTACTTGTCCAGAATATCAATATTTTTACTATAGAACTCATATAGCAATCCTATTTCAGATGTAAAAAATATCTGTTTTGGCTGTCAACAGTCAACAGTCAACAGTCAACAACCCTTCAGATCCGATTTCACAAATTATTTAGGATTGCTATATTTGATTTTTGAAATTTATGTAGGGTAGCCAGTGCGTTGCTAAGCCAGTCTTGTGGGCGGTTTCCCCGAATTGAACGAACTAGTAATCTGCCAAAGTTTTTTTGACAGGCGAGAGGGTAAAGGCTTTAAACCCTTCCCCCTTCCCCTTTGCCCTTTTCCCAATCGACACCTGTCAATAGTTGTCTGTTGAACTAAGTAGTTAAACAAAATTAATTACACAATGTCATTGCGAATGGAGCGGAGCGGAATGAAGCAATCGCAAGGGTTGGGATTGCTTCTCTTCGAGACGCTACGCGAACGCTGCGCTCGCAATGACTGTAATTAATTTTGCGTGGTTACTTATTAGTGTGAGGTTTGCTCCGTTGTAGCCACTAGCATTGCCTTGATTTTCTATTTATTTAGATAATGGGGTGGAACTCATAGTTGATACACCCAATTAGTTCGCCAACAGCTTCATAAATTTTCCAGTTTTATCAATATAGCCACTATGGACATCTTTCTCATCAATTTTGACGAGAGCCACTCCTTCTGAAAAAGGTTCAGCTTTGTCATACTCCATACGAACAACAAGTTTACCTGTGGTATCAATGTAGCCGTATTTATAACCCATTTTGACGGCTGCTAAACCTTCAGAAAATGCCTCGACTCCATCAAATTCAACCTTGAGAATATTTTCTGGTGATGTAATTATTTCTGTGGAATTATTGATGCGTCTATGAGTAAAAGTATTCTTTTTAATTTCTTTTGGGTCGAATTTTCCGGCTGGTTGAGAGTAAACACCAGATTTGAGAACGTTAGCTAAAGCATCCTTATCGTCTCGTAAACCTTCGTAGAAAAAGAGAACTTCTCCTTGAAGACCAAGACAACGATTAGTTTTGATGGCAGCATCTAAATATTCTGGAGTAATTCTATAAGTACTTTTTTTTAAAAGGATAGCAGGAATTAGTTGTGGTAATTTCTGTTGGGTAAATTGTTGAGATACTACTTTATCTATATTTGTTTGATAAAGTTTCAATTCCTTGTCATATATCTGTGGATGAATTAAATCAACTAATCCCCAATCAATCCAAGCTTGAGAATCTTGGAGGTAGTTATCATAACACCAAGGATAATTATTCGGCGACATGGAAATAATTAAGTCTGGATTGACATTAATTACTGCACGATAGAGGCGGTGTAAAAAATTGGAAAGAATATCAGCCCGCCATATTACCCATTGTTGCCATTGTTGTCTCCATTCTGAATCTTGCCATAGTGGGTCTAGTGGTTCTTTTGGATCTGAAGGATTTCTTCTTTTTGGTGGTTTTGGTGGTGGTTGCTGATTAAACTCATCTTTATAGCGTTTAATAGTTTTTTCATCATAACCGCCTTCCATAGGAAAAGCAGGTAAGTGATCATCTCCTTGAATGCCGGCAATTCCATTGCCATACTTGTTTACAACTTCTAAAAATAAACTTAATATAAATTCTTGGACTTCGGGATCGAGGGCATTTAACCAATAATAATCACTAACAACAAGGGGTTGACCATCAACACTACAGGCCGCCCATTGTTTTTTATCATTAATAATTTTTCCACCATTCCCTTTATAAGAACTCATAAAGCCATATTCAAACCAAGGGATAACTGCAATATCAAATTTTTGAGCTTCTTCAATTAGCTCTTGTAAAGGATCTCTAATTGTTTTAGTAACTTTATCTCGAAAACGTTCTTTTATTTCTATGCCAAATTTTTCTTTCATTACTTGGCTAGGATAATTAGTTGAGCCTTGATTCCAGACAACAGGAAATACAACGTTAAATCCAGTTTCGGCGAGAAATTTTATCGCCTCGGCAATATTGTCTTTGGAGTCCAAGACATTACTATCTGTTGTGGTGAGCCAAATGCCACGAATTTCCATAAATTATGTTGACTGTTGACTGTTGATTGTTGACTGTTGACTGTTGGCTGTTGACTGTTGACTGTTAACAGCCCTCATAATGGATTGTGCAACTTAAAAGCCGAATAGCTTACCAATTACAAAAAGTAGGAGTGGGGGAATTGGTAATTGGCTATTGGTGGCTTTTCTCGTACCCCATACGCTGACTTTCTGTACATTAATATTCAAGATTCCCTAAAAGTTTCAACTAATACCACGTTCCAAGCAAAAATAGAAACAAATCGAAGATAGTTGACTGAACATAGCAATTTTGGATGTAAAAGCTCTGTTAGTCAAGGTATATAAGCCAATGGGGTTCAGTTAGTGTCAAAAACCTGATTTGGCGTAGATTAGGATGAGGGAGATGAGGGGGATGAGGGGGATGAGGGGGATGAGGGGGATGAGGGGGATGAGGGATATGAGGGAGATGAGGGAGATAAGGAAGATGAGGGATATGAGGAGAGAAAAGCAATTACCCATTAGACATTCCCCATTCCCCTTTACCCCTTCCCCATTACCCATTAGACATTCCCCATTCCCCATTCCCCTTTACCCCTTCCCCATTCCCCCTTCCCCATTCCCCTTTACCCATTCCCCATTCCCCATTCCCCCTTCCCCCTTCCCCCATTACCCATCCAACCTTTTCACCTTAACCAAAACCGGAATATACTGTTGAATCATCCAGATTAAAGTCTCAAGAGTTGAGTTACCTTGGTCAATACGGGTTTTAGCTTGTAAGCCAATGAGGAATAGTTGCATAGCCAGTAATAAAGCAATAGTTTTGTTGAGAATATTTTGACGGCGTTTCATGTGTTTGCCCCTCAAAGAGTTCGTAGCTAAAGCATTTCTTTGGGGTTGTGTCCTGAAGCAAATACCCCAATCTCAGGGAAAATGCTTTAAGATACCAATTTAATCAGCTTGGGGTAGTAGTTTTAAATTGGGGTAGCCCCAAACTTTCTGGTCGATTTTGGCAATGCAATGGCGCGAGAACCTAGTAAAGGCCCTGTAATTCAAAAGCGTGTCAAGCGTCTGTTGGCGGCGTTGCTTGGTTTTGTGGCTGGGGAATTTGCGGAAGATGACTTTAAGATTGAGTACGACTGGAAAGAAGCAGATAGCCCTAACCCCAAGCTGACTATTAAGACAACGCTGGTAAGTTTGGAGGCGTTGACTTGTGCAGTATCTCGGAACCCCACCCCTAACCCCTCCCCGCAAGCGAGGAGGGGGAAAAGAGAAGTAGAAAAAGCTAAACGGGAAATCCGCGAAGCGCTGAATTTACTCAAGGATTTTGTCAAAATTCTGGAAGATAACCGGATTCAAACTCAGGGTTCTGATGAGTGGCACTTTACTTTAAAGTTATGGTCAAGGGATAAAGAAAAGAATCTGAAACGGTTTGATGAGGTATGGCAAAGCAACAAATCTCAGAAATCTCAAGAAATAGAAGCGAATTACTCTGAAGATGAGGGTGTTGTTGTACCCCAAACTAAGCTGGCGATATTTCAAGCGCCACCTTTACCTGCACACTTTGTTGAACGCCCAGAATATAGTGACGATTTAAAAACTCGCCTGCTCACAGAAGATAATCGCACTTTGGTAATTACGGCGATTCACGGCTTGGGTTCTGTGGGTAAATCGACCTTAGCCGCAGCTTTAGCAGTAGATGCAGAAATCCAAACTCGGTTTTGTGATGGGATTTTGTGGGCAACATTAGGTCAACAGCCTGATGTGCTGTCTTTAATTAGTGGCTGGGTGCAAGCATTAGGAGACTATAGCTTTAAACCTACCAGTGTAGAAGCAACTACTAATCAACTACGGACGCTGCTTTATGACAAAGCTGTGTTGCTGGTGGTGGATGATGCTTGGAATACGCAAGATGCCCAAGCTTTTAATGTGGGTGGGGTGCGGTGTCAGGTTTTGGTAACAACTCGTGAAGGGGCAATTGCCGATGCTTTAGCAGCCAGCACCTACAGCCTGGATATCATGAAACCAAGTCAGGCTATGGCATTGCTGACGAAGAAATTAAGACGCGAAATTACAGGTGCAGAACGTCACTCAGCAGAAAATTTAGCCAAAGGTGTTGGTTATCTCCCCCTAGCGTTGGAACTTGCAGCCACCGAAGTTGCTAGTGGTACGACTTGGGATGAACTATTGGCGGATATTCGGCAAGAAGTAGCGAGATTAACAAGTTTTGACCGACCGGGGGCGGAAGAAATTACCGATGAGGCGAGTTTAAAACGCCTGAGTTTAACGGCATCATTAAACTTGAGTATTAAGAGAATGCCTCAAGAAAAACAGCAGTATTTCGCTTGGTTAGGGGTGTTGCCGGAGGATGTCAACATTAATAAGATGATGGCGGCGACGCTGTGGGCAATGGGTGAGCGTAATGCTGCCAAGATATTGCAATATTTACGGAATAAGGCATTGCTATTAACAGGAGTACCCTTTGCTGATGGTACGCCTAGCTATCGGTTACATGACTTATTCCATGATTTAGCCTGTAATTTGTTAACTGCTGCGCCACAGCCAAAGCGGACAGGAGATTTACCAGGGTTAGGTTTAAACCTTGCTGATGCTCACACCGCTTTTTTGGAGAATTATCGGCAGAAAACCCCGAATAATTTATGGCATACCTTGCCTAATGATGGTTACATTCATCAGCGTTTAGTTTGGCATTTGGAGAAGGCGAGACGAGTTGAAGAAATTCACTCTTTATTGCGGGAAGAGTCGGCAACAGGGAATAATGGCTGGTTTGAAGTGCGGGAGAAGTTGGGGCAAACTGGGGGTTACATTACAGATATTTCTCGTGCTTGGGAATTAGCAGAGGCGAATTGGGATGAATCAACATTGCCGCAAGTGGTAAGTTTACAGTGTCGCTATGCTTTGATTACAGCATCCCTGAATAGTTTGGCAGCTAATCTACCAATAGAACTGCTGGTGGCGTTAGTCAAAAATAATCTGTGGACTGCTGAACAAGGTCTAGCTTATGCTTTGCAAAATCCAGATTTAAGTAAGAAAGTAGAAGCCCTTGCACAACTAGTCCACTATTTGCTGCCAAATTTAAAAAAACTAGCACTAAAAGAAGCACTCAAAGCCGCCAAGGCGATTCAGGATGAGAGATATCGCGCCTATGCCCTAAGTGCCTTAGCCGAGACACTGCCACCACATTTATTACCAGAAGCACTCAAAGCCGCCAAGACTATTCAGTCTGAGGAATATCGTGCCTATGCCCTGAGTGCTTTAGCCGAGACACTGCCACCACATTTATTACCAGAAGCGCTCATCGCCGCTAGGGCGATTCAGGATGAGAGATATCGCGCCTATGCCCTAAGTGCCTTAGCCGAGACACTGCCACCACAATTGTTACTAGAAGTGCTCACCGCCGCTAGGGCAATTAAGGATAAGAGATATCGCGTCCATGCCCTGATTGCATTAACCGACAAACTGCCAGAAGTTTTGCCAGAAGCACTTGCAGTCGCTAGGGCGATTCAGGATGAAGACTATCGCGCCCATGCTTTAATTGCATTAACCAACAAACTGCCAGAAGTTTTGCCAGAAGCACTTGCAGTCACTAGGGTGATTCAGGATGAAGACTATCGCATCCATTGCCTGATTACATTAATCTACAAACTGCCAACAGAGTTGTTACCAGAAGCACTCGCAGTCGCTAGGGCGATTCAGGATGAAAACTATCGCGTCTCTGCCTTAAGTGCCTTAGCTGAGAAACTGCCAGAAGTTTTGCCAGAAGAACTCGCCGCCGCCAGGGCTATTCGGGATGAGGAACATCGCACCTATACCTTGATTTCTATTGCAGCAAAACTGCCTGAGTTGTTGCCAGAAACACTGGCTGCCGCTAGGTCAATTCCGGATGAGAGATCTCACATCGATGCCTTAATTGCATTAACCAACCAACTGCCAGAAGTGTTTCCAGAAGCACTGGCTGCCGCTAGGTCAATTCCGGATGAGGAATACCGCATTCTTGCCTTAAGTGCCTTAGCAGAAAAACGGCCAGAGGTGTTGCCCGAAGCACTGGCTGCCGCTAGGTCAATTCTGGATGAGCAAAATTGTACCTCTGTTCTAAGAGCTTTAGTCAAAAAACTGCCGCCACAGTTTTTACCAGACGCACTAGCTGCTACTACGTCGATTCTGGATGAGTATGGTAGTGCCCATACCTTGAATGCCTTAGCCGCAAAACTACCAGAAGTCTTATCAGAATCACTGGCTGCTGTGAGGTCGATTCAAGATAAGTGGCATCGCGCCCTTGCCTTGAGAGCCTTAGCCGCAAAACTACCGTTAGAGATAATACCAGAAGCACTTGCGGCTGCTAGGTTGTTGCAGGATCAGGAATATTGCTTCGATGCCTTAAGAGCTTTATCCGCAAAACTACCGACACCAGAGTTATTTCCAGATGAACTGGCTACTGCTGAGTTGTTTCAGAATGAGGAATATCGCTCCGATGCCTTAAATGCCTTACCAGAAAAACTGTCAGAAGTGTTGCCCGAATCACTAGCAGCGGCGAGGTCGATTCAGCATGAGTGGCATCGCGCCCTTGCCTTAAGTTCTCTAGCAGACAAATTGCCAAGTGAGTTGTTACCAGAAGCACTGGCAGTAGCGAGGTTAATTCAGGATGAACATAATCGCGCCAAAGCCTTGAGTGCCTTAGCTTTAAGTCTGTCAAAAATGCCACTTCCTCAACTTTTTCTCCTTTGGCAAGATACACTTCATAAGTTATCTTTTCGCACTCGATCTAATTTGCTGGGCGATATTGAGGCATTTTTTTCAGTTATATTAGTATTAGGCGGTGAAGCAGCAATGGGAGAAGTTTACCGTGCAATTATAGATGTAGGGCGATGGTGGAAGTAATTCGTAGTTCGTAATTTTCAGGTTTACGTAGTGTAATTTTGACTAATTGGTACTATTCATCAATTCGCCTAGTCTCAAAAGTATGGAGTGCGATCGCCTTTTCTAGTCTCAAAAGTATTGAGTGCGATCGCTTCTCGACAAAATGCGATCGCAGTTAACTACTCCAGAAAATGCGATCGCTTAACCTTGTAAGATTCGCACTCCATCTCTTCGCTGCGATTTCTACCACTAGCCGATGCAGCATCTACGCCAAATCAGCCTGCTTTCCCAAAATTACCTCATCCATAGAGAACATCGGTTCCTTCATAACCAACGTGATCGGGTTGTCTATCAATGAGCGCTCATCCATAGAGAACATCGGTTCCTTCACAACCAACGTGATCGGGTTGTCTATCAACGAGCGCTCATCCATAGAGAACATCGGTTCCTTCACAACCAACGTGATCGGGTTGTCTATCAATGAGCGCTCATTCGTTCACAACCAGATCTCATTCACAACCAACGAGCCAATTTTTTGCACTAAGAGGCTGTACCTCGCGCCCTCATCCCCTAACCCCTTCTCCCGCAGGAGAAGGGGAACTAAATCTCTTGCTCCCCTCGCCCTGTGGGCTACGGTGTACACACAAGTCTTATAACGTAGCCCCATAACATAACATTTTGATCCCCCCCTATG
>NZ_JACJQJ010000113.1 GCF_014696615.1 Nostoc linckia FACHB-104 | reverse complement strand
ACACGACTAAAATGAGGCATTAGATTTGATGAAATTAACCGCAGATAAACGCCGATAAACGCCGATGAAATGAGTTTTTGCTATTGCACCAAATTAGCTGTGTCAGTCCACTACAATTTAAGGTTTACTTTATAAATCATCTCTCAAAAATAGGAATGTGATCGCTAAAAATTACAGTACCTCATGCTTTACGTGCGGCTGCGTTACCTTTACATCATCACGATTCTGGTGGCAGAATGTTGATTTCCCAAGCTCAGATAGTAAGATATAACACTTATCAGCCCTGATTCCATGTTCAACCAATAAGAAATTTCTATAGTTTAGCCAACCAATTCGTAATACTATACTTGATTTCACTTCTTCAAAAATCGTTGACGCATCCGCACCACAAAAGTATTTACCTCTGGTATCTTCATCCATGAGGTAAAGATTGCAAACACACCAAGACCTACTAAGCCAGCAATAGATAACTCTATTAGCAGAATTACTAAACCAGATTTACCTAACACTTGCTGACACCCAACTAAAGTTCCATAGCTAGCTACACCAGAAACTAGGCTACCAGCAGTTAAACCAATAATGGGTACGCTCCATTCTCGCCAAGGTAAACCATTAAGTTTGCGATCGAGCAGCCATAGCAGCATTAACATAGAGCTACAATTTACACCTACAGTGGCTAACACCAAACCAGGTGCGCCAAAAGGTTTAACTAAAATCCAATCTAGTGCAGCGTTTAAAAAGATGTTAAAAGTACTAATCCGAAAGGGTGTTTGACCGTCACCTAAGGCATAAAATACCCGGACTAAAACATCACGCCCTAAATAGGCAAACATCCCAATTCCGTAAGCAATTAGTAATGAAGAAACTAGCCGTGTCGCATCTGACTTGAAAGCGCCACGCTCATATACTATCTGCACAATGGGCACAGATAAAGCCACCATCAGCGCTCCCAAAGGTAACATAGTTACAGCAGTCAGCAATAGACCTTGACGAATACGTAATTTGAGGTCTGGCCAATTTTCAGGAGCAGCGAGTTTGGCAAAGATTGGTAATAAAGGTAACAGAATAATATTAGAAATAATCCCTAAGGGAGTTTGCACTAAAAGATTGGCATAGTTAAAGCCAGCCGCCGCACCTGGGATAGGACTAGCAAAGTAAAGCGCTGTAGCAAAGTTAATCGGCATCATGCCGGAGGAAATGGTTGCCGGTGTCATAATTTTAATTACTTCTTGGACACCGGGGGATTGAAAATCAAATCGCAACTTTAATGTACCTAAGCCTAAACGCCACTGGACAACTAGCTGCACCACCCACTGCAGAACTGCTCCTGCTAAAGTTCCCCAGGCTAGCACCATTCCACCGATAACTGCGAATTCTGGCCGAATTATATCTTTGCCATGTTGCAAAGCCAAAATTCCAATCCCGATAATAACTGTGATACTAGATAACAAAGGACTCAGGGACAGCAACCAATATTGATTGGCAGCATTGAGAGTACCAAAGCCGATCCCAATTAAGCCCGCAAATAAAGCCATCGGAGCCATAATTTGGATCTGTTCGATAGCGATCGCTCTGGTTGTCGAATCTAATCCATGACCAATTAAATCAACTAGCTCATCTGCTAAGAAAATCTGAGCAAATGTTACTACTAAGAGCAAGCCACCAACTAAGGTTGTGACTGTTTCTACTAAAGGAGCTGCTTCTTCTTGTTTGCGCTTAGCTAAAACGCTCACAATCGCACTGTGTAACGGCCCGTTAACACCGCCTAGTAATATTAATAAAAAGCCAGGAATAATGTAGGCATAACTATAAGCAGTAGCAGCAGCACCCACACCAAAAGCAGCTGCGATCGCTTGCTGCCTTACTAAACCAAATACTTTACTAATTAAGGTAGCTATGGCGACAATGCCAGCAATTCCTGCAAATGAACGAGAGGGCTTTTGGTCTTGTTTAGTCACGAATAATACCTGACAACTCTAACTGAGTGCATATCTCAACACATTTAACCTGCAATTGTAGAGTCTATCAGGCAAATTATCAAAAATTAGTTATTTGGTGTTTGGAGTTTGGTATTTGTGATTTTCTTCCTATCGACAACCCAAACTATCGCGTGTGGAAACTCCGGTCACTGGATTAACTCCATCGGCGCGATCGCATAATAGTGATACTTGATAGCGGTCTATTAAAGCATCTGTAAAATCGGCACCAGTGATTTCAGCATCATAAAAGCGGCTGCGGGTTAAAGTTGCTTCTGTAAAAATGGCATTTTTGAGGTTGGCATTATCCAAAGTTACGCGATCCACTAAAGCGCCTGTGAGGTTTGCACCTTCTAAATTGGCTTTGATTAATACACCTTTAGTTAAAATTGCATTTGTTAAATTGGCTCCCGCAAAATTTGTGCCTCGCATTTCTGCCGCCACAAAAGTCACCCCAGCTAAATCATTATGTGAAAAGTCACGATTCTCTAAATTAGTGTTGTTGTAATTGATAGTATTTGTTTGAGCAAAGGCTGGTCTAGGAGTAAGAATTACCCATAAACCAGCCAATATCAAAATCAATATCAAGCTAAAAAAGCGTAACCAAAACTTTTTCATAACTTTTTTGTAGATTCAAAAGTCAAAAATTCATCATAAATTAATTTTAACTCTTGACTTTTGTACAGACACAATTAATTGCGTCTCTCAAATCTACAGACGCGATTAATCGCGTCTCTCCACCTCTTAACTATTTCCAATCTTTACCAATTTGGATTGTCAGGTCAGATCCCAAATCACCAGTTGCCGTCACTTCAATTTGACCTAAACCGATAATTTTTTGGAGATCAATTCCTAATTCTCGCTTACCTCCTTGAACAATAATTTGAGTTTGGCGTTGGGTATCAGGCCAATCTGGTACCGGATAAACGTTGGTGAAGCCTTTTTGTTTGAGAGAATTGATAACTTTTTGAGTTAATTGTGGTTGATTGGAAGCATTTTGAATAGCAATTTTGAGTTTAGTAACTGGTCGCACATCCGGCTTGAGACCAGGCACATTTACCCCAACATAATCATTCAATAGGCTTTGTTGCCCAGTCATATTCAACCAATAACTATTGGGATCTTGGCTGAAGCGGCTGAAGCCACCAGGTAATACGGTCATTTGGAAATTATCCCGTTCCAGATTCACGGAAAAATTTACCAATGCCATCATTTCTTCGATTTTCAGGTTGGTGTCAAAGTACTTCCGCATAATGCGGGTTAATTGCGGCAACCTGGGTAAAACAGTCGGACTATTCAGGCGTTCTACTAACGCTTTCATTAGTGCTTGCTGTCTTTGGACTCGTCCTAGATCTCCTAAACCAGGTTCGCGGTAACGAATAAATAGTTCTGCTTGATCGCCGTTGAGAGTTTGCCAACCGCTTACCAAGCTTACTGACTGACCAGAGGCGTTTTGATAAGCCATTGATTTTGGCACAAATACCTCTACTCCACCCAACTGATCTACCATTTGGCGTAAGCCGCTAGTAGATATCCGCATATAGCGATCAATTGGTGCGTTATTTAAAGTCCGGCTAATTACCCGCGCTGCCAATACTGGGCCACCTTGAGCGTTAGCATCAGATACTTTGGTTAACCCTTTTTCTGGGATGGCAATCATTGTATCCCGAGGAATTGAAAGCACCTTCATGGATTTATCGCCAGGGTTGAGCCTCACCATCAGCATAGTGTCGCTTTTGCCAGCAAAACTTTCTGGTGAGCCGTCAACAGTACCTCTGACTGGTTCAATACCCATGATCAAAATATTCATGGGTTTTGAAAGCTGATATTCAGAGATTTTGCCCCATAATTCTCCAGGAAGGGGAACTTTTGCCTGTTCTTTGCCAGATGTTCCAGCTTCTTCTTCAGTTTGGTCGAGATTACTCCATAAAGGAGTCCACAACGCCAAGGTAGAAACTAGCAGCCCAGATAAAACGATACCTAAGACAACCGTTAACACCCACAATAGCCAGCGTGGCATGGTTAAGCCTAACCGCTCATAAAGCTGGTTAGGAATTTCACCTACAGACTCGACAACACCACGGGAAACATTAGTAGGTTGTTTCGGTCTATCTTCTTGCTCTGGTGCTACTGCTGGTTGAGGCGTAACTTGAGTATCTGACCTTGGTAATTGTTGAGGCTTAACCTCATCTAAATCTAAAGCTGGTACTTGTTGAGGCGTGACTTGATTTTCCGTCCATTGCATTTGTTTAATCACAATTATCTCCCCACTCAACCACTCCTTAAAAGTATGTTAATCCAAGCTACAAATCTTGCCAGTAGAAAAGCCCACTGTAAACTTGTAATGTTCTTTAGTAAAGTTGTATGACATAATGACTAATTCATTGTTCCCCGTAATTCTTGCTGGTGGTAAAGGTGAGCGTTTTTGGCCTTTGAGTCGTTCGGGACGACCCAAGCAATTTTTAAGTCTTGATGGTAGCTCTAGGAGCTTATTGCAAGCAACCGCCGATCGGTTGATAAAACTCGTGGGCGGGTGGGATTCTTTGTTTGTCATCACTTCTAATCAGATAGCTGAAGGAGTGCGACAACAGCTGCCAGAACTGCCTTCACAAAATTTATTGATCGAGTCAGAGGGAAGAGACACTGCCGCAGCTGTTGCTTGGACAAGTTTAGTCATTAAACAGCGTTATGGCGAGGATGCGATCGTCGGCTTTTTTCCAGCTGATCACTGGATTGCGGATCAAGAAGCATTTGCAAACACATTAAATGCTGCTAGCTCTTTGGCGGCAAGTGCAGAAGCGATTGTCACACTGGGGATCAAGCCTACTTTCCCATCCACTGGTTACGGCTATATCGAACAAGGCGAGAAAATTGGTACCTTTGATGAGTTGCCAGCTTATCACGTCAACCGCTTTACTGAAAAGCCCAACCGTGAAACGGCAGAAACTTTTTTATCAACGGGGCGTTTTAGCTGGAATAGTGGAATGTTCGTTTTTCGGGCTGGTGTTGTTCTCAAGGAACTGTATACCCACGCGCCTGAAATTATCGAACCTCTAGCACAAAATGGCCCTAGTATCTACCCGCAGTTGCCTAAGAAAAGTATAGACTATGCACTTATGGAAAAGACCACTCTAGCATATGTCTTACCAGTGGCATTTGGGTGGGATGATTTAGGCGATTGGAATGCGATCGAACGCTTACTGAAAACAGAAGATACTCCTAATGTGGAACTTGCTACCCATGTGGGGCTTGATACCGAAGGAGCGCTGCTTTACGCCACCGATCCAGAAGATGTCATTGTTACCATAGGCTTAGAGGATGTAGTGATCGTGCGCGATCGCAAAGTTACCCTCATAGTCAAAAAAGACCGTACCCAGGAAATTAAACAAATTCTCAAAACACTCCAAAGCGATCCCCGATTTACCGACTTGCTATAGCTGTAAAAGTTAAAACCCTTGGCAGAGGCTAAGATTCTGCTATTTTCATTATAACTAGGGCTAGGGGCTAGTACCACTACGGGGAAGTCAAAAGTCAAAAGTCAAAAGAATTATTTTCTCAGCTTTTGTACTAGAGACTAGGGAAACCAATCAATACTCAATCCCCAATCCCTAGTCCCCAGTCCCTAATCCCCAATCCCCAATCCCCTGTCCCCAAAAAAATGTTCCTCACTCAAACAGTTCCTCGTCAACGAGAAATTATTGAAGTAGTCCTGCGTAACGGCTGGGACTATATGCGTAGGTTACTTACTGGTGGTAAAGCTGATGAACCACAACTACCAACACCTGCTGTATTAAAAAACATTCTGGTGGATTTGGGGCCTGTCTATGTCAAACTAGGGCAGCTACTTTCTACCCGTCCAGACTTACTTAGCGCTGGCTATATTGATGAACTTTCAACTCTGCAAGATGAAGTTCCGCCAGTTCCCTGGTCAGAAATTGAAGTACTACTGCGCCAACAACTAAAAACTCCCTTGGAAGAGACCTTTAAAATCATTAATCCCGTAGCAGTAGCTGCGGGATCAATTGCTCAAACCCATCGCGCTACCTTAGTAGACGGTCGAGAAGTTGCTTTAAAGGTGCAACGTCCGGGGATCGATGTCACAGTCGCTCAAGATATAGCGTTAATTCAAGGGATTGCTGATTTAGTCGCACGCACGGATTTTGGGCGAAACAACGAAATCAAATCTATCGCTGAAGAATTTACCAAAGCCCTAGAAGCAGAGTTAGATTTCACTAGGGAAGCAGAATATACAGACCAACTCCGCCGCAACTTATCTCAGGGTAAATGGTTTGATCCCCAACAGATAGTAGTTGCCGAAATCTACTGGGAGTTGACTACAGAAAAGTTGATGGTGATGGAGTGGTTAGAAGGAGTACCTCTACTCACCGCAAATTTAAGTAATAAAGATGGTAAAGATCCGATCGCAGAAAGGAAAGCACTCACGAGTTTATTATTTAGAGCTTTTTTTCAACAACTATATATAGATGGATTTTTTCATGCTGATCCCCATCCGGGGAATGTATTTTATCTGCAAGATGGTCGCGTAGCTTTGTTAGATTGTGGCATGGTAGGCAGGCTCGATCCCCGTACCCAGCAGATTTTAACAGAAATGCTGTTAGCGATTGTCGATTTGGATGCTCAACGCTGTGCCCAGTTAACTTTACAGCTAGCAGATTCTAGCCAGCCAGTTATTTTAGCGCGACTGGAAAATGATTATGACCGGATGCTGCGAAAGTATCTCAACGTGAATTTATCGGCAATTAATTTTAGTCATGTCATTTATGAAATTCTGCAAGTCGCCCGCAATAATAAAATTCGCTTGCCCAGTAACATGGGGTTATATGCCAAAACCTTAGCTAACTTAGAAGGGTTGGCTCGTGGATTCAATCCTGAATTAAACTTTGTCGATGAAATTCAGCCATTACTCACAGATTTGTTTCGCCGTCAGTTAGTAGGCGAGAATCCATTGCGATCGCTCTTAAGAACGGCATTGGATCTGAAAAGCCTGTCCTTACAATCTCCCCGGCAGATTGAACTACTATTAGACCGGGTAACATCAGAAACATTGCAGTGGAATTTATCGCTGCGGGGTTTAGATGGTGTCCGCCGGACTATGGATGATGCTGCCAATCGTCTTTCTTTTAGTATCTTAGTAGGTTCCCTGATTATGGGAGCAGCAATTATTTCTAACCACGCCCAGACAACTCAACTATCTTTGTTAAGCAATATCTTGTTTGCTACTGCAAGTCTATTGGGATTGTGGCTAATTTTTAGTATTTTGCGATCGGGTCGTTTAAAATGAGGTCTATGCCGATAATTGTGGCTGAAGACTTAAATAAATTTTATCCCGTGGCGGTAAAGGAACCGGGCATTAAAGGTACAATTGCTCACTTTTTCCGCCGCACCTACCGTTCTATTAAAGCAGTTCAGAATGTTTCCTTTGAAATCGCTACTGGGGAAGTAGTAGGTTTCTTAGGGCCAAATGGTGCTGGTAAAACTACCACCCTAAAAATGCTCACGGGATTAATTCATCCTACTAGCGGTCGTGTGAGAGTTGCAGGACAAATTCCCTTTCAGCGCCAAGAAGCATTTTTGCAAAAAATTACTTTGGTGATGGGACAAAAGCAGCAGTTAATTTGGGATTTACCAGCTTTAGATTCTTTAAAAATTAACGCGGCTGTTTATAATATCCCTGATAAAGAATTTCAGCGACGAGTCGGTGAATTAACAGAGATGCTTTCCTTAGAAGGAAAGCTTACCCAACCAGTCAGAAAACTGTCACTGGGTGAAAGAATGAAAGCCGAACTTTTAGCCGCGCTTTTACATCGTCCCCAGGTGTTATTTTTAGATGAACCCACCTTGGGATTAGATGTGAATGCTCAAGCTGGAGTACGTGATTTTTTACGCGAGTACAATCAGCGTTATCAAGCTACTGTGTTGTTAACTAGTCATTACATGGCTGATATTACAGCTTTGTGTCAGCGAGTATTGTTGATTCATCAGGGAAGGCTGATGTACGATGGCAGCTTGGATGAACTTTTAGAACGCTTCGCTCCTTATCGAGAAATTCATTTAGAGTTAGCCCAATGTTTACCCAAAGAAAAACTTCTGTCTTATGGTGATTTACAACTATTAGAAGGGCGAACGGTGCGTTTTTTAGTACCTCAAGATACACTAACGCAAACAGTATCTCAAATTTTAGCTGATTTAGAAGTAGTCGATTTACAAGTGACTGAACTACCAGTAGAAAAAGTGATTGGCAAAGTATTTCAGTCAGGAGTTGTATAGTAAGTGCTGAGTTCTGAGTTGCAGAGACGCGATTAATCGCGTCTGTACAAAAGTGTTGAGTGTGTGTATTTAAACGTTGAAGAATTTTTATCTTTAATTCTCTAGTTATGTACTTAATTTGATTGCAAACTGCTGTAAATAATCTGCCAATAATTAATAAAGCCCAACACCAAACAGCAATGAAGCGAATTATTAGGAAAGCTCTCACTTTACTTGCAGTCTACTATGCTTACATCCTTGAATATCGAGCAGAAATGATTTTATGGGTGTTATCTGGTTCGTTACCTATTATTTTTATGGGTATCTGGATACAAGCAGCCCAGGGTGGACGCTTTAATTTGACACCTGTAGATTTTGCTCGTTATTTTTTAGTAGTTTTTATTATTCGGCAATTTACTGCTGTTTGGGTAATTTGGGATTTTGAAAAGGAAGTGGTAGAAGGTAAACTTTCGCCTAGATTATTACAGCCTATTGACCCTGTATGGCATCATGTTGCTATTCATGTTTCTGATAGATTTGCACGCCTACAGTTTGCATTTATTTTAGTAGCTTTATTTTTTATTCTTTATCCTCAAGCTTTTTGGGTGCCGAGATTGGGTAGTATATTATTATTTGTTCTATCAGTATTAATAGCTTTTATATTGAGATTTATAATTCAATATACATTTGCAATGTTCGCTTTTTGGACAGAAAGAGCTACTGCATTAGAAAATCTTTGGATGTTATTTTATTTATTTTTATCAGGAATGATTGCACCTTTAGAGGTATTTCCTGATTCTGTAAGGGCAATCGTGATGTTGACACCATTTCCTTATTTAATTGATTTTCCTGCTAGTATTTTGATTGGACTACCTGTTGATTTAGGGCGTGGTTTTCTAGCACTGGTAAGTTGGACATTAATATTTTTAGTTTTAAATCGCTGGCTGTGGCGTATGGGTTTAAAGCGCTATTCTGGTATGGGAGCTTAGCTCGATATCCATTCAGAATTCTAATATGATTTGTCACCAAATAACTATCCTAATGCTTAACACACCATCTATGCGGCGGTGCGTTACGGCTAAATTTTATTATCTCTAAGTTCCAAATCATTTCATAGCCGTAACACAACGCCACTTGCTACAACGCGGGGAACCCGCGCAACGCAGTGGCTCCCCTACTTATGACTGTAGGGTAGTCAATTAACCTTGGATAAACCTAAGGAAAAATATTTTATCTAGTAGCCTATCAGCTTAGTCTTTAGGTGGAGATAACTGTTAATTGTTTGTGTGATATTAGATAAATTATTTGCATTAGCTAAGCATTGTAATAGAGCAATTCAGCGGTAGTAAAAACTTAAATAAACCCCTACAACATCTAAAGGTTGCAGGGGCACAGCAAGATGCGATATTGATTGACTTTTCAATATCACTGAGTACTATATAGATATTCTATGGTCTTTAAGTAAATACCATTGTTAATATTTTATGTGATAATTGCTACAACACTTGGGTTATCTAAGTTTTGTGACAAAGTTAGATTTTCAGCTGACTTATTGCTTGGGCAATACTGCGATCGCAGTATTGTCCACCCCATGATTTAAAATTAACTGTATCTATTGGTGTTGTGTCGTTGTGTATATGCTATTTACTGCTGAAATTCAGTCAGGCTAAAACCTCAACCATCAACATCACAGTGAGGCATTTTATATGAATCATGATGCTTTTATTGTTAAACCAGGCTCGAAAGTTTCCTTAAGTAAGCAGTATGACCCAGGCTTTAAGGGAAATTATCGGCAAAAAGCTGATGCTGAAGGTAAATTAGAGGCAGATATTCAACGATTAGCTTATTACCAAGATGTTCTCTACGCTCAAAACACCTATGCATTGCTAATTATTTTTCAAGCAATGGATGCTGCTGGTAAAGATAGCACAATTAAACATGTTATGTCTGGGGTAAATCCCCAAGGTTGTCAAGTTTTTAGTTTTAAGTCACCAAGTACTGAAGAATTAGACCATGACTACCTTTGGCGGTCAATGAAGGCTTTACCTGAACGGGGTAGGATTGGGATATTTAACCGTTCATACTATGAAGAAGTATTAGTAGTACGTGTGCATCCAGGAATTCTCAAAAAACAGCAACTTCCACAGTTTCCTGAAGGAAATCATATATGGAAGCAGCGTTTTGAAGAGATTAATAATTTTGAAAAGTATTTAGTGAATAATGGCATTGTTATCCTGAAGTTCTTTCTGAATGTCTCTAAGTCAGAACAGAAAAAAAGATTTTTAGCTCGGATTGAATCGCCAGAAAAAAATTGGAAGTTTTCTGCTAATGATGTTCGAGAAAGAGCTTTTTGGGATAATTATATGAGTGCTTATGAAGATGTTTTCCAAAATACTAGCACTGAATGGGCACCTTGGTATATTATTCCTGCAGATCACAAATGGTTTACACGTCTGACTGTTGCTGATATTATCTGCGCCAAATTAAAAGAACTTAACCTTAAATATCCTACTTTGAGCGAAGAATATCAGCAGCAACTTTTGCAAGCAAAGCAAATTTTAGAAAGTGAAGATTAATTTATATTCTAAAGTAAGTGGTGCGTTACAAGTAGTGCTAACGCACCCTACACATACAATATTATTAAGCAGATATATTTAGCAAGGTAGTCTAAATAAAAAATAAATGACAAAGGAAATTATATTAACTCTACCCTTCTGAAGAATTTATTTTTGCAAACAATAT
The DNA here is from genome assembly GCF_014696615.1 of Nostoc linckia FACHB-104. Classification (GTDB taxonomy): domain Bacteria; phylum Cyanobacteriota; class Cyanobacteriia; order Cyanobacteriales; family Nostocaceae; genus Aulosira; species Aulosira linckia_A. The sequence continues at coordinate 8,783 of NZ_JACJQJ010000113.1, read as the reverse complement.
TTAACTTTGTATTAATTATTTTTTTGCTGATGCGTTAGGTAATCTACCTAACACACCTTACTAATACAAGCGCTCAATGCAGACATTTTTATTTCCTATTTATTCAGTCAGCAATTCCTAATACCCAATTATTAATCACTAATATTTATCTTTCAGATGGATATTCTGTCTAAGCCTATCCATCCGTTGATGGTTTCACGTTTGTTTGTGCAAACAAGTCTTTCAGATTCGTGATGACGATCCAAAATGGTCGGTAACTCTTCTACAACATGTTCTGATAATAAGCAGGATTGATGTCCTAGAAATACTGGCATTTTTTGCCAACAATGTCGGCAGAACCAGTATAGATCAGAACCATTGATATGTAGCAGCAGCAAGTTAGAGCAGCAAGGACAGTAATTCATATTTGCAAGTCCTGCAATAAGCTGAACTAGAAAAATTCACTATCAACACTTTTAAGATAATTGTGAAATGTGAGGAACTTGTGAAGAAAGTTAAGTTATTCCTGTTTTTGTAATTTTTGTATACATTTCGTAATATATGAGTTTAATTGTTAACATTTGCTGCTCTAAACTAAAAAATAAAAACACACTTTTAAATTGCAGTTTTTAGGCTTATGTAAAAACAAATTACTAATAAATGATCTTCACAAGATCCTCAAATTATCCTCGTATATAAATTAAGTGTAGGGCTTGGGATCAAAACAAATAATACATTGCTCTTCAGTATCTCTATTTCTTTAAGGAACTTAAAATTATGCTAGAAATCTTGGATAATCAAGAAATATCTCGCTCAGTTTCCAAAGAACAAGCATTTGTCTTGCCTTTGAGTGAAGTAGGGATTGCAGACATTCCTTTAGTAGGAGGTAAAAATGCTTCTTTAGGGGAAATGATTCAGCAACTCCGGCGCAAAGGTGTAAAAGTTCCTACAGGGTTTGCTACCACTGCTTACGCATATAAATACTTTATTTCTGCGGCCGGTTTGGAAACAAAACTCAGAGAAATTTTTGCTGATTTAGATGTAGAAGATGTGCCAAATCTACGGCAATGTGGAAAGAAAGCAAGGTTATTAATGCTGCAAACTCCGTTTCCTATAGAATTGCAGGAAGCGATCGCCCAAGCTTATCGCAGTCTTTGTCAGCAATATGATGCGGAGATGGATACTGATGTAGCTGTGCGTTCTAGTGCGACTGCAGAAGATTTACCCGATGCTAGCTTTGCTGGACAGCAAGAAACTTATTTAAATGTTCATGGTTTAGAAGCTGTATTAGAAGCTTGTCACAAATGCTTTGCTTCTATTTTTACTGACCGTGCCATTTCCTATCGCCAAATTAAGGGTTTTGACCACTTCAATGTTGCTCTGTCGGTAGGCGTGCAAAAAATGGTACGTTCTGACTTGGCTAGTTCTGGTGTCATGTTCTCTATTGATACAGAAACCGGCTTTAAAGACGCGGCCTTAATTACTGCTGCTTACGGTTTAGGTGAAAACGTTGTTCAAGGCGCAGTTAACCCCGACGAATATTTAGTATTTAAACCCACATTAAAACAAGGATACCGTCCAATTCTCAGGAAAAGCCTTGGTAGTAAAGAAATTAAGATGGTTTATGACCTAGGCGGCTCAAAATTAACTAAAAATATCTCCGTCGCCGCGTCGGAACGGAATGTATTTGCTCTCAATGATGAGGAGATTTTGCAACTTGCTAATTGGGCTTGCATCATTGAAGAACATTACTCCCAAGTCCGTGGTACATATACGCCAATGGATATTGAGTGGGCAAAAGATGGGATTACCAATGAACTGTATATTGTCCAAGCACGTCCAGAAACAGTGCAATCCCAAAAGACGGGAAATATACTGCGGACTTATAGATTGGGTACTGGGGACAAGGGACTGGGGACTGGGAAAGACGATATTCAATCGCTAGTTCCTTTAGTTATAGGTCGTAGTGTCGGTGAGATGATTGGGCAAGGGAAAGCCAGAGTCATTTTAGATGTGCATCAAATTAATCAGTTCAAAGCTGGAGAAATACTCGTAACAAACCGCACCGATCCAGACTGGGAACCGATTATGAAACGGGCTAGTGCGATTGTAACTAACGCTGGCGGACGTACTTGTCATGCAGCAATTATCGCTAGGGAGTTAGGAATTCCGGCGATTGTTGGTTGTGGTAATGCGACTACTATCTTGAAAACTGGGCAAGAAATTACTGTTAGTTGTGCAGAAGGTGAAACCGGAAAAGTTTACCCAGGTTTATTACCTTTTGAAATTCAAGAATTACCATTAGAAAAACTGCCACACACCCACACTCAAATTATGATGAATGTGGGCAACCCGGAAGAAGCATTTGGTTTTGCAGCTATTCCTAATGATGGTGTAGGATTAGCGCGAATGGAATTTATTATTGCTAACCACATCAAAGCCCATCCTTTAGCCTTGATTCATTTTGATGAATTAGAAGACGAACTAGCTAAATACAAAATTGCGGAGTTAACTAATCAATATGAAAATAAAGCGCAATTCTTCGTAGATAAAATAGCTGAAGGTATTGGCACGATCGCAGCTGCTTTTTATCCCAAACCTGTAATTGTCCGTCTGTCTGATTTCAAGAGTAACGAATACGCCAATCTCTTAGGTGGTAAACAATTTGAACCCAAAGAAGAAAACCCGATGATTGGCTGGCGTGGTGCTTCGCGCTACTACGATCAACGCTATCGTGAAGGCTTTGCTTTGGAATGTCAGGCGATGAAGCAAGTGCGCGATCGCATGGGCTTAACCAACATCATTTTGATGATACCGTTCTGCCGTACCCCCGAAGAAGGACAGCGGGTATTGGCTGAGATGGCAAACAATGGTTTGGTTCGAGGCGAAAATGGCTTACAAGTTTACGTAATGTGCGAATTGCCGAGTAACGTGATTCTCGCAGACGAATTTGCTCAAGTATTTGATGGCTTTTCCATCGGTTCTAATGACTTGACGCAATTAACTCTCGGACTGGATCGAGATTCAGAATTAGTCGCCCATCTATTTGATGAACGCAATCAAGCGGTGAAAAGAATGATCGCTAAAGCTATCCAAACAGTTAAACAGCACGGACGCAAAATCGGTATTTGCGGCCAAGCACCGAGTGATTACCCAGAATTCGCCCGCTTCCTTGTCGAACAAGGAATTGATTCCATCAGCCTCAATCCGGATTCAGTACTGAAAACACTCCTAGAAGTTGCTAATGCAGAAGCTAGGGGATGAGGGGGATGAGGGAGATGAGGGAGATGAGGGGGAAAAAGGGGACAAGGAGACAAGGGGAGAAAATCCCATTACCCATTCCCCAAACACCAAACACCAAACACCAAACACCAAACACCAAACACCAAACACCACATAACTAAGGAGTAATCATTATGTTTCACAAAGTGTTGGTTGCGGTTAACAATTCAGAAATTGGTCAGCAAGTTTTTGATCAGGCTTTAGCTTTAGCAAAAGCAACTAATGCGGAATTAATGTTGCTCTATGTGCTTTCACCTTTTGATGAGCGCTATCCCAATCCTCCAGGTATAGCTACAGATGGAATTTACGCTCCTTTCACTCCTGATGATGTCAACTATTATCTGGGACAGTGGGAATCTTTAAAGCGTGAAGGTAGAGAATTTTTGACGTTGTTAAGCAATAAAGCGATCGCTCAAGGTGTCAATGCGGAATACACTCAAGAATTTGGCGATCCGAGTCGAATTATTTGCGATTTAGCCCGTAGTTGGCAAGCTGATTTAATTATTCTCGGTCGGCGTGGGCTGACGGGAATTAGCGAGTTTTTCTTAGGTAGCGTTAGCAATTATGTACTGCATCATGCTCCCTGTTCAGTTTTAGCAGTACAAGGGGTGATTGATGCTGTACCAGAAAATTCCCAAGCAACGGTAGCAAGTTCAGCTTGATTTTTACAAGCAGTTTAATCCATAAGTATCATCTTTATTCCCTAACAATCGGACTTCCAACCTTTAACTTATATGCTGTCTTCAAGCTTAAAAACGCCCGATTTCGGTGTGGATCTATCCAATCCCCAAGCTTTACTCACCGCCTTACAGCAGCTTCGCCAATGTGTTTATCAAGAAGGACAAGAAATTTTTAACGAATGGCGATCGCGCATTCATAGGCCAGCATTTATTCATAGTAGTCTCAACTTAGCTTATTATTTGGCACTGCGGCGATATGACTTGCGGGAATTGCAAATGGCTTTGTTACCTTGGGGTTTATGTTCATTGGGACATATTGAAACTAAGGTTTTAGCGCATTTAGATGCTGTAATTGCCACGTTAGCAGCTGCTTGTAATGTCAACTTAAATTCTCCAATGAGTCACCCACAATTACAAGAGTTTTTTGAAGGCGATCGCCTGCTGCAAGAACAAACAGAAGCGCTGTTTGGCAAGACATTTCGTCACCGTCGAGTCAGAATTATGGTGACATTGCCTACAGAAGCAGCTAGCAATTACGAGTTAGTTCGGAATCTCATCCACCAGGGAACCGATTGTGTACGGATTAACTGCTCTCATGATACTCCCGCTGAATGGTCTGCCATGATTGCGAATGTGCGCTTGGCAGAAGCAGAGATGAAACATCCCTGCAAAATTTTAATGGATTTAGGCGGGCCGAAACCGCGAATTGAATTTACTCTTGCGCCTAATGGTAAACGTCATATCTGTCGTGGAGATTTGCTGCTGCTTACCCGCGACTTATCCACCACCGTTGGATCTAGTTGTTTCCAAGCAAGTTGTACTTTGCCGGAAGTGCTAGATCAAATACAGCTAGGTGCAAGAGTGTGGATTGATGATGGCCATATAGGCGGACTTGTGGAAGCGATCGCAGATGAAGGTATCTGGATACGCATTACCCAAACCCGTCTCAAAGGGAATAAACTCCAGCTGGATAAGGGTTTGAACTTTCCTGATACAGATTTGCACTTAAGTCCACTCACAGGACAGGACAAACAAGATCTAGACTTTATCGCTAGTCACGCCGAACTGGTTGATATTATTGGCTATTCCTTTGTCCAAAAGGCTGAGGATATTGCTCTCTTACAACAGGAATTACAAGCTAGGTTACCAGAGGGTTCGCCCATACCCGCGATCGTCGCTAAAATTGAAACTCCGTTAGCTGTTACTAACCTCCCAGAATTAATTGTGCAAGCAGCAGGTAAACAACCCTTTGGGATTATGATCGCCAGAGGTGATTTAGCTGTGGAAATCGGGTACCAGCGTCTAGCAGAAATTCAAGAAGAAATTTTGTGGTTATGTGAAGCTGCCCATGTGCCTGTAATTTGGGCTACTCAAGTTTTAGAAAACTTAGTGAAACATGGAATGCCTTCACGGGCAGAAATGACTGATGCAGCAATGGCAGAAAGGGCTGAGTGCGTTATGTTGAATAAAGGGCCCTATATTGTCCAGGCAGTAACAATTTTAGATGATGTACTCACAAGAATGCAGGCACATCAAATGAAGAAAACACACCAATTGCGCGCTTTACGTTCCTGGTAAAAGTAGCGCTTTCTTTTTGCACAATTATTGAAGCAAGCATTTGTTAATTTGCATATCTCAGTTTAATTAAATATTTGTATCTTTTACCTGAAATAATACCTGATTTATGCAAGTTAAATGTGAAAAAACTGAGTAAATATTTTGAGTCTGCTGCCTCTAGCCAAATTATCCTAAGTCAGAGGAAGTGGACTTTCCGCATATCATATAACTTCTAGGAATTGCTGTAGTTAATATTAATTTAAATAATATAGTAGCCAAGTCAAATCATGCACATAAGGTTTTCTTAATCTTGGATTAAAAATTATAAATTTGTAATTTGTATAACGGCTAACCTGCGTAAAATACATAAGTATTGTATACTAATTACCAAAAATATATGAAATCTTTTTTAAATTATCAGTGATTACATAGAGAATATATTAAACAATAAATGCAGGATGTAATTGTCAATTTTGGGAGTCTCTAGCCGTGTCAGTCAGTACAATTCGTCAAAACCCAGCTATTAACAGATTTGATGCTATTCGCAAAGATGCAGATGTTCAGCTATTGATGAATTTGTTGGCGGCGTATCCTTTGGCGAAACAAATAGTGCTAGCGAATTTACACAAGCAATCGCCACAGGAGATTTGGCTAGATTGGCAGGCTGTTAATATTAATTTAAATAAAGTCAGCGATTATAAAAATAAAACAATATTTAAATGTGTGGAATATCCGCACAAGGATTTATCTGCAGATACACAGACATTACTATTGTATTTATCACCCTTGAAGGGTTTGATTGACCGGAATGAACTGGTCAATTACATTCGAGAACTACAAAATTTAGAATTACTTCAGAAATATTCATTAAAAAAAATTGACGATGCCATTCAAGAAGCTGTTGACTGGGGACTGTTAAAATATGATGACATTTTGCCCCATTTAATCATTATTCAACCTGTATTTCCTTACTTCCTGAAGAAGAAGTTAGAAAGCCTCGATGAGCCAATTCATCAAGCGTTAGAGGAGGCATTTAAAAATCACTATTTAAAGTATGCGGAAAAATATTATCAGTTACTAAATTCGCTGCATTACCAAGACCGGGAAAAGGGAAGATTATTTTGCGAATGGCAATATGAAAACCTCTACAAAGCATTGCAAATATGCTTAAAAAATCAAGAAAGTATTAGTATTTATTTTTGTTTAGATAGATACTTAGATTTGATTAATGATAACCAAAGTAACCAGAAGTTGACAGAAATGGTTTGTCAACATCTAGAGCAATACCCATCTGCATTTATTAAAAGTGAATTAGGCTATCAGATACCCTTAGCAATTCAAAAATTAGGTCACTGTCAACTGTTAAAAAAACAATATTCAAAAGCCAGGAAATCTTACACAAAAGCGTTAGAAATATATAGCACTTTAGAAAGCCAAAAGCAAAGAAAAAAACAGATTTGGCAAGCCAGCGCTTACTATAATTTAGGCATAATCGCCCAGCAAATGCAAGAATTTGTACAGGCAGAGAGTAATTATCAACAAGCTTTAGATATTTACATCAAATATAGCGATCGCTATCATCAAGCCCGTACATATTACCAATTAGGAAATATTGCTCAACAAACATGGGAATTGTCACAGGCGCAGGATTATTATCACCAAGCGTTACAAATCTATATTGAACATGGCGATCGCTATTTAAGTGCGCGCACCTACTACAATTTGGGTGTAATTGCCCAAGAATTACGGGAATTTGCGGAAGCTAAGGGCAATTATCAACAAGCGTTACAAATCTACGTTGAACATAGCGATCGCTATTCTTGCGCCAGCACCTATTACAATTTGGGTGTAGTTGCCGAAGCCTTACAAGAGCTATCACAGGCCCAGCGTAATTATCAACAAGCTTTAGATATTTATATTGAACATGGCGATCGCCATCACCAAGCACTGACATATCAAAATTTGGCAAGTATAGCCGAACAAACACAGGAATTTGCAGCAGCGCAACACCATTATCAACAAGCTTTGATAATTTACATAGCCCAAGGCGATCGCTATGAGCAAGCTAAGATATATCAAGATTTGGCAAGCGTAGCCCAAAAAACGCAGCAATTTGGAGAAGCGCAGCGCTATTATCAACAAGCTTTGGATATCTACATCGAACAAAGCGATCGCTATGAGCAAGCTAATATTTACCAACATTTGGGGCTAGTTGCTCAACAATTGCAAAATTTAGCACAGGGGCAAAGTTACTATCAACAAGCTTTGGATATTTATATCGAATATGGCGATCGCTATAAACAAGCCCGTACTTATCAAAACTTGGGAACTATTGCCCAGAATATCCAGGATGCAGCACAGGCACGCCAAAATTATCAAAAAGCTTTAGATATTTTTGTGGAATATGGAGATCGCTATTCTCAAGCACATATTGAGTGCCAATTAGAACTTATAGCAGAAGTCTAGCTAGCCTTCGCTATCAACGAGCCATCAAAGACTGGCTTAACCAATATGCGACTGTAGCAAATATCAATATTACAGACACAGGGCCAAACCAAATTCCTAAAGTAGGATTTTCGGTAGTGGCGAGATTGTACATTTGCCATTCAATGTAAGCAAAGAGCCAAACTAATTCAAACTTTAACCAAACGATCATTGAGCAAGCAATTTGATATTGTCTCAATGCATTTTCTTCCGTAATTCTCACCACATAATTAAAAGTATGGGGATAGCGGTTGATCACTGTCAGCATTCCATACATAAATAAACCCACAATTGGTAGCAACCAGATAACTTTTTTGCTACCCCAGCCGTTAGCGCGTCCATCAATGCCAAAATGGACTGGTATCGTATCGGGCAATGTTAACCAACCGTGAAGTGCGATGCCAAATAATGCCACTATTCCTGCTAACGCACCCCAATTTATTATTTGCAATAGCTGCGATTGAGGAATTACAAGAACAGGCCTTTGATTACTCATGATATTTACCTTAACCTGCTGATTTTGGTCTTAATCTAGCCTGATTTTTGAAATATGAAACTAGTCCAAATGTCAAAAAAAAATTACATTTTTCTCTATGGTAAGCTTGCTTACCCCTAGTGGACTGACAAGACTAAAATAGTGCATGAAAAAAACTCTTGTGGGATGGGTGTTTCACCCATCCGAGGCGGACAAGATATCCACCCCACAAGAAAAATTATGGCTCTTCCGTATCTGTTATGCTAAAAATGTCTGCAAATAAGCCTGAAACCCTTATTGGGGAATAATAACAGGCATTATAATTA
>NZ_JACJQJ010000112.1 GCF_014696615.1 Nostoc linckia FACHB-104 | reverse complement strand
CCCCGATTGGGTGACGGTTGCGTCCCCCAAACCCCCTCCAAAATTATTGTTCTGTTTTTTTGTTGAGTAACTAGTTTTTTGGTTTTGTTATCAATTAATTTCCTTAACTGAACTGTATTTCTTTATACAATATTTCTGTCAATCCATCTGTCGCATTCCTTTTTCAATTTGGTATAACACAGCTAATTTGGTGCATTAACAAAAATCTCTTTTATCCGCGTGTATCGGCGTTTATCTGCGGTTAATTTCATCAAGCTTGTGATAGATAACTCACTTGAGATAGATCAGCAAATTCAATCCGGGGATGGTGCGGGAAAGTGTCCACAGAACTAAGGTGATATATAGTAAACCCAGACTCCACTCATACCAGCCTAATGTGGCGATAATGCTGGGTAGATGCTCATCTCGCATCCGGATATCGTTAAATCCTAATCTTACTAAGTTATTTAGGCTAAAGTCGTAGTAATTTAGCCAGTTCCAACGTCGATCCCACAACAGATGCATGTAGCGTTCACGAAAGGTAGAATTTCGGGGAATTACAGGTAAGCGTCCAATGAGTAATCGGAGCTGGCGAAAGGTACCGTCTTCTGTGAAGTAGGAAACCTCCAGTAAATCGTGATAACGACCTTGCTGGTAAAGTCTAATTAATAAAATTATCGGTAATGGGACAATAATAATCAGTAGACATCCCAGGGTTAGCCAAGGTTGTTCTGCGCTGCGGAAAATGGCTAATAAACTCAAAAATTCTAAGCAGCTAAAACTAATTAATATAGATATGGTTTCATAATAGGTAGGAATAATCGGCACGGGACGCAAACGTCGAAAGCGATCAGCTAGCCAAAATAGTAAGCCAAAAAAAGCGATCGCTACGCCACCTACGCCAAAAACTAGCCAAATATTTGTACCATAACCACTCAATAACAGCAGTACACTCAAAGCTAGCCAACTCCAAGCTTGGAGTAACCACACACCGATTGATAAAGGTTCGGTGACAATCAAGCGATCGCGTAATTGGGTGTAGGTTTCTAAATCAATATCTGCTAAAGTTAGCAACTCATTGCTGTTGCGGAATGGTTTTACTTGACGACGTTGGGCGATCGCGTCTGCTTGAGTTGCAGAAAAACCCAGTTTATTCAACCTCGTTACGGTAGCACTATTGATATTTGTCCCTAGCAAACGCCGAGTTAACTCCATCAGTCGCAATCGCTGTTTTGTATATTCCAACTGATTTGCATCGGCTATTTGCTGTTGCTGACGAAAATTTTGCCCCAAATTCCGCAAGACATTTTGATTTCCTTGCAAGCTAGTGACGCAAAATCTCTTGCCAATTTCGCCAGAATTACCTAATATTTTTGCCTGATTAGAATTAAAGCTAAGACCAGATACACCTAAAAAAGCTGCTTTGGCAAAGTTAGCATCGCTAAAATCTGCCAGATTAAGAATGCTAGCACCTTGCAGGCTCACAGGTTGATCAAACTGTGCTTCACGAAAAATCACTGCTTGATCAAAAGTCGCTGCTTTTAACAACAAAAACTGATCGAAATTAGCTTTAGTGAATTGTGCTTGATTGAAAAAATGCACATCGGAAAAATCAGCATTTCCTAACCACTGTACATTACTAAATTTAGTTAACTGCTTAAAATTTGCCTGATTAAAGTTGGCGATATCTTCAAAAATGCTGTTTTGAAAGTCAACAACTTCCTGAAATTGAGTTTGTTTAAAATTAGCTTTGTTAAAAAAAATACTTCCTTGAAAATTGCTTGATTGCCGGAATATAGCACTAGTAAAGCTGACAGTACGGCTAAATCTGGTTTCTGCCCAGTTTGTAGGTTGAATAAATGTTGCGCCTTGGGCATCTACAGACTGAAGAAAGAAAATATTAGGAAACCATACTTCGCCATTGAAGCGAGTATTTACTAGTGTCAGAGTACCGCGAAATACAGTAATTTCACTAGATGTATCTGACTGTGTTCCTAATAGCGATCGGCAATCTTTAGCGTTGGGTAAGGTAACTGCTAATGATTGTAAGCAAACAAGGCGCAAATTTTCTAATTGTTCTTGTTCGGTTGGAGTAAAAATTGGGGCGATTTCTTGGGCGTAAAGAGGAGTTCTTAAACCCAAATCATTACCCATAAAATCCCCTTGAATGAGAGAATAGCTCAGATCTAAACCCAAAGGTTTCGCGCCAGTTTTTTGTAATTCCTTCCGCAGCAGGTGATAAAAAGCATCGCGGAAGCTGGCATTTTCTGGGCGTAAATCAATCACCATCTGCCGCAAATCTATTGTTAAATTACCTTCCCGCAGTATGGGTGTATGTACTTTTTCTTGTAAGAGTTCCAGAGTTAAAGGTGTACGTTGTAGAGAGGTTTGAACTGCAAAGGCTGGGAGAGAAAAGCAGAAGAGAATTAAGAAAACGCAGAGGAACGCAGAGGTAAAACGCAAAGGTACACAGAGTAGTTTCTCTGCAATCATTTGCGCTTTTCTCTGCAATTCTTTGCGATTCACAAGTAATTTACCCAAATTGTTTTATGGTTATTCATCGCTAATCAGCAGAACAATTTTACCTGCGATCGAACCATTTTCAAGTAATTGGTGAGCTTTCGCTGCTTCTTCTAAAGGAAATTTGTGGCTAACATGGATTTTTAACTTACCTTGATCGATCCAAGTGGCGCATTGTTCGAGAATTTCTGCATGGTGTTGAAGACTTTCTACTAAGCCTTGAACCATCGGAGTTAACATCAATTCCAAACCGATGCGGAGGTTGCGATTTCGCGCAACTTTCCAAACAGTTTGGGGATCGGGTTCCAGAATCGTCACAATATCGCCATAAATTCGCACGGCGGGGAAAGTTTTACCAAAGGTTTCGCCACCTACAGTGTCAAAAGCTAAGTCTACCCCTTGGCCATTCGTCCAATCTAAAGCGGCTTGCACAAAGTCAGTTTGTTTGTAAAAAATGACTTCATCAGCACCCAGTTCTTTGACGAAGTTCGCTTTATCTGGAGAACTGACTGTAGTAACGACATTCGCACTTTTGAGTTTAGCTAGTTGAATGGCGACATGGCCAACTCCACCAGCACCGGCATGAATTAAAACATTTTCCTTGGGTTCTAGCCGTCCCCGTTCATATAAAGCTTCCCAAGCGGTAATTAATATTAAAGGTGCGGCTGCTGCTTCGGCAAAGGATATAGACTTGGGTTTATGGGCGACAAAGCGCTCATCGACAACAGTATATTCAGCATAATTGCCTTGGTGTGCGCCTAAGCCGCCATAGCAAAAATAGACTGCATCACCAGGGCGAAAGCGCTGCACTCCAGCACCTACTGCTTCCACTACACCTGCACCATCACATCCTAAAACAGCAGGCATTTGTTCGGGGTAAAAAGTACCTCGTTGACGAAGTTTTGTATCGATGGGATTTATACCAGCTGCTACCAAGCGTACTAAAAGTTCCGTATCTCCTACAGGAACACCAGGATTTGTAATTTCCTGCACTTTTAATACGTCAGGACTACCTGCGGCTGTCATTAAGACTGCTTTCATAAGTTTTTTCCTCCTAACTCCAGCTAGATGCACGCACATTTGCCACTTTAGCTTAATCGGGCATATCGAGCGATCGCATTTATGGAGTGGTTGAGGATGAAAACTTGTCGGTTAAGGGTAAAAAGGGTAATGGGAAAAGGGAAAGAAAAAACCTTTAACCCTTAACCTTTAACCTTTTCCCCAAAACCAATTTTGGGTTCAAAACGCTTAACCGAGTAGTATTGCTAGTGATGCAGTATCGATTGTACTTGCTGTGTACTTTGTAATGGTGCTTCTGGAGTGCGGTTTAATATAGTTACTGTTACCCCCAAAGCCGAAAGCGCAGCCACAGAAACCCCAGCTAGCCATCGGACTTGCTGACGCAAAGTTTTAATCTCTAGACTCATCTTGTTTACTTCTAACTGAGAGTAAGGTTTAACTTCTGAAGCTGCTACAGCGATTTCTTGAGGTAAATTTGTTGGATCTTCAAAAGCCACCTTGATTTTCAGCCAGTCAGCAATTAATTGTGGACAATTCTTTTGAAACCAATGCCATGCAAAAATTCTAAACACTGGTTTAGACATTCTGGCAATTGATTTCACTGTGCGGTTTAAAATCCGCGATCGCAATTTCTGATTAATTAAGTTAACCGAGCCTATATCATAAAGACAATCAATAATTAGCTTAATAGTCGCTTCTTCACTATGAGCTAAATTTTGTAGTAATAGCTTCACATCTTGCATTCGCTCTGCTGCCAGACGTTCCTGCGCTAAACTCTCAGGAGCTATTACCGATTGATGCAGACGATTCCTGGTAACTATTGTCATATTTGTATATTAAAATCGCGATCGCTGAAATAGGAGTATCTTTAGTTAGAAATATTAAGGATTAAAAAAGCATTTAAAAAAATAATATTTTTGTTTTTTATACAATCTATCTAAAGGCACAAACTAAAAATAATATGGATAGAAGTAATCGATTTATATAAATTTTAATTTTGTTTTTTGAATCACATTTTTAGTAATTTAAAACATCCTCAAATACTAGGATTATAGTAAAAAATTGATTTCAACAAAAGTTACTTGGCAATGATAGCAGGCTAATACTTTTGATAGAAGTGATTTTAATCTTATGATAGACGTTTAAGCAAACGACAGCAGTTATTCTTAATCAAAGTTACCTTGACTGATAGCAAACCGTCGAGGGGGTTTTTACGAGGGTATAGAAATATTATTTCTTCAATGTTGCAGCTCTAAGCCACGTACCAGGATCATACTAAAAGCAGAAATTTTTTCAGAAGATAAAGATTCTTATGAAGATAACGGTAAATCTCTTGTTCTTTCTATATCCCTGAAAACTGCCCAGGCTTTCTTCTAATCTTATCTATCGGATGTTTTAAACCTTTCATCATTAGTTGACGGGTGCCTCAATCTGTCGTGTTTAAAAAGACTGAATTGAGTAGCAGATTCATTTGCAACAGCATTTTGACAATCTATCAAGCACAGAAATCTAAACTATATAAGGAACCATAATCATGAGGCGTTGGAATTTATCTAAAGTTGTTTTGGCTGGTGTGTTTGCTCTCAGTTTTACTACGGTACCCTTAAGTATGTCTGCTTCAGCCCAAAGTGGTTCTTCTGGTGGTGGCAGTTCTTCAGGTGGTAGCACGGGTACAGGTACAGGCTCTACAGGCACTACAGGAACTGGCAGCACAGGTACTACAGGTAGCGGCTCTGGACTTGGCACTTCTGGTACAGGCACAGGTAGCGGCTCTGGACTTGGTACTTCCGGTACGGGCACTGGCAGCACAGGTACTACAGGTAGTGGCTCTGGACTTGGTACTTCTGGTACAGGCACAGGCAACACAGGTACTACAGGTAGTGGCTCTGGACTTGGTACTTCCGGTACGGGCACTGGCAGCACAGGTACTACAGGTAGTGGCTCTGGACTCGGTACTTCTGGTACAGGTACAGGCACTACAGGCACTACAGGCACTACAGGCACTACAGGTAGCGGCTCTGGACTTGGTACTTCTGGTACAGGCACAGGCAACACAGACACTACAGGTAGCGGTACTGGACTCGGCACTTCTGGTACAGGCACAGGCACCACAGGCACTACAGATAGTACAGGTACAGGTTCCACTGGTAGTGGCATTAATAGTACAGGAACTGGCACGAGTACTACAGGTACTGGGACAGCTACTGATGGTACTGGCACTACAGGTCTTGGCACCGATGGTACAGGCACTACAGGTACTGATGGCACTAGTACAGGAACTACAGGCACTGGTACCACAACCAACCCCTCATTCCAAGGAACTAGTGATGTCAGAGGCGATCGCGGCGGTTCGGATTGGGGTTGGTTAGGTTTACTTGGGTTAGCTGGTTTAGCTGGTTTAGCTCGTAAGCGCGAAAAACCCAAAGCTTATCCAGATCCTAATCGAGTTACTGGTTCTGGTTCCTCAACGAGATATTAATCCCTGAGATGTTGTGGTTAGCCACTGAGCATCAGGCGATCGCTTTTTGAGAGAAATAGTTGTCTTACTGCCAAAAACACAGCCTTCATGATCATAAGTGAGGGCTTTTTTGCCATTTATGTGCGAACTAGTACACTGCGGCGTAAATAAAGCTACCCTTTCAAATTGTCAAAAGTCTTGATATATGAACTTTTTGACTTTTGACTTTTGACTTTTGACTTCCGCGCAGCGGTACTAGGGTAGTTGCCAAATTTTGATAGTCTTATCTTTACTACCGCTTACTAAAGTTTTGCCATTAGGACTAAAAGCCACAGCATAAACTTCGGCTGTATGTCCTTTAAAAGTCTGGATTACTTCTCCTGTAGTTTTCTGCCAGACTTTGACAGTTTTGTCATCACTAGCACTAGCAAGATACTCACCATTGGGGCTAAAAGCGATCGCATTGACATCAGCTGTATGTTTTTCAAAGGTACGAATGGGTTTACCTGTGTTCAGATTCCAGAGTTTGATAGTTTTATCATCGCTGGCGCTGGCTAATAACTGGCCATTGGGACTAATGGCTAAGGCATTAACATCGAGGGAATGTCCTTGAAGAGTATGTATTTTTTTACCTGTTTTTAGCTGCCAAATTTTGATAGTTCTATCGGCACTAGCACTAGCAATTTTCTCACCATTGGGGCTGATAGCCACAGCTAAAACTTCTCTTGTATGGCCCTTGAGGGTGCGAATTTCCTTCCCTGTAGGCAAATCCCAGAGTTTAATAGTTTTATCGTAACTGCCACTCACTAAAGTTTGACCATCTGGGCTAATCGCTACAGAATTGACTAAGCCTTGGTGTCCTTGGAGAGTGCGAATTTTCTCACCAGTATTGAGATTCCAGATTTTAATAGTTTTGTTTTGATAACCTGCGATCGCAGTTTGGCTATCTGGAGTAACCGCCACAGCATAAACCCAACCGGAATCTGCTTTAAGGGTGCGAATTACCTGTTTTTGCTGTAAATTCCAGATTTTCACAGTCTGATCGTCGCTACCACTCGCTAAGATGCCCTCTTGCCCTGTAGCTACTTGCTGGAGTGGTAGAATTGCCACATTTGTTTGTTTACTTTGGGAAGTAGAAGATGGGGACATCGGGCTAAAAGCAAGGGTATTAACTTCACCCCGATGCCCAGTCAGGGGTAAACTTTGCCAATATGTATATCCTGCCAACCCCACTAGCAGAATTGCACTCCCCATTAGTAGTTGATATGGTAGGTGGATTTTGCTGATCAGCGTGTTTTTTAGATGAATTGAAGGTTGGAGGCTAAAACCAGAAACTTTCGCTTTACCAGCACGATCCTGGAGAAAAGTTTCTGGTTGCGGTTGCTGTGGTAAATCTTGCAAAACTGCAGTTGCTGATTGGTAGCGATGCTCAATTTCTTTTTGCAATAACTTGTCTAATATCTGTTCTAATTGTTCAGATATGGGATATTTCAGATGTTCTCGCCAACCTTTTACCCAGTTATATCCTGCTTCCATGTACAGATACGATGGCTGAATTCCCGTTAACAGGGAAAAGCAGGTTACTCCCAAACTGAATAAATCGCTAGCTGGTGAGGCTAAGCCATACTTCATTTGTTCCATTGGCGCGTAACCATAAGAACCAATGCTAGTACCTGTGTGTTCTATCGAGGTGGCTGTTAATTGCTTAGATACACCAAAATCAATCAACACTAAATTCCCCCCTGCACTTCTTTGAGTCTGGGGGGAACGACGCATAATATTATCGGGCTTAATATCACGATGAATTACCTGATTTTCGTGAACAAAATTGAGTACAGGTAATAATTCACCTAAAAGTTGCCAAATTTTTGCTTCGCTAAAAGTTCCTTGCAGTTTTAGTTCCTGTCGTAAACTTTGTCCTTGGATAAACTGCTGTACTAAGTAGAGGTAGCTATCTTCACCAAAGTAAGCATACAAAGTGGGAATTTGGGGATGTTCTCCTAACTGCTGCAAACGCCGTGCTTCTTCCTGAAAAAGTTCAGTAGCTTTACGCAGCGCATTAGTTCCTTTTACTTGCGGTGATAGCTGCTTGACCACGCAATTTTCTTTCAGCTTATCTTCATCTTCTGCTAAAAAAGTCCTACCAAATCCACCGCCTCCCAGTGGTTGAATAATGCGATAGCGATTCCGTAATAGTGGTGTCAATTTTGTCCCACAACTTTGACAAAAATTGGTGTCCTGTGGGTTTATAGGTTTATCACAACTGGGATTGAGGCAGTAGCTCATCGTTCAGTATCTATCAGCCTTCGTAATATATGATATATACTCTTGTGCATTTATTCCTAGTTGCGATCGCTTTTCTCTACAATTTCCCTTCACAGTTTGTCAGTAAGCGCAATTAAATTGAAATATGTCAAGCTTTAAAGGGGAAAGGTGAAAGGAGAAGGGGTTAAAACCTTTTACCTTTATACCCTTACCCTTTCCCCCGCCTTCCTTAGCGAATATTAAATTTAACTCAGAAATTTCCTCAGTAGGGAAATGTAAAGATGGACCCTATCTCCGCTACAATCGGCTTTATTGTGGGCTTAATTGGCTTTATTGCTAGCACCGTGCAAGTTCTAGATTACATAGACAAACGCCGAGAAAAGCAGCTAGCAGTGGAATCGGTAGAGACTCCACGCCCAATTCCTCAGCTAAAGCCTCAAACTGCACATCGTGTAGACTGGGGTGAGGCAGTTGATGTATTAGTTTTTTATGGACGCGCTGAAGAAATTACCAAGCTAACACAGTGGGTTGTGCAAGAACGCTGTCGTGTAGTGGCGCTTTTGGGAATGGGAGGAATTGGCAAAACTTCTCTAGCTATTAAGCTGGTACAACAGATTCAGGATCAGTTTGACTATGTAATTTGGCGTAGTCTGCAGAATGCGCCACCCATCCAAGAAATTTTGGCGGAGTTGATTAAGTTTCTCTCGGATCAGCAGCAGATTGATATCCCCAAAGATAGTGGTGATTGCATTTCTCTAATAATTGAGTATCTGCGTTCATCACGCTGTTTACTAATACTAGATAATGCCGAATCAATTTTTCAACCTGGTGCTTTAGCATATCGCGAAGGTTATGAGGCTTATGGTGAATTACTCAGGCGTATTGGTGGCACATCGCATCAAAGTTGTTTAATTTTAACTAGTCGGGAAAAACCTCCAGAAATTGCCACATCAGCCGGAGAAAATTTGCCAATACGTGCTTTGCAATTAACTGGCTTAAAAGCAGTAGATGGCGAAGAGATTTTTCATACTCAGGGGCTTTTAGGTACAGATGCAGAACAAATTCAACTGATAGAATTTTATAAAGGTCATCCTCTAGCGTTAAAAATAATTTCTACGACAATTAAAGAACTATTTGATGGTAAAATTGCTGATTTCTTAGCACAGGATACTGTAGTTTTTGGGGGAATTAGGGAGCTTTTAAACCAGCAATTTCATCGCCTGTCAGAGTTAGAAACAGAGGTGATGTTTTGGCTGGCAATAAATCGCGAACCTGTAGGAATTGCCGAATTACGGGAAGATATAGTTGCATTACCATCACAATCAAATTTGATGGAAGCGTTGCAGTCATTAGCTAGACGTTCACTAATTGAGAAAAGTAATGCTCTATTTACCCTGCAACCTGTGGTGATGGAATATTTAAGCGATCGCCTAATTGTAGAAGTATCTGAAAATCTCATTAGTGGAGAAATTTCTTTTGCTAATCGTTATGCTTTAATGAAAGCAACTGCTAAAGATTATATTCGAGAAGCGCAAATTATATTAATTGTTAAACCTCTGGCTGAAAGGCTGCTTGATAGGCTAGGAAGTCAGAAAAAAATTGAAACGCAACTAAATCAAATTATCGCTGCATTACAATCAAAATCTCCCCAGCAGCCAGGGTATATTGGCGGTAATATTTTAAATTTACTCTGCTACCTAGAAACAGATTTATGCAATTATGACTTCTCTCAGTTAGCACTTTGGCAAGCATACCTGAAAGGTGCTAATTTGCAAAAAATAAAATTAGCCAATGCTGCGATAGAAAGGTCAGTTTTTACTGATATTTTGACAACTATTTTCTCAGTCGCCTTCAGTCCCAATGGCAAAATTATCGCTACAGGTGATGCTAATGGTGAAATTCGCCTATGGCAAATAGATGATGGTCAACAAATTTTAATTTGTAAAGGTCATACAGGTTTTGTGCGGTCAGTCGCATTTAGCCCAGATGGTCAGATTTTAGCTAGTGGTAGTGTTGACAAAACAGTTAAATTATGGTCAATCAGTGATGGTAAATGCATCACAACTTTACAAGGACATAGCGATCGCATAGAGTCATTAGCAGTTAGTCCTGATGGTCAATTGTTAGTTACTGGCAGTGTTGACAAGACTTTGAGAATCTGGTCAGTTCATGATGGTCAATGCTTGCAAATTCTAGAAGGACATAATCATCACATTTGGTCAGTCGCCTTTAGCCCTGATAGCCAAACTGTTGCTAGTGGTAGTTTTGATCAAACAGTCAGACTGTGGTCAGTTAGCGATGGTCGATGTTTACAAGTTTTCCACGGACATACTGATGGTTTGCGGTCAGTAGCATTTAGCCCTGATGGTAAAATGCTTGCTAGTGGTAGTCATGATGAAACAGTCAGACTATGGTCGCTGAGTGATGGTCAATGCTTGCAAGTTTTAGAAGGACATAGTGATCGAGTATTATCAGTCAGGTTTAGTCCTGATAGCCAAACTGTTGCTAGTGGTAGTTACGACCAAACTGTGAGACTGTGGTCAGTTAAGGATGGACAATGCTACCAAATTTTGCAAGGACATGGCGATCGCGTTTGGTCAGTGGCATTTAGTCCCGATGGTAAAATTCTTGCTAGTGGTGGTTATGATCAAACGGTAAGACTCTGGTCAGTTAGCGATGGTCATTGCCTCAAAGTTTTTCAAGGCTACCTTAATGGTGTAGAGTCAGTAGCCTTTAGCCCCGATGGTCACACCTTAGCTAGTGCTGGTTTCGACCAAAAAGTTAGGCTTTGGGCATTTAGTAATCATCAATGTCGCAAAACTTTAACCGGACATACTCAGCAAGTACGGTCAGTTGCTTTTAGCCCCAATGGAGAGATTTTAGCTAGTTGCAGCCATGACCGCACAATTAGATTATGGTCGGTGAAAAATTGCGAGTTTCTCAAAGTTTTAACGGAACATACTCATAGAATAGGGTCAATCGCATTTAGTCCCGATGGTGAAATTTTAGCTAGTGGCAATTATGACAGCACCATCAGGCTATGGTCTATTAGTACTGGTAAATGTCTGCAAGTTTTACACGAAAATACTAATCAGGTATGGTCAGTAGCTTTTAGCCCAGATGGACAAATTTTAGCTAGTGCTGGTTATGATCTCACGGTCAGATTATGGTCAATTAAGGATGGTAAAATCATCAAAATTTTGCAGGGACATACTGGGCCAGTTGGGCCAGTGCAATTCAGTCCCGATGGGCAAATTTTAGCTAGTGGTGGTAATGACCAAACAGTTAGACTGTGGTCAATTAACGATGGTAAATGCTTGCAAGTTCTCCTAGGGCATACAAATTGGATTTGGTCAGTTGCTTTTAGTCCAGATGGACAAACCTTAGCCAGCAGTGGCGATGACCAAACAATCAAACTATGGTCAGTCAGTGATGGCAAATGTATCCATACATTACAAGGACATATTAATAGAGTTTGGTCAGTCGCATTTCATCCCGATGGACAAACCTTAGTTAGTGGTAGCGGCGATGGCACAATTAAACTCTGGAATGTCAAAACAGGCGAATGCTTCCAAAATCTCAGAGTAGAAAGGCCTTATGAAGGTATGAATATCACTGGAGTTACAGGTTTAACCCAAGCGCAAAAAGCCACACTCAAAGCCCTAGGTGCAGTGGAAAAGTGATACCAATTCAAAATTCAAAATTACGTTGAATGAGAATTAAGTCTTTAAACCCTTATAATTTCGTAGCTAGTCACAAAACAATAATTTTGGACTAATCTAGAAACCCTTATGGCATAAGAGGTGTTTCTAATTCACATTAGGCGTAAATTAGAATCCAGATCAATACCTTTGCCAAAATAAGAGGGTAAAAAAAATTTTGGCAAAGGTATTTAAATTGATATCAGATTTTGTTCTTATAGCAATACGCAAGCAGGTATTGCGCCAAAATTGTGAGGTTCTATCTAGCTTTTTCGGAAGTTAGATGTCTTTCAATGCGACGGTCAGGGATCAGCCACATAATCGCAACCATAATGTATAGTCCACAGGCTAACCATGAGTTAACAAAGGAAAATGGAATTCCCACTGTGTACAATACTAGCGATATCTTGGCCTTTAAGTCTCGACCAAGTGCAGACGCTAAAGTTGAGTCTTTACCGTGATGACCAATCAAACTTAGAGTGAGAATATAGTAAGCGATCGCAGAGAATAAAAGTACAGTACCATAAAGGGCAACTGGTACAGGAGCAAAGTTATTCTCGCCCATCCAGCCAGTAGCGAAAGGAATTAATGACAACCAGAACAGCAGATGTGCATTTGCCCAAAGAATACGTCCATTTACGTGACGGACTGCTTGCAATAGATGATGGTGGTTGTTCCAGTAAATACCAAGAAAAATAAAACTCAGTACATAGCTAAAAAATATTGGAATTAGCGGACGCAGAATGGCAAAATCAGCACCATGCGGCACCTTCAGTTCTAACACCATGATTGTGATAATGATCGCAATCACCGCATCACTGAATGCTTCTAACCTCCCCTTCCCCATCTGTCTATGCTCCTTGTGTACTTAATTTAAAGTTAGGTGGGACACTTTAATTTGTACTTTACCGTGTCTCGGAACTGTTGTGGGAACGCTTGTTTATTTTTTCATTTAAGGGCAATACCTTTACCAAAAAAAGAATATAAAGAGAGAGGGCGCTTTGTAGTAGATTTATTGTTTCTCACAACGTGCGAGTTATCTTATCACTGCTACAATGCCTACTACCACAAATAAATCGTTAATTGGCAGAGGTATTGGGAAATAAGAGAGATTTAACCTTTTCCCAAAACCAATTCCAATTTAAAATTCTATCCCTGCCACAATATTTATTAAGTCAATCCAAAATCAAAAATTCAAAATCTAAAATTGATTCACCTCATATCGTAGCCAAACAGATTTGGGTCAACTTCGCCTAATTGCAAATCTGCTAAACCATACTCAGCCCAGCGTCGATCAACCATTGCGGCGACATCGGGATCTGATTCTAGTGGTGCGCCCCATTCATGTTCGGTTTCTGGGGGAATTTTGGTAGTAGCATCAATTCCCATGCGTCCACCTAAACCAATTTTCTCGCTGGCAAAATCTAAGGTATCAAAGGGTGTATTCGGTAAGATAAATACATCCCTGGTGGGGTCAACTTTAGAACTAATCGCCCAGACAACTTGGCGCGGATCGCGAATATTAATATCTTTATCTACCACAATTACAAACTTGGTGTAAGTAAATTGTGGCAAAGCACTCCAAAACGCCAAAGCTGCTCGCCTTGCTTGTCCGGGATATGCTTTATCAATAGAAATAATCGCCGCTTTGTAACTCAAAGCTTCCATTGGTAAGAAGAAATCGACAATTTCGGAGACTTGTTGTCTGAGAATTGGCGTGTAAATCCGATTGAGTGCGATCGCCATCATCGCTTCTTCTTTGGGTGGACGACCGCTAAATGTTGTTAAGTAAATCGGATCTTTGCGGTGTGTCATACACTGAAAGCGAATTAATGGCGAATCCTCAACACCGCCGTAATAACCCATGTGGTCGCCAAAGGGGCCATCTGGTAACACTTCCCCTGGTGTAATTGTTCCTTCTAACACAAACTCTGCATCTGCGGGAACTTCCAAATCTACAGTTTTGCATTTAGCTAACTGCACCCCAGAACCGCCATACAGTCCAGCAAACAGCCATTCTGATAAATCTACAGGTATGGGTGTCGCCGCAGCCATGATAATTAAGGGGTCTACACCCAAGGCGATCGCAATTTCTAATTTTTTCCCACGTTCTGCGGCTTTCCGCAAATGTCTCGCCCCACCCCGCACTGATAACCAATGCACGGTCATCGTATTTTTAGATTGCAGTTGCAAGCGATACACACCTACATTTGGCGTACCTGTCTCACAATCCTTGGTAATTACCAATCCTAGGGTGATAATTTTCCCCGCATCACCCACATAAGGACGTATCAAAGGCAACTTATTTAAATCCAAGTCCTCGCCTGGAATTACCACTTGCTGACAGGCGGGGAAGAAGTCGCGTCCTGGTTTAGCTTTCAGAACATCAAACAGCACCTTACCAAAATCTATCGCTTGGGAAATCTTCTTTGGCGGCTTGGGTTGTTGCAGCATACTCAGCTTTTTACCCAGAGTTTCCAACTCTTCTGGATGCTGCATATTCATCGCCCAGCAGATCCTTTCCACAGTTCCCATCAAATTCACCGCCACTGGGAAGGATGCACCCTTAACATTTTCAAACAGTAACCCCGGCCCGCCTTGTTGCAGCATTCGGTTAGAAATCTCCGCAATCTCTAACTCTGGGTCAACTAAAGCAGAAATTCGCTGTAATTGTCCCCTTTCTTCCAGAAGTTTGATAAATCCCCGCAAATCTCTCGCCATTGTTTTAGTAAAGCTGAATAATTAAGAACTGTGAAGCGCTCTCTTATATTATTAGCTAATTCTTCACCCTTTCACACCGCAGGCGATCGCAAAAGATGCATCAGCACTTTACGCTGAATTAAGGTAAACGAATTGATTATGTAAGGTCGGGTGCGTGGGTGAGTGCGTTATCGGATGAGGAAATATACCAGGCAATCGGTAAAATAGTAGCAAATTTTGGCTTATATCAATGTAATGAATGTGCTAATGCTGTGATGCAGTGGTGAAAACAAAATGACATTCAAGGACGGATTATTAAAATTCAAACAGCTTTTGGAGAGGATTATATAATTAGTACACGTCTAGAAAATCAGGGGATAACTGATTCGATTACGTTAAATGGCATTCATTACGGCATGGAGGTTAAAGACAGAATCTTTGATAATCTCTCAACACAAGGATTAAATGTTAACGATTGGCTTAATGATTTTGAATGCTCCAGTGGAGAGTTTTTAATTGAATATTTGGATGATATTCCATAAAAAATCAGATGCTTTAAGCAGGTTATAAAGATGAGCAAATTATTTGAAATTTTGCAAAAAATTAGAAATAAACCGGGAATGTATATTGGCAGTACTTCTGTTAGCGATTTGTTCCATTTTTTAGTGGGCTTCAAAACAGCGCTGAGAGAATTAGGAATTGCTGCCACTAAAGAAGAAATGGATTTTTATCGAGAGTTCCAGCCTTGGTTACAAAAGAAATATCATGTATCCACATCAAATTCTTGGGCAAAAATAATTATGCTCCACTGTGCCAATGAGCAAGAAGGTTTTAACACTTTCTACAAGTTGTTAGAGGAATTTCAAAATAGCAATAAAAATTTAGAGGAAGAGTTATTTAATGAAAAATCCCAAATTTTTGTAAATAAGGAAAAAATCAGTCAAAATAATAAATACGAGTGTATTTACTCAGTAGCGAGTACCCCAGAAGAAAAGCAAGCCTTTCAAGAACAATTCAAAAGTCAAAATTCAGATTTAACTTTTGACTCTTGCCAAATGCCAAATGATAAATAAAAAAGGGAAATTTCTAAGCAATCTGACATATTATCTTTTGCAGTGGAATTTGCACGATAAATTCCGTTCCTTGCCCAGGAGTAGAATTACAGTAAATTTTGCCATTGTGTTTTTGAGTGATAATTTGATAGCTAATAGACAATCCTAATCCAGTACCTTTGCCTATAGGTTTGGTAGTGAAGAAGGGATCGAAAAGTTGAGAACGAATTTCCTCTCTGATACCAATACCGTTATCGGCGATCGCCATTGTCATCCAGTTATCATTGCTGACAAAGGTGCGAATGGTAATTTGCGGTGTGGTGTTAACCGTTGACTCTTCCAGCGCATCAATAGCATTACTCAACAGATTCATCACTACCTGATTGAGTTGGCTGGGGTAACATTCCACCATTGGTAATTGTCCGTAGTCTTTGATCACTTGAATTGTGGGATGATCGGGGCTACCTTTGAGGCGATGTTGCAAAATCAGTAATGTACTATCAATACCTGCGTGAATATCGGCGGCTTTGAGTTCGCTTTCATCTAAACGCGAGAAATTGCGTAGAGAAACAACAAGTTGACGGATGCGATCGCTCCCCAATTTGAGAGAATTGAGCAACTTGGGCAAGTCTTCTGTGAGATAATCCACATCTACTTCTTCCATCCAAGCTTGAATTTCCGGATGTGGTTCGGGATGACATTCTCGGTATAAGGAGATAAAAGTAATCAAATCTTGGATATGTTCTTCAGCAGGTTTGAGATTGCCATAAATAAAGTTGACAGGATTGTTAATTTCGTGGGCTAAACCTGCTACCAATTGCCCGAGGGAAGACATCTTTTCACTTTGCACCAAATGCACCTGTGCCTGTTTTAAGTTGTCTAGTGCTTGTGAGAGTTCGGTGGTACGTTGTTCAAGAACTTGTTGGGAATTGTGCAGTTGTAAATGTACTCGAATTCGTGCCAATGCTTCTTCATGTTGGATGGGTTTGGTAATATAATCCACAGCACCCAAACTCAACCCTTTGACCTTATCCACAGTATCAGAAAGGGCGGTCATAAAGATTACCGGAATGTCGCGGGTTTCAGGTTGATATTTGAGCCGTTGGCAGGTTTCAAACCCATCAATTCCCGGCATCATCACATCTAACAGAATCAGATCGGGGTGGTAAGACTGGAGGCGTTGTAGGGCAGCTTCCCCACTTTTTGCGATCGCCACTCGGTAGCCAATTTCACTTAAAATATCAAACAAAACTTGAATATTGGTAGGGTTATCATCCACTACTAAAATTGTTCCGGTGCGGGCAGTGGTTTCAACAGTCATGGATGAACTCCTTAGAACAATTAAAAATAGAAAATTAGAGCGGACATTTTTAACGGTTAATATTACTATGTATAACTACATACTTGTTTGTAGCAAATTAATAATACCTTCGTCATCAAACTTCTGACTCAAATCTAGTAGCTTGTTAGCAAAGGGCGCATATTGGGGATTGAGTTGCTTCAGTCGGTTGGCTTCCTGCTGGATGTCTGCCATAAAGCCATCTTGTGCTGCTTGATATAGGACTGTCAATTCTGCTGGTGCTGGTACAAGCCAATCTGATGAATTGTCTTCTGCAGCAGAGGTTTCATCAGTCTGCAGAGGAGTTTCGTAAATCCAATGTAATTCTAGGTGGCGTTGCAACTCACGTAACAATCCAGTGAATTCAATTGGTTTGGGGAAAAAGCTATTACAACCTGCGTCCACCGTTTCTTGCATATCCACCTGAGACAGACTAGCAGGAGAGGCGATAATTGGAGTTTTGGTAAAATCTGGCAGCTGGCGCAGGCGGCGAGTCATTTCCAGCCCATTCATCTGTGACATCATCACATCGGTAATAATCAAATCTGGACGCATCTGGATTGCTTTATCCATTCCAGTCTGCCCATTGTCTGCCTCCATCATCTTGAAACCCAAGGGTTCCAGCATTCCAATTACCACAGCACGATTCTCTCGGTGATCGTCAATCACTAAAATTTTGCGCCGTTCGCCTTGATAGCCGATCACCTTTTGATGGTTAGTCCCACTTTGGGAAAGCCAATCGGCGGCGGTGAGTAAATCTATTTCAAACCAGAAAGTGCTACCTTTACCGAGAATGCTTTTCACCTGAATTGTGCCACCCATCATCTGGACAATTTGCTGACTGATAGCCAACCCTAACCCAGTACCTTCACTATTGCGATCGCGTTTGCCGGCTTGTTCAAAGGGTAAAAAGATAACTGCTAGTTTTTCTGCTGCCACACCGATGCCCGTATCTGCTACCTGGAAGCGTATTCTGGTAGAAAGGCGATCGCCAATTTCTTGATTCTCTAAAGCCTCAACGGTAAAATTCACGCTGCCAAAGTCGGTAAATTTCACTGCATTGCTCAGAAGGTTAAGCAATACTTGCCGTAGGCGTTTATCATCAGCATAAACAGCGATTGGTAGATTGCCAGCAGGGTGGTAATTAAAAGCTACCCCCTTTTGCTCGGCTTTGATACGGCAAATTTCTACTGTGGTACTGAGGAAGTTAGCTAAATGGAAATCTTGAGGATAGAGATCCATCTTTTGTACTTCTAATTTAGACAGATCCAGAATGTCATTAATTAGGGTCAACAGATGGGAACCGCACTGATGAATCACGCCTAATCCCTTTTGTTGCTTTTCGGTAGTCGCTGGATCGCGTTGGAGAATCTGGGCATAGCCAAGGATACCGTTTAGCGGGGTTCGCAGTTCGTGGTTCATATTGGCAAGAAATTTACTCTTGCTGTGGTTTGCGGCTTCGGCGGCTTGCTTTGCCTGTTGCAGTTGGGCGGTGCGTTCTTCTACCCGTGCTTCTAACTCTGCATTACTTTTTTCTAAAGCAGTGAATGAGTCACGCAATTGCCCTGCCATGTGGTTAAAAGAATGGGCCAGAATGTTGAATTCCTGGATGTTGCCATCTTTCACAGTCTGATCTAGATCGCCCAGTGCCATTGCTTGGCTAGCTTGATTCAGGCGCAAGATGGGACGCGCAATCCAACGGGAGGTCAAGAGTCCAACCACCGTTGCTACCCCCAGCGCCCCAATACAAAATAAGATAGTGGTTTGAGTGTTGGCGTTAATCTGTGCCATAAAACTCCTTTCTGGCACGCTAGTCACGACCAACCAATTCAAACCATATTGATCACGCCAGGGATCAATATACACATGGTAATGTTCTCCCTGAAAGTTGACTTTTAGTTTTTGTGTATTGGTGATGGATTGTAAGTTGGGAATACTTTTTTGCAGTTCCTTAGCAATACCTTGCACTACAGAATTGGGACTCTCTGTTGCTTTTAGGCGCTTAATTTCGTTGTTGACTAACTTAAAAGGTTGTTCTGGTGAAGAATTGGCAACCAACATCCCATCCCGCTCTATAATTAACACTTGCCCAGCACGACTGATATCTAATTGGCGTAAAAATTCACTGAGTTTCAATAAATGGATATCAACCCCGATTACACCAATCAGGTTTTTGTTGGCATCATAAATTGGTCTACCTGCTGATGCTGCAACATAGGGAGGTAAGACAGGATCGTAGTAAGTGTAGATGCGAGACCAAGTAGGTTTTCCGGCTTTCACTGGTGCAGTGTATGTCGGTTCGTTGATAGTATCCCAGGGAACAGTAGTCAAAATTTGACTGCGGTTACCATCGTTGTCTGTTAAGTAGGTTGTGGAATTATTTGGGAGGCTGGGTGTTTTCGGGGCTACATCATCTATAGTCACAGTCTTGCCATCGAAACGAGCAGCTCCAGCGCCTTCCCCGTTGGGGAGATACAGACCGATATAGGTGAGATCGTAAGCTTGCATTTGGTGCCAGAAGAACTTACCAACAGTTTTGCGATCGCCCACATTCAGCAAACCCATACGCACTGCATCAGTGTTGATTTGGGTTACTTTATGGGGAATCGATAGGTAGGCATCTAAATGGTTGTCTACCTCACTGGTAGTGCGTTTCATCAACTGCTCTGCTAGCTCCTGAACCGCTTTTTCACCGTTTTTAAATGACAAATATCCCACCAACCCCACTGCACTAAACACTTGCATCACAAAAGGAACAATGAGAACAAGTTGTAATGGCAATACCCGGAATTTACTGGATGATGGCTGGGTCTTCATAAGCTATAAATCTTAGTTCATCAACAGTCGGTGCCAAATTCTGTACCCTGATAATTAATGGAGGTTGCTCGCTACCAACTTGGGGTATTGGGCATTAGACTCTTTGCCATGCCCAAAACTCTATCCCTTTGTCGATGGAGTTTCTAATAATGAGGGCTATTGGCACGGCTTTGAATTCACTGGCTGGCACTAGCGAAAAATTTGCCCTCTTTAATGAGGATTCCCCAAAAATATCTAATTTGAACAAAATTCACGCTTAACTATCTGCAAGTTTGTTTCTGTATGAGTTTTTATCCACGGAACTCATGCAGTTGTTGGTAGGCGATAGTTTTCTGTTAACGACAACTTAACCTATTTCTTTACTCTTCTTAAAGACTAATGATGCACCATTTGGTTACCTTAAATAAGGATAAAGCATTATTTATTACAAATAAGCGCTAACCTGATCAAACATGGCCAGAAAATACTAAAAACCCCGGTAGGTGGTCTGACTATATTAGCCTCTGCCGGGTTTATCTATTTATATTGATGAATAGTGCTTACCGAAGAGGCAGTCCCGATGAAACAATTTTCATAGCCAAGTATGAAAGTGGGACTGGTATTTTTACTCAGCACTCAGCACTCAGAACTCAGCACTTTCAAGTCAGTCAATCACGGGAAAAACCCACAACCAAGCATGAAAGTATGATATTTTCCCAGATGGTACTCCAAATTGAGGTTGTGGTTCACTAGTGCAACAT
>NZ_JACJQJ010000111.1 GCF_014696615.1 Nostoc linckia FACHB-104 | reverse complement strand
ATTTTGCTCTGATGTCAAGTACATTTTTTATCTAGTTATTTATGCTTGTATTGTTTCTTTTGTCAAGTTCATGCTATACCAAATTAGATGAGCTTACCCTGGTTGAAATACCTGATGGTTACAAAGTTGAACACTAATTTACTCTCCAATCACAATACCTTTGCCAAAATAAGAGGGTAAAAAAATTTTGGCAAAAATGGCAAAATGACCCATACATAAGCGTTCAGCTTATAAAGGAGGTTAGAAGCCCAAACCCTTTATACTGCGACAATACGCCAAAAAAATCCTTGTGGGAAACCTGGAGGTAATTTTTAGGACTTATTGTTTTTGCCAAACATTAGAGAACAGTGAGTTAATAGTGAAAGCATCATCAACCCACCCTCGTAAATTGGCAACGGTATTGCAATCATCGATTGGTTTGTGTTTTTTTCATTCACGCAACAAAGCCTATGAAAATTGTATTTGTGAATCCTATCGGAGCAATTGGCGGTGCTGAGAATGTTCTATTGACTATCTTCACTGCACTCTTAACTACACAACCAAATCTTCAACTACACCTCATTGTCGGTACAGATGGTTCATTGATAGAGCCAGCTGAAAAATTGGGAGTAAAGGTAACAGTATTGAAATTACCAGAAGAAGTTAACCGATTAGGTGATAGTGCCTTGAAAGGTAGCAGTCGGTTGTATAAACCTATCAGTGGATTAATATTACTCTTAAAATTAGTTAAAATTTTGCCAAGTCTAGTTAGATATCTTCAAACATTTCACCAATTACTGCACAAGATTAATCCAGATCTAATTCACTCTAATGGCATTAAAACTCATTTACTAACAGCATTTGTAGGAGTAAAGGATAAGCCTATTATTTGGCACATTCATGATTTCTATGGTTCACGACCATTAATAGCTAAAATTTTAAAATTGATCAGCTTCCGTGCAAACTTAGGAATTGCTATTTCTGGTGCTGTAGCGCAAGATGCTAAAGCCACTCTACCTGGTTTATCAATAGAAGTAATTTACAATACTGTAGACATAAACTACTTCTCCCCATCTCTTCCTACTCCCCCATGTTCTAGTCTTCCCCTGCGAGTTGGACTGGTAGCTACATTTGCACGTTGGAAAGGACAAGACATTTTTCTGGAAGCAGCAGCTCAAATTGTGAAAACACATCCAGACTTAAACGTTCGTTTCTGTATTGTTGGTGGAGCAATTTATCAAACACGGGGTTCCCAATTTTCTGAACTAGAATTGAAAACCAAAGCCTCAAAAATGGGAATTACAGACAGAGTTGATTTTCTTGGTTTTCAGCAAGATATAGCCAAAATTTACCGTTGTTTAGATATTGTAGTTCATGCCAGTACTCAACCAGAACCATTTGGACTAGCAATAGTAGAAGCAATGGCTTGTGGCAAACCTGTGATAGTATCTCAAGCAGGTGGTGCAGCTGAGTTATTTACTCATAACTACGATGCAATTGGTGTACCACCAAGCAAACCTACTGCTTTAGCAGAAGCAATTGTAGATTTGTTGGAAAACGCTGAGAAACGTCAAGTTATTTCCGAAACAGCCAGACATACAATTGTTACTCGTTTTAGTCATGAACGTTTAGGTCAGCAAATTCTAGCGATTTATTCAGCCTTAAAGTAGAGTTTGTAGTGAGGATTGTTCTTCTTTGCACCTTTGCGACGCTAGTTGCTTTCAGTCGAGGAACCCGTAATAGTACACTTCCTCCCCTACATAGTCTCAATTTCGTTGTAATCATTATACCTGTCCGAAATATAAATACGGGATAAAAAAGTGGTAGAAAAATAAAATGTGTATCTACCACTCAAAGTAAAAATGTGTATTGTACTTGATTATATCGAAAAATATCCGCAGCGGACAAAGCAAATATTAGGTATTAGTTATGAACAGTTGCGACCGCTAACAGAATTATCCAGGACTTACGCAACTGGCACAGAGCGATCGCCTATAACTATAAACTCGTATTTTGCTTGCCTAAACTATCAGTAACGATATCAAACCCTAATTATTAAGTTGACTGAGAATCTGCAAGGTTTGGTCTCAAAGCCTTGTGTTTACTTGCTTTAAAGTTTTAGGACAGGTCTAATGCAACTTAAATATTACTCATGCCATAACCATAATATTGCTTACTAGCTGTAACCCCATTAATTGCTATACCTAAAACTTTTTGATTTGCTATCTCTAACAGCTCTTTAGAAAGAGAAACACTATCAGAATCAGCGACTCCTGGGCGGACAACAAACAAAATTCCATTTGCCAGTTTGCCTAAAATAGTTGCATCAGCAGCTACAGTTAAAGGCGGACTATCAATGATCGTAAAATCATAGTTTTGTGCAGCTTGTGCCACAAATATAGCCATTTGGCTAGAATCAAGAAGTGCAGATGAGTTGTTAGTAGCTTTACCAGCTACTAAAACTTCTAGGTTGGGTGCAACTTCATTAACAGCCTGCTCTAAATCCGACTCTCTTTTGAGAACGTTAATTAAGCCGACTTTGTTTGCAAGTTTCCAGATTTGATGTTGACTGGGACTACGGAAATCGGCATCCACTAGTAGTACTTTACATCCTAATTGAGATATAGATATTGCGAGGTTAGTAGAAATTGTCGATTTTCCTTCTTTTGGTGTAGCGCTCGATACTACAAGAACTTTTTTTGGTTGCTCGGAATTAAAAACCCTCAGATTAGTTTGCAACATCCGAAAAGCTTCGCTGATATAAGAATCCGGTTGATTTTTGACAATTAATTCAGGGATAGAATTGGCATTGGTAATTGGTGGAATATAGCCTAGTAATGTATAACCCAGTATATCTCTGGCAGATTGTGTATTTTTGATAGTTTTATCAAGTTTCTCCAACATAAACGCAGTGACTCCAGCTAACACAAGTCCACCAATTAATCCTTGCAGCAAATTTATATATTGACGGCTCTTAATTGGTACTCCTGGAATTAATGCAGGTGTCACAACCAAAGCATTACTCACCTGTAGATTTTCCGCTACCTGAAGTTCCTGATACCGAGCAAGAAGGTTTTGATAGCTAGACTCAGTTGCAGTGATTTCACGCTCTAGCTGGCGCTGCTGCAATTCTAACTGCGGTAATGTATTAGCTCTTTGTCTGTAAGATGTAATGACTTCAGCTAAAGCTTTCAGCCGTACCTGCAAACTCAGGCGTTCAGCTTCAATGCTAGCGTAGTTAGCCAGAATTCCTTGTTGCAGACCTTGACCTCTAAGCTGTACAATGCTTTCGGGATTTTTGTTTTGATTTAAACGCCCCGCTGTGCCTATAAAACTTTGTTCTATATGTCGCTGAAGTTCTTTTTTAAGAACTTCAGCCTGTTCCTTAAGGTTAATCACTGTAGGATGGTCGTCTGTTAAACTTAGCCTAGAAATTTCAATTTTTTGTTGAGTATCTTGCAACTGTCCTATAACTAAAGTATTTGCTGGGGATTCAGATACAAAACCAGCAATTACAGCATCCTGGGAACTCACACCAAATAGTTTTTTGATTGATTCCATACGTGCAGTTTGAGATGCTAACTCCGATCTAGTTGCAGCTACTTGTTTGTCTAAATCAGAAAGAATTTCAACAGTAGATGAAGCTTCTGATCTCAAGTCTAAAACACTATTTTGTTGTTTAAAATTTTGCAGTTTTTTTTCAGCAAATTGTAATGCAATTTTTCTTTCTGGTAATTGTTGGGCAATAAAGTCTCTAGCAGATTTAGTTTGAGCGCGGTTGGCATTAATATCATTTTCTATATAAATTTTCATTAAAGTATTAATAATTGCAGCCGCCTTTCCTGGATTTGTGTCTGTATAGTACAGTTCTAATATATCTGTGTTTTCTAGATTTTTGACTTGTAGGTTTTTTAAAAATACTAAGGGATGGAGATTGAGCTTCAGGGCGTTGATAGTCCTTTCCGCTATGGGTAGGGAACGCAGAACTGCTACCTCTGTTCCTAAAGGTCTACCGCTTACTGAACTCTCCAATTGTCCTAATTGGTTACCCACTCCTGTGAGCGAAGAGGTGGCATTCTTTTTGAGTACAAGTTGTCCTGATGCTTGATAAATTGGCGTTTCTATTACAGTCTTAACTATACTCAATATTAAAAGCAACCCAAACACTATAGAAGTAGGTAACCACCGACGCTTCAGAATCGTCCAATATCGCAAATGTTCTTCCATATTCTTCGCTAGTAATTTAATTCTCTTTATTCTTTAACGGAATAAAATATGATAATTGACGTTTAACGTGAATTAAGCCTTGAAACCCTTGAAATTTCGTAGGTAGTTCCAAAAGAATGATTTTGAATGAATCTTAAAAACCTTATGGAATAAGAGGCTGTTCTAATTCAAATCAGGCGTAATTGTTGATTTCTAACCTTGGTATTACCTATATTGATAAAAATTACACAAATCGTCAATACAGTTTTTTATACTGTAATTAGTAAATCTATCAAGTATTTTCAGAAAATTTACGGTTGTCAATCATTCACAAATAAGCAAAATTTGGTATAAGTACTTAAATTTTAGTTGATTCACATTGAGATGCAGAGATAATTTTTAATTTTTCTACCAGCACGTATATATTAGCTTTTTATGTATAAACACTGAATTCTTGTTATATTTAAAGTAAAATTAATTATCTACCTATTGACAGGTGCTGTAAGTGTGTAAATATGATTTTAACAACCTAACAAGAAATGTGTGCCACTGTTGTTACAGTCAGGATTGATTGTAAATCAAGAGGTAGTGAGTTATTTAAAGGTGGTAATGCCCTTTTGTGGTTGGTTTTAATCAGGTTTGTTAAAAGCTACCTCGCCTAGCACTCCACGATAAACTTTGTTGTAACTCAAATGTAATGAAAACCAAAAAACCAGAAAAACTCTCTAAAATACCAATTGAAATTACCGAAATTATCGAAAAGCGCTCATTCGGCTTATTGCGCTTTCTTGGCTATGCCCTGCTGATATTTTCTGTAATTGACTATCTTGGTATTCTTCTCCCCCCCCGCTTAACAGATCCCAACTGGGAATTTCAAGCAATCGCACAAATGGTAGATCATGTATGGTCAATATTACTGGGACTAACATTTATATTTTTATATAACCAAACCAGCATTATTAAACCTAAACAACTCTCTATTTTAAAATTTTTCTCTTGGGTCGCTTTGCCCATTGGTATAGTTTATTTATTAATGCTGCCCTTAGGAATTAATAACAGCTTAACCCTCTATAAAAATATTAATAATCAGTTCACTAATCAACAGGCACAACAACAAGAGCAAGTACAAAAAGTAACCGAAAAACTGAATGCAACCAACTCACCTCAAGAATTAAACAACCTGGCCAAAGCTTTAAATCTGCCAAATGTAGGCGAAGCTAGTGAATCTCCTCAAGATTTGAAGAATAAAATATCTCAGCAAATTCAAACATCTTCTCAAAATGCTGTAACCGTAGCTAATACAGCCAAACGAGAACAAATTAAAGACCTGATTAAAACTGCTGTCAGAATTAACTTAGGAGCAATCATATCGGGTATTTGCTTGATTACCCTATGGAGAATGACTCACTGGACACGTTTCATTGAAAATAATGTTGGTTGAAAGGATGGTTAGTATACACAAGTGGGAAAATATGGCTAACGTTTGTTTTCATATAGTAGGGTGCGTTATGGACTTTAGTCCTAACGCACCGAGTGCGCATAGTGCGCGATTCCTACGGCATAACACACCCTACAAAAAAAATTTAGTGTGATTAGATAATTTGTGTGTATATCATAGCCGTTTCAGGTGTCTAGCGATGATCAATAAGTACCTAATATCACACCATAACACTTTTCAAACAACCTCTAAATTTCTCATTACAAATGTCAGAAAATATCTAATATTTGTGGGTCAAAATGGTGATCAGTAGCCAAAACCTGAACCAAGCCAAACAAGCTTTTTTACTTCGCTTTCAACCTTTACTGCAAACCGAGTATTTTTATTTACTAGGTATCTTTACTACTCTCGCAGCCTTGCATTTAAATATGGTAAGCCATCACCCTTTAGAGAGCGAAGAAATTATATTTTATGCA
The DNA here is from genome assembly GCF_014696615.1 of Nostoc linckia FACHB-104. Classification (GTDB taxonomy): domain Bacteria; phylum Cyanobacteriota; class Cyanobacteriia; order Cyanobacteriales; family Nostocaceae; genus Aulosira; species Aulosira linckia_A. Next base: position 15,697 of record NZ_JACJQJ010000111.1, on the reverse strand, counting down.
CTCTATTGGGCTGGCATTATTTTTTTACTATGGCAAAATCGGCAACAAGAAAACCCCACAAGCTGGGTTTCTAGTTTGCTAGGTTTAGGATTGCTATTTATAGTAATATCTAGACCTATTTCTCTATGGTATTTAGATTTATTTTTATTTAGATTTGGCCCTATTGCCGCTGCATTGGGGCTAGGGCTACTCTCTTTTGGCTTTGCAGGATTAAGAGATTATTGGCGCTTATTTTTATTGTTGTGCTTGATGCTTTTTCCTTATGGCTTCATCAATGAAATTTTGGCTTTCCGACTCCACTTTAGCGAATTAACTGCAACTACATCTGCTTTCGCACTCCACTATATAGGGTTGAAAGCTATTGTCCAAGGTGCTTTTGTTAAACTACCTACCGGTCAAGTAGAAGTTCTCTATTACTGTACGGGTGGATTTTTGATTGTGTGGCTACTAAAGCTTACCCTCCTCGTCATAGTAGTTGTCCCTTCCTTAACTTGGCGACAAAAATGGGGATTATTGATATCTGCATTTTCTACGGGGTTTTTAGTTGGCTGTATTCGTGTAGCTTGGTTAGCTGTTGTAGTTAACAACCACAGTCTATTTGAATATTGGCACAGCTATACGGGCGGAGGTATATTTATGACAATTGCAACTATTACTTATGCTGCATTGTGTAATTGGATACTGCCTATTGATCTGCTATCTTCAACAGAACAATCTAACTCTACTACCACTCTTAAAATAGAAACAAAGAGGCGCTTTTTTCTGGCTAGTACCTGGATAGGGATTATATTGGCTGTTATCTATTCTATAACTACCAACCGACCAATCAATGCTGCAAGTTTACCAGATCAACTGCCTCCCAATAGCTGGCAACAACTTACAGTTAAGTATTGGAGTCAGCCAAAATTGAATCAGGACACAGATATCAAACCTCCAATAGTGCAATCTGGCAAGGATTATAGCTATATCAAAAACGACCAACAGCTAGAATTACAGATGCGTTATGTCATTAATACTAGAGGCGAGCCAAACCCTTTTATACAACCACTAAGCAAAAATTTGATTCAGGAGAGTCAGAAAAATATTAGATATGTAAAAGGAATTGGCTACTATACGCTTTATAGTGACAGCAAACAAGCTTATCTGTCAGCTTGTATTAATCCACGTGGAGGTAGTACTGTTAGTTCCAATCAATTTATGCAAAATCGCTATAATCACGACTTAACTTGGAATCGCGTATTACCTTGGATTTTTGGTCAAGGAGTTCTTAGAAATAATCGCTGTATATGGACGCAGTTGTCTATCCCATTAAATGGGGAAGTAGATTCTAGCATTTATCCAGTTCTAGAATCATTTTGGTCTGAGAATTACGCTGCATGGCAATCTTTACTGCTCAGTACATATTAATGTACTTCATAAAAATTAAAAAATAACAAATAACTTATTTTTTCATAAATTCTTGCTTATAACTTTTATTATAAAATTGGGGCTTTAAAAAATATTTAATAATTGTTATATTTGCTAATATAACAATTAAATTTCTATTGTATTTTTTATTGAATTAATAATACATATTTTGGTAAAAATCTTAACAAATTTAGTTTTGATAGTTTATTAAAAATAATACTCTAGCTTCAATATTACGTGAATTTACTATTATCTATATTTCAGGTTTTCGGTTATTAATTTAATTAATTTGCGGCTGTTAAAATAAACTAAAAATTCGGATTTTTAAGAGCAATAAATCATTTTTAAATGATTTATTGCTCTTAGATAAACATTTTGAGGTTTTTGATTTTGATAATTTTCTGGCAGCAAGTTCAAGTTGGTATATAGAGACTGACAATGCAAAATTATCGAATAATTCATCTTTCTAAATATTATCCTCCAGACAGAGGAGGTATCGAAACACACGTTCAAATATTGGCTCAAACTCAAGCTGCTTTGGGTGCAGAAGTCCATGTGGTTTGTGTGAATGGTTTTGATCGGCAAGGACATTTATCTACTAAAACTAAAACTGTTAACGATATAGACGGTAATGTACAGGTTACGCGGCTTGCTAGAGTTGGCTCATTTGCTAGATTTGATATTTGTCCAGAACTGCCAAAGAAACTCTGTCAATTAGCTAAAGAACCAAATTTTGTACTTCATCTGCATACCCCTAATCCCACAATGCTCATTGCTTTAACGACGTTACATCAGCGTGTTCCTTTGGTCATTACACACCACAGCGACGTTATTAAGCAAAAGGTTTTAAAATATGGTTTACGTCCTATTGAATATCTAATTTATAGCCAATGTTCACGAATTTTAACAACAAGTTATCTGTATATTGAAGGCTCAAAATTTTTGCGGCTGTATCGCCACAAATTGAGAACTTTACCACTTGGTTTACAATCTTCGCATTACGTCCAACCTAATCAAACAGCACTTGCTTTCAGCAACAGTTTAAAGGAGAAATATCAAGGGCCTATCTGGTTAGCAGTCGGTAGACTTGTTTATTACAAAGCACTGCATATAGCAATTGAAGCCCTAAGTTTGGTGCCAGGCAAACTGATTGTAGTTGGTGTTGGGCCTTTAGAACAAGAACTGAAAACTTTAGCTCAAAAACTGGGGGTAGAGGATCGTATTGTCTGGCTGGGTCATGTGAGTGAGGATGAACTTGTAGGCGCTTATCATGCTGCAACAGCTCTTTGGTTTCCTTCTAATGTACGTAGTGAGGGATTTGGGTTAGTTCAGGTTGAGGCGATGGCGAGTGGCTGTCCTGTCATTAATGCCAATATTCCTGGTAGTGGTGTTCCTTGGGTTAGCCGACATGAACAGGAAGGAATAACTGTACCAATTAATGACCCCATAGCTTTAGCTAAAGAAGCAAAACGTCTGCTTTTTGAACCTGGACTGCGTAACCGATTGGTAATAGGTAGCCGTAAACGAGCTGAGTATTTTAACCATGTAACTATGGCTCAACAAAGTTTTGAATTCTATGAAGAAGTTTTGGCTCAAGAGTGGAACTATATGAACACACCACAATCGGTCAATTTGCTATGAAAATTTTGCATATTTATCCAGGAAACTTATTTGGTGGGATAGAAACCTTATTAGTAACGTTGGTAAAAGAGCAAAGTTTATGTATGCAAATGCAACATCACTTTGCTTTATGTTTTGAAGGAAGATTAACTACTGAACTGCGAGATGTGGATGCAACAGTTCATCTGCTGGGTAAAGTGCGGATTAGTCAACCTTGTACGATGTGGAAAGCTAGATTGCAACTCCAGCAATTATTAAGGCATGAACAATTTGATCTGGTGATTTGTCATGCTTGTTGGTCGCAAGCGATTTTTGGGACGGTTGTGAGAGCTAACCATATACCACTAATCTTTTGGTGTCATGATGTGCCTAGTGGCAAGCATCCTTTAGAGCAATGGGCTAAAAGAGTGCCGCCAAACTTAGTAATTGCCAATAGTCTTTATACCCAGGCTGCTGTACCTAACCTCTATCCTAAAATTGATAGTGAGGTTCTGTTATGTCCAGTCAGCTTTGCAGATATTGGCAATGATGTCTCGATCCGCCAAACTGTAAGGGAAGAACTTAATACCCCTGATGATGCAATAGTAATCATGCAAGCATCTCGTTTAGAGCGATGGAAAGGGCAAAGTTTTTTGCTTTCAGCTTTGGCAAACTTGCGGGATATCCCAGGTTGGATATGTTGGATAGCTGGCGGAGTACAACGCTCCCATGAAGCTGATTATCTACAAGCACTGAAGTTACAAGCCCAACAACTTGGTATTGGGAAACGTGTGCTATTTTTGGGGCAACGGGCTGATGTACCACGCTTTTTGGTAGCGGCTGACATTTACTGTCAACCGAATATAAGCGCAGAGCCATTTGGGATTGCTTTTGTAGAAGCACTTTATGCAGGCTTACCGGTGGTGACAAGTGCCATAGGTGGAGGAATGGAAATTGTCGATGATTCTTGTGGGCGGTTGATTGCACCAAATGATATTAAGGCTTTGAGTGATGTTTTAAGTCTCCTGATTGTCAATCCTAACAACAGAGCGGTTCTGGCGGTGGGAGGAAAACCAAGAGCTGACTATCTTTGTAATCCTTCACAGCAACTAGCTCGGCTTTATCATCTCCTATCTAAAGTTGTTGAATATGAGGCAGTAGCATGATTTCATCATACGGTAGTCAGCAAATAGTACAACCTGATGTGGAAAACCGAGCGCAAAGAAGCCTTGGTGCGAGTAGTGAGCCAATCTACCAAATGGTAGCCAAAACATTAGCTCAACGACATCCTGGTGGCGGCATACTGGTAGATATTGGTTGTGGTAGTGGTAAGCTGTGGTCATTTGTGGGTGATCGCTGCGATCGCTATATTACTATAGATGCTGTGCGATATCCTGACTTACCAGCACAGGTAGAATTTATTCCCTTTGATTTGGATAGTGGTAAAACACCTTTACCAGAAGGGTATGCTGATGTAGTGTGTGCAGTAGAAATTATTGAACACTTAACTTAGAAAATCCACGGGCGTTTATGCGAGAACTGGTGAGGTTGACTAAACCAGGAGGATTGGTTATTGTTACTACACCCAATCAGCTGAGCTTGTTGAGTAAGTTGACCTTCATCCTGAAAAATCAGTTCAATGCTTTTCAGCAAGCACCGGGTCTTTACCCAGCGCACATAACAGCTTTACTGGAAATTGATTTTATCCGTATTGCTACTGAGTGTAAACTGAGTGATTTTGAAATAAACTACAGTAATTACGGTCGTATACCTTTTACACCGTGGCACTGGCCTAAAAAACTAGGTTTTCACGGATGTACATTCAGTGACAATATCCTTTTAGTAGGGTCAAAACTAAAAATGTAATCATGTTCTTCAATACCTTAGCCAAAATAAGAGGGTAAAAAAATTTTGGCAAAAATGGCAAAAGGACTAATACATAAGCCTTGAGCTTACAAGATAGGTTAGAGACTCAAACCCTTGATATTGCGTTAGTACGCCAAAAAAAGCCTTGCGATAAATCCAGAAGGAATTTTTAGGGTTTATTGTTTTTGCCCAACCCCAGAGGAAAGGACGTTAATACATGAAATTACCCTCGTAAATTGGCAAAGGTATTGGTTCTTATCAGGAAAATACGAGTATGTAATTAGTGCTGTTCAGGAAGCTCTATGGCAAGTTTTGAGATGAAATAATAATTTACTACCCTTATTGTGATTTCTGTAATAGTGGTCTGGAGATATTACGCTATAACTAATAATTTAGCTACCTATGGCTATACTTGTATTCGTACTGACTTCCGTTTCGATTCACCGCTTATAGGGTGTACTATAGTCTTGCTGGAAAGGATAAAAACCAGATTATTTATGCGATTTAATTCTAGCCCTTTCCACAGTGACCTTTGTTTACTTACAGCTACTATATTACTTATTGGTTGGATTTATATTCAATTAGAAATAGGTAAGTTATTGGGTGTAGATTCCACTGTCACATCTCTAATTGCTGGGATTTTTATCATCTCTCAAATTTTTAATTACAATAACTTAGGTAAGCGTTTTTTTACTGTATCACCATTAGTTTCAATTGGTAAAATATCATATGGAGTTTACCTATGACAGGGATTATTCTTTGGTTCTCTGGTCGGGGTATTCGGGTTTATACGGAAATTTCCTATCGATCTTATCTTATTTTCTTTATTTGCTTCATTATCTTATTTTTTATTGGAGAAATCGTTACTTCAAATCAAAGACAAACATTTTCATAAATAAATAATATCCTTAACTATTCCAGACTAAATGATTATTCAAAAAAATCAGAGCCCCCTTGATTATTTTTTAAATACAAAATTAAACTGGACTTGGGTACACGCATTCCTTCTACTAGAATTTATCCTTCAAATATTGCTCTTGTTTCCTCAAATTGGTATTCTACGAGTGCCGATGCGAGTAGCTTCATTTGCCTTAAGCTTATTTTTATTAATACGGCTACGCCCAGAAGGCGCTAAACATCCTGCCACTAACTCAGCATTTATAGTGTTGGGAATTATGCTGCTACAATTTAGTCTTCATCCCTATATTAATTCTATAACCGCAGGGGCTGCTCAATGCGCTATGTATTTTGCCATTCTCAGCCCCTTATTTTGGGTCAGAAGTTTAAAAATTACCCAAATTGGTTTTGAGAGTTTAATGTTTTTGATGTGGAGCATTCACACTCTCAGTGCAGGCTTTGGTGTTTTACAAGTTTATTTTCCTGGTAAATTTCAGCCATCTCTTTCTACAACTATTCAAGAAAGTACCTATCACGGAGATAACTTATTAATCACTTTAGCCAATGGTGAACAGCTCTACAGACCAATGGGCTTAACTGATACTCCAGGAGGGGCAGCAACAGCAGGTTTTTATGCTTTTTTGTTTGGTGTTGTGATCACACTCAAATATAAAAACCCGATTTTACGAATAGCAGGTATAAGTAGTGCTGGTATTGGTCTATTTTGCATCTATTTATCGCAAATACGTTCGATGTTGGTATTGGTTGCTATTTCTATGGTTTTTTTGGCAGGAGTCTTGCTCAGAACCGCGCAATTTGCGCGTCTGACGATGATGGCTTCAAGTTTAACAGCCTTATTTGTAGCAACTTTTTCTTGGGCAGTGGCAATTGGAGGAAAGTCTACACTACAACGTATATCTAGTTTATTTTCTGCATCTGCTGGCGAAGTTTATCACCAAAACCGAGGGCATTTTTTGCAGGATACTATTGAAAAGCTACTGCCTCAATATCCTTTAGGGGCGGGTTTAGGACGTTGGGGAATGATGAATAGCTATTTTGGAGATAACACTGACCTAATATCCCAACCGATTTGGGTAGAAATTCAGTGGACTGGATGGTTACTTGATGGTGGCGTGCCACTTGTATTTGCTTATATTGCGGCGCTAACTATAGTTTGTCATACTGCTTGGAAAATTGCTATTAATCGAAAATTGGGTGACTTTGCTCTTTGGGGCGGATTAATTTTTGCTTACGACATTGGGGCAGTGGCAATTACTTTCAACTATCCTTTCTTTATGAGCCAAGGTGGAATGGAATTCTGGTTACTAAATACAGCATTGTTTGTCGCTGTTTATCAAAGCACAATGCCAGATAAGCTGTTAAGCATTTAATTTGCATATTGAGACTGCAGGGGGGCAAGGGTAAGGGAGCAAGGGAGAGGGTTTGCAGTTTCTATGACCACAAAAATAGTGCAATTTGAATGACGATTAGCTTAAGAAACTTTCGACAACTGTTGAGCCATGAAATCTTATTTGCTGGTAACAGGTGATTTTGTCAAAACAGGTGGGATGGATAGAGCTAATTTTGCTTTGGCTAATTACTTGGCAAGGCAAGGACAACAGGTACATCTAGTTGCTCATCGAGTGGCAAACGAATTATTAGCTTATTCCAATGTAAAATTCCATCATGTGCCAAAAGTAGCTAATTCTTATTTACTCAGCAGTTCTTTACTCAACTGGATGGGATGCTTTCAAGCACAACGTCTTGCTGCTGGTAGAGTGTTAGTCAATGGTGGTAACTGTCAGTGGGGAGATGCTAACTGGGTGCATTATGTTCATCTTGCTTACGAACCTGAGTATCAAGCTGGATTACTGCGTCAGTTAAAGGAGAAAGTTTCTCGTCAGATGTTTTTAAATGCAGAACGAAAGGCATTCAAATCTGCGCGAGTAATTATTGTCAATTCAGAGCGTACAAAACGAGATTTGATCGAGAAATTGGCAGTTCCTGAGCAAAAACTGCACAGAGTCTACTATGGCATCGATTCGCAAACCTTTTATCCAGCTACACAACAAGAGCGAGCGGTACTTCGTCATGAACTAGGATGGGCTACTGACAAACCAGTTGTCGTGTTTATTGGTGCATTAGGCGATCGCCGTAAAGGATTTGATACCCTATTTACAGCTTGGCAACAATTATGTGCTTCTGGTGACTGGAATGCTGAGTTAGTAGTAATTGGGGTCGGAGCAGAATTAATACAATGGCAACGTCGTACTGCTGTTGCTGGTATTTCTCATATTCATTTTCTCGGCTTTCGTCGCGATATAGCAAATTTGTTACGGGCTGCTGATTGTTTAGTTGCGCCTACTCGCTATGAAGCTTATGGTTTGGGAGTGCATGAAGCATTGTGTTGTGGTTTACCAGCCATAGTCAGTGCTACAGCTGGAGTTGCAGAACAGTATCCTCCACAGTTACAAGACTTATTAATTAATGATATAGAAGATGCAGTTAAGTTAGCACAACGACTCCGACAATGGCGATCACATCAGGAAGCTTATAGTAAATTAGTATTTTCTATTTCACAAGAATTACGGAATTATACTTGGGATGATATGGCAAAAAGTATCTTAGATAAGATTGAGTAATATTTTTAAATAATGAAATCACTGCGGATTCTACTGGTAATAAGTTCACCACCTCTACCATTTGGCAATGCTGATGCTAGGTGGTACTATGTTTTGCTTAAAGAATTAGTTGAGAGAGGTCATCGTGTAACCGCATTTGCGGCTGGTTGCACGTCAGAAGATATTTCTCAAGCGCAAGCACTTTTTCCAGCGCCAAAGTATGACCTACGCTGCTATCTCATTCCCAAGCCAAAAAAGGGACTATTAGCCAAGATAAAAACCATACAGCAACCTTATTCATATATATACAGTCAAGAATTACGTCAAGATTTAGCTGCGGAACTTGCCCAACCTTACGATATCTTACATCTTGAACAGCTTTGGAGTGGTTGGTTAGGACTTGAACATCAGGAACGAGCAGTAGTCAATATCCATTACCTATTTTCCTTAGATAAAACTTTTGAAAGGAATAAATCTTTGGAAGCACGCTTGAGAAATTGCTTTACCTACCAAGCTGAACAGAAGTTATTGAAGGCTTTTTCTAGAATCATTACATTATCAGATATTCTCACCAAACATATTAATCAAATCAATTGCTATGCTTGTGTATACACAGTGCCATTAGGAATAGATTTTTCACTATATCCTTTTGCTGAAGAAAGACAGATAAATCAACGACCGATAGTAGGGCTAATTGGTAGCTTTAATTGGACACCATCTTATTCTGGTGCTGAGAGACTTATAACTAGGCTATGGCCAGAAATTAAACGCCGTGTTCCTCATGCAAAACTGCAAATTGTTGGGCGATATGCTAAAAATGCGCTGGCAGCATTTACTCATATAGAAGACTTAGAAATTCATCAAGATGTACCAGATACTTTTCCCTACTTTGCTAATCTCGATGTGATGCTCTATGCTCCTATCTTTGGAAGTGGTATGAAAGTCAAAGTTATGGAGGCTTTTGCTTTAGGTACACCTGTTGTCACTAATTATAATGGAGTAGAAGGTATTTTGGTTAAAGATGGTATTCACGCCGGTATCTGTGAGGATGACCAAGGTTTAATTAACCGGACTGTGGAATTGCTAAATAATCCAAATTTGCAACAAGAATGGAGGCTAAAAGCTAGACAATTACTAGAGAAACATTGTAGTCCACAGGTAACTATTTCACAAATTGAAAAAGTATATCAATCCATAATCTGAGTAATTAGTTAGGAATCTGCAGAATATTTGGGGGATGTTTTAAATAATAAATATGAAAGTTGCTTTTAATGCTCGACTCTTAAAATCTCCCACAATTCGAGGATGGAATCGCTATACTATAAATCTTTTGGTAGAGTTATCATCTTTAGGGATCGAACTTTTTTTATACTCTGACAATCCATTAGATGAAAGCCATCTATCCAAATTACCAAAAGATAGTTACCAAGTATGTATTTCTCCTCCTATGCGATATATTGCTTGGGAGCAATATTGGTTGCCAAAACAATGTGAGAAAGATAAAGTAGATATCCTGCACTGTCCCATAAATTTTGGTCTTCCTTGGTCAAGCTATTGTCCTCGTGTGCTAACTTTACATGACGCAATAGACCAAATTTACTATACACAAAATAGAGGTGCATATAAACAATTTAATTTGGCGAATATTCAAAATAAATTTTATCACTGGGTTGCTAGATATAAAGCAGATCATATTATTACTGTCAGTCAGTACTCCAAACAAGATATTATCAAATATTTGCAGATTCCAGAAGATAAAATTACGGTTATTCACGAAGCTGCTGATCCAAGGTTTCATAATGAAGTAATTCAAGCACAACGCTGGCAAATTAGAAATAAATATCAACTCCAACGTCCTTATATTTTCTATATTGGTGGTTGGGAAAAACGTAAGAACATTCCCTTCTTGATTCAGGCTTTTGCAGAAGCTAATTTAGATGGTGTAGAGTTGGTATTAGCTGGCGGTAAAGATGAGCAACGGAATACACTCCTAAACTTAGCAGAAACATTAAGAATTACAGAGCGTTTGCGGCTTTTAGGTTGGGTAGAGGATGAAGACTTACCAGCACTTTATGCTGAGGCTGTTTGTTTTGTTTATCCCAGTGAATATGAAGGTTTTGGTTTGCAACTATGTGAAGCAATGGCTGTAGGTTGTCCAGTATTAGCAGCTAGAACCACTTGTTTACCAGAAATTTTAGGTGATGGTGGTAAAACTTTTTGTCTAAATAATTTGAGTGAATTGCAAGAATTATTAGTTCGATTAGTGGCAGATTCAGCTTTTTATAACGACCTCAAAACTTGTGCTTTTAAAAAAGCAAACTCTTACTCATGGACACAAACTGCTATTGCTACTAAAAATTTATATGTTCCGCTTACAATATAAAATTGGCTGAATTAATTTATCAAACCGCCAAGACGCATTAGACACATAGCAGTGAAGCAGTGCGCTCTTACTATTCCCCGACTTCTAGATGTAAAGCGGCTTCCCGTTCGCTGAAAGCGTTCCTATTCGCGTTAGCGTGCGTCTTTAAAGGAGAAGGGTAGGGTAGCACTGTTAGCACAGCGTTTGCGATTTTTGCGTTAGCAAAGTGGTAGCGACGAAGGAGCGTCACCCGTAGATCTGACTACAGAGTAGAAATCCAGGAATTTGTCGAGTGTCCGTGAACCATATATTAAACGAAAAATAATTTAACCTTAGAGCAATACCATGAATAAAGAACTAGTGTATTTAAACTATTGGCAAAGAAAAGAACTATTAAAATCAGGAACTCCAAAATTTCCTTTGCTGAGATGGCAGGCTTCACCTGAGCTTTGTGAAGTTGAGCAAGTGATTTTTAATAAAATTAAAAATCGAGATACTTTACTTGATGTAGGAGCAGGCGATCTCAAGATTATGGAAAAATTTAAAAAATTTGGTTACTCGGGACAATATTATACACAAGATATCGGAGAGGAATTTCGATATAATTATACAAATTTAGATAAAATAAATCATAAATATGCTGCTATTTTATGCCTAGATGTGATTGAACATTTACAACTGTCAGATGGTTTAGCTTTAATTCATAAATTAATCGATTTATTAGCACCTGGTAGTGTGTTGATTCTTCAGACTCCTAATGCAAGATGTATCCGCAGCCCATTAATGTCAGACATGACTCATTTGCATTGTTATAATTTACATGATTTATGGGCTTATCTAACTGCTTTGGGATTACAAGTAGAAGGATATAGAGTAGTTTTTGAAGCTCAAAATAAAACTTATATTCGGCACATTTTTGAATTAATAAACAGATATATTATAACTCGTTTTCTAGGTCTTGATTACGCTGACAATATAGTTGTAATTGCTTGTAAACAAAATTTTATTCAATAAAAATATATGGTATATGGTATATGGTTTAATTTGTAGAACTTTAGATGTTAACTGGCTTACCCAGTTGTATCTCAACTTTTATTCAGGGAAAGCTTGTAAGTTTGTTTGTCGAGGCAGAATTCAACTTAGTATAGGTTCCAATTGTATTATTAAACATGGTGATGAAACTTGCTATATTGGTATACCATTATTAGGAACATCAACACCAAGAAATAATACTACTATAATTGATGTTAGCTCTAACGCAATATTGCGCTTATATGGATGTACTATAGGACGAGGTGTCATATTGAGTGTTGGTTCATCCGCCTATCTAAGCGTAGACAATAATTCTTATATTACTGATGGTAGCCGTATCGCTGCTCAAAACTCAATTAGTATTGGTAAAAATTGTGCTATCTCTTTTGGAGTGACAATTATTGATGATGATGGTCATGGATTTGGTTTACCTCCCTATTCAGCCCCAATAGTTATTGAAGATAATGTATGGATTGGATGTAATGTAACTATTTTAAAGGGTGTGACAATTGGTAAAGGTTCAGTTGTAGCTGCTGGAGCAGTTGTTAATAAATCGTGTCCCCCTCATTCTTTGTTAGCTGGAGTCCCGGCACGAGTAGTTCGCGAAGGCGTATACTGGACTGATAAATCCAAACTTCAGCAGTCAAGTATATAAGTATTTCTCTATCAAATTTTTTTACTATTGTTGGTATTTAATAGAAATCAATGCAACGAACCGGGCGATCGCTAGTTAACTTTTCCACTGGACTTATGTTACAGGTGATAACGCTGGGCATAGGTATTATGAGCACACCTCTGTTACTGGCTTGGCTTGGTGATGAACGCTATGGGGCATTTCGCGCTGCTAATGACTGGGGAAATTATTTAAATCTCCTAGAATTGGGTTTGAGTGGTTCATTATTGGCATTGTTAGCAAAAGCAGTTGGAATAGGAGAGCGTCAGCAAGTCCTTCTCACACTGGCAACAGGAATTAGAGCCTATCTCAAAATCATGATAGTGATGCTACTGGCAGGTGTTGGGTTAGGTTTATTCATCACTAATCTTGTACCAGTTGAAGGAGTTTTATTAAGGGAACTGCAAACAGGTTACTGCTTAGGATTGTTGGCTATTTTCTTATTACCATTAAACCCCTTTCGTCTTTTAGCCGATGCCAGCCAACGCAGCTATTTTGCCAACATTTTTATTATGTTTCAAAGTCTCATCATAATAGGTTTGGCGTTGCTGCTAGCATGGGCAGGATTTGGTATTACTGGACAATACCTAGCTGTACTTGCTGGCAGTATTGCTTTTCAACTTTTAATGTGTTGGGATGGGTTGCGTCATTATCCAGATGTTTTTTCCGCTATTAAAAATAATAAAGCGCAAATTCCTATAGAGAAAAAACTTTGGAAACTCAACTGGTCAACATTTATTTTCAAGCTTTCCGGTCAAATAAGTTTATTTACTGATAACATTATTATCTCTTATAGCCTCAGTCCAGCAACAGTAGTACCGTTTTTTGTCACTCAACGTTTAGCGGCGCTGGCACAATCACAAATACAAGGTATTGGAAATGCAACCTGGGCAGCTCTTGCAGATCTCCATGCTAAAGGAGAAATGGAACGGTTCAATGCTCGTTTGATTGAATTGACGCGGTTAGTGGCTGTAATGGGGGTATCTTTTATGGTAGCGATCGCAGCTTATAACCATCATTTTATCAAACTATGGGTAGGAGAAGACCGCTTTGGCGGTGATGGACTTACCGTACTAGCCGCCTGTAATGGACTTTTCCTGGGGCTGTTATCGCTTTGGGGATGGTGTTTTTCTGGTACTGGCAACCAACCTAAATTAGTGCGATCTGTGACGCTATCTGCTGTCACTAATTTTTTAGTCAGTCTTATTGCTACCTACTTTTTTGGTATTATTGGGCCTTTGTTAGGTACTTTTATTGCGTTTACAACCGTTAGTTTATGGCAATTACCATTACTAATGCAAGAAGTTTTTCATACATCTTTAAGACAACTTTTTTTAGCTGTTGCTCAACCTCTAGCAGTTGGCATTCCTTACGGTTTACTGATTTGGTGGATTGCTAAAAGTCACAGTCCTTGGGGATGGTTGGGATTAGCCTTGGAAATGGGTTTAGCCGCAATCATCTACGTTTTTATAGCCTGGTTGTTAGTATTGAATGAGTTTGAGCGTCAGCATTGGAGCGATCGCTTAAAAATACTATTTTTAAGACTGGAACAGCACGCTCGTCATCTTAAATAATGACGAAAAGTCTCTAAATCACTAGATTTATAAACTAAAATTCAGTTTTACACTTTAGATGCTTCTCAGGATTTTATTTCGTATCTTAATATTTTATGGTAATTGCTCAACTAGGGCTAAAAAGAGAGCCGTTAGTAGATAGAGCTTTCTGGATAGCTTGATAAGCAGTCAAACCTTAACGCTTGCCTGTATTAACAACAGAACGAACAGCAGCAAACAAATCTCGCCCCCATTGAGAACGGAAGCAATTTATTACCTTGCGAAACACCGTACTCATGCGAATAGCTTGCTCACTGGAATTATTCGTTGGTGGAATCGAAGCATCCTCAAGGAAAACAAACAAGTGATCTTTGATAGAACCATAACCTGACTTTTCCCGTTAAGTCTCTTTTGCAAGCTGCCACCCCTCACAGAGCTCGTGCAATTTTAACCAGCCTCGCCACAGTACCTGGATACCAATAGGGGTTTTATGTCGATGTTCTAAGTAGCCCCCTAAACGAGCGATACCTTCGGCACACTTCGTGAACGCTTGCACAGCCCAACCAATTGTTAATGTCTTGGGTAGTTTTGGTGATTTAGCTTTCAAAATGCGAAGCTGAAGGGGATTGAGGATAATAATTGCGTCGGCGCTTGGCTGAGTGCGGTGTAGATAAGTCAACTGCAACAATTCCACAGCAATTACGCTCAAGAAACCAACTAAAGCTTTCATACCATCAGCAGCAAGTCTGTACCGTTCCACCTGACAGCCCGATTTAAAAATTTTGTGGTATTCTTCTACGCGCCAACGATACGTATACCAGCGTAAAATCATCGCAGCTGCCTGAATATGTGCAATAACTTCCGTTGTTAACAACATCCATTCCACAGGTGATTCACCGTCTGGACAATCAATTTCAGTGGCATAAACAGCGTAGACCTGTTGTGGGTCACGGTTATCAAAACGGTAAGGAGTACGGAGATTAACCTGACAAAATCTGATGTAACCTTCTGTTTTAACTTTAATACTGCCATAATCAAGAAAACTCGTATCTCCGACGCACAGCACTACATCTTGTTCTGCTACAGTTTCCGCCGTCATTCGACAGTGCGGCTCAATCACCCTGGAAAATTCCACTTTTGGGTTAGCAAAAACTCGTAAGCTCTCTTGAGTACGGTTCCATTGTTGAAAACTTCCGACAGTGCTTTGCCAAATCCCCGACTTAGAGCATAACCTATCGACATTGCACGCTCATTTAATCGGCGGTAAGCGTAGCCATGCCGTCAGGCTTATCGCCTAGTTCTAAGGTTGCAAAATTTTTCTCCCACCAGTCCAGCATTGCTTGTTACCTTTAGCACCCGATTTCAATTCCTGTACCGTATTTGCTGTGCTGTTTCTTAAATCCTTTTCCAGCAACCTTTTCGAGACTTAACGGCAAAAGTCAGAGATCAGTAGGATACCACCCAAAAATTAGCTAAAGCAGTCTATAAAAATTTATGATTGCTAAATAAAGCTTTCAAAATAGAGGTAGTTTCAAGGCTGCAATACGTTTTTTAAATTGTAGTTTACTTATCCTATGGCATTTAGACAGGACTTACGCAACTGGCACAATGCGATCGCCAATTGCTAGTACATAGGTATTAGTTAAATCTGATTCCGAAAGCCTTGTATTCGTAATAGAAGTCGGTG
>NZ_JACJQJ010000110.1 GCF_014696615.1 Nostoc linckia FACHB-104 | reverse complement strand
CATTCGGGGTATATGCATTGGGGTATGTCTGCATTCGGGGTATATGCATTGGGGTATGTCTGCATTCGGGGTATATGCATTGGGGTATGTCTGCATTCGGGGTATATGCATTGGGGTTTATTCGCGTCTGAGGTTAATATAATAGGGGTATTCTTTTGTTTAAAGTATATATTAATGGGGTACTTACATAAATAGGGTATATACTTTGGGGTATATCTGCATTGGGGTACACCTGCATGGGGTATTTTTTATTCAGGCTCCTAAATGAAATGACCATGAAGGCATATTTTCAGCTTCAAAATACACAACTTACAAAGCACCCCATTTCTCTATTCCTATACAAACCCGCTTGAATTGCATTCTCAAAATTGCGATCGCCCCAAATCCAATTTGACCACAACCGACAAAGCACCCCATTTCTCTTAATGCCATTTTAGCTACGCTGCAAATGCACCCGATTTTTAAAAACTTACCCCAGTTTTACAGCATAGCTAAATCGCAAAATCGCTGATTATTTCTCTGGCATCTTGGGCGATCGCATTTTCAGCGCTGGCATTATCACGGCTGGCATTTGTTGAGGACGCACAACCCCGAAGGGGTGTCCGGCTTGCGTCCGAAACAAACGCATTTTTCAACACTGGCATTATCACGGCTGGCATCGTTGACGCTGCGGTTTAATGCTGATGCGTTTAGCATCGGCTAGACCGTTTACGGTCGAAACTAACCGCTATTGCTTTAGGCTCCTAAATAAAATTGGCTGATTTTTAATGATATTTTGGCTTGTCAATCTATGTGTATAATTCAGCACTGGTACGTAGATATATTCATGACTGTTGACTGATATGTTTTTTATGGCTTTTCTTTTATAGGAAGTGCAATTTTGATCACTGCATATCAAAACGCTGAAAGCACTACTGTATATAGCTTTCAGCCGTTGAGGTCGTGACATAGGTCGTGACATAGCTATCAAAATTATTGAGAGTAATTCTCAAAACTATAAAAGCTTGTATTGTTGTGTTTGGCACATACAATATACTGATTTTCTGTCATCCCTGAAATTTTCGCCCACTTCGCACCCCATTAATTAATAGATGGATTGCCCAGCCATCACCTAAACCATCAATCACAGCTAATTCTATTGATGGCTAATAGCATTTTCATATCACACCCACACATCAATCATTCTATTAGCGGCATCTAGCAAGCCATTCTAGCCTTGTTATCCCCCAAAATGATGAATACACCATTCACGGGTATGACCATGATTAAAGGCTATTACAGCGTACTTAGTAGTAGATTATACACTGCAATAGTCTGGATGCTGTAAGTGTTAGGTTAAGAATAGGTTAAGGTGTGGGCTTAGGGTGTGGGGCGTATAAATGAAACTAATTGATTGTTCAGAATTTATAGATTATTTGTATAAAATATACATACTTAAATTTTGTGTTATTAAATACTTTGTAAAAACTTTTTAAATTAAGTAATTTTACTCTTGTTAACGTAAATACTTATATTTGAAAAATGTAATAATTTACACATTATTTTAATTTTTACATAACGCAAAATAATTCATAGAAGGGAATATGAATAGGTTTACACGTAGCAAATGCTGTTTTTTTATACAAACATTGACATCATACAAATTGCACGGTGTTTTTGACTATGGTGTACAACTGTATACGGTTTAATTTTTCTATTTCTGTTGAATTTTTACGGATTGTGATTTATTTTCAAGTGTTATTCAATGGGGATGTTGTATTGGTAATAAATACATTACCCATGAAAAAATTATCTAATTTGACATACAGGCTATTTACACGCAAAGATTCAAAACCGCGCATTGATTACACTCATCACGTGCCTTACTTCTTAGCGGTTACATCTTATTTTGCACTATTTGGTTTCTCTTTCCAAAATACTGATGCACGTTTGGCATTTATTAATGTGTGTTCATTGTTAATTGCAGCTTATTTAGGACGGACTGCCAGCAAATAAACAGTCTCCAGCTAGTAAGACTAACCAGAGACTTGTAATTTAAACGTTGAATTCAGCTTACATCAATTAACATCGACAGACAACCCGGTTTCTGGGTTGTCTTTTTAACTGTGTTATTGTTAAAGGTTTCTCTCTTGAACCAGTATCGAATCTGCGTAGAACAAAATATACACTTCACCCTATGATAAATAAGTATTAGGTTGAGAATAGGTTAAAGGCGAGGTTTAGGCTCCTAAATAGGAATCAATAGGTTAATTATTTTTTGGGAAGCAATGAAAGAATATCGTTTGCATTAAGCGAGTTCTCTATCTGCTTTCTGTTTATTCTTCCTAAATCAGTTTGCAATTTGCTGATATTTAATCCTATAGTGGCAATTTCTTTTAATAGCCTGAAATAAGTATTTGGTGTATCTTCTAAACTTGTATTTTCTAGTTCTTCTTGCAATCTTGCCTGACCTTTGATTAGAGTTTCGATAGTTTCTGATATAGCGATGACTGCATTACTTCTAGAGGTATTACCTTTGTATAGAAAAGCATCTATTATTACTTGATTAAGCCTTAATTTAATATCTGCATCATTATAGTGAGTTTGCCTAGCTATTTCGCCTAGTAAAGATTCAAATAAATTAATCCCGCTTTTTTCTAAAAATTCTATTCCTTGAATCTCGGATACATCCACCTTCAAATATTTGGCTATATCCTCTAAGGATTTGCCACGTAAGCGCATATTGAGCGCTATCACCATATCTTCACGTGCAGCTTCAATAATTTCAGGAATTAGCACAACTTTTTGTTTAGGCTGTTCATCAACTGGTTGTTTAGTCGCTTGTTTCTTGGTATTTCTAGGCATAGTTTTATTAGTCAATAATATTGATTATCTCAAATATTTGAGAGCCTAAAAGATTTTATTTAGGCTCCTAAATAAGAGTTTTAATTGATTATTTTTGCCTAATAGAGTTAATCTCTGCTGCTGTTAGAGATGGTTGCCAATTCCATATTTTTTTAATTTCATCGATATCTTTAATTAAGATATCTGCTGTGTAATTTTCTGCATTGTGGTCTTTTCCGTCAACATTTAAATAGTGACCAGCATAGTAGCTGAGTGCTAGGTCAGCGTTGATAGAAAAACCATGATTTATTGATTCATTCACTAATTGGCTAATTACTTGTAAATATATTTGTCTAGCCAGATAAGCCTTGACTCTATCAATATTTTCTGGAGCATCCCAAGAACTACCATTTAGCAACTCAACAGTGTTTTGATTCTTGAATACCTCCTTTGAAATTATGCTCATATAGCGGCTAAATCTATCATGAGCTTTTTCTGCTGCCTCCCTTTTATCCTCTTTACTTCTAGAAGCTGGAACAACTCTTTTGTTAACCATATTCAGCCAATCTATAGCGGTCTTTATTTCTCTGGCTGTGTTTCCTATAGTAGGTATTTTGTAGGTGAATTCATCAAATTCATCTTTTTTCTTTAACTGACCTTTAAAAGATAGATGGCAATCATCTATAACCTCAAAAACACCACTTGATAAAACTTCTGCGGGTCTTCTACCAGTTAGTATCAAAATAGCTAATGTTATCTCTCGCCATTCATGCGATTTTATGGGTGCTTTTTTGATTCTGGTGATAGCCCAATGAATAGCCTTAGCAACATTTACGTGTGGTGTTGATGTTTTTCTTTCAATTAATCTATCTCCTGTTTTTTCTCGTTTTTGACGCGCTATCTGGCTAAATGAAGCTATTACACCACTTCTGAATGCTTCAAAAGCTAACTCTAAATAGTTGGTGTCTATTGGATCTAGACCGTCTATTTCCTGGGTTAATTTGAATCGTTCTTTTTCTTTGGTTACTGCTTTTTTAATGCGATTAAATAATTCTGTTCTGAGATTTATAGCGGTGTTAGGGTTTGGCGTGTCACTGTCTTTTGACGCAATTGATAATATTTCTTCCTTGAATCGCGCAACCGTTGCAAATAGGCTAGCGTCTAAGGCTAGGGGCTGATTTGATTGCGCTTTAGTTAGCTGGTTTTGCGCTATCTCTCTGATTCCGACTACACGGCTGTCTTTGCTATCAAAGCCTATATAGTACTTTGTGGCTACGCTTCTAAGTTCTTCATCGTAATTTGAATATTCTACTAACTCATCTGTGTCTGCAATCGTTTGTGGTGCTTCATCTTTTGTGATTTCATCGCCAGCTTTTTCAGGCTCAAAAGTCGCTTCAACGGTTTCTACTTGGGGGTTGATTAGTAGCGATTCCCATAAGCTAATGCTGTATATATAATCATTTTTCTTTGGGGTTGTGTTGCCGGGTATCGCTTCCTGGGTATCAGCGTAATAGTACTTTAATTCTGCTTTTCTGGCTGGATTGTCACGTCTGATAGATGATGCTAGCTTACGTAGTTCCTCAGCGCTTAACTTTTCTAATTCACTAATAGCTCTTGGCATTTGTTCGCCTCCTTTGTATTTACCCCTTTATATTATTACCCCATGCAGGTAAAGTCAATGCATGGGGTAATAATATAAAGGGGTATTTTATTTGGGGTATATAGACTCGAATCTATGCATCAATCTATACACGCCCATATTCAGGAGCCTGTATAAAATCGCATCATGAGCCAAACCATCGCCTCACTGTAACCCCAGTGGCGCACGTGGTTACAGGGTGTTACCTAGTAAACACTCAGGTAACACCAAGGGTGTCACTATACCGAAAATCAGCCAGCGAAAATATCAAAAACACCACATTTCACATACTTTTTTGATGTTTTCATTGTTTTCTTTGACTAGTATTCATCACTGTATCTATAGTGTTACCTGACTGTTACCTGAGTGTTGAAGCGATTTACACCTATCTGTTACCAAGCTTTGCACCCTGCTGTTTCTAGTGATCTTCCTAGTGTGTCTCACGGGTAACAGCTATATCATTTAATACTCAATATTTATACGCAAATAAAAATAAATCCCGTAATCTCGTCAAATCTCGCAATCTCGCCAGAGTTATGTGTGAGTTTACCTGTGTCTGACTGTTGCTCTGTCGTTATTTGGCGAGATTCAAAAGCTGGTTTAATTGTTGGCTGTTCTAGTTCGGCTTTAAAGGTTTCTAGTTCTTTGGGGTCAAAGTTGGCGGTCGGTCTAGTCTTACCTTTCTCGTACTTGACGCTGATTTTACCTTGCTGGACATAGCGCTCTAATGCCCTGACGCTCACACCTAGATAATTTGCGGCTTCTTGCTTGTTCATAAATCTCGCCAAATATCGACAAGTGGAAAAATATTATCAGATTATTGGCGAAGTTTGGGTTACATAAGCAGGCTTCTATTATTGCGGTATTGCTAGATACAGCCAAAAGAAAATATAAGATATTTATATTTTACTAATTTTATTTTAAAGATTTATGATTTTACCATAGGTATCTAGTCAGATTCTAAAACATAAACTTGAAGTTTATGTTTTAAAAATCTAATCAGGTGCCTATAATTTCAAAGCGTATACGTAGTCAAATAGAAAATGAAAAAACAACTTCGGATGTTGGTTGAAATTGGTGGGAAACGTCTCCCACCGATTTTGCTTGTTTTATCACTTATAGGTGCTGGAATAAGCTATAAGGATAATAGTCGAGAAATACATATTTGGCTAGATAGTCCTAACAAAGATAGCAGAAATAAATAGTTAGCAATTTTTGTTAATTACCTGCTAATTTGGAAACAAGAAAGGCAGCTACCTGCCTTTCTACAACCAACAAACGTATACGCTAATTAAACCAACCAAAACCTTAATCTGTTGATATTATAGAATATTCATCAAGATTAGGTTTTGGTTTTCTCATTTGTATAAGTCTTGTCAAGATTATTTAAAAATCTCAAGTTGCTACTTCATCCTATAATTAATCACTCTATTTAATGAAACCTTCAACCATACAGGGCAAACGCATTTAAAGTGCAAGAATCCTTCTAACAAGTAAAATCCAACATCATTAAAATCTTCAATCATTTTGACTAGTCTGATTGTTGCTTTTAATACTTTTCATTTTTATCAGGCGAGTAAGCAAAAAGTAAGCAAAAATTTCTCCGTAGTGCTGGAATCGAGCTTAGTGAGGGGTTTCCAGAGGCATTACCTCGCAACACTCATGCGCGGTCGTACCTCTGTATTAACTTTTATCCGTACTTCTATTTAAGTTAAAATCCTTTGCATATCCGGCAACAACGCAAAGTATTATGAATCAATATACTTAAACGCATTGTGATAAGTTTAAGTATATTCACAGAAAATACAGCTACCATCAAGCAAAAGACCTAATTCTTAATTCTCATATAAAAAGCAAAAATCAGCTATAATCAAGTATAAACACTCAATTATGGCTAATTTTATTTAGGAACCTAAATCAAAGTTACTTGCTTTCTAGTATGCTCTTAGCTGTTTCCATTATTGGCAATAGTATAGCGCAAACATCTTTAGAACTGCTTAACTCTACCTCTTCACCATGCTGCATTTCAATGAGTAGACAGCGCATCTCTTCATTCAACGCAACTAAATAGGCTTGATTCTTTTCAGGTGTATGCACTAACTGATCATAAAAAGGTAACTCCATTGGTTTGAGTCCTAAAAGGTTTCTAATTCTTTGGAGTCAAAGTTAGTAGTCGGTCTGATTTTACCTTTCTCTTACTTGACGCTGGTTTTACCCTGCGGAACATAATACCTTAATGCTCATGCCTAGATAATCATCCGCTTCTTGCTTGTTCGTAAATCTCGCCAAAATCGAAACTCGCCAAGATGGTATCAGATTATTGGCGAGTTTAATTAGGCAATTAATAGTTAAGACGAGTACGATAGCTCAGTAAATTTTCCCCCAATAACTTCACCAACCAATTGGATAATAAAAATTCTCTAAAGTCCTTGTGCATTCTGGGTTTTTAACGATGTCACAATAGTTAAACAAAACCACATAAAACAACTAAATTGCCCATACTTATAATTTAACACTTTTAACAAAACCAGTTCACAAATAAAATAAAATAATCCCGTAAAACTACAGGAGCTTTTCTATTTGCTTATGATTATTTTGGAGTTAAGAGTTTTTATTAGATAATGATAAAGGCAGTGAAAATGAAAAGTTGCTTTACTAAAATAGTATTATCAGTATTTAGTGGATGCAGTATATTTACGCTTATAACACCAACGTTGGGTTGTGAAATTGGTGAAAAAAGAATTCAAAATCCCGCTACAACACTTTCATTAATAGGTGATAATTGTTTGATAGATTGTGAACCTGGAGCAAGAGGCACAGGTTCAAAGGTATATACCGCTGATGACGGATGGGCAATCGTAAGATATGACATTAGTTACAGAAAAAAATCACGACTTGCTACTGATGTTAATGTTGACAGAATTGCTGGTGGTACTAATTACATAAACAATTATGATTTTCAAAATATGAATAGTGTAATGGGGCAAGTCAATGCTATTGATCCTCGGACAGGTCAACCTATTCAAGTTGGAGGTTCTTACAAAGCTGAACAAATGCAAAGACTACATAATAGTATTCAATCAAATAAAAATACTATTATCATATCAGGCTCGGTAAGAGGTGAACGAGGATATGGTGCAAATGGATATTTAACGGCTGATTTAATTACTGAAGAAATTTGTATAGGAACTGCTAATGATTATCAAAGAATCATAAGGCAGGAAATAGCAGCAACCGCCCATACTGAAACCCTATCAAGTACTCCAGTCGCTATAAGTAATGTAAACAATGATTATGGAGATCCTGATTTGACGGTTAATATTCTGAACGGTAGTGTTCTTAAATATTACCGAAATCAAGGCGTAGGAGAGATTACATCTCCTAATGGTCAAGTAATTAAAAGTTACTCTGGTTGGCGAACTAATTGGTACTTAATACACCCACTTAGAAGAAATATGGTTATGTTTTATGATGCTAATCAAGGTTACGCTGAAATATACTATGTTGATGTAGATGGTACATTTAGAGATTTACAACATTTTAATCGCGTACCACATAATATTGTAGACATTACTAATTTAGGTAATAATATAGTAAGAATTAGCTATGCCAATGGGCAAAACATCAATTATAATGTCATGGATAATGGAACATTAAACATGATCAGAGAATAGATAACAAATGTACTTCTATATTTCTCCTCAATATTTTCCAATCATACACGCGCTATAATGATACCTACATCGGTAAAAACTCGGCTGTTTTGTATTTCTTTTTGAATCCGTTGTAGTTGCTTTGTTCACGTTTTCAGTTGACATGGTTGGCACTTTTCACTTTTGCTACTATCAATCGTTTAAGCTTATAAATAGAATCTAGACGATTTTTGTTTGATGCAATTGTGTTAGCCTTTGTGAGCGACAATCTGCAAATTTTAGCTGATGGCTGACATTGTTGTTAGCCATTTTTTACTAGCAGTAACTAGCTTATTTTTTAGAGATTTTCACTTAACATTAAGATTTTTAAAATATATTGATATATTTTCTCATCTAATCAAATTAGTTTTTAAGCTTAAGGTTTACACCACCATTAATTAATGGTGGTGTTTTTATCTATTAGTCAATAATCAAGCTAGCCATGAGCCGATACCACTCCAATAACTATTTAAATATGAACCGTATTCATATTTTACAGTCATCATAAGGTCACAACAAAGACTCATTAAATCTGTTTTCTCATTATCAATATTGTGCAAAGATTGCCCTATATAATACTGGCTATTTCGTTCTTTGATTTAGCTGATTCTGCCTCTACACGATAAAGCGTCAGCATTGCGCTTTAAACCGTCTTCTATAAATTGATTAATCAATTCCCAATCAGTTATCCCTAATTGTGTCGCCAACTCACTAATTAGGGGTGATTTCTCTTCTGAAATGATGAATTGACGCTCAGAACGAGGTGAAATCAGTCAACGAATTCCAGTGATATTGACATTTTCAGGATTATCTAAACAGGTTACTAAATCACTATCTAAATACTGCATTACAAAATGTTTGACGGCTTCAACTTTAAAGCCTCCGCCTGTTAAATAAACTTTTTCGCCCTTTCTTAAAATCTGGCGAATATCTCTCAATAATTCCCTAACACCGATAATTTCTCTAGACCAAGACTCTAAGCCAGAATGCAATCTATCACCTAGCTGTTTGGTAGCATCTCCTAATATCAATTCGGCTGAATATTCACCATTGATAATTTGAGATGATTCGAGCGCTTCTTTCAGCCTTGAGAAATGGTAGATATTGCCCCCTGTATCTCCCTTGGTAGCTTCTTTTGCAAAAAACTCTGTGATACTCATAACACCAGCACCAGAAACAGAATTTTGATTACTGGCACGTGGTACACCGTTGAGATTACTGTAAGGTGTGTGGGTTAATGTACCTCCACCAAGGTCTAGGACGTGGAATTTGGCATCTTTGCCCTTACCAGCCTTGATTGATTTCTTAGCAGCACAAGCCGCACCATATCCTTCAGGATAAAGCGCATAGTCAACAACGCTAATTTTAAAATTGCGCTCATCGAAACTAAATTCAATATTGCTGATAGCCTTTTCAATTTCCTTTTTGCGATGGCTGCTAAGTGACAACAGAGAAAGCTTGATATCAATGTTGATAACACCCTCTTTATTCTTCATTCGCTTAAATAAAAAGCTTGGGTGTGTGGTCAATGCTCCAATAATCCAGATGGGTAGAAGTTTGATTTTATTATCGTTGGCGTAACCTTCCTCAAGCTTTCCACCTGATAGCGATAGCGCACTATCGCCAACCGCATAGCCAATATCACCAATATTGAACACTCCTAAATAGCCAGTCGGCAATTCATGACCTTTAGGGAATATTCTGACTATCGACTGATAAGAGCTAGCCACTTTATCTAAGTAACTTTTGGTTTTGGCACTGCCACCATCTAAAAATAGTTCCGGTGTCTTTGGAGCTTGAGGCTTTTTTGGTTTTTTGACTGTATCTTCAGTAGTGGTCGATTCAGCCGATTGAATACGTGTAATCGTTGCTAGATGAGTCATTTGATTTAGGCTCCTAAATTAATTGTATGTAAGTAAGTATTTTGTAGCTTTAAGAACTGCGTGATAATACGCAAAATGTTAACAGGCTTCAGCTATTAAGGACTTCTGATATTTTTCATATCTGCAATGTTTGTGGTTGAATTTTTACGTTGCGAGTAGGTCAAAGTGTTAGTAGGTGGTGATTTTGGTTGATATTCATTACACCCCCTATAGGGTCAAATCACCGCTAAATCACCAAAAATCACCAAAATCACAACCTAGTCACAGTAAGCCTTTCAGCCATTCATCACCACAAGCGCGTTGACATCAACTTTCTCACAGGAGATATCACCCAAAATTTTGGTGATGAATTGTAGGGGTATTTTCTAATAGAAACTAAAATTATTTTCTAATAGATTCAATACATAAGTAGCAATAATAACATTGCTGTACTTGTATACATCATCAGTTTGAGTCTCTAAAATTTTCACCGCAAGCCTTGCAGTTATATCTCTGCTTACCCGTCTTTGTGTCCTTCCCGTTCTTTCTAATTTCGGTACTACCGCAGCTTGGGCAGGTCACAGCATTGGACACTGTAGGAGTTTCATTTAGGCTCCTAAATGAATCATCTGACTGACTCCCCATAATCTCGCTGTAGTCGTAAGCATCAAAATCTGGTAGCTGAATAAACTTAGGCAGTCCATTAAGGGGAACCACTAACGCGAATCTGTAAGCAGTTGCATCGGTAAAGATGTCTAAACCCAATTCCTCATTTTTGCGATCGCAATAATCCTGAATCTTTCTGTACTGTTCTAAGAGTCTGGATTTATCTTCAGTGGTGATAGTGGTTAATTTATCGATTGCTATCCCTGCATTACTTCCTATATGGAGTGCTACGCAATTATTCCAATTACTATGCGTCATTCCTGGTATTTCATTAGCATCGGCAGATTGACCGATAAAGATTGCACCGATATCACAGTGGCTACCCTCTTTAATCGCTATCTTGAGAGAATCCTTAAACTCTCTTGATTCTTTGCCTAGATTAGAGATTGTATTGTCAACTTCATCGAACAGGTAAAGAACAAAGTTATGGTTACGACCATTACGACGTTCATCTATAAGTTTGCAAAGTTCTTTGATACCTCTTAAGTTGTCCTCGTGACTGGTTCCAGCTTTGGGCATATTCCAGAAATCTTTTTTACTTCCATGCTGAGGGTCGTATAGTCTGATTTCACCTTTCCCCTTTCTAGCTTTCATGATTGCCAGTGCCAGATTCTTAGCTGTTGGTGATTTACCACCAGTAGAACCTGATGTGATGCGAACACGCTCAAAGTTTTTAACAAAGTTTTCAAATCTTTCAACGGGAACCCAAATCTTACTGATATCAGCCTCTAATTTCTCAATCGTGGTTTTCTTTACAGCTTGCCGTGTTTGAACAGTCAGCACCATCAAACCAGATTGATAGTTGGGGGTAAACGTTGGGAGTGTTAGGGCATTGGTTAAACCTGCTAATTGTGATTGATTGTCCTTATCGTGGAGCATATCAGCCGTTAGGTAAACTTTATTTCTGCCAGTTGCAAAGGTCAGAGTGTAACCTGTTTCGATTTCTTGCCAGCTAATAGCATCCAATATATAGCCGTAAGCCTGATAGTAAAAGTTGATGATTGCATTGCCAGCTACCGCATAGTCAATGGTTCCCGTGAATGTCCAAGGTTTGCGAAGTAGCTCTAGTTCCTGCTCTAGTGCGTTGATTTGGGCAAATAGTTGACCAATCAAACTATCACGCTCTTGGAGCTTGGCTACTGCTTCTCTACCAGCTTGTAGTAATTCGCTGTAGTTGGTTTCATAACGTTCAACGTGCTGATTATTGGAGATTACCCAATCATTAGCAATCGCTCTTACTTGTGATTCTAAATCATCCTTTAGTTGTTTGATGGTCAATCCTGCGTGAGCTTGAGTTTTGGTAATGTCTGATTCGTACTGTTTGTAACTGACACTATCATCAAGCAATGAATTTAAATATCTGATAGCGATTGTTTGACCCTTGCATCTTAATTCAATGCAACCATCAATGATTTTTTCTTGGATATCTAAGCCGATATCAAGCAAATCATTAAAGCTGGTTAACGCTTCGTATTCTTCTAGCTTTTTGATATAGCGATTACGGAACTTATCAACCTCAATCAAAACACCATTGAAATCATCGCCAATATGTTGATAGTTTCTCATCAAAGCTTCGATATGACATTCTAGCTTTTTCATTGAGCGACTGTATGTATCCCTGACAATTCTATGTGCTTCACTGGTTGAGAATCTACCGACATCTTTTAGGTTAGATTCAAGCTTTCTAATAGATTCGTGACTATTGCTTAATTCAAGATTACGAGATTTTAAAAGCTGTATAGTTTGTTGTAACTCATTTTCAAGCCTTGTAGCTTCTCTCTTGATGCTTTCTAGGTCACTAGTTTTTTGTTGTAACTCACGAGAAAGCTTACTCGTTTCAGTTGTTCCATTGGTAATTATTTTGTTGTGTCGTTCTATTTCATCTTCATGTAATTTAAAAGCTTTGCTAGTGACTAACTCACCCAAAACAACACCAGCGATAGAAAATCCAATTAGAGTTTTACCTAGTTCTTTAACAGTTGTATTGGGTTGAAATACTGCAACCGTTGACGCTAAACCCAAACCAAACGAAAAGAAGAATAATTTGTTTTTGAAACTATTAAGTGCTTGCATGGTATAATTTCCTATACTTTAAATTATGTTTTTTGCTGGGGTGTATTTCTGTACACCCCAGTTTTTTAATTAGATTCCGTTGCTAATAGAATCTTTAAGATACTTTTGAATAACATCTTGAGTTTGCGATTGAATGCTCTTGATATCAGCATCCCGTTTCTGTTCTTGGGCTTCAAACTTTAAAGCCATTTGTGATGTTTCGTTGGCTAATGCTGTAGTTGTGATTTGAGCCTGTTTCAAACGTTCGTTAGAGTGTTGAAGTTTTTCTTTATCAATCTCTAATTCAACATTTTGACGGTCAAATCTGACAACCTCTTGCTGAACTTTCACGCTTTCAGTAGCAGCCTTAATTATGGATTGCTGGGCTTTATGCTGCTCCTGTTTAGTTTTTCCAACTTCGTTTATGTATTTAAAGCCAGCTTGGTAAAGTTGCATAGCTCTAGTAGCACCAGCATAAACCGCTAAACCATCAGTAAGCTGTTGTTCTGATGCCTGGGGCAGTCCCGAAGGATTCAATAAATCAGTGGGAATTAAGGCAGTAAAATCAACATCAGGAACAGCCAAACCACCATAAGGATTGTGATTGTTTTGTAATTGGCTGGATGCGTAGCCGTGTTGATAACCTTTGCCTGTTGGTGCTAATGCTTGTCTGATGTTGTTGGCTGTATTGATGGCGGTAGCAGTGACAGTTGTAGCAACATTAGCGATGTTAGAAGCTGTATTTGTAATTGGTTCTAAAGTTGTTCCGATAGTTGTGGCTATCTCTTGTGCTTTATCACCTACTCCAGCAAATTTGGCTTTAATTCGCTGTCTCGCTTTAGCATCCCTTTCTTGGGTGATGCGTTCAATTTCTGCTTGCTTGGAACCGTCTGGATCTGTAATTCCTCGTTTGTTTCGTGGCATAATAATTAAATTCCTCTTTTTGATAGATGGGGGATGTTCGGCACTAGCTTGAGTTTCAGTCTTGCTAGTGCTTTTCAATTTTCAAAAGCTTTATTAATCATGCATCCATCGATATAAATCAGAATGCATTTTATTAGCTTCTTGATATTTGAGCTTATAAGCTTTTAGCGCTAATTCATCAGATTCAAAAAGTAGCTTGTCAGCCTCAGACCATCCGTCTTTTTGACATCTTTTATATATTTCCGCCATCGATTTTGATGTATCAGACATCAAGCGCAAAAGATTGGATAAATAATCAAGTAACGTAGATGCTGCACTAAGTGTATTGATTTGATTTTGCGTGTAATTCATGATTTATTTAGGTTCCTAAATTAGAAATTTTCTATAAGTTGAGCCATGCGAAGGATGATTGGGTCAGTTTCTTCTTGCAACTCTTGTACATTTTCAAATTCTTCAATTGCTTGGGGCGATTGTGACTGAAAAGATAAAGCAGCTACAGCAGTAGCACGTTTAAATTCTTCAGAGTCATAATAAACATTTCGATTATTTATCTGTTGTGGTTGTTGTGGAAGATTTGAGGAATCATTGAATTGATATTTAGCCTTTCTTAACTCCCAAAGTAAATAAGTAATCACTTCCGAAGGCGAAGCATTCATTTGAGATGCAATAGCGTTGATATATTGCTGATGTGTTTTTGAGATTGTAATTTTCATCGTTGTTGCTCCTTATTTTTAGTTAGTTTAAATTTCTGTAATCAATATAGTACATTAAATGTTAGGTTGTCTAGTGTTCATACATTTAATGTACTTATGTAGTCAGAATAGCTGGACATAAGTCGCTGACTGGGTTTAAGCTAATTCAGGTACGCACACAAACTATAAGAGCATTTAATGTATGCTCTTATTGCGTATGAGCAGAAAATGTAATATATTAATAGGTAAGAATTCAAGTTATGACCGTGAGAATCAACATTAAACCGTTACGAGAACAAGCCGCTTTAACGCAAAGGTATTTAGCAGATTATCTAGGGACTACCGAAACAAACTACAGAAGGTTAGAAGGTAATCGCTTGCAATCTATTAGTTATGAAACCCTAGATAAACTGTGCAAATTATTTAAATGTACGCCAACAGAAATCTTTGATTATGTAGAGGATTAATAAAATTCTATGATTAATCCCCAAACAGCCCAAAATACAGCCTTACAAGCCGCTACACAAGAATTTCTAGAAGCAATGAATAGCTTCGCTTGGAAGGCTGATTATATTAAATTCTGCGAGACTCTAGGGTTTAACCAAGATTCTTACTCTGAGGAAAAATACCAACAATTTAGAGAATTAATAAGCTACTTAAATTGTTTTGATGCTGAATCAATAGCCAAAATTATTGAGGCTGGAGGTCTGCCAAAGTGAGTGATTCTCAAAACGATGATATTAGAGCCGTACTAATCCAGCTTGCACAGGCACAGTTAACAACTCAGCAACAAATCAACCAAACACAAGCGCAAATCGCCCAAACACAGCAACAACTAGAACAAACACAATTTGAGGTGCAAAACCTCACAAGTGACGTTAACCGTGTGTTAGGTCGTAGCGCAATTTTAGATGATGTGTTGTTGCAATTGCGAGAAAATCAACGCCAAATGCAAACTAACTTTGAAACCTTTCAGCAAGATTACATGACGCACTTGCAGCAATACCGCATAGATTTTACAGAAAATCAACGCTCAACCAATGCAGCAATTGAAAGGCTAGAAGCAATAAATTTAAGGCTAATTGAAATAATTTCAAGAGGGCAAAATTAATAAAACTAATGCGTTGTGATTCTTGCTTTCAGAGCATTACAGCGCTTATATACTGTTAAGAAAAATGCTACAATAACAATGCTTTTATTGAAATCAGATGCTACTTAAATTGATTTACATCTATCAACGGATAATTCGTTTTTGTTTACTTAATACTAACTAATTTGCATAAAATAAAACCCCCAAAATTAAATACCATTTTTGAGGGTTTTAGATTTATTCAATTTAGTTAGAAGAAGAAAGGTTATGATTACTTTCTATTTGCATTTGCATTTGCTTGCATTTGCTTGCGCTATTTGCGACATTTGCCGGGACAATCTAGCAAGAAATTCAGAGACTTTATTTTTAAAAGTTTTACGTTTCTCACAAGCCTTGATTCTTACAAAGATTACCTTCTTAAAAAGTAATCAACCCAAAATAAAAGCACTCTCATTATAACGTAATATCAAGGTTTCGGCAAATAGTAAGTAATCATAACCTTTCTTCTCAACATCCACAAAAAAGAGGAAAGATTATGACAAACCCAAAATTATTTACAAAATCAAATAGATGCCCAGTATGCGACGATTACCACGGATGCAGAGAAAGCGTTGATAAACCTGGCTTAATCCTCTGTCTGGGTAGAGCGTTTAAAAACAGCACAGCACTAATTAAAGGTGCAGAAATAAACGGGTATAAGTATTTACGCCCAGATAGTTCAAACACATGGGAATTATTTATACCAGTAGAGATGTATTATGAGGGTTCATTTAGGAGCCTAAATAAAACCTCGTATCTGCCAACGACTGATAAAGAGTTAATAAGAAAAGAGTCAGATAAAAAAGCTAAGGCAGAGAAAGCAAAAGAAAAGCAAAACCGCATCAAGAAGCAATTACCCTTAGATATTCTGCATGAGCAAGCACAAAGATTAATCGATGAGCTATCGCTATCAGACAGACACCTTAAACATTTATTGGGTCGTGGCTACACACTAGAGCAAATAAAAGAGCGTCAGTTTAGGACATTTCCAGCTAACTACGTGCCATCGGTTGAGCTAGATGATAGATTCCCTGGCTATAGCGTTCTAGAGGATTTTGAACCTGAATCAAAGATGCATAGATTTACGCATCTAAAAGGTAAAAAATTCTTCCTATCATTTGATGATTCAATTTTGATACCGCGCTACAACGTAGAAGGTAAAATCATTTCCTTTACACGCCATAATATTGAAGCGCTGAAATATAACGAAAAATCACCAAAATATCAGCCAATCAGTAATAGTAGGCGTGAATGCCATAGAGATGGTGAATTACCAGTTGAATTACATTTGGCTGAAGGTGATCACAAAATAGTTCTTTTAGTTGAAGGTGGTGGATATAAAGCGCATTTGGCACATTTAAAATTAAACGTACCTGTGATTGATGTGCAAGGTGGTATGTTTTACGGTTCACCTGATGGCGTGAATCAAGCGATCGCCAAATGCAAAGAAATATATGGTGATGACATTGAATTAATAGATGTGCCTGATGGTGGAGATATCATAAACCACGGTGTAATGCTTCGTAGAGCTAAATATTATCCGCTATACAATATCAAAAAGGTTCTTTGGTGGGGTCAAACTGATAAAAAAGCCACACCAGATATTGATGAGCTAGAAAGCTTAGAAAACGCCGAATATATTAGTATTCAAGATTTCCTAGAAATGGAGGATACAGCATATAGTAATACTGATAATTCAGCGTTTAATCTATGCAAAAGATTACACCGTGAATTAAAGAATCAACAAAACATTGAACAAAGACAAAATGATTTAACCCAATCAAGAAAATATTTAACTGCTGAAAAAAGAATTAAAAATGGTAATTCAGTTTCATTTAGGCTCCTAAATGAAACTGAAGAAACAAAGCTTAGTCAAGCAGAGCAATCAGAAGAAAAAATTAAGCCCAAATTTATATTCTCATACAGTGAAATTACAAGCAAATCCAATAAAACAATATTGTTGGGCAATATTGAAAATCCTGAAAATATTTCAACATCAGATAAAAACGAATGCATTGTAAAAGTTATCAGAGATTACAGAGGTTTTAAACAATGGCTAAGTAAATATAATACTAGTCTCAAAGAATCAGAGAATTATATTTATGAAATACTGGCAGCTAATTTAGGGTTAAATAGTGCTGATATACCATCAATTCTTGCCACATATGATATGAGCAATTGTAAGCCGTCATACACATATGTGAACGACGGTGAAAGATTGCTATGGCAAAATTTACTTTTCTCTTCAGAAGCAACCAGATATTTTTATAATCTACATTGCCCAGAGAAATATAAATACTATTACCCCACAAAAGAAGCTATAGAAGTTGAAGCATTAATTCAATCAGATGGCTCAGAAATTGATATTAGAATTTTCAAAGGTAGAGCAAGATTTACTGATAGGCAACTAGCAACGAAATACACGCCAGATGAAATTATTAGCAGTCGATATCTAAATTTAGAATTATCTATCGATGCAATAAAAGGTTTTATGTATTTCATCAAATCAAACATGGGTACAGGTAAAACTTTCTTTCATTCAAAGCTGATTGTAAAAGCTCTAACAAAAGGTCTTGGCTGCATCGTTATGACACCAAGACAATTGTTAAACGGGAATATCAAAGAAAGGGTATTAAAAACAATCGCCAAACATGATAAAAATTTAGCTAAAAAATATGAGAAGAAAATACATATTATCAACCAAGATGTAACAGCAGAAGAAATCGCATACTATGAAGCTGATGACATCATTGTGTTATGTGCTGAATCACTAAGAAGAATCACAGCACATTTCAACAATAAGATGGTTGCAATTGATGAATTGAACACATTATTAGAACAAGCTTGTTCTAAAAGCAATACTAGCGATAAATTACATCTATTTGGTGCGTTAGCACAAATGGGTAATGATGCACATTCAATAATGGTTTACGATGCAAACCTAAATGATATTAGTTGTAGATTTACTGAAAAATGCTTAAATATTCAGGCTGAAAACAAAAAATCAACTAGAAAAGTTTTAAATGACTACAAAAACCCGTTAAAGTTTATTAGATTGTTGGCTGTTAAAGATGTTGAAAAACTCGATGAATTATCAACAAGAGACCAAACATTAGTTTTAGAGAAAGCAATTAAAGCCACTGGTAATGTGTACTTTCAATCTGATGCTAAAGAATTTCTAGAAGCTGTTGAGAGATTATTGAGAAAACCACCAACTGATGAGAATGGTAATAATCTATGGGAAACTAAAAACACATTCTTATTATCTAGCGAGACTAAAAATCAAACGTGGAAAGAATATTTAAACGACCCAACATTACCAGAAAAAACTAAAGAGAAGTTTATTAAAGAGATAGTCGATAAACAAGAAAACCCAGAAATCTTTTTAAATCAATTATGGTCTAGAGAATTTTTACTTGACCCTGACGCATTCTTGAAGAAATACCGAAAATACTATGATGTATTTTTGCAATCTCCTAGCGGTTCAACAGGAATATCAGTAGATAACGCCGATGGTATTATCAAAGTTCAAATCTGTTATCTAATGGGTGTTATTTCCGTTGAGGAAGCTAGCCAAATGATAGCAAGGGTGAGAAATAGTGAACATGAAATTACACGATATTTATACTATGGAGAAATCAGCTATATTACAACTAAAAATAAGGCTTCCAAAGATGATTTTGATAAAGTTTATGATTTACAATTAGACGTTTCGTTTGCTGAAGGTTTAACTGGTGAATCAGCCAGGAAACAAGCTGAAGATGCAGCAAATGAAATTATTAACAACTACATTTGGAGAGATTACACAAAACACCTTGAATATTACAAAGATTATGAAAAAACTAATTATGGTGCTTGTCTAACTTGGCTAGCAGTAAGCCAAGGTAACGTTATTACTGAGGAAGTTGATACAGTAAAAATCGAATTAAAGAAAATACTAAAAGCTACAAAAGAGGGGATTAGAGGTGAAAACTCTGTAAGAATTACCAAAGCTAAAATATTAACTGAAACAGAAAAAAATGCTTACAAAGATAGGAATGATAAAGATGCCAGAGCTAGAAAAATTGCCACATATAAAGAGGAACGTTACCCAGGAATTACTAATCATCCTACATGGAAAAATCCAGATGTTATCGGGGCTTATCACGAAAATGCACAAAAATCTAGAAGAATTGACAACGCCGTAATGAATAGAATCACATTTGAATTCTATGAAAGAATGAGCAAAGTTAATGAATGGTATAGCTACAACAACGTTACAAGTAAAGATCCAAAAGAAAGGCAACAAGCGATATTAACCCAAAAACGAATTGAATTATTAGTAAAATTCAAATTTGGATTAGATGAAGAATCACAAAAAGAATTCATCAAAAATGTAAGCACCAGTAGAATATCGAATATCAAATTAATACTAGACACGCCAAGCGGTAGAGAATGGAAAGATGAGAAAAAGGTTAGAGAATTTATAAAGAAACAAATTGAATTTTTAGGGCTAAATCTGTACTGGGGTGAAGAATTAACAGATAGTAGTTTTGAATCACAATGCAAGAATCATGTCAAATTTTTATTGGATTCCAAACTTAATCAATTAATAGAATTTGAAAAAGAAGGTAAATTCTTAAATGAGGATGCCTGGAAGTATTGGAATAATAACAAAGCTAAAATGACAGGCTATGAAGAATTGCCAAACTCACTAAAACGTAAAGATGATGAAATTAATGAACCGGAAGTTAAAGAAGCCAAAACAATTCAAGAGATTGAACGAGATGAGGAACAAATAGAGTTTGAGAATGAAATAACTACATATATGGTTGATGCTTACAAAGATAAAAATACTAATTTATTAGTATGCTATCTACAATGTTTATCAGTTCAAGGCTACAGCTATTTTAGAGAATTACAAAAACTAGCTAGTTCCAAAATAAATGACGCAATAGAATCATGTGATTTTATAAGATACACACATGAATTATGGTACTCAGTTGAGGTTCAAAGCTATAGAGAAAAAGAATTAGCTTTCTAAGATTATTAATAACTGAAAAGTCAATTAACTGATATTAATATCGGCTAATTTGTCATGCTAAATTCTTATTTAGGAACCTAAATAAAAAGTAATTTATCAATAATTAATGGTCAGAAACATGGCTAGATGCAAAAAATGCAATGCTGAACACAGCAAAATAGTATTACAAAATAGAAGATATGATCCTTTAATACCATACGGCTCATTATTTTGCTCAGAATGCAAGCAAATTGATGGGATTATAGATATGCCAATAAAAACAATCCACCTCATGAAGCTGTAAAAAAACACGTGTTAAAGCTATTGGTAGAAGGTGATAAATTGAAAGTTAAGCCTAACGCAGAAGAAAGAAATTTTATCATTGCAATGGAGAACAATGAAAAAATAACAGATGTCGAAGCTTACAAAATTAATTTAATAGTAGCTAAATGTTTTAGTAACTTATTCTTTTGTGTTTTTTAACTGATAACCACTATTTAGGTTCCTAAATCATTTCTTTTAACCTATTCTTAACCTTGCTTATTACATACTGGTATTATATACTACTCAGTACGTATAAATAACCTTTAATCAGCCTACAGGGTGTAAACGTCCTGTAGGTCATTTTTATAGATAACCTGCCTAGAATGGCTTGCTAAACACCGCTAATTGAATGATTGATGTGTGGGTGTGATATAAAAATGCTATTAGCCATTGTGAGAATTAGCCGTGATGGATGGTTTAGGAGGTGGCTGGGCAATCCATCTATTAATTAATGGGGTGCGAAGTGGGCGAAAATTTCAGGGATGACAGAAAATCAGTATATTGTATGTGCCAAACACAACAATACAAGCTTTTATAGTTTTGAGAATTACTATCAATAATTTCGATAGCTATGTCACGACCTATGTCACGACCTCAACGGCTGAAAGCTATATACAGTAGTACTTTCAGCGTTTTGATATGCAGTGATCAAAATTGCACTTCCTATAAAAGAAAAGCCATAAAAAACATATCAGTCAGCAATCATAAACATATCTACGTACCAGTGCTGAATTATACACATAGATTGACAAGCCAAAATATCATTAAAAATCAGCCAATTTTATTTAGGAGCCTAAAGCAATAGCGGTTAGTTTCGACCGTAAACGGTCTAGCCGATGCTAAACGCATCAGCATTAAACCGCAGCGTCAACGATGCCAGCCGTGATAATGCCAGTGTTGAAAAATGCGTTTGTTTCGGACGCAAGCCGGACACCCCTTCGGGGTTGTGCGTCCTCAACAAATGCCAGCCGTGATAATGCCAGCGCTGAAAATGCGATCGCCCAAGATGCCAGAGAAATAATCAGCGATTTTGCGATTTAGCTATGCTGTAAAACTGGGGTAAGTTTTTAAAAATCGGGTGCATTTGCAGCGTAGCTAAAATGGCATTAAGAGAAATGGGGTGCTTTGTCGGTTGTGGTCAAATTGGATTTGGGGCGATCGCAATTTTGAGAATGCAATTCAAGCGGGTTTGTATAGGAATAGAGAAATGGGGTGCTTTGTAAGTTGTGTATTTTGAAGCTGAAAATATGCCTTCATGGTCATTTCATTTAGGAGCCTGAATAAAAAATACCCCATGCAGGTGTACCCCAATGCAGATATACCCCAAAGTATATACCCTATTTATGTAAGTACCCCATTAATATATACTTTAAACAAAAGAATACCCCTATTATATTAACCTCAGACGCGAATAAACCCCAATGCATATACCCCGAATGCAGACATACCCCAATGCATATACCCCGAATGCAGACATACCCCAATGCATATACCCCGAATGCAGACATACCCCAATGCATATACCCCGAATG
>NZ_JACJQJ010000011.1 GCF_014696615.1 Nostoc linckia FACHB-104 | reverse complement strand
GGAAAAGGTGAAAGGGTAAGGGTTAAAGGTTTTTTCTTGCCCCTTTTCCCCTTCCCCTTTTGCCCTTAACCGACAAGTATTGCTTATCGCCCTTATCTATCTCATTTCTATTGTCTTTCTTACCCAATAGTCATAAAAAAACCTCGGTTAGTAACCGAGGTTATAGGATAAGTCAAAATGACGATTAGATACAGCGATTGAAAAGGAAAATTTTTAGCTAAAAATTGAAGCAAGCAGAGCTATAGATTTTACAAATAAATTTGAAACTGCAACTTTAAAAGTATTGTGGCATTGCCGTTATATTTGCTGTGCTTGCTTTGATATTTTAACTTATGTAACTTAATTTAACAGTAATGTTACAAATAGTCAACAAGGATTGACAACAAATTTTGATAAGCGATCGCCAATACTCTAACGCAGGGAACCCATCTAAAGCACTGGCTTACATAGTGTTTACTCAAAAACAGTAGCAAGCCTTGTCAGATTGGCACTGCTAGATTTTTAGTTCCAAAGCTAAGGATCATTTACGCCCACCCTCAGCTTTATTGAGAAACACAACTATGAACTCATAAATGGATTAAACCAGTTGAATCCTATTTCCTGGCTTTTTAAGGCTCTAGAAGACTCATTTATTCCTTTAGGAATATGTCTAAAGAAATAGACAATCAAACCACTGATAGATATGTCGCAAAAAATCTGCTTTTAGCAGCTACCTTAAGGATTATGAAAAAGTTATGATTGGCTAAATGGTGTTCCAAGAAGTGTTGGCAGCAGCCTTATTTCATGGGTTTCAGCATAGGGTTAAGTTTCCCCAAAGCATAAGAGCGCCAATGATGAACTTAACACTAACCCCGCAAAAAAACGGGGGATAAAAAATATATAAATTCCTTAAGGATAAGGCTATGGCTACTGAACAATTAACTAAAGAAAGCGACAATTTAGATTTAAAACAACTATTAAGAACATTAAATGCGGTTAAAAAAGGTGATTTCTCTGCGAGAATGCCGATTGATCAAACAGGAATCGCCGGGAAAATAGCCGATACACTCAACGATATTATTGAGCAGAATGAGCGCATGGCGGCAGAGTTACAGCGCATCGGTAATGTTGTTGGTAAAGATGGCAAAGTCTCGGAACGTGCTTCTTTAGGAAATGTTCGTGGTTCGTGGTTGAGTTGCGTTAATTCTGTGAACACTCTGATTACAGATTTAGTGCAGCCAACAGCTGAAACTACAAGAGTAATTAGGGCTGTAGCCAATGGTGATTTATCTCAAACTATTGCACCAGAAATTGAAGGTAGACCGCTGAAGGGAGAGTTTCTGCAAACTGCCAATATTGTCAACACAATGGTAGACAGGCTGGGTTCCTTTGCATCAGAAGTTACCAGGGTAGCCAGAGAAGTGGGAACCGAAGGTAAGTTGGGGGTACAAGCCGAAGTTCGCGGTGTAGCGGGAACTTGGAAAGATTTGACTGATAATGTCAACTTGATGGCTGGGAATTTGACAGCCCAAGTACGTAATATTGCGGAAGTTGCAACTGCGATCGCAAATGGTGACCTATCAAAGAAAATTACTGTTAATGTTAAAGGCGAAATTCTGGAGTTGAAAAACACCGTCAACACAATGGTGGATCAGCTTAATTCCTTTGCGTCTGAGGTAACCAGGGTAGCGCGAGAGGTGGGAACCGAAGGTAAGTTGGGCGTACAAGCTGAAGTTCGTGGTGTGGCGGGAACATGGAAAGATTTGACAGATAACGTCAACTTGATGGCGGGTAATTTGACAGCCCAAGTACGTAATATTGCAGAAGTAACAACGGCGGTGGCGAATGGTGACCTTTCCAAGAAAATTACGGTAAATGTCAAAGGCGAAATTTTAGAGTTGAAAAACACCGTCAACATCATGGTGGATCAACTCAACTCCTTTGCATCGGAAGTAACGCGGGTGGCGCGAGAAGTGGGTGCGGAAGGTAAATTAGGCGGTCAAGCAGAAGTGCGGGGTGTGGCGGGTACGTGGAAAGACCTCACCGACAGCGTGAACTTCATGGCGGGAAGTTTAACAGCCCAGGTGCGAAATATCGCAGAAGTGACGACGGCGGTGGCGAATGGCGACTTATCCAAGAAAATCACTGTGGATGTGAAAGGTGAAATTTTGGAGTTGAAAAACACCATTAATACAATGGTGGATCAACTCAACTCCTTTGCATCGGAAGTAACGCGGGTAGCGCGAGAGGTGGGAACGGAAGGGAAGTTGGGCGTACAAGCGGAAGTGCGCGGTGTGGCGGGAACCTGGAAAGATTTGACCGATAACGTCAACTTGATGGCGGGTAATTTGACAGCCCAAGTACGTAATATTGCGGAAGTAACCACGGCGGTGGCGAATGGCGACCTTTCTAAGAAAATCACCGTGGATGTGAAAGGCGAAATTTTGGAGTTGAAAAACACCGTCAACATCATGGTGGATCAACTCAACTCCTTTGCATCGGAAGTGACGCGGGTGGCGCGAGAAGTAGGCGCGGAAGGAAAGCTAGGCGGTCAAGCGGAAGTGCGCGGTGTGGCGGGTACGTGGAAAGACCTCACCGACAGCGTGAACTTCATGGCGGGAAGTTTGACAGCCCAGGTGCGGAACATCGCGGAAGTAACCACAGCGGTGGCGACTGGTGACTTATCCAAGAAAATTACTGTAGATGTGAAGGGCGAAATTTTGGAGTTGAAAAACACCATCAACACAATGGTGGATCAACTTAACTCCTTTGCATCTGAGGTAACCAGGGTAGCGCGAGAAGTAGGAAGTGAAGGGAAACTGGGCGTACAAGCTGATGTGCGAGGTGTGGCGGGAACCTGGAAAGACCTCACCGACAGCGTGAATTTCATGGCGGGAAGTTTGACAGCCCAGGTGCGGAATATTGCGGAAGTGACAACGGCGGTGGCGACTGGCGACTTATCCAAAAAAATCACCGTAGATGTGAAGGGCGAAATTTTGGAGTTGAAAAACACCATCAATACAATGGTGGATCAACTCAGTTCCTTTGCTTCGGAAGTAACGCGGGTAGCGCGAGAGGTGGGAACGGAAGGAAAACTGGGCGTACAAGCCGAAGTGCGCGGTGTGGCGGGAACCTGGAAAGACTTAACAGGTGCGGTGAACATGATGGCGGGGAACCTCACCGACCAAGTAAGGAATATAGCAGAAGTTGCAACTGCGATCGCCAATGGTGACTTATCGAAGAAAATTACTGTACAGGTTAAAGGCGAAATTTTGGAGTTGAAAAACACCATCAATATCATGGTGGATCAACTCAACTCCTTCGCTTCTGAGGTAACCAGGGTAGCGCGCGAGGTGGGAAGTGAAGGGAAACTGGGCGTACAAGCCGATGTGCGCGGTGTAGCCGGAACCTGGAAAGACCTCACCGACAGCGTGAATTTCATGGCGGGAAGTTTGACAGCCCAAGTACGGAACATCGCCGCAGTGACAACAGCGGTGGCAAATGGCGACCTCTCGAAGAAAATTTCTGTGGATGTCAAAGGGGAAATTTTAGAGTTGAAAAACACTGTCAACACGATGGTGGATCAATTAAATTCCTTTGCTTCGGAAGTAACGCGGGTAGCGCGAGAAGTGGGAACCGAAGGGAA
Organism: Nostoc linckia FACHB-104; assembly: GCF_014696615.1. Taxonomy (GTDB): domain Bacteria; phylum Cyanobacteriota; class Cyanobacteriia; order Cyanobacteriales; family Nostocaceae; genus Aulosira; species Aulosira linckia_A. Next base: position 161,211 of record NZ_JACJQJ010000011.1, on the reverse strand, counting down.
ATTGGGTGTACAAGCTGAGGTGAAAGGAGTTGCGGGAACGTGGAAAGACCTCACCGACAGCGTGAACTTCATGGCGGGAAGCTTGACAGCCCAAGTGCGGAACATCGCGGAAGTAACCACGGCGGTGGCGAATGGCGACCTTTCCAAGAAAATTACTGTGGATGTGAAGGGCGAAATCTTGGAGTTGAAAAACACCATCAACACGATGGTGGATCAATTAAATTCCTTTGCGTCGGAAGTAACGCGGGTAGCAAGGGAGGTGGGAACGGAAGGAAAATTGGGGGTACAAGCTTACGTCCGAGGGGTCGCGGGAACTTGGAAAGATTTGACCGATAATGTGAACTCAATGGCGGGTAACCTGACAGCCCAGGTGCGGAACATTGCGGAAGTTACCAAAGCGGTGGCGAATGGTGATTTATCCAAGAAAATCACCGTGGATGTGCGTGGTGAAATTTTAGAGTTGAAAGACACCATCAATACAATGGTGGATCAACTCAGTTCCTTTGCTTCGGAAGTAACGCGGGTGGCGCGAGAAGTGGGAACGGAAGGAAAATTAGGCGGTCAAGCGCAAGTTCAAGGTGTCGCGGGAACTTGGAAAGATTTGACCGATAATGTGAACTCGATGGCGGGTAACTTAACAGCCCAAGTGCGCGGTATCGCCCGAGTGGTAACGGCGGTGGCGAATGGGGACTTGAAACGCAAACTCATGTTAGATGCGAAGGGCGAAATTGAAACCCTCGCAGAAACCATCAACGAAATGATTGACACCCTAGCCACCTTCGCCAATCAGGTAACTACAGTAGCGCGGGAAGTAGGAATCGAAGGAAAATTAGGTGGTCAAGCCAGAGTACCAGGGGCGGCGGGAACTTGGAAAGATTTGACAGATAATGTTAACGAACTAGCTGCAACTTTAACTACACAGCTAAGGGCGATCGCCGAAGTTGCAACAGCCGTAACTAAGGGCGATTTAACTCGGTCGATTGCGGTGGAAGCTTTAGGAGAAGTCGCCATCCTCAAAGACAATATCAACCAAATGATTGCCAATCTGCGAGAGACTACCCAGAAAAATACTGAACAGGATTGGTTAAAAACTAACCTCGCCAAGTTTACCCGAATGCTGCAAGGTCAGCGCGATTTAGAAACAGTTTCTAAACTCATCCTCTCAGAATTAGCGCCATTGGTAGGAGCGCAACATGGCGTATTCTACATGATGGAAGCCGCAGATAATCAAGCATTCCTCAAATTACTGAGTAGCTATGCATACCGCGAACGCCGACATTTAGCCAACCGCTTCTACATGGGTGAAGGTTTGGTAGGACAATGTGCTTTAGAAAAAGAACGGATTCTGTTAACAGAAGTACCGAGTGATTATGTCAAAATTAGCTCTGGTTTAGGGGAAGCTTCGCCTTTAAATGCGGTTGTTTTACCCGTGTTGTTTGAAGGACAAGTTACAGCAGTCATAGAATTAGCTTCCTTCCGCCGCTTTAGCGAGATACATTTAACCTTCTTCGATCAGCTAACTGAAAGTATTGCGATCGTTCTCAACACAATCGCAGCTTCCATGCGGACGGAAGAATTGTTGAAGCAGTCCCAATCTTTAGCAGAAGAACTGCAAACTCAGCAAAACGAACTCCGGGAAACCAACAAGCGGCTAGAACAGCAAGCCCAATCACTCAAAGCTTCGGAAGATTTGCTCAAAGGACAGCAAGAAGAACTGCAACAAACCAACGCCGAACTAGAAGAAAAAGCCGAATTATTGGCGCTGCAGAAGAAAGAAGTGGAACGGAAAAACTTAGAAATTGAGCAAGCAAGACGTTCCTTAGAAGAGAAAGCCGAACAATTAGCCCTCTCATCCAAATATAAATCCGAATTTTTGGCGAATATGTCCCATGAATTGCGGACACCACTCAACAGCTTGCTGATTTTGGCAAAGCTGTTAACAGATAACGTTGAAGGTAATCTCACTACCAAGCAAGTGGAATATAGCCAGACAATTTACTCGGCTGGTACTGACTTGTTGACCTTAATTAATGACATTTTAGATTTAGCCAAAATCGAATCGGGAACCATGTCAATCGACATGAACCAAATGTTATTTTCCGAGTTGGGCGAACAACTTGAGCGCACATTCGGGCAAATCGCCCAAAATAAAGGACTCGCCTTTAACGTGGAATTTGCTCCTGGATTACCACAAACCATCTACACTGATGCCAAACGTTTACAACAAGTACTGAAGAATTTACTGTCTAATGCCTTTAAATTTACCGACACTGGAGAGGTACGTTTACGGGTAGAAGTGGCGAAACAAGGTTGGAGTCAGTCTCTGGAAACTTTAAATCGCGCCCAAAATGTTATTGCTTTCTCTGTTAGCGATACAGGTATCGGAATTGCACCAGAAAAACAAAAAGTGATTTTTGAAGCTTTTCAACAAGCCGATGGTAGCACTAGCCGCAAATATGGCGGTACAGGCTTAGGCTTGTCCATTAGCCGAGAAATCGCCCGCCTCTTTGGTGGTGAAATTAAACTTGTCAGCCACCCTAATCAAGGTAGTACCTTTACCTTCTACCTCCCCCAACTCTCTCCGGAGTCGAGAGTGCTGAGTACTGATTCCTTATCACTCAGAACACAACCCAGTCCCCAGTCCCTAGTCCCCAATCCCCAATCTCTAATGGACGATCGCGCTATCCTCGCAGAGGACGATCGCGTACTGCTGATTGTGGAAGATGACATTAACTTTGCCCGTATCCTGCTAGATATGGCACGACAGCAGGGATTTAAAGTAATTACTGCCCAAAACGGCAGAATCGGGCTAACCCTAGCACAGCAATATCAGCCCTCAGCTATCTTGCTGGATATCCGCTTACCAGAAATTGATGGTTGGACAGTATTAGATCGCCTGAAACATAATCCCCGCACCCGTCACATTCCTGTACATATCATGACAGTAGAAGAAGGACGACAACGGGGTTTACAACTAGGCGCGATCGCATATCTGCAAAAGCCCTTAACCAGCGAAATCATCTCTGGGGCTTTAACCAAAATCAAAGGTTTTATCGACCGTCGAGTGAAAAGCCTACTGGTAGTCGAAGATGACGAAAATCAACGCCATAGTATTGTGGAATTAATCGGCAACAGCGACGTAACTACCATCGCCGTAGGTACAGGTGCAGATGCCCTAGAAGCCATTCGTACCCAGCATTTTGATTGCCTTGTCCTCGACTTGGGCCTACCAGATATGACTGGTTTTGACCTAATTGAGCAAATCAAGCAGTTACCTCATGGTGAGAGTTTGCCTGTAATTGTTTATACGGGGCAAGAACTAAGCAGAGTTCAAGAAACAGAACTGAGACGGATAGCAGACACGATTATTGTTAAAGACGTGCGATCGCCCGAACGTCTCTTAGATGAAACAGCCTTATTCTTGCACCGAGTCCAAGCTAATTTACCTGCACCCAAGCGAGAAATTCTCGAACAACTCCACGCCAGAGACTATTTGCTAACTGGTAAAAAAGTACTCATAGTAGACGACGATGTGCGTAACATCTTTGCCCTCACCAGTATGCTAGAGCGTTATCAAATGCAGGTATTATATGCAGAAAACGGTAGAGAAGGCATTCACACCTTAGAAACTACCCCGGAGATTGATGTTGTGTTAATGGACGTAATGATGCCAGAAATGGACGGTTACGAAACCACCCAGCTGATCCGCCAGAACAATAAATTTAGAGCTTTACCAATCATTGCCCTCACCGCCAAAGCCATGCAAGGCGATCGCGAAAAATGTATTGAAGCAGGTGCATCCGACTACATCACCAAACCCGTAGATACCGAACAGTTGCTTTCTCTATTGCGGGTTTGGTTGTATAGGTAATGGGTAATGGGTAATGGGTAATTGGTGTTTGTCATTAATTATTTTTTTCCCTGCTCCCTGCCTCTTCCTTTTCCCAATCCCCATTACCCCTTATCCCCAGAGGGGGCCCCGAGTTCTCCAATCCCTAATCCAAAATTGTTTGAGTCTTTTATTCGTCCACCATCGCTAAAGTCAATATGTTTCTTGGTTTATTCACGATTAGCTGCATAGTATCCAGCCACAAAGAACCCATAATGGTATCGGGAATCTCATCACCGACATGGACGGGGATTATGGCTTCAATTCCATCAATGATAATTTTGCCTTCATGGATGTCTAACCTTGCGTTCCCTCGTGCTGTAGTCATTTCAACTTGTGCGGCTAGCAATGACCACCCCAAAGCATCCAGGTCTTGAGTGTTGATAGCTAACCAGCCATCTGTAAACCCTGTATCAAATAAGGCTTCAATGATAAATTCTTCGCCGTTAACGCCAACAAGCTGAATTTCAAAAAATAGCTCGCCGTTATCTCCAAATGAACCTACAGCCATAGCCTGCCACAGGTTCCTGTATCGTTAAGTCGAAAGATAGTCACTTTTACTTGATTAGTATTACTGTAAGTATCACGAATTTTTTGCGTTATCCCTTTTAAAGTTAGGTCAAGGAGGTACTCTTCTGTCTCTGGGTCAATGGCAATATGCCAGTTGTAATTTGTCTCTAGCAGTTGCGGACGCAAGCGCTCGAAAATCTCACGGCACTTTGCGGCAAGGGCATCACGTTGTTCTCGCTGATGACGCTTTTGCTCTGGCACGATAGGAGATGGAGGTAAGATGCGGGTGCGTCGTTGCTGGGATATATGTGTCATATTTGGTTCCGCATTTAACTGGCATATATATCTAGTCTAGTCCCAATCTCTATTCCCTCAGTTCGCAAAATTTGTAACCTACGACAGTTGTAAAATACCTCTTCCAAGGTTGAAAGTCTATAAAATAGCGTAGAAATTTGTTTTTAGTCTACCTAGGAGTCTATACCTATAATGCCGTCCGAATTACCAGTAAATATTCTCCTGGTTGATGATCACTCGGAAAACTTGTTGGCCTTAGAAGCAATACTGCACAGTTTAGGTCAAAATTTGGTCAGGGCGACATCAGGTGCCCAAGCTTTGAGATGTTTACTCAATCAAGATTTTGCGGTGATTTTGCTCGACGTACAAATGCCAGAGATGGATGGATTTGAAACGGCTACACTAATTCGCCAACGAGAGCGATCTCGTCATACACCCATCATCTTTTTAACGGCATTTAGTACCAACGATTCGATGGTATTTAAAGGCTATTCCCTAGGAGCAGTAGACTATTTATTTAAGCCCATCGAACCGGAAATCTTAAAGTCGAAAGTCGCGGCGTTTGTCGATTTATTTCAGAAAACGGCAAAGATAGAAAGACAAGCTAATCAACTAGCTGCCTTAAATGCTGATCTCAGAAAAAGTGAAGAACAGTTTCGCTCGTTATCTGCTTGCTCACCTGTAGGCATTTTTCTCACAGATATTGTCGGCAATTGTACTTATACTAATCCCCGCTACCAAAGTATTTTAGACATCTCTGATGCAGATTGTTTAGGCACAGGTTGGTTGCGATCGCTTCGTCCTGAAGATAGAGAAAGGATATTTGCTGATTGGTCAGCGGCGGCTCAACAGGGGAAAGAATATTATAGTGAGTTTAGTATTGTTACAGCCACTGGGATTTTGCGCTGGTTAACTTTGCGTTCCTCGCCCATGCTTTCCAATGAAGGCGCAGTCATCGGTTATGTGGGGACAGTAGAAGATATTAGCGATCGCAAACAAGCTGAGGAAGAACGGGCTAAATTAATTCGCGAACAAGCAGCCCTCAAGGAAGCGGAAGCTACAAACCGCATGAAAGATGAGTTTCTCGCTACCTTGTCTCACGAACTGCGGACACCCCTGAACTCTATTCTCGGTTGGGCTAAACTTCTCCGCAATCGCAAACTTGATGAGAAAGCTACAGCCAGAGCTTTAGAAACTATTGAACGCAATGCACGTTTGCAAGAGCAACTTATTGAAGATATTTTAGATGTCTCTAGAATTATTCGCGGCAAGTTGGTATTAAATATTTGCCCTGTTAACCTAGTTTCGGTGATTGAAACCGCAGTAGAAACAGTTCGGTTACAAGCTGAGGTGAAAAATATTACCTTTGAATTTGCGATGCCTGCGGCGGGCGTAGCCATCGCACCCACTAATCAAGGAAACATCCCAATAACCAAAGAGAGTAACGGTCATTTTTCTCTGGACAAACATCTAGCCTCACCTTTTATGGTTTCTGGCGATCCGGATCGCTTACAGCAAGTTGTCTGGAATCTACTGAGTAATGCAATCAAGTTCACACCAGAAAACGGCCGTGTGGATATTACCCTCTCCACTGACAACAACTACGCTCAAATTCAAGTCAATGATACCGGAATTGGTATAAAACCGGACTTTCTTAGATATGTTTTTGATCGCTTCCGCCAAGCCGACGGTAGTACCACCAGAAGCCACACAGGACTAGGATTAGGATTAGCGATCGCCCGCCACTTGGTAGAATTACACCGCGGCAATATTTATGCAAATAGTGCAGGTGAAGGACAAGGTGCAACTTTTACTGTTAAATTACCGCTTTTAGAAGCAAAACATCCGCAAACTTCCGAAAAAGCAGCAATTGTAGAATCTATATCTTCACCGGAATTACCACTAAATAATGTGCAATTGCTAGTTGTAGATGACGATACTGATACACGCCTTTTCCTCAAAGCCGCATTACAGCAATCAGGAGCCGCAGTTAGGGCCGTTAGTTCAGTTAACGAAGCAATGTTAGCTATTCAAGACTATCCACCAGAAATCTTGATCAGTGATATTGGTATGCCCGAAGAAGATGGATACACACTCATCCGTAAAATCCGATTGCTTGAACCAGAACGAGGCGGGCAAATTCCAGCTATTGCTTTAACAGCCTACGCCAGAGAAGAAGATTCTACAGAAGCCATAGCAGCCGGCTTTCATATGTATGCTTCTAAGCCCATTGAGCCAGCTAAATTAATTAATATGATCGTCAAACTATTAAAAGTAAATCTGCACTCTACCCTTAGCTAAACAAAATTTTAGGTGCGTTAACTCAGATGCTAACGTATCTAATGGTGTTGAATTGGGAAAATGCTGAATCCGAACTCAGGTTACATATAATACAATACGCTTGGGTTAAGCTTATTAGCGATTGATTTGTCACTTATTAAAAAAGCTCTCTCAATTGGGGGATTCTCCCCCAAACCCCCGATTGGGTGACGGTTGCGTCCCCCAAACCCCCTCCAAAATGATTGTTCTGTTTTTTTGTTGAGTAACTAGTACCGCTGCACGGAAGTCAAAAGTCAAAAGTCAAAAGTCAAAAGTCAAAAGTCAAAAGGTTCATATATCAAGGTTTTTGACAATTTAAAAGGATAGCTTTATTTACGCCGCAGTGTACTAGTTTTTTGGTTTTGTTATCAATTAATTTTCTTAACTGAACTGTATTTACATAGAAAACTAACCAAAATCAATCACCAAGGGATAATTTCATACATCGTGTGTAGCTTAAATTATAGCGTCTTGGTTATAGCGATAAATCAATCCACAAAGCGCGGATAATATTAACCAAAAAAGCGTATTCAAGCGAAAATCATAAAGAGTAACATCAACCGTATTAAAAAGTACCCAGCCAAACAAAACTACGAGATAACTAAAAAATATCAATCGGTCTTCTTTCTCTAAAAATTGTGGTTTTTGCAAAACTTGAATAGATGCAATCAAAGCCCAACCAATTAAACCAAAAAATAATAAAGCAGTAGGTATCCCAGTTTCCGCTGATAGCATCAAAAATAAGTTGTGGGGATGGCCTAAAGCAATCTGTGCTTTGGCTTCATAGAGTTTTGTAAAATTGCGTAACCCCCAGCCAGTCCAAGGATGTTGTTGAGTTAAATTCCAAGCAAATTGCCATTGGGTTTTTCGCATTAAAGCGACTGGCCGATCGGGATACATATCATCATTTAAGCGCGCCCAAAAGAAAGCAGGAACGAAGCTACGAAAGAACTGGGCGATGGGTGAAGGCGCAAAAGCTGCTAACAGAACAGTAGTCACAACACTAGCTACACCACCCACCAAAAGCCGCCAACCTTTGTAGAGTGCATAAGCTAAACAAACAAAAATTGCGATCGCCCATCCGTTGCGTGAGTTAGTAAAAATTAGGGCGATGAAGTTAAGAATTCCTGCAATAGTGAGAAAGATGAGGGGGGTGAGGGATTGGGGATTGGGTACTAGGGATTGGGGACTGGGGATTGGGGACTGGGGATTGGGGACTGGGGATTGGGGACTGGGGATTGGGGAATTTGGAGTTTTCTTTGTGATTAATTGCCACTGTTCTAATGCTAAAGCTAAACCAAGGGTAAAAATTATTACCAGATAAGCGGCTAAGGTATTAGCGTGCATTAATATAGAAGCCATGCGCCCTGGGGGATTTCCTTGTGGTGCGATCGCCCACTCTAAAACAACCCACAAAAACGTTAAATCTAAAGTCCAGCCTAAAAATAACTGACCAAAGCCCAAAATTGTGATTGGCATGGAAGCAATTACCAAAATCCAAGCTATTTGCCGCAATTGGGCGGTTTTTTGAATCAGGGCACTCAATCCCGCGAAAACGATAAAGTAGGGAATAAAATTAAATAAACCAACGTAAGCTGGGGTTTTTTCATAGGCAAACCCAGCCGTAATTATTAGCAATAAACTCAGAAGCGCAAATCCCCAATTGAGAGGGCGGCGGATAATTTTTCTCCATTGGCGCGCCAAAGTAATTAAGGATGCCAAAACTATCAATACAGCTCCCAAGAAGGGACTCAATGGGAATAGGATTAGTCCCAATTGAGTTAAATTCCAAGGCAATTGCAAAGACGGATTGGGATGATAAACAGCTTGCTTCAAGCTAACTCCCAACATTCAGTACGGGTAAGACGAATTTGCGCTAAGGCAAAGATGGTGGGAATGATTCTACCGTAATTAGTAGCGATCGCTCTCCATCCTAAATCTGCAAAAAACCAAGCCCACATCACTGGCCCAATAAAGGAAAAGATACTACGTACTGCGCCATAACGCGCTGCATTCACAGTCATACCCCGCTTGGCCATTTGTAAAGCTACATAGTTTTGAAACTGCGCTGTAGCCGCTGTCGAACCTTGGATTGCGGCTTGTTTAGCTACTTGATAGGTAGCAAAGTGTGCCGCAAATTGGCGGGCAATTTGTTTCAGTACCAGCGGTTGAATCACAGAAGTAACTGCTAAAGCACTACCACCTTTGAAAATTAAGCCTAAGGGGTCTTTTTGTAATAAAAGTGGTAAAGGTTGTTTTAGTTCCGATTTCATCAGCTGAAGCTGTACCCGGACAGTTAATTTTTGCTTTTCCTGTTCAGGCAATTTTTTCCATACTTGCCCTAATAGATGCAAAAATACTTCTGCTTCTAAATCAACAGTTGCTAGCTGACTAGAATAAGGAATTTTTAAATACTTACATACTTGAATTAGCGCTTGTCGGTAAGTTACTTGGCTGGTGCGTCCCCGTAATACTGTCATCCCATCAGCTGCCAAAAAGCGAAAACGATTTTCTAATGTATCTAACCATGCTTTTCGCTCTTGGCTTTGAACTTCAATTGGTTCAGGTGTGTGAACGTAGTCTAAAGGATTGAACTTACGACTAAACAGAATTGCCGTTAAGTCTTGCAATTCATCTTCAGTTGCTAGCTCTAAAGCCGCCCTCAGTTCATCCAACTTCCCTTCCTCCCTTCCGTGCTGCTTTCTGTACCCTATTCTACTATCAGGTTTCAGCAGTCAATTAGTAGTCTTTGTAGCTTTGTCATCTGATAATAACCAATGACCGCTTCTCACCAAGGACGATGAATTGATGACTGATGTTGCAGTAATTGGTGCAGGGATGGCAGGTTTAGTCTGCGCCCAGCAGTTAAGAAAAGCCGGATATTCAGTAATAGTTGTAGAAAAATCTCGTGGTTTAGGCGGGAGACTCGCGACACGGCGCTTACACGGGACTTCGGCAGATCATGGTGCTTGTTACCTTAAACCCAAAGGTGAATTGCTGCAAGGTTTTGTCGATTTACTATGTCATGCCAAGGTGCTAGAAATTTGGACAGATACAGTTTATGAATTTAAAGCTGATGTTGGCATTATTCCACCTGAGAGCCGTAGCCCTCGTTATGTTGCTCCTCTGGGAATGAGTGCTATTGCCAAGTTTCTAGCTCCAGGTTTGGATATTGTCTTAAATCAGCGTGTAATTGCCATTACTCCCACTGACAATAGCTGGCGGCTGACTTTAGAACCGAGTAATGAAGAAATTACAGCTAATGCGTTAGTTGTGGCAATTCCTGCACCACAAGCCTTGGCGCTTTTAGCTCCTTTGGGTGAAAGTTTATTAGATACCGCTTTTATTGATCGCCTAAGTTCAGTAAAATTTCAGCCATGTATTAGTGCGATCGCTGGCTACCCTCCTACATCCCAACCCCTACCTGAATGGAAAGCTTTAACTTTTGTTGATGATCCTGATATTGCCTGGATTGGTTTAGATAGTAGCAAGCGTCCCCATCCTCAACAGCCACACTTTGTATTGCAAAGTAGTGCAGCTTTTGCCCAACTTCATCTAGAATCCGCAGATTTAAATGCAGTGGGACAGTATATGTTGCAACATACAGCCAAAAGCTTAACAATTCCTTGGTTAGCAACTCCTGACTGGATGCAAGTACATCGCTGGCGCTATGCCTTTGTTAATCATCCCTGGCCGGAAGCGGTTTTATCTGCTCACACTCCTCTACCTTTAATCTGTTGTGGTGATTGGTGTGGTGGCAATCTTGTAGAAAGTGCAATGCTGTCTGGAATAACTGCTGCTGTGGAAATTAATCAACAGCTAAGGTCTTTACCTAATGTTAATTTTTTCAACTTTTCTCCCGAATAATTTTATCTATGAATACACTGGTTACTTAAGTATCCTATGTTACTTTTTAAGCTAATAGAGGCAATTTATGTAATAAATACAAGGAATTTTCTAAATCATCTATTTCAAATATCGCAATAATTCAGCTAGAACTGTAGCAAACATTAATAACTAATGTAAACACCATCATGCATTTACACTGAGTGATTTTTGGCAACAATTAATTCTGTTTCTTTACTAAAAGAATTGATCCCCAAGAACTTTTGCTGCGTTTTGTGTAGTTTACTGATACAGACTAAAAAATTTTGGATAATTAACATTAGAGAGATAAAACACGGTACTTATCCATTTTATTGAATGCTGTTTCTACGATTTATACCAGCATTGAGTATAAGTTTTAACTAAAAATAGACAGGATAGAGCTTTGATAATTGTACCGAGATAAAATTTGCTATTCAGGGTTAGAGCATCTCTTAATGTAAATCAGTTCTAGCTGGTTATTTTGTCAACTTTGCCACCTAGAAACTTTATTCCCGACAAGTTATTGACTGGATAAAAAAAGGAGATGAATAGTTATGCAAACAGTAGTTAAGTTAACACAGCAATCGGTGCAAGGCGAAATTGAAAGTGTGTTGGATACCTATCCATATAACCCTTATCAACAAGCTTTTGCAATCCCTGATTTACGCCAAGAATTAATTAACTTTGTCCTTAACCGTATTCCCTGCCTTTACTCCTCAAATTTTGGGGGACATATTCCCTTTTCTGAAGACGACAAAGAATGCTTAATAAACTATAAGTTGCCTCGTAGTCCTTTAGAACAGCAACTGCATGTTCAGAATTTAATTCATCAAGGTATTTATACCATTTTTAAAGATAAGTCAGATTGGATCAGTCATCATCTTTGCGAAAAAATCCAACCTGGTTTTGAACCATCTCACTGGTTTGGTTAATCTTGATAATAAGTCTTGTTGTTGTTGATCGCAGTAGTGAAATTACCTTAATTTATCTGACTAAACAAAGGATAGATTTAAAGTACCTAACTACCAAGCGATCGCTATTATTGAATCACACTCCAGCTAATATTTACATTAAAGGTTGGAGTGGGGTTTTTTCTTAGTTTCTTAACAACCTATTTCCTAGATTGCTTGCTAGAATACCTAGAAATTTAGGTAACAAGATACATCCAAATGTCCACCGTGAAGGTTGAAATACAACTGTCATTAGAACAATTGCTCAAAGCTGTTGAGCAATTAAGCCAGCAAGATTTAGAAAACTTTGTATCTCAAGTAATGGCGCTACAAGCACAACGTCGCACTAAAAAGCCACTAGAATCCAAAGAGGGTTTGTTAACAAAAATTAATCGACCCGCCCCTTTAGATATTAAAAAATATCATGGAGAATTAGTAGCGAAAACAGATGTAGCGACGCTTACAAGCTATGAATATGGGGAATTATTGGGTTTGACTGAACAGATAGAACAACTACAAGCGCAATACCTAGATAATTTAGCAGAATTAGCAAGTCCGCGGGGAATTTCTCTTGCCGCATTGATAGAGGCTTTAAATATTCAGACGCGCATATATGAGGCAAATTAAAATCCTTACGATGGATTGTGCAACTTAAAATAAAATTACTGTTCAATATGCTCTAGCGCATCAGGCTTATGAGCAGCTTTTTTTCCTGTTTTGTCACTTTTTACTAAGGATTGAGGATTGTCTTCTGAAGCGGCTACATGATGTCCTTTAATATCAGTAGGTGAAGTAATCTCTTCTTCTACTTCACCAGTGGTTTCACCTTGCGCTGTGTTCCACTTCACCTTGTCGCCTTTCTTGAACTCTTCAGCCATGAGTTTTCCTCACTGATGTTTTATACTTGCTCATTATGTTGTGGGTGCAAAACAAATTAATCAGTCGAGAGACAGAAAGCGAAGCTAGCATCAGTCAAAAATGGGTATATAAGAACATAAAAGCGGTTATACAATCAATACCTAAGTGCTTACTAACTCTGAAACAGAACTTTCTGTATCATCATTGTTGCCAATTGTGCTACCCGTAGAGTTATTATTTTGAGGTTATCAAACGCTCACTTCATTGCTTATTTAGGTAAATTGCATGACAGCTGACAAAAGAAAACGGGTTCCAATGGTTTTACAGCTTAAAGGCTCGGTTATATCAGCTATTGCTAACAATGTTTTATTGTTTGGAATTTTTGGAACTATTATTTCCATACTTCACTATTATCAGTTGCCAGTTTCTCAACCAATATTGGGTAGTGTGATTCCCAGCATTGTTTTAGGTTTGTTACTGGTTTTCCGTACCAATACAGCTTATGAGCGTTTTTGGGAAGGTAGAAAAAGCTGGGGTTCGATAGTCAATACTGTGAGAAATTTAGCACGGCAAATCTGGGTAAGTGTTGATGAAATTTCCCCTGAAGATAGAAAAGATAAAATTACAGCTTTGTATTTATTAGTAGCTTTTGCTGTGGCGATGAAATTGCATTTACGCAGCGAACCTGTAAATCATGAGCTAAAAGAGTTAATGCCAGCCTCTATGTATCATGAATTAAAAATTATGAATAATCCGCCAATAGAAGTAGCTTTTTGGATTGGCGATTATTTACAGCGTCAATATAACTGCAATTGCCTCAATAGCTACCAATTAACCTCTATGCAAGAATTATTGAATGCTTTGGTAGATAATTTAGGAATTTGCGAACGGATTTTAAGAACGCCTATGCCAATGGCCTATGCGATTCATTTGAAGCAATTATTATTTCTTTATTGTATGTTGCTACCATTCCAAATGGTGGAAAGCCTGGGTTGGTGGACTGGTTTAATTGCAGCTTTAGTAAGTTTTACATTATTTGGAATTGAAGCCATTGGCTTAGAAATCGAAAACCCTTTTGGTTATGATGCCAATGACTTACCACTTGATACAATTTGCCAGACAATGAAACGCAATATTGATGATTTGATTAGCTTAACGCCAAATGTGCGATCGCCTCAAAGCAAAATTGCCACTACAGAAGATTTGAGTATCGGTAATTGATACTCAAATTTTATAAACGCCGAATTGCAATTTCCAGCCCTTCACACACACCTGTAAGAAAATCTAAATCTAAAGTCGCGATCGTATCACTGGGTTTGTGATAATGCGGGTTCCGTAAAAATGCCGTATCTGTCACCATAATTGCTGGATAGCCTGCATCCCAAAAAGGTGCATGATCACTAAGTCTAGTTTGCCGCACAATTAAACCGCGATTTGGTACCGGTAACCACTGACTAGATATACCAGCTTGGCGAATATTGCGACTCATGCTAAATAAGTCAGGAATTGTTCGCAGATTTCCAATTAAAGCAATAAAATCTCCAGTATTGGGGTAAAAGCGTTCTAAGGGAGGGGGATAGCTTTGGCTACCAGGAGTAGAATCTTGATAACCCAGCATTTCTAAAGACAACATCAAGCGTAGCGGTTGCTGTTGTTGGCGTAATAAGGTTGCATACTCAGCACTACCCAGTAAGCCATATTCCTCCATATCAAAAGCCACCAGTCGTAAGGGATATCTCACTGGTTCATTGGCAAACTTCCTCGCCAATTCCAATAAAACTGCTACACCTGTAGCATTATCATCAGCAGCTACTGTTCCCGGTACACCATCATAGTGAGCTGCAATTAAAATTGGTGGTAAATTTTGCTTTTGCCTTTTAGCTGTTGCAGGCAAATTTAAGATGAGATTCTGACAAATTTTTCCCCCAACATCAAAGGTGTGGATTTCCACACTTCCCCATTGGCTAAATTGCTGACGAATATATTCTTGGACAAAAAAATGTCCAGCAGTTGCCATGTAGGGATCGCGTTCTCTCGCTATTTCCGTTAGGTAAGCTTGTAAACGTTGTTTTAAATTCAATTCTTTATGTCAATGTTATCCTAGTCTTGCAACTAGCTTCTTGAGCTAATAATTTTGATCGTTATTACCTTAATAATGAATATTAGATATTTGAGGTATTCCGATTCCACAGCATCAAGCTAGAGGCTGTCTCTCCCAATCATAATATATATAGTAAGACACATTAGGAGAAGAGTAACGCATGGGCAAGGTAGTCGGCATCGACTTGGGTACAACCAACTCAGTAGTCGCCGTAATGGAGGGTGGCAAGCCGGTGGTGATTGCCAATGCAGAAGGAATGCGAACAACCCCCTCCGTTGTTGGCTTTAGCAAAGAAGGTGAAAGAGTAGTGGGGCAAATGGCACGGCGACAAACCGTCCTTAACCCACAAAATACTTTTTTTGCTGTGAAGCGTTTTATTGGGCGCAAGTATGGGGAGTTGAATCCAGAATCTAAGCGTGTACCCTATACTATCCGCAAAGATGAAATCGGTAATATTAAAGTTGCCTGTCCTCGGTTAAATAAGGAATTCGCCCCAGAAGAAATTTCGGCAATGGTGCTGAAGAAATTGGCAGACGATGCTAGTCGCTATTTGGGTGAACCTGTGACAGGGGCAGTAATTACAGTTCCCGCTTATTTTAATGATTCCCAGCGCCAAGCCACCAGAGATGCAGGCAGAATTGCTGGGTTAGATGTGTTACGGATTCTCAATGAACCTACAGCCGCTTCTTTAGCTTATGGATTGGATCGGGGCGATACGGAGACAATCTTAGTATTCGATTTGGGTGGAGGAACCTTTGACGTATCCATTCTAGAAGTTGGTGATGGAGTATTTGAAGTCAGAGCCACTAGTGGAGATACCCAGCTTGGTGGTAATGATTTTGACAGAAAAATTGTAGATTGGTTGGCAGAGCAATTTTTAGAAGTGGAAGGCGTAGACTTAAGACGCGATCGCCAGGCTTTACAACGGCTGATGGAAGCAGCAGAAAAAGCCAAAATCGAGCTTTCGGCAGTTAGTGTTACCGAGATTAACCTACCTTTTATCACTGCGACAGAGGACGGCCCCAAACACCTCGAAACTCGCCTGACTCGTGCCCAATTTGAAGGTTTATGCGGTGATTTAGTAGGACGTTTACGTACCCCAGTCAAACGCGCCCTCAAAGACTCTGGTCTATCGCCCACAGATATTGAAGAAGTGGTGTTAGTAGGCGGTTCTACCCGGATTCCTATGGTCAAGCAGTTAGTGCGGGACTTAATTGGTGCAGAACCCAGTGAAAATGTAAACCCTGATGAAGTGGTAGCGGTAGGTGCAGCCATTCAAGCGGGTATTTTAGCTGGGGAACTCAAAGATGTGCTGCTGTTGGATGTTACGCCCCTATCTGTGGGTTTAGAAACCATCGGCGGCGTGATGAAAAAATTAATTCCCCGCAACACGACTATCCCAGTCCGCCGATCTGACATTTTCTCGACTTCAGAAAATAACCAAAATACCGTGGAAATCCACGTAGTCCAAGGCGAAAGGGAAATGGCAGCAAATAACAAGTCTTTAGGACGATTTAAGCTGTATGGTATTCCCCCTGCGCCTCGGGGTATTCCGCAAATTCAGGTATCCTTTGATATTGACGCTAACGGCATATTACAAGTAACAGCCCTAGATCGGACAACTGGCAGAGAGCAGAGTATCACAATTCAAGGTGCTTCTACCTTGAGCGAATCGGAAGTCAATCGGATGATTCAAGATGCTCAAAAATATGCCGATATTGACCGCGAACGCAAAGAAAGAGTAGAAAAACGGACTCGTTCAGAAGCGTTAATTTTACAAGCCGAACGTCAACTGCGAGAAGTCGCCCTAGAATTTGGGATGCAGTTCGCCCGCAGTCGTCGCCAACGCATCGACACTATTTGTCGGGAACTCAAAGACAGTTTACAGCAAGACGATGATCGCGGCATTGACCAAGCTCACGCCGACCTGCAAGATGCTTTGTATGAACTAAATCGCGAAGTCCGTCAGTATTATGCTGAGGATGAAGACGACGATTTATTTGGTACAATCCGCGACATCTTTACCGGTGGCGATAAAGAACGGGAACGTGAACGGGAACGCGATTATTCCAGAGATTCCTATTGGGATAATAATTCCTATGGCGGTGGCAATTCTAATAGAGACTATGGCAGAGACTCTAACCGAGACTACAGTGGGAATTCTGGTAGAGACTATGGCAGGGATTCTAACGGAGACTATGGCAGAGATTCTAACCGTGGTTATGGCAGAGATTCTAACCGAGACTATGGCAGAGATAATCGTTCCTCTTCCTCGGAGAATCGGTCTTCTCGGCGATCGCGTCCTAGCTACCAAGATAACTGGGATGATGATGATGATTGGCTGTAACTCCTAGCGGATGAAATTAATTCAAAATTCGGATTTGGTGATTGGTGATTGGTAATTTGTTATTAGTCAGCAGAAGGCGAAACAACAGCTGACAACTGACTGTATCCATTACCTATTACCAAAAACTACAATCTCAAATTTAAAGTTGAATAACTGAACTATGCAAAATTTGCAGAATTTTCGTGATTACTACGAGATTTTAGGAGTACCTAAAGAAGCCTCAAGTGAGGAAATCAAAAAGGTTTATCGGCGGTTAGCGCGACAGTATCACCCCGATCTCAACCCTGGAAACAAAGAAGCTGAGGAGAAATTTAAGGATATTGGGGAGGCTTATGAAATCCTTTCCGATCCAGCAAAGCGCGCACAATATGACCAATTTAGCCGCTACTGGAAACAAAAAGGCTTTGCTAATGCTAATAAACAAGCTGCCAAAGCTAAATCTTGGGGCGATAATCGCAATAACAATCGCAACAATCAAGAAGTAGATCCTAGTCAATTTCCTGATTTTGAAAGTTTCATTAATCAGGTCATTGGTGTAGGTAATGGTAAAAGCAGCAGAAATGGTGCAGGTAACAATACAAATAGCGATCCATTTCGCACCACTAAAAGCCGAGTTGAATATACAGTCCCAAAAAGTCAGCCTCGCCCCGCCCGTCGCGATATTGAAGCTAGACTAACTCTACCGCTAGAAAAAGCTTATGTAGGCGGTAATGAACGGATTAGACTTGAGGATGGGCGATCGCTAGAAGTAAGTATGCCTCCTGGGATGGTCACAGGTCAAACTATCCGCCTGCGAAACCAAGGTATTAGTGGCGGAGATTTATACTTAAAAATTACCGTCGAACCACATCCTTTGTTTAAGCTAGATGGTTCTAATATTTTCTGCCAAGTTCCAGTAACTCCCAGTGAAGCCGTTTTGGGCGGACAGGTAGAAGCACCAACATTGGATGGCCCCGTGAAAATGACCATTCCCTCTGGAGTGAGGTCTGGTCAAAGATTCCGTTTAGCAAACAAAGGCTACCCTAACGAAAGTGGTAAACGTGGCGATCAATTAGTCGAAATTCAAATACTGACTCCTAAAACTATTAGTGCTGAAGAACGGGAACTTTATGAGAAATTGCGGGAAATTGAAACTTTTAAACCCCGTGCAGATTTAATAGAGTAACGGCGAAATATCAATACGAAAATGAGAGAGCAATAATTTAAAAAGCAGGGAACCTAGGATAGTTTCTCTAGATACTTAACGTAATTTTTGCACCATATAAAGACAAAATTGGCAAATCAAAAATTGAGCAATAATTAATCAGGAAAATTCCTTTTCTGGGACAATATAGCAATCCTCAATGATTTTTTAAAACCTCAGAAGGATAAATCAATATCTGCATAAAAATCACTTTTAGATAAAAAACACTTTAGATAGGGTTGCCATAAAATGAATTTGACTTATGCCAAAGAAAAAATTTCACCTCTTATCAAAGTGCTATCTATCGTTCTAATATCTAGCGCCATTGGTTTAGAATTGTGGAATATTTATGCAATTACCCATAATATTCAAGTACCCAGTAGCCTCAATCCAATTTTTTGGTTTGAGCGTTTTGCTGTTTTCTGCCATTTAATTGAAGCAATTATCGCAGGTTTTTATGCGCCTTCCAGAAAAAAGCTGCCGATACAATATGCTACTTATACTTTTTTTGTTGGTACAGTTGGTTTGCTAGAACTATTTGATAAGTCCAAGGAATAGCTGCAATTATTAATTGTTAAAATTAAAGTAGGATGCGTTATTAACGCATCCTACTTTGATGTTTTACCTATATAACGGCGAATTAAATTCGCTAGGATAGAAAATATTTTGACTGTTTTACGTAAATATTATGCGGTGTTTAGGTTCAGGAATTGGATGACCTAATTTTTTAGCAGTTTCAATCCATTCTTTCATAATAATTTCTGTATTTTGCACTGCTTCTTGATAAGTTTGCCCATCAGCAGCACATCCCGGTAATTCTGGAACCTCAGCAATAAATGCTTGGTCTTCTTTACTCCAGTAGAGAATTATTTCATAGCGAAGGTTCATTTTTAGTTCCTAACTGGTATTTCAGAATTACTGCACGCACTAGTTTAATTTGGTAAGCTTTGGCTTTACCATTATGGTGTTGTAAGTTTAATATTTCGTCAACACCTTGTTTGGTAAAGATGTAATGTCCTCCACGAATATGTTCATCAAAGCCTAGTCTGTTTAAAAGTTGCCATAGTTGGGCAAAAGGGATTGCTGTATCAGATATCCCCGATAGGATTTTCGCTAAAAGTGGATCTGGTTGACTCACGAGTTTGAGATGATTTGACTGTATTCTATAGTGTCATATTTATGGAATAGTGTCTTTATATAAGTGCGATCGCTTTAGGGACTTGCAACTAAAAAAATATCCTATCGCTAGGGGTAGCAGAGGAAGCAGGGGAGGCAGTGCGGTCTTGGGGTTTCCCCAAGTAGAGCAACTGCCGTTGAGCAGAGGGAGAGAAAGAATTTGCTCAATATGTTTGCGATTGCTGATTGAATAATTGAATTTCTGGAAGTCCCTAAACGGAATTTAGATCCCCGACTTTTTGAAAAAGCCGGGGATCTGGGACGCAACGGTTGAACGTGGGTGAAATTTTCTGATGTCTGTTAATCAGAAGAACTTCCATCTCGCCTTCCTAGTTCATAAATACCAGAAGAAATACAAGCAAGTATCCCTGTACTAACTCCCCAACTACGACCTAAACTGATTTCAACACCCCAGTAAACTAAAGCGCCTACTATCAAAAACGGCACAATACTAAACAAGGAAGCGTAGAAAGCGTTTTGGGATTCTCTGGCTTTACGAGTTTTTTCAAATTCTGATTGACTGGTGTAGAGCGATCGCTCAGCAAAGTTAAACCAACGATTTAGCTGCACAATTACCCATTCACTAACTCGTGAAAAAGCTAAATATAATGCCAAAGACCATAAACTCGCTCCAGCGATCGCAATTTTATCCAATTCAAACTGGAAAGGCAAAAGTTCTGTCAGCATAGCTTGTCGGAGTGTCGCAAATGCCTAATTTTAGCGTTAAAGCTGGGATCGATGCTCAATTAGCTGTTGCGTTAATTTTTTGTCTAAAATTAACAGTATTTTACCGGATGTGCAATTCGCTTAGTGGTAAATTATCTCAGCTATGACTTTGGTTTTAGCCACTAGTGAATAAACTTACATACACTATGACTCCGTGAAAACAACCACAAGTATTTTTTCTTATATATGCAATTAATCCGTAATTACTAGCTAAACACTACGCCGATTAGCGATTATACTTGTGTACTGAAATGTATGATAAATGCCGAATTTAATCTGATTATTTGGTTTTTAATCGCAATAATTAAACCCACCAATTTGATATTTAAAAAATCTGAGATTGTTAGCCAGATAACTTGACATGACAATGTTTACAAGTGATATATTATCATGTCTTGATATTGGAGTATCAATAATAAATTGGCTGATATAGCAGCTTTTTTAAACATATTCAACTGTAATTTTCAAGCAATTTACTGATAAATCAATTGGATTGAGGAATAAAAATGAGTATGCATCATAAAAAAGCATTAGTATACGGAGCTGCTTTATTAACAATTGGATTTAGTCTGGTAAGTTTAATCACTATCTTACCTAAACCAGAAGTTGCTGGAGCTAGAGAAATTAAGTCCAATAAAGCCAATTCCAGCAACGCCTGGCTAGCTGCATCTTTTCCGGTAGAGAATTTTCAAGGTTATAGTTCTGCTTTTGGTTATCGTCGTTCTGCTACTGGTGGTAGTAATTGGGAATTTCATGGTGGCTTAGATATTGCTGCCCCACAAGGTAGTTACATTCGCAATTGGTGGGCTGGTAGAGTGATTAAAGTAGGCGATCGCAATGCTTGTGGCACCCATATCATCATTAAATCCGGATCATGGGAGCATACTTATTGTCACATGGAAGGCAACGTAGAAAATATCTCCGGTCGTCGTTATCTAGTTGATCGCGCAGGTGGAATCCAAATTGCTGAAGGTCAAAATGTCCCCACAGGTATTAGAATTGGGCGAGTAGGAATGACCGGAAGAACTACCGGGCCTCACTTGCATTGGGGATTGAAGTATGACACTAACTATGTAGATCCAGCAATGGTTTTGCGAGAAATGTTTTCCCAGCAGCAAATTGCTAGAAGAGGCGGATCGAAAGTTAATCCTCAACAATCACAAGTTGTAATTCAAGAGTCAGCAACTACTGGTGATTCTGGTTATTAAATGTTAGATAAGGGCTGTTTTATAGCTTTTCAGCAAGTGTATTTTATGTCCCTTAATACGACTGTGTGGAAGTCAAAAGCCACAACTTGACTTTCAACTTAACTACTCCCCGCAAGGGGATTAAAAATTTCACAAAGTAGAGAAAAGAGCGATCGCTCTTAACTTAACCTCATTCCGAATATGAAGCAGGTAAGGCGTTTCATGCGGGTAAATTCACTTTAACTCTTGACTTTTGACACTAAATATATACAGGGACAAAATTTGATACAGTCCGGAAATCATTGTTTTTACAGTGAAGTTTGGCTCCAGTAGATATTTTGCCTAAACTATGAATAAACAATACTTACGCAGTAAGCTGGGATTACTGTTAGCACTTATATTGCTTTGTACACCCTCTATTGCTATTGCTCAAACAGAAGTACAGAGCCCAGATGACATATTAATCGAAGCAGTTTCAACCGATCAAGTTGACGTGGTAAAAAAGTATCTTGATAATGGCGGCGATCCCAATAGATATTTTGCACTGGCGGTGAGTGATGGTGCAATGCAGAGTATACAACTGATGCTGCTGCGGGGTGCAGATGTGAATTATAGGGATAAAAATGGCATCACACCTTTGATGGTTGCAGCTAGATATACCTATCGTGCTGGGGTAGAAATGACAAAGTTCTTGCTAGACAAAGGTGCTGTAGTTAATGCCAAAAGCCTAAAAGGTAGTACTGCACTCATGTTTGCTTGCTCTCCCCCTGCTCAATACTATGAAGATGATTATGTAAAAGTTGTACAAATGCTAATAGCTAAGGGAGCGAAGATAAATGTCAAAAACCAAATGGGTGCATCACCATTGAGTGTTGCGACTGGAGGTAATTGGCAGAAATTAGTTGCTGTTCTCAAAAAAGCAGGCGCAAAATTCTAGATCTGGGTTTGTCAGTCGTTAACTGTCAACAGTCAACAGTCAACGAAAGATGCGATCGCACCTAGCAATTAGCAGTAAGCTGTTTGAGGGCGTTTTTCATAATCTACTATGGCAACGATTAACGACAACTACCTCAAGTTGAAAGCTGGCTACCTGTTTCCCGAAATTGCACGACGGGTGAATGCTTTTGCTGATGCCAATCCTGATGCTAAAATCATTCGGCTCGGTATTGGTGATGTCACAGAACCCTTACCCGAAGCCTGTCGCACAGCCATGATCAAAGCCGTGGAAGAAATGGGCGATCGCTCTACCTTTAAAGGCTATGGCCCAGAACAAGGCTATGCTTGGTTAAGAGAAAAAATCGCGGCTCAAGATTTTCAAGCACGGGGAGCCGATATTGATGCTTCTGAAATCTTTATCTCCGATGGTTCCAAATGCGATACAGGCAATATTTTGGAAATTTTTGGACATGACAACGCGATCGCTGTTACCGATCCTGTTTATCCTGTCTATGTAGACACTAACGTCATGGCAGGAAATACAGGGAACGCTAATGATAAAGGCGAGTTTGCTGGCTTAGTCTATCTCCCGATTACCGCAGAGAACAACTTCACCGCAGAGATTCCCTCACAAAAAGTTGATTTAATTTATCTTTGCTTCCCCAACAACCCTACAGGTGCAACAGCTAGCAAAGCACACTTAAAAGCATGGGTAGACTATGCTAAAGCGAATGGCTCAATTATTTTCTTTGATGCAGCCTACGAAGCCTACATTACCGATCCTGAAATTCCTCATTCTATATATGAGATTGAAGGTGCAAGAGATGTGGCGATCGAGTTTCGCTCCTTCTCTAAAAATGCTGGCTTTACCGGAACTCGCTGCGCCTTAACAGTTGTACCCAAAACCCTAACAGCCAAAGCCGCAGATGGTTCCAATGTGGAACTGTGGAAGCTGTGGAATCGCCGCCAATCCACCAAGTTTAATGGTGTATCTTACATTGTGCAACGAGGTGCTGAAGCAGTTTACTCTCCAGAGGGACAAGCTCAAATTAAAGCACTAGTTAGCTTCTATTTAGAAAACGCTAAAATTATCCGCGATAAACTAACAGCCGCGGGATTAGCGGTTTATGGCGGCGTGAATGCACCTTACGTTTGGGTGAAAACCCCCAATGGTTTGTCTAGTTGGGAATTCTTCGATAAATTACTGCAAACCGTCAATGTAGTCGGAACTCCTGGTTCTGGTTTTGGTGCTGCTGGTGAAGGTTACTTCCGCATTTCCGCATTTAATAGCCGAGAAAATGTAGAAGAAGCAATGCAACGAATTGCAACTCGCCTATCTTTGTAGACTTTCAAAATTGGCACTTCCTTACCTTAAGGCATTGCCATTAGCTACATTATTTGTAATAGTCAAAGTCGCACGTTCGTCTCAACCTGCCCAGAATTGAAGTTAAGAGGTTCATAGCCCCATTCTACTTTATTAGAGTTTAGCTATTTAGCCACAGACTTCATTCTCTGGCGGGTAGAAAAGCTTTGGCGCTGATGCGGTACTCTCGCTGCTAACGCAACGCCAGTTGCTACAACGGAGGAAACCTCAACGGACAGTTTGCTCAAGTCGGGGAACCCGCCCACGCAACTGTCCTCCGCAACGCACTGGCTCCAAAATCTAAAATTGAGTAAATTCATTTTCCCGTCCAGATAGCTAAGCGGTGGGAATCTGACATAAGAAATTCCTGAGTTATATCGTTAAGATCTGCATCAGACTCAACAGCAGAATATAAATGGTGTGCTGTTCCTTGGCTTGTCGCCTCTGAGCCTAAGCAGTCTCCCTGAGTCCACACAGCCAAGCGATCGCCATCGAGAACCCACCAACGAGGCACTTTGATGCGATCGCGTCCTGGTTTCACGGAAAAACTAGGTGTACGGTAAACAATTTCATAGCCACCGCGTCCACTAGGACGGAATATCGCCAAAGCTGCTTGACCGGAAGCTACCCATTCAGCTTCTATTGTGCTGACTTCTCCAAATGTTAATGGATTGTCTAAGTCAATGCGGATTCTTCCCCCTTTGAGAGGTACAAGCTTTTCGCTTAACTGATTTCCTCCTATAGCCGTAGGAGGTGGCGATACTAAACCTAAATCCACCATCTTACCAGCCATAAATGAGGCGATCGCAGCATGTCCTAAGTTGTTGGGATGCAAGCCATCAGCAGCATATTGGGGTAAATCTGATGCTGGAAATACTTCATGTCCAGTATCAACAAAAATTGCTCCTATTTGACGCGTAATTGCTTGTAATGCCAAATCATAAGGAGTTCGACTGTCCTGAGTTTTAATACTTGGTTGAGGCGTAGAGACAATTAATCGCTCTGGTGGTAGACCTGATTTTAAATCAGTTAGTACAGTTTTCAGATCTGTATAAAATGTCCCTGGACGATTTTCGCTAGCTGAACCTAAAGGAACTTGGCGATAAATGTCATTAGTTCCATACATCATCACCACTAAATCTGGCTCATAACGCAAAACATCCTGACGCGATCGCTCAACAGCAGGTGGAACACGCCAAGGAGAATCCGGTGTTGTAAAAAAGTTAGTAATTTTAGAACCGGACAAACCTTGGTTGATTTCTTGCCAACCGAGATATTGAGAAAGCAACGTACTCCAACGGCGATCGCCCCTTGTAGAACCTACACCTACTGTAGTACTCGAACCAAAAAATAATACTTTTGGGGATAACCCTAATTGCTGTTTGACGGTGCTAGCGATCGCAGAAGATAAGTTTTGCGGCTTTTGCACCACGTTCAATGCTTGGCAATTTCTACCGAATAAAGAACAGTGAATCTCAGCTGCAGTTGATAATTTTGTTCCTGCTACTAAAAAGCATATGACTGTAGCTGCTATTAGCAACAGAGTAAAAGCTTTCTTAATGGGTTTCATTTCTTAGTTTGATATTTCAATCAAGGTCGTACTATTTTGAAAAGTAATTGCGATAGCTTCATACAAGCTAGACCCAGAAAGAAACTCGCAATTGAAAATCATATTAGTAGTCTGCCAATCCTTTAGCTCCTGTAAAGTTGGTCTCAGAGAGTTCAGCTCCAGTCAAATCACTTTCTAGCAGGCTGGCTGCACGAAGATTGGCTTTAGTCAAGTTTGCTTTAGTTAAGTTAGCTCCAGTCAAGTTAGCATCACACAAATTAGCTTCGGTTAAATTAGCTTGATCCAAAATCGCCCCAGCCAAGTTAGCTCCCCGTAGATTTGCCCAACTTAAATCTGCTTCTGTGAGATTTGTCGCTAATAGCAGCGCTGAACCACTAACATTTGCTTTTATGAGGTTAGCTCTAACTAAGTTAGACATACTCAAATTGACACCTGTTAAATTGGCTTCTGTTAGGTTAGCGTCAGTTAGGTTAGCCTCTGTGATACTCGCTCCACTAAAATCAGCACTATTGAGAGATGTGCCACTCAAATCTGTACCTACTAAGATAGCTGCGATCGCTGTTGCTCCTGTCAGGTTAGCACCAGCCAAGTTTGCTGCTGTAAAATTAGCTCCAAATAAGTTAGCCTCGCTGAGGTTAGCACCAGCTAAGTTAGCTCCACTGAAATCTACTCCAGCTACTTTAATGTTGCTCAGGTTGACTCCAGTTAATTGAGCCTGGCTGAAATCTCTTTCACCTGCGGCGTATCTTTTCTGTACTTCATCTGCATCCATCATTGAACACATCCTTATTAAATAGGTAGACACAATTCCATCAGAGGATATGGGGAACTGCGAACAGTACACACAGCATAATTTTGAATTTTGTAAGCGCGCAGCTTCTTAGCACAAGTTCTGTCCTTATTCCCCAATTCCCTATGCAAGAATCGCGCGGTTGAATTCATCCTGATTAGAAAAAGTATCAAAAACACTGTCCATCTTTGTCATTTCAAACAGCATCTTTACAGGCTCACTCACTGAGCAGATAAAGAGCTTAGCACCTGACTCTCTCATTGTCCTCAGCAGTGACAAGAGAGCACCCAAGCCAGAACTATCCATTAGCGTTACATTAGCCAAGTCAATTAAGACGATCTCAGCACCATCGCCAACAGCAGAGTTCACTTCTCTACGCAGTTGGTTACCTTGAATTCCATTGAAAATACCAGATGGATGAAAAATTTTGATTGCAGAGCTCATAAAGTAAAGCCTTGGACGGGCAGAACTAGACTAGAAGATTTGATTCACTAGTATATTCGGAAACTATTTTTTGGACAAATTTACAAAAATATACTTATGATGATACAAACATCCTTTTGAGGTTATGTTCCCCTTCAGCAATTCAGGAAAATGCCTGATAGCTTTTTTCTATAAGACTGTGGAAGATGACAATAAGGGAAGAAATTTGTATCTTTAAGTAGATACTTTATCTACCGCCTAGATTTGAAGAATTGGTATGACTTGACACAACAAATCGGCAGATTTGTTAGGAGATGAGGAAGTAGGGGGGGCAGAGGACGCAGAGGATGCAGAGGACGCAGAGGAGGAAAACTTCCCCAATGCCCAATGCCCCATACCCAAGCTAGTTACAGTTGGGTTCTTAGCGGTTAATCTGTATTAATTTATTCTAGAAAATCAGAGCTATTACTAGTATTAGCAAGTAAGTATGATTTGTCACGTCAAACTGGAAAGATGTCATGACACATGATTTTGAACCACCTCCTAAAAGCTTATCTTTATTAGCTTCCGTGGGAGGGGTTGTTACAGCTATAATCGCTATCGCTAGTCTAAATTATTTATCTAAGCAGCTAACTAGTACTGATACTGTGCTAAAAACTGAAATCTCAACTTCTCACTCTGATACAAATAACAAAGCAGCACAAGCTATTGCCAAACTTGATGCTCAATCTTTAGCATTGCCTGGTACACCTGTGATTCCTAGTCAGGTGACAGTCAATACAATTCCTTATGTTGCACCGGGAGTAGGAGCATTAACTCCAAGAGAAGTGGCTATTGCTCATCAAGCTTGGTTGTACTTCCAACGTAATTGGAACAAAGAAACTGGCTTGGTCAACTCTGTGGATAGATATACCGCTATCACAATGTGGGATCAAGCATCTGCGATCGCCGCTTTTGTTGCAGCTAGGGAACTCAATTTTATATCTGTGACAGAATTTGACCTCAGAGTCAGCAAAATGCTAGATACTCTAGCATCTTTGCCTTTATATAAGGGAGAATTGCCTAACAAAGTCTACAATTCTCAAACCCTAGTACCTGTAGATTACGGTCGTCCAGATAAAAAAGCCGAAATCGGCTGGTCAGCTATTGACTTGGGACGGATAGCAATCTGGCTCAAGATAGTGGGAGCAAAATATCCGCATTTAAAACCCAAAACTGATGCTGTCTGGCAGCATTGGCACGTTCAACGTCTGACTAAAGACGGGCAAATGTATGGTACAAGCGTCATCGACGGTAAGGAACAATACAACCAAGAAGGACGCTTAGGTTACGAAAATTATGCCGCCTATGGTTTAAAACTGTGGGGTTTGGATGTCAATGAAGCCTTAGATTATCAGTCTGACGTTGCCTTTGCAAATCTTTACGGCAAGGGTGTACCCTTCGACCAGCGTAACTACGAAAATTCGGGAGCCAATAACTATGTTTTGAGTGAGCCTTATATTCTTGATGGGATTGAAACGGGATTTCAAGCTTTACCTAAAGCTTATGCAGACCGAATCTTAGCTGCTCAAGAAGCTCGCTATCACAACACTAAACAATTAACAGCTGTTAGTGAAGATAACGTAGATCTTCCGCCCTATTTTGTTTACAACAGCTTGCTGGTCAATGGCGAACCTTGGACAACAATCACAGAAAGACAAGAAAAACATAGTAATTTGCGGTTTCTCAGCACCAAAGCAGCAATTGCTTGGCATGTACTTTATAACAATGCTTACACTCGGCAATTATTTGATTTTGTGCAAGTAAATCTCAAATCTGAACATGGCTGGTATAGCGGCTTCTATGAAAATCCACAGAAGCTAAATACCTCTCTAACTGCTAATAATAATGGTGTAATTCTGGAGAGTTTGCTTTATAAGCATGTAGGCAAGCCGCTGACAGTTTGGGCAGGGGTAAAATCAGGGCGTTCTGCTAGCAAAAAATCCCCCTAATCCCAAATTTCTTAAAAAATTAATTTTTCAATATGCTGCAACGCCATAAAAAGAGGCTAATGAGAGCAATTGCATTCTTTCTCATTGGCACATTTTTGCAATTTTTATTTTATCTACCAATCGTAGCTATAGCGCAAAAACCTAATAGTGGAGGTGGAGGTGGTGCTAATAGTTGTAGTAGTCTCCCGAATCCACTCACACCTGAAGAACAAAATTACGCCAAGATTGCTTGGGAGTATTTTGTAAAAAATTACCAGCCAGCAACAGGTTTTGCTAATTCGACTGGTGGATATCCTTCAGGCACCCTTTGGGATATTGGGAATTATTTGATGGCGTTAAATACAGCACGTTGGATAAATTTAATTAACCAAACTGAATTCGACTCGAAAATGAACAAATTCCTCACTAGCCTGGGGAAACTGACATTATTTGAAGGTGCTTTACCAAATAAAGTTTACCATGCTGCCACGGGACAATTAGTGGATTACACTAATAAACCAGTAGAAAAAGGTATTGGTTGGTCAGCTTTAGATATTGGTCGCTTACTTGCGGCATTTCATGTGATCCGTACTTGCCATCCTCAATATAAAGATTGGATCAAAGGAGTTTTAGCCAAATGGCAGTTAGCGCGATCGCTTAAAGATGGTCAATTATTTGGCGCTGCAGTTTTACCAAATAAAAATACTTTGTTGGTACAAGAAGGAAGACTCGGTTATGAAGAATATGCTGTGAGAGGTTATGAGCTTTGGGGCTTTAAAGCACCCAAAGCTGTAGCTCTAGAACCATATAAAATGGTCGAGATTAACGGTATACAAATTCCTGTTGATACTCGTGACTTTCAAAAAACCAACGCTAACAATTATGTAGTTAGTGAATCATATATTTTAGATGGTATCGAATTTGGTTTAGAGGGATATTTAAAAGACTTTGCTGCCAGAGTTCTAGAAGTACAAAAGCGTCGCTTTGACGCAACAGGACAGCTAACTTCTGTCTCAGAAGATAACATCGATCAACCCCCTTATTTTCTTTACAATACTATTTATTCTAATGGTGTTAATTGGGCAACCATTACAGAAAAAAATAAGCCCTATACACAGTTACGTAGCATCAGTACTAAGGCTGCATTTGGCTGGCGTTATCTTTATCCCAATAATACCTACGCTCAGAAAGTTTTTGATGCGGTCAAGGATTTGTATAGTCCTAAGGGTGGTTTTTATGCTGGTTTATATGAAGAAACAAAACAACCAAATAAATCTCTGACTGGCAACACCAACGGGCTAATTATGGAGATTTTGTACTACAAAGCTAGGGGTAACCGCCCTTTGATTGGATCTAATGGAGTGACTATTCCTGCGTCACCTTCAAAGTCTCCACCAATAGATCCTGATGCCAATACTCCAGCCTCTACAGGCAAAAATCCCAGTAACTCAAGCTCTACAAGTAAAAATCCCAGTAATCCACCCTCTACAGCTAAAAATCCTAGTAATCCACCCTCTACAGGCAAGAAGCCCAGCAATCCACCCTCTACAGGCAAGAAGCCTAGTAATTCCAGCTCAAATGCTGAAATAGTTGCAGTTGCACCCATCCCACCAGTAGCTAATCCCTTACCAGCGTCCTATCCAGTACCAGCAAAACCTCTAAGCGTTACCCAAAGACGTTATGCTGAGGCTGCTTGGGGATATTTCAAAGCCAATTTACAATCTGCAAATGGGTTGTTGAGCGATCGCGCTGATGTTCCGGGAGCAACTTTCTGGGGATTGGCAGATTATCTGGCTGCACTTCATGCAGCTTTAGCACTGGATATTATCAAACCGAAAGAATTTGATGAGCGTACTCGGCAATTGTTAGCCGCGATCGCACAGATGCCTTTGTTTGCTGGTGAATTACCTAACCGAGGTTACGATACACGTACGCTGCAACCCATAGATTATGGCACTAACCCAGTCCCAGATGGCAATGGCTGGTCGGCTTTGGATGTGGGACGAATGCTGGCAGAACTATATAACTTAAAAACCTGTCATCCCGAATATACAGCAGCAGTCGATCAAATTGTCCTTGATTGGTCTTACTTGCGGGTGGTACGTAACGGCATTATTTACAGTGCTACGGCCATTAAAGATGTAAAAGGGCGATCGCTTCCTCGCGTCAAACCAGAAACCCGCTTAGGATATGAGGAATATGCTGCACGTGCTTTCCAATTGTGGGGATTTGATGTCGATCGCTCTGCTGTTGGTGGTCAATATAAAACTGCAACAATAGAGGGTGTTCAAGTACCAATTACACGTACTAGAACAGATAACACCTTAAAAACAAATCAATATACAGTTAGCAATCCGTTCTTACTCTACGCTTTAGAATTTGGTCTAGATCCACAAATGCGATCGCTCTTTACACCAATTTTCCAAGCGCAAGCCGAACGCTACAACATCACAGGCAAACTCACTGCTTCTGGTACCACATTGAGTCATCAAGAACCCTACATTGTTCACAGCACAATTATTGGTAATCAACAACCTTGGGCAGCTTTAGGTGATGATGGCAAACCTGTAGAAAATGGGCGATTAGTAAGTTCGGCAGTTGCATTCGCCTATAATGCCCTACTACCAGATGATAAATATGCCCAAGAATTACTGACTGCTGCAACTGATTTGTATAATCCTTTACTTGGGTTCCATGAGGGTTTTTACGAGAACACTGGCAAAATCGCCCTTGGTTTTACCAGCAGCACCAATAGTATGATTCTGCAATCCTTGCTGTATAAAGTCACCAAGCAGCAACCCCTAATTCGCCCCGATACCGCCATGAATTCCCCCTGGTGGAAAGCGATCGGCGAAGGGGATTCTGGTCACGGTCTACCCAACACTCCGAAGCAGACATCCAAATTTATTTCTAATACCTCAGGCCAATACTGGGTTTCCAACAGTAGCGACACCATCAACTTGAGCGAACAAAAACTAGAGAATTTGCTAGCGGTACCGTCTAAGTAGGGGATGGGTAATGGGGAATGGGTAATGGGTAATTTGTTTGGGGTTTGGTTATTTTCCCTAGTCCTCCTTTCCCAATCCCCAATCACCAGTCCCTATTCCCCAGTCCCCAACCCCTAACTCCATAATTTCCTGGTGTTAATTAGCTAGTTTTTATGTATAAATTGATAACAAATATCTGAATTTCAATTTATAAATCGGAGTAGTGGACTATACTTGGCAAACTTCAATCAAGCTCTAGGCAATAGAGCAACTGATTTAATAGGGTTAAATAATGTGATTCTGGAATCAGCACTGTATCTGGAAATCAATCGGCATTCCGTCTGTCCTCAAGAGGTATGGCAATGTACTCCCTCAGTAATTATTGCTGCTCCTGATAACTTTAATCCTGACTCCGGAAATTCAGAATCTACTACCCCTGTAGAGGAAGTAACACCTGCGCCTAACCCTGTGATCAGTCCATCATTAGTTGCGCCAAAGCCTACACCGGAAAAAACTGTTGTACCTACTGAAAATATCTCTCAACCCCGATTGACTAATGAAGCGGATTTAATTGCTGCTCAACGCGCTTGGAAATATTTTGAACGCAATTGGAATCCACAAACAGGTTTAGTTAATTCATCTCACAACATAGCTTGGACGACTTGGTGGGATCAGGGTAGTGCTGTATTAGGAATTTTTGCGGCTCGACAATTAAATTTATTATCAACTGATGTATTTCGAGAACGCATCAACACTTTACTGAGGACTCTAGAAACGCTACCACTACCAGCTACAGGTTTGCCCAATAAAGCCTATAGCACCAGTACTGCTCAAATGCGAAAACTCAACAATACTCCCGATCCAGAGGGGAAGAGTGGTTGGTCTGCTTTAGATTTAGCGAGATTTTTATTAGCATTGCATATTTTGCGATCGCATTATCCCGAGTATGGCGATCGCATTAATCATATTGTGGCTGGCTGGAAGTTAACCAAACTAGTTAAGGATGGTTGGTTAAATGGCGGTGTTCCCGAATCTGGGGGAAAAATTCGTGAGGTACAAGAGGGGCGTTTAGGCTACGAACAATACGCTGCTCATAGTTTAAAGCTGTGGAATATCCAAGCTAATAAAGCTCTTGCTCATCCCCCATCTGACAAAGTGCAAGTAGATGGTATTACCTTACAAATTGACAGGCGGAATCTCAAAAATTCTGGCGCTACTAACTACTTAACAAATGACCCTTATTTATTATTGGGATTAGAAATAGGTTGGACAGAAGCAATTAAAGCTCAAACCGAAAATCTTCTCAAAGTACAAGTACAAAGATTTAAGCGCACCAATATTTTAACTGCTGTCAATGAAGATTCTTTGGATCGTCCGCCTTATTTTCTTTATTACAGTGTCTATGCAAATGGAGTAACTTGGCCTGCTACTAGTGTTAGTGAAAAAAGTTATCCCCATTTGCGATTTCTCAGCACTAAAGCCGCCTTTTCTTGGTATGCGCTCATGCCAGACGATCCCTACACAAAAATGCTGCGAGATGCTGTGCAAAATTTAGCTAGTTTAAATAATGGCTACTTTACCGGCAAATATGAAAATCAAGAGTTGGGTATTAATAATTCTCTAGATGTTAATACTAATGCTGTTATTTTAGAAAGTCTGCTTTATCAAGCCAGAAAAAAACGTTCGTTAATTTTTTAGTTAATTTTAGGGTGCTAACATGACCTCCGTATCTTTTATTGACAGTTCCTCAGATTTTCCTGGTAATAGCCGTTCTACTCTCAAAAAAAGAACGCTACTCTTCCGTTATTTAGCAGAAATAAATTTAATTTTTGGTGCTTGGTATTTACA
Source organism: Nostoc linckia FACHB-104 (assembly GCF_014696615.1). Lineage (GTDB taxonomy): Bacteria > Cyanobacteriota > Cyanobacteriia > Cyanobacteriales > Nostocaceae > Aulosira > Aulosira linckia_A. The sequence goes on along the minus strand of NZ_JACJQJ010000011.1, from coordinate 127,917 downwards.
ATGGCGCATCACCCATTCCATCAACTTTGATGCACTGTGGCTATCTCTACCTTTGCTGCTAGCAGAAATTTATAGCTATTTCGGCGGTATGATGTTTGTCGTAGGATTGTGGCGACCTTTGGTCAGACAGATTAAGTCTATCGATCAATTAACGCCTCCTTTAACAATATCTAATTGGCCCAATGTAGATGTATTTATCGCTTGTTACAATGAGCCAACAGAAATTGTAGAAGCAACTGCCAGAGCCGCTTTAAATATAGATTATCCTCCTAACAAGCTCCGAGTTTACATATTAGATGATGGTAACTCGACCCAGATGCGATCCATGTCAGAAAGTCTATGCATTGAAGACTTACAGTCACCATTACTGCAACAAGAAGCTCAGAAAATTGACGTTGCGCGCTCGGCTTTGATGGAGCAGTTACAAGAATTAGAAACTTTGAAACCTAATTTGTTAAACGCGGAAGAATTATTACAAGATTTATCTCCAGAAGATAATCAAGCTCAAGAGACTAGCACAACATTTTTACAAAGCTTACGGCAATTTATTCTTGATTTTAGCCCTCATCATCAAAAGAATAATTCTGCTCAAAAAAGTTTAAAAGAACGCCTGATTACTGAGCAAGAATTTTTAGAAAAAGCTATTCACCAAAAGGAATTAGAATTGGGTGATTTGGCTAGATTACGCTACATCGCGCGTCCTAAACAACCCGGTGTTTCACATCATGCAAAAGCTGGTAACCTCAATTATGCTATTTTTTCTGGTGAAACAGCTGGGGAATTTATTTTAACTTTAGATGCAGATCATATTCCTAAACCACAATTTCTCAAGCGTGTTTTGCCATATTTCTATAATTACAATCTGTTTGGTGGTAAATATGAGCCGAACAAAATTGCCTTTGTCCAGACACCCCAAGGTTTTTATAATCTTCCTGACAACGATCCCTTTGGACATCGAGCCAATTTATTTTATGGGCCGCTACAACAAGGTAAAGATGGGATGAATGCAGCCTTCTATACAGGAACTAATGCTGTATTGAGAAGAGAAGCGCTGATTAGTGTCGGACTACAATATTTTGCTGATGAATATGCCAAAGATGAAAAAAGGTTAGATGAATTTGAATTGATTGGCGGCGTATCTAGCCAAAGTATTACAGAAGATATGAATACCGCCATGCGGTTACATAGTGCTGGTTGGAAATCTATTTATCACCATGAACTTTTAGCAGAAGGTTTAGCACCAGAAGATTTGAGTTCTACTCTGCAACAACGACTGCGTTGGGCTCAAGGAACTATTCAAGTATTAGTCAGAGAAAATCCCTTAACCAAAGCTGGACTTACATTTTGGCAAAAGCTGCATTACTTTAAAACAATGTATAGCTATTTTGCTGGGTTTTCTACAGTTGTTTTTATTTCTTGCCCTATTATATATTTCTTTACAGGATTAATACCTGTGGAAACACAGGGTTATGATTTCGCCTTACATTTTTTCCCTGCTTTTGTAATGAATAGGCTGACATTTCTGTCAGCAGCTTGGGGAATACCAGCTAGAGAAATCTGGCGTTCTGAACAATATGCGATCGCAATATTTCCGCTGCTGATCCAAGCAGTTTGGAGTGTCTTTTCTGGAAAAGCAATTAAGTTTAAAGTTACACCAAAAGAACGGCAGTCAGGTATCTACTTTAAACTAATTTGGCCGCAATTGCTCATGTTTATTTTGAGTATTTTAGGAATGCTATGGAGTCTATACCGCTTTGTCACTGGTAACTTAGATTATCCTTTGGTTTATCTGCTCAATGGTCTTTGGGCTACCTATAACCTATCACTTCTTTGGTCAGTAATTCACGCTTCTTATTGGAAACCATCAAAAAAATCTTAATATTAGGGAATGGGGACTGGTGACTGGGGAATGGGTAAAAGGGAAGAAGAAATATTAGGTGAGTCAGTCCTGTTAATAAATAACAGGGACAGCAAATAAAACATCGATATTGGAACGTGATTTTATGTCTTTTTACTTAAATAAGACAATTAAATTTCAATGCTTATTGGGTAAATTCTACAGGAAAAAATTGTGATTTTTTATTATTACAAGTCTTGCGGTTTTGATTAATTAAATGCCAAAATAATAAGGTGTAATCTATCATCCAAACCACAGGAAAAGTCAGCAATGAAAATCAAATTAACGATAATAGAGCCATCGGGTATTTTAGATGCTATTAGGGGTAATCAATTGCGTCGTGAGGTCAGCGATATTGTAGCTAGGCAAGCTGAATTAGATGTTTTATTGATTGACCTAAAAGACGTTAGCTTTATTGATAGTTCCGGTTTAGGTGCTTTAGTCTCAGCGATGCAGATAGTACGCAATGCTAATGCCAAACTCTTTGTTTGTTCTGCTAGCTCTCAAGTCAAAATGTTATTTGAACTAACTAAAGTAGATAGAATTATTCAAAACTTTGCCGATCGTGAAGAATTTCAACGCCAGGTATTGTCAGTACAATAAAATATTTCAGAGTTGATTGGGGTATATATACAAATTTGATTATTACAGGTTGGCGTAAATAAATACACTTTTGTCAGCAGCACAAAACCCTGAATTAGAGATTTTTGAATTTTGCGCCAAGCTGCTAAGTTAGCTAAAGCTTATCTTCAGCAAAGATAAATCGTCTTCTAGATTTTCTTGAGCATTTAAAGACAAAAGCTGCGCTAATAATTGCTGAAGCTCAGTGGTCTTCTCATTGCTACATTTGATTAACAATTCAATAAAAGCATTAATACCCCAAAGCTGACCATTTGGCTGATGAATTTCGTAAGCACCATCACTAAAAATGTATAAACTGTTGTGAGCAGAGATTTCCACAGTTGCATCCTCAAACTCCACATCAGGGACAAAGCCAATGGGTAGATCTAAAGAACTTAGCTGTTTCACACTAATGTCTGTTGTATCTGTACCAGATAACAATACTGCGGGTGGATGTCCAGCACTTGCGTAGACTAGCTGACGTTTTGAGCGATCATAAACTCCATACCAGATGGTAAAGTATTTATCATTATGATGGCTCATGGGAAAGGCTTGATTGAGAGCGTAAAGTACTTCTTTTGGTTGACTAAAGTTTGTGTTGGGTAAAGACTGCGATCGCAACACATTCACCACAGATACAGATAATAGTGCTGAACCCACCCCATGTCCTGATACATCCATCAGATAAATGGCTAAACGCTCGTCATCTAACCAGTAATAGTCAAAACAATCACCGCCTAATTGTGCTGAAGGGACAAACAAAGCTTCTGTTGTGACTGTTCCCACCATTGGTGATGGTAAAAGCGATCGCACATAATCAGCAGCTTCAGCTAGTTCTGCTTCTAAAATTTGCTTTTGAGTTTGCAAATTTTGATTTAGTTGCTCTAAAGCCTGTTTTTGAGTTTGCAAATCTTGATTTAGTTGATGTAGCCTTAACCCCGCTCTAACTCTGGCTTTTAATTCATTCATCTCTATCGGCTTGGAGACAAATTCATCTGCACCCGCATCTAATCCGAGAACTCTATCTTTTTCTTCTCCACGAGATGCACCTTTAGCAGTTAGGAGAATGAAAAAAGTAGTTGCTAATTCTGGATCGGCTTTGATGCGACGACAGACTTCTATTCCGTCCAGTTTTGCCATCATCCAGTCACATATAATTAGAGCAGGAGTTAAGCTCTTTGCTAGTGCAATTCCTTCTTCTCCATCGCTGGCTGTTGTCGTATCGTAACCTTGGTTTTGCAGTGTTCTTTTTAGTGCTATCCGCACTATCGGGTCATCATCAATAATTAAAATTTTAAACATGAAATTTTATTTAAATAAACTCAGATTTTATTGTGCAGTAAATTAAGATTTGTACTTATCTTAACCAAGAAAACTGTAATTAAATATTATATAATAAAATATTAAACTTGTTAGTTTTAGTTTCTACTTAATATAATCAATAAATTTGACAGGTTGAAGTGAAAGTGAATAATAAAATTTATCTCAAAGTTGATACAGATCTAAATAATTCTACACAGGTTTTATCATGGTTTGAGCAGATAAATAAACCACCAATTCCCGATGCCAAAATCTGGTGGCAATGCCAAACTTTGCTGATAGAAGGCTTTGCTAACATTGTAGAACACGCACACAAAAATCTACCTGTAGAAACACCTATTGAATTAGAAGCTGTGCGTTCAAGCGAACATATAGAAATCAGAATTTTGTCGAAAGGCCCAGCTTTCGATTTAGAGCAAAAATTACAAGAAGTATCCGAATTTGAAGACAATTATCAAGAGCGTGGACGAGGTTTAAAAATTATGTCAGAGATGGCTGATCAGTTAACTTACGAGCCTACAGAAGATGCTCGTTACTGTTTATTTATTAGTAAATATTATTGATGAGTTTGGCTTTTTAAAAATACTTCAATTTGGCTAATGTATTTGGCTAACTCATCAATTAACTTGGCAGTACCTCTACGTTCTTGATCGTGAGCTAGTTGTTCTAATTGTTCTGCGGCTCGGCGCATAGGTGTAACACCCACATTGGCGCTAGCACCTTTGAGATGGTGAGCTTCTTGTGCTAGTTGTTCAAAGTCATTATTCTCGATTGCAGCTTTCGTGATATCTAAATGAGTATGAGTATCTTCCACAAAAATTTCCAATAGCTCAAATTCAAATTCTGTATTATCTTCCGAAAGTTGATGCAAGTGTTCCCAATCGATTAGTAGAGCCAGTGGATTAGTTTCTGTGGTCGTCGCTTCAGGTTCACAAGCCACAGGATCCTGAGTTTTCAAAATCATACTTCCCCAATGGTCTAACATGGCTGCTAGTTTGTCTTTAATTACTGGCTTACTCAAATAATCATCCATGCCAGCATCAAGACACTTTTGTCTATCTTCTTTCATCGCATTAGCAGTCATCGCAATCACCACAGGACGACGACGGCTAGCAAAGGCGGTTTCTGGCAAACGATGAATTTGTCTTGTTGCATCCAACCCATCAAGTACAGGCATCTGACAATCCATAAAAATTAAGTCGTAGGGAACTTTTTCTAATATTTCCAGTGCCTCTTGACCATTAGCAACCACATCCGCACTGTAGCCTAAGCTTTGCAATAGTTTGATAGCGACTTTCTGATTTACGAGATTATCTTCAGCTAGAAGAATTCTTAACTGAGATTTACTAGCAACTTTAGTTTGGGCGGTTTGCACAGAATTTGACATTTTTCTAACTTCTGAATTATCGAAATTATTAGGTTCTGGCCCGGTTCCTAAGTTATTCATAATAGTATCCAAGAGGCGAGAAGGCTTCACAGGTTTGACTAAATAAGCAGCAAATCCTATTTGTAGTGATTGTCTAACTTCATCCCGTTGATTAGTAGAGGTAAGCATAATCAAAGGTATCTCACCAATAGCAGAATTGGCTTTAATTTTTGCTCCTAAACTCATACCATCTGTGTCAGGCATTTGCATATCAATCAAAGCGATATCATAAGGCTGTGACTGCTGATAAGCTTTTTGTATAGCACTGAAGGCAGCTGCTGCACAGTCGGCTGTATCTACCTGCATTCCCCAACGGGTAGCTTGATGGTAGATGATTTTACGATTAGTAGCATTATCATCCACAACTAATAAACGGCGATTCTTTAAAAATCCGCGATCGCTAATTGGCGCGACAGGCTGGATTTGCTTGGCAAAAGTCACTCTAAACCAAAACTTTGAGCCTTCACCTAGCTGGCTTTCTACCCCAATTTCTCCCCCCATTAAAGTTACTAGCTGTTTGCAAATAGCTAACCCTAAACCTGTACCTCCATATTTACGGGTAGTGGAAGCATCCACTTGGGTAAAGGGGGTAAAAAGTTTGCTTTGGTCTTCTGTGGAAATACCCAGACCACTATCTGTAACCGCAAAATAGATGGTAGCTGTAGTTGGAGTTTCTGATTCTAATTCTGCTCGGACTAAGACCTCACCTTTGCTAGTAAACTTGATAGCATTGCTGAGTAAATTCATCAAAATTTGTCGCAGACGGCTAGCATCCCCTTTGAGATAAGTAGGAACATCGCGTTGAATTAATGCCCCCATTTCTATCCCCTTATGATGAGCTTGGGGAACTAACAAATCGATTACTTCTTCCACACAGGTTGATAAATCAAAGTCTAGAGTTTCGAGAACCATTTCCCCAGCTTCTAGTTTGGATAAATCCAAAATCTCGTTGATTAAAGTTAATAAAGCATCACCACTAATGCGAATAGTTTCTACAAAATCTCGCTGTTCCGCATTCAGCACTGTGTCTAACAATAAGCCAGTCATCCCCAAAACAGCATTCATGGGGGTACGAATTTCATGACTCATGTTTGCTAAAAAAGCACTTTTAGCTTGAGATGCCAACTCTGCTTGGCTGCGAGCCCCTTCAAGTTCTTGTTTTTGCAGAGTTTCTGCTTCTAGCAATTTAGCATGGGCTAAAGCCATACCAATTTGGTCAGCTAATTCTCGTAAAAGTTCAGTTTCCCAATTAGTCCATTGGCGTGGATGGTGGCATTGATGAGCAATCAGCAATCCCCAAAGTTGACTGTTTAAGATAATTGGTACAACTAAGTTAGCTTTCACAGCAAATTGCTTGAGCATTGCGATATGGCAAGGTTGAATCTGAGATTGCTCGATATCGTTAATGGCGCTAACTCTGCCTTGACGATATTTCTGAATGTAATTTTCGCTAAAACAAGGATCAAAGATATTCTGACCCATGATTGTAGGCAATTCAGGCATCACTACCTCTTTTAGCGTTGTAAAAGAGCCATCTGATTCTAATTGCAATATCAGCACTCGGTCTGCCTTCAGCAGCTTTTGCACCTCTGTAACGCTAGTTTGCAGAATCTCATCTATTTGTAAAGATTCCCGAATTTTGAGAGTGATATCAGCCGACAGTTGCGATCGCAAGTTTTGGCGTTGGAGTTCTTCTTCTCCCTGCTTGCGCTCAATAAACTGACCTACTAAGTTACCAATAGTAGTCAGACTCACTAGCAAATCCAAATCTATTTGCTGCTTCTCCCGCTTGAGAAAAGCAATCACACCAAAAGTTTGGTTGCGACTATAGACAGGAAAACCAAAAGCAGTGTGCAATCCTGCTTCAGTAATGTGTTGGTAGGCACAGTTGGGATCTGCCAAAATATCATCAATCCAAACAGGTGTATTATCGGCCCACACACGACCAGGTAGCCCTACTCCCGAAGTAAAAGTGCTTTGTCGGCTAAATACTTCCAACTCTGATGTTGCTAGAGATGATGCATACCAAATATCAAGACAACGCAAGACATTGGTTTGTTGATCCACTAACCACATTTCCCCTGCATCCCAACCCAAACTCTCGCAGATTCCCTGCAAAATCAGGGGAATAGCTTCAGCAATATTATTAGCAGCTGTTAATACGCTGGTGGCGGCATATTGGGCAGTCAAGTGTTGTTCTGCTCGTTTGCGATCGTTAATATCATGTGCAGTGCCCATAATTTGGCACGGCGTACCATCTGCTCTCCGCTTAAAAATGGTTTCACGATGCCAAAACCATCGCCACTCGCCACTACTATGTTTTAGGCGTTGTTCAAATTCCACTACCTCATTGTCTTTAAGTTTTTGAGCAGCCTCGAAATATCTCATTCTGCTGGGCAAATACTCAGGATGAATAATATTAGTCAGGAAGTCCGAACCCATTGCGGAAATTTCTTCTGGCTCGTAACCCAGATATCTGCTTGCAGGTTTGTTGGTATAAATAACACTCATAGTGTCCAAATCGAACACATAAATTAAACTAGGTGAATTGTCCGCAATGCTTTCAGCAAACCACTTGCTATCTTGCAAGGCAGTTTCTGCTTTTTTGCGTTCGGTAATATCAATCCCAGTACCCATAACGTATTCAACTTGCCCTGCATCATCCTTAAGGATGGTATTTGTCCATGCAATCAGCCGCAAACTACCATCTTTTCTTATCCAGGAGTTTTCGTACTCATTGAGAAATTGACCAGTTTGTAGTTGCTGAAAAACTGCTTTGATTGGCTCTTTTTCTGCTGAAGTTAGTAATATGTCCCAGAAATATTTACCCCTGACTTCATCAAATGAGTAACCAGTGGTTTGCTCACAAGACTGATTGAAGCGAACAATTCGCCCTTGCGTGTCGAGAACAATGACCAAGGCTGCAACTGTATTTAAAATTTCTGAGATTAAATAGCGCTCTTGTTCTAAGATAGCCTGCGTCTGCGATCGCTCTTTAAGTTCGCGATAGATCAGGTAGTAAACCACACTGAGAATCATAAAACATAGGCTAATGGCGATGACGATTGTCAAAATTGTCTGCGTCCCACTGGCTTTGGCCGCTGCAGCATAGCGTTGATGTTGCTGACTATCTTCAGTTTGCATCTCCGCCATCAGCTTGCGAATCTCATCCATGAGATTGGTACCACGATTGCTCAAAAATAACTGCCAGTTAGAATGAGAGCTATTTTGCTGACGAAAATCTATATTTTCCTGAATTTCTGCTAATTTTCCTTTAATTAATCCTTCTAGATGAGCAATTTTTTGTTGTCGATTGGGCTGCTTTCCCGATATTTTTTTTATTTCTTTAATTTGTGAATTAATATTACTAACTGCGATGTTATAAGGTTCTAAATAGTTTTTATCTCCTGTTAGCAGATAGATAAATTCGCTATTCTCAGCATCTTTGAGCAAAGATAGCAGTTTTTCTTGAGTGTCAATTTTCTTCTCTGCAGTTTTTTCTGCATTCAGATTGTCAATAAATGCTTTTGTATTCTGATAGGAAAATATACCAGTTATTACTAATATGCTAGATGCTAATCCTAATGCTGCCGCAATCTTTTTTAAAAATTGCATACGTGTCTTTTTGATATATTTATTTTTCTGATGTGGTAGCCCTAAATGTGCTAAATCACGTCGCAGTTCTAGTTGCCTAATAACATGACGGCCTAAAACCCTTAAGGCTTCTATCTGTTCTACAGTCAGTTCCCTTGGTACATGGTCAATTACGCAAAGCGTTCCTAAGGCATATCCTTCACCATTAATCAGAGGTACGCCTGCATAAAAACTTATATGGGGATCTGATGTAACTAAAGGATTTGTGGCAAATCTTTCGTCAGTTGTGGCATCAGAAACCACAAAAACCTCAGATTGTAGAATTGCATGAGCGCAGAATGCAATATCGCGGGGGGTTTCTAGCGCTGTTAAACCAACTTTGGATTTAAACCATTGACGGTTACTATCAATTAAGCTAACTAGGGCGATGGGAGTGCCACAAATGTATGATGCTAAATAAGTCAGGTCGTCAAAAGCTGCTTCAGATACTGAATCTAAGATCCGATACTGCGAAAGTGCTTCAATTCTCTGTGCTTCGTTATTAGGTAATGGTGCTTTCATCCTTGAGCTTGATTTGTAGGTCAAAAGACCTCAATAAATCGATCGTGCTGAGTGCGCGATCGCTGTTTAAGTCGTTTTTCGTCAAAATACCCAACATATGCGGTCAGAATTTATACAACAAAAAAATGAAATTCTTATATTAATAATGATACTTTTTTACGAAAATCGTTATAGTAACTTCACTGATATGCTGTAGCTACAAGCCTTGCAAGTTTTGAACGCCAATTGCCTTTACTATGGCACCATCTAATTTTTCTGTTTTAGGAAGGTTAATTTTGAATTTGGAGTAAAGTTAAGTGACTGCAACTATTCCCTCTAAACCCAGGAAGTTACCAAATCAAGCAATTGGAGCTAAAATTTTCCACGGGATAAATATCATCAGCTTGTTTCTGATGCTTACTAGTGGATTACAAATTTATAATGCTAACCCTGTTTTTGGTGGGCGTACAGGTATACATATTTTTCCTTTATTTACATTAGGAGGTTGGCTGGCTGGGGGTAGACACTGGCACTTTTTTGCTATGTGGTTATTTTCACTAAATCTATTGTGGTACGGAGTTTATGTTTTAATTACTCGCCGTTGGCGGCATAGATTTGTGGGTGCTAATGATGTAAAAGCATTACAAAAAACTCATAACGCCAAGCGGTTAATTTATGCTTGGCATCGCCTTGTTTATACAGCTATTATTCCTATCTTACTTTTGGCTTTATTTACAGGCATAGGTATGTATAAACCTGCTCAATTTCCCTGGATTGTGGATTTATTTGGCAGTTGGCAAGGATTACGTATTGCTCATTTTACTTCAGTTCCTATAGTTATTATATTTGCGATCGCACACTATTTCTTAGGACGGAAAGCTGGTGGACAAGAACTTACAGACTCGATGTTTTGGTAACTTGGTATTAATCACTCTTTTTATCTGAGATTAGGTACTACACGCCACAACAGTTTGCAGATACATAACTAAAAAAATTAATCTAACTCTTGTGGAGTAAGATTTTTCATTGCTACTGGTGTATCACTATTGAATAGTGTCCACCTAATAATTCTATGTTTAGCTAAATTATTTCTCGGCTTTTTTATATGGGTTTAATTCGCAAAAATATTTCTCAATTGACACGTCGGCAATTTTTACAAATTTCTGGATTGTCTAGTGCCAGTTTATTACTTGGTGGCTGTGGTACACCTAGCTTTGAAGATTTGGTGGGTAAATTATCGGAACCACTTAACCAGAAGGTAGAGACTTTCATCTTTAACCCACAAAAGCCAGTACCAGAATTTTCGCTAACTGAAATTCAACCAGAAGCGTTAATTGTGAATAGCTTTAGGTCTACTCCTATTATTGATGAGGAAAAGTATCGCTTAATTATTGATGGCGAAGTAAATAATCCTTTAAGCCTAACTATGGCAGAAATTCGCGCTTTACCTCTCACTTCTATGATTATTCGTCATGTTTGTGTAGAAGGCTGGGCTGCGATCGTGCAATGGGGTGGTGTAAATTTAAAAGCAATTCTTACCCTTGCCCAGCCTAAAGCCAATGTCAAATATGCTTATTTTAAATCAGCAGATGGCTACTATGAAAGTTGGGACATAGCATCAGTTTTACATCCCCAAACTTTATTAGCTTATCAAAAAAATGGGGAACCTTTACCAGTTGCTAATGGCGCACCTCTTCGTTTAGCTTCGCCTATTAAACTAGGCTACAAGCAAAGTAAATGGGTAACCCAAATTACGCTAACTAATTATTTATCACCGTTTAAAGGCTATTGGGAAGACCAAGGGTACGAATGGTTTGCAGGACTTTAGCAACAATTACTATTAGCTATTAACTTTTGACCTAAGTAATAAACAATTAACTATGAATTTTTTTGACAAACTACAAAATAACATTGCCGACAATCAAAGCTTACTATTTGTAGGACTCGATCCCAACCCAGAAATGATGCCTAATCGCTATACACAGCAAGATATGATAACGGGTTTGTGGGATTGGTTGCAATTTATTATTACTGAAACTGCTGATTTTGTCTGTGCCTATAAACCCACACTAGGCTTTTATGAAGTTTTGGGTATTCCTGGTTTAGAACTGTTAGACAAAACCTTAAAAGCTATTCCAAATCATATTCCCATTATTTTAGATGCCAAACACAGTGATTTAAATACTAGTACCATTTTCGCTCGCACTGTATTTACAGAATGGCAGGTAGATGCTATTACCCTTAGTCCTTATATTGGACAAGATCATGTAGCGCCATTTTTAGTTTATCCTGAGAAAGCTGCCTTTATTTTGTGTTGTACATCTAATCCCGGAGCCGAAAGTGTACAGCAATATCCCACAAACGAATCACCCCTATATTTACAAGTAGTAAAAGAATCAAAAAATTGGGGTACACCTGAGCAATTAGGCTTAGAGGTGGGAACTACCAATCCTGAAGTTTTAGCATTAATTCGAGCCATAGCCCCTGAAAGAATGATTATGGCCCGTAGTATCTGGGCAGAAGATCACAATCTCAATGAAATTTTAGTTTCAGGTTTGAATCATAACGGCGATGGATTGTTAATTCCTGTGCCTCAAGATATGTTAGGTAGCCCCCAGCTATCTCAAGAAATTGTATCTTTACGGGAAGAAATTAATTTAGCAAGAAATAATATTATTCAAGAGAATTCAAGCTGTTCTTTGTGGTTACCTGATGTGTGTTTTTTTCAGCAGCATCCGCAGCAAGATTTAATCTTACAACTTTATGATATTGGCTGCATTATGTTTGGTAGCTTCGTGCAAGCATCAGGAGCAACATTTCCTTATTACGTCGATTTAAGGAAAATAATTTCTAATCCTCAAGTTTTTAACCAAGTGCTGACTGCTTATGCAGAGATTTTGCAAAATCTTACTTTTGATAGGATAGCAGGTATTCCTTACGGTTCTTTACCAACAGCAACAGGTTTAGCTTTGCGTCTTAATTGTCCGATGATTTTCCCACGTAAAGAAGTAAAAGCACACGGAACTCGTAAAGTAATTGAAGGTAACTTCCATCCTGGTGAAACGGTTGTGGTTGTTGATGATATTCTCATTAGTGGTAAAAGTGCGATGGAAGGTGCAGAAAAATTAAAATCTGCAGAGTTAAAGGTTAATGATATCGTAGTATTTATCGACCATGAAGCAGGGGTAAAAGATAGGTTAAAGGCAAATGGTTACAATAGTCATGCAGTTTTAACCATTTCCGAAATTACAGAAACCCTGTATCAAGCTGGACGTATTAATGAAGAGCAATTTTTAGCTTTTAAAGAAAGCTAGTGTTGCAGGTAAAAAGTAGAGACGCGATTAATAGCCTCTGTAAAAAATATTTTTTTCTGAACGCTCAAATTTTACTACAGACAAGCGATCGCAGTTATATATTACATTTATCTTTGCTAAGCAACGTCAGAGTTTTTCTAGGTAATCATGAATTTCTCACTTAACCAACTCATTAAAGTATTAATTATAACGCTAATATTTCCTTTAGTGTTTCTGAATGGTTGGCTAGCATTTAGATTTTTTCAATATTTTCAACCAATAGTCACAATTTTTATATTAGCAAGTTTGTTGGCTTTTATTTTAAACTATCCCGTTTCACAATTGCAAAAACGCGGAGTTAAGCGTAACTCTGCAGTAGCATTAGTTTTTATTTCGGCTTTATTAATCTTTATTGGTTTAGGTATTACTTTATTTCCCCTGGCTTGGGAACAATTTAATGAAATGGCTAAAGTTTTGCCACAATGGATTGATGCTAATGAGGCAAAAATTCAAACTTTCAATGATGCTCTTGGTAATCAAAAATTAAAAGTTAATTTTGGGCAAATCCTCACTCAAATAACTAATCATTTACCTGATGAATTACAAGCAATATTTAATAATTTTTTAATTATTGTCAAAGATACTATCGATAGCATCTCTGAAGTCATAGTAACAGTAGTTTTGACTTTTTATCTTTTAATAGATGGTGGCAGAATTTGGGAGGCAATTTTTAAAAAAATACCCAGTACCTTTGCTCAAAAAGTTAGAGAATCTCTACAACAAAATTTTCAAAATTATTTGATTGGTCAAGTTAGTTTAGCTTTATTGATGGGAGTAGCTGAAACACTGTTATTTTTAGCATTTCAGGTTCAGTTTGCTTTACTATTTGGTTTAGGAGTCGGGATTTTAAGCTTAATTCCTTTTGGTGATGTCATCAGTTTAATAGTAATTATTTTAATAATAGCATCCCATGATATTTGGTTAGCAGTAAAGATTTTTGCAGTGGCTATTATTATCGATCAGGTAATTGACCAAGCGATCGCACCCCGTCTTTTAGGTCGGTTTACAGGATTAAGACCTGTCTGGGTAATAGTTTCCCTGCTAGTAGGAACTTATATTGGCGGTTTGTTAGGCTTACTAATTGCTGTACCTGTAGCTGGTTTTATCAAAGATGCAGCTGATGGTTTTATATCTCTCTCTGATGATGACAAAAACACTATTGAACCCCCAAGCCTACCAGAAATCTTAACAGAAGAATCCACTTAAATTGGCAATAGAATATCTTGAGTCTTTCTTGTACAGACGCGATTAATCACGTCTCTTGACCAACCCCAAACTCAATTATCTTTTCTAGCAATCTTCAACATCATATTGGCACCAAGCTGTAGTTCATAATCAACTTTTACAATCTCTACAATGTAACCTGCTGATGTGTAATGGTTCACTATCTCATCTAAATATGGAGCAGGTTTTGACATTAAAGTCAGTAAAGGAAATATTCTGATTTCTTGAGCAATCCGGAGCATTTCTGCTATAGATTTGAGGTGAAAATCATAATCAAAGTGGTCAGCATATAAAAATAAAAAATGTGAGCAAAGAGCTAAATTAAATTCTTGATTTTGATAATTTAAGCTTGGCAATTCACCAATTATATATCTGTGATTCTGCTTGCCTTTTTCATAGTCAGCAATAAATTTTTCAATAACTTTTACCCGATTTTGACGCAAATCCTCTGGTGATTTATGATAGCTCCATACCCAATCATTAGGCGTAGCTTTCACTTGGTCAATAATAAAATCAATTACTTCATTGAATCTAGCTAATATCTCTTTTGCAGAAAATTGGTATAGAGGATCGACCGAAATCACGCTTTTACCTTGAAGAGTCATGTCTGCATTAAAGCTTGCTGGGCCATCGCCAATACCAATAATTTTTTTATTTAAATCTGTGTGCGTTAAATTAAACATTTTTGAATATTCATCCATTGACCTCCCAAACGGAACAACTTTATCTAATACCATCGCCATAAAATTATCCTCATGAGTAGCGCCTCAAGAGGATAATATAATATTTCTAGTAAGATTTTGAATCCTACTTAGCCTCGTTATGCTTGTTTTGCTCTTTTATAAGTATTTCTGTAGCTTTATCGGCAGCAACCGGACGGTAGAAAAGATAGCCTTGTACATCTTCACAATTGATAGATTTCAAGAATTCTAATTCCTCAGCTTTTTCTACGCCTTCAGCTGTTAACCTTAATCCTAAATTCTGCCCTAATACCACTATTGCTTTGATAATATGAGCTACTTTACTATCTCGGGTTAGCTCTTGGATAAAAGACTTATCAATTTTTAAATGATGTAGTGGTAAAAGTTGTAGGCGGGACAGTGAAGAATGACCTGTACCAAAATCATCAATGGAGAGATACACACCCATCTCTTGCAGAGAATCTAAGACATTTCTCGTAAACTCTAAATCTTCAATTGCGATTGATTCTGTAATTTCTAACTCTAAAAATTTGGCTTCTAGTCCTGTCTCTTTTAAAATGCTATTTAAAATTTCCACCAGATTAGGTTGACGAAACTGTTTCAGGGAGAGATTAACAGCAACTGTCAGGGGAGGAAATCCAGCTTCTTGCCAAGCTTTATTTTGCTTACAAGCTGTCCGTAGTACCCATTCGCCAATGGGGACAATCAATCCACTTTCTTCGGCAAGGGGAATAAATACACTAGGCGCTACTAATCCCATTTCTGGGTGTTGCCAGCGTAAAAGAGCTTCCATGCCAGAAATTTGCCCGGTGAGAATATTAACTCGAGGTTGATAGTACACCATAAATTCTTCCCGTTCTAGAGCAAAGCGCAAACTCTTCTCTAAAGTCAGGAGTTCCGGTGTTTTGGTACATAGGGCTGTGGTATAAAATTGGTAGTTATTTCTCCCAGCATCTTTTGCATAATACAAAGCTGCATCCGCGTGTTGGATGAGGGTTTCTGCATCAGGACTATCTTCATTGAGCAGAGCAATCCCCAGACTCGCACTCACATAAAGTTCGTGTCCCTCAATTTCAAAGCAATTTTCTAAGGCTTGTAGAATTCTTTGAGATACTTGTGTTACTTCGTCCAGATGATTAACTTGGGGTAGTAAAATCGTAAATTCATCTCCCCCCCAACGGGCAATGGTATCCCCTGCTCTCAGACAATCTCTCAAGCGTTGAGCCACAGATTTTAACAGAGTATCTCCCAATGTATGACCCAAAGTATCATTGATTACCTTGAAACGGTCTAGATCTAAGAACATGACAGCTAGACTGTCATAAGTGCGAGTTGCGTTAGGTAAAGCTTTATCGAGCAATTCGTTAAACAGCAGGCGGTTGGGTAATCCTGTCAACAAATCATGCAGCGCTTGAAAGCGAATCTTTTCTTCGACTTGCTGACGCTGCCAAGCGGCATTAATACTAGCTGCCATTGTTAACAGTGTAGACTCTTCATGCCTTGACCAGCGACGCTCTTTTGAACAGTCTGCCAAGCCTACGTAACCCCAAAACTTTTCCTCCAGACGCAGAGGTACTAGGAAGATAGATTGAATACCATCACGGGTCAAAATTTGTTGTTCATCAATGGGAAATTCCTGAGTCAGTCCCATAATCGACTCGCCACGTGAGAGTGTGCTGTACCAACGGGCCAGTTCAGAAGATTGATAAGAGAGATTTTGCCAATGTTCTAATGATGGTTCTATGTTTGAGCCTGTCCATTCAAACTTGAGGCTGAATGCTAATTCCCCTGTGATTGGGTGGATGTGGTTTCTAAAGAAATAAGCACGGTCTACTTGAGCCGCTTCACCCATCATCGTCAGAGTTTTCTCAATCCCAGCCTGGTAGTTCATTTCCACCAGCAAATAATTAGCCGATTCGGCAACTGCTTGTAGCAGCCTGTCTCGCTGACGCAATTCTGCGGCGGCTTGCTTTTGCTCTGTAATATCCCTAACTATAAAGGTTCTAATTAAATCACTTTCGGGAAGGTAATGAATAGATTGTTCAAAAATTTCTGTGCCAACTTCTACCTCGCGCACAAAAGAATTTTCCGAATCGGCATCTCGATTTTTAACTGTATCTAGTAATCCTGATAATACTGGATGTTTCTCCCCAAATTCTCGCAGTTTAGGAAACTTGAGAGATGCCGCTGGATTGAGATAAATTACATTTCCCTCTATATCCATTTCAATAATAGGATTGGGAATAAGTTCAGGAAAAGATGCTAGGCGGGCCAGTACGGTTTCGCTAGCTCCCTCAAAAGTAGAATCCGGCGAAATTAAAGTTTCAAACGGATTAACTGGATTAGCTTGTTCGGATAAAAAGCTAGATATATCTTCTACTGTAATAGATTCCGAAAAAGCTTTTTCGGAAATATTAGAAATAGCATAATATTTTGCATGAACTTGGTTATTTCCAAATGCAATTACATCTCCATTTTGCAGGTTATGGGAGAAGCATTTGGTGCCATTTACAAATACACCATTAGTACTTTTTTTACCTTTGAAATCGCCATCAATAATCCGAAAGCCATATTGATCTGTTTCTGGAATAGTTACTCTTAATAAAATGGCGTGTTGCCTTGATACTGAGCGCGAACGCAAGACAATAGCATTTCTAGAATCTCGTCCCAGAGAATAAGTAGCGTCTTGAAGAGGGATAGTGCGTTGCCCTTGTAAGTCTTTGACAACCAAAAGGTGACGTATTTTTTCCCGTTCATGTTCTGGCATGTCTTTTCCTCACATTGTCATATCTTGGGTCTTCTTGGGAAAAATAAAACTCCAATAAGTGCTAACTTTGAGCTTATATTTCCTGGATGAGCTACTAAATCAATTTTATCGGTATTTATAAAAGGATAGACTGGGTTTGATTGCTGGATTTAGCTATTTATCCAGATATCTCCAACTATTTAGAGCCAGTATTGCAGCAGTAATTTTAAATTTAGCCGCAAATCACTAGAAGATGAAAAATTTTCATCTTACAGTCAAATTTATCGATTTTTTTTATGTATTCACTCCTCAGAATAAATTCAAATACCTCAGATTATGTATGGTATATTTGCGGATTTTTGTTTAAATTACGGAAGAAGCAAACAACTAAAAATTCATAGTCAAAAGGTAATTGACTTGAAAAATTGATAATGCTTACAGTATAATTGCTGAGTATAAGCAATCATATTAGCACAAAGTATTTGATTTAGCTTACGGAGAAAAATGAGAATCAGAGTTTGAGTGCTAGGAGCATGAGGAATAAAAAAATTCGCATCTAACCTAGTGTAGAGATTTTCTGGTGTCGGCTCATCTACAGCTACTTCCAAAGAAGCAGACGCGATCGCCCTGTGGAGTAATTATACTTAACCCAAATGTAGGAAGTATTTTTTTTAGCGATCGTGCGAACCTAGACAAGGACTTATCTAGGAAAAACTTATGGCTAAAAAATCTAAAGACAGCCTAGAGCAATCCTCGGATATCAGAGTAGCTGCTACTTCTAAAATCTGGGGACTGACAGTGGGAATCCTAGCAATTTGCATTCCGCTTTCAGCTGTGACGAGAAGTGGTGCGATTTTGCCTTTAGCTGCTATTGGCGGTGCCGCAGCTGGTACGGTGGCAATATGGCGTTCTGATGAGAAAAAATCCAAAAATGGTTATCTGCAACAACAGCAGATAGAGCTTTTAGAAGCAAGAATAGCGACATTAGAAAGTATTGTGAGCCATAACGACTTTGATTTGCATATGAAAATTCAAAATTTAGAGGCAAACAACAGTAATAAAAATGTACTACCACAAAATCAATCGGAAAATTAGCCAATATTCATAATTTATACTCTCTTAAGTATTTTCAGAGTCAGTAAAATCAGAATTTCTTGACATGGCTATTTTATAATTTAACATTGCTGCTAGTCTTTGTGTCCGCTGCCAATCACACCATTTTTTCCTTTAAGAACTGTTTCGATGGAAACAGTATGTTATTCTCCATTGTAGTTAGAATAATGTGACATCAGTTAACTCTCTATACCTCAGCCATATCAGTTAATGATATGTTTGGGTGCTATTTAGGTGCATCTTTACCGTGAACTCATGCTGATGCTTGTGTTCTATGAAACCGATATAATTACTGAATTTTAATCAATAGAGATTATAAACTTGAGTAATTGGATTGGTATAGCTTACCGTAGGTATGCAGTAATGTGCCGCTCTCATGCAGATGGATTGGATTAGCTTACTAAAAGCTCAACAAGCTGACTTCCTTAACCGCGTCAAAAAACTGAAAATAAATGACTTATCTATACTGAAAAGTCATGTTAAAAATTGTCATAGTGAAATTATGACAATTTGGGGTGAGCCATTGGCAAAACTGCAAAAGTTGTCTTGCCAACAAGCAGAAATTCTTGCTAAAAATCCCCCTCCCACACCACCTGAATATCCAGAACCGCCTGATTGGACAATCCCTTTTCCACAACACTTTCAACAGCAGGCGGAAGATTATATTTTGCGGGAGCAAATTGTTGAGCAGGTAATGGCGGAACGCCTTGGTAAGTTGGTAAAAAAAGTGTCGCAAGACACTATTAACCACATGGCTTTAGATGATGAGGGCAATTTACGTGGTGAGAGTAAATTTTCTTATTTACTCACAGCTAACCAAAAATTGACTATTCAAGTTTATGCAGCCGATGGAGAAAGTTTTAATGGGATTAAGAAAAATAAGATTAAGTGGTCAGTTACTCAAGAGGATATAAAAAAGCATCATGTATTGATTTTCCTTTGCTTGTTGTATCAGCAAAGTAGTAAATTAGGCGACGAAAAACAAGTAGTACTTACTGGGTTTTTACCTACAGAACAGGTGAAATGTAATGAACCAAAAATCTTCATTACACCGAGTGACTTGTTATATGCAGGTGGATTAAGTTGGTATTTAGAATCACTAGTAGGCAAGAAAGATGTAGCTCTAGTGGTAAAAGAAAAAGCGATCGCCCCTAAAATTGAGACTGTACCATCTGAGCATCCCCTCAAGAGTATCGTAGGTGACTGGGAATATTGGCAGACCTTGCAAGGGCACACGAGAGGAATTAATTGCCTGGCTTATTCTGCGAGAATACCGACAGCCAACATGAATAGCTGTGACCTTAACAGAAAGCCTCCAATATTAGCCAGTGGTAGCCGTGGCGAAACAAAACTCTGGGATTTAACTAGAGGTGAACTAATCGAGACATTGTCAGAAGCACCTTGGGTGGTATCTGGATTAGTCGATGAAGTTAATTCCTTAGCCTTCAGTTCCGATGGACAGACTTTAGCCAGTGTTGGTGCAGATTCTACAATCAAGATTTGGCACGTAGGTGCATTAGATTTAATTGATATCTTGCACAAACATAATGGTGTAGTTAGATGCGTAGCTTTTACCCCAGATGGCAGAATGCTAGCTACTGGTGGTGATGACAGAAAAATCCTATTTTGGGATTTGATGAAGCGACAAGTAGCGATCGCTCTCTCATTAGATGATACTGCAGCGCATTCTCTCGCCCTCAGCCAAGATGGACAAATTCTTGTTACAGGTAGTTATCGCAAAATCAAAGTTTGGTGTACTTCCCATTTAGCTGGGGTAAGCAATTTGCAGGATGTGCCACCACTCTACAACCTCATGGGCCATTCTCATATTGTGCGTTCTCTAGCTATTAGTGCCGATGGTAAGCTGCTCGTTAGCGGTAGCCGAGATCAGACAATCAAAATTTGGCACTTAGAAACCGGAGAATTAATTCATACCCTCAAGGGGCATAGAGATGAAGTCTGCACAATCACCTTGAGTCCTGATGAGCAAATTATTGCAAGTGGTAGTGCAGATAAAACTATTAAGTTATGGCATTTAGCAACGGGAGAACTCCTGGGCACTTTTACAGGGCATACTGATACAGTTACAGCAGTCACCTTTACGACTTCTGGCGAAATGTTGGTAAGTGGAAGTTTGGATAAGACGATTAAAATTTGGCAACGAAGTTAAGCAGAGATTAGTCGTTGTACAAGGGACTTCCAAATAAAAAAATCAATCGCTTTGACAAGCAGAGTAAGCAGAGGAAGCGGAGGAGGAAGAATATAGTTATGGTCTTCCCAATACTTGTCGGTTAAGGGCAAAAGGGGCAAGAAAAAACCTTTGACCCTTACCCTTTCTCCTGCGGAGACGCTATGCGTAGCTTGCTTCCCCGCAGGGGTACACCTTTTCCCCAAACTGCAATTTATTTAATTTATTTGTAGATATAGGGGACAGGAAGAAAATCTTTTTCATGATGCCTCTGCTTCCTTTGACTTGAAAGTGCTGAGTTCTGAGTAAAAATCCCCGCCTCGACTTTCATGCAACGCTTGGAAATTTTTTCATTGGGACTGCTCCACGGCAGTTGCTCTACTTGGGTAACCCATGCGTACCCGTTACTGCCTACCCTACTTGTCAAAGCGATTAATTATTTTTTATTTTGAAGTTCCTAATGCGATCGTTATCTCTTAAGCAATCAAAAATTATCTTCCTAAAGACTTATAATAATTATTATTCGCCCTTACAAAACAAATTAAGTGTAAAGTAAGGTTACAAACCTTGGAAAAATATTGAGAAATTGACCTCTTGTCAAACCTGGCTCTAAGGTAGAACCTATAGGAGAGACTTGAGGCGGATATGATGAACATGAATAATATTCAAAACTATCGGTTTGTCTGCACCTTGACCTTTGGCGACATCTACGGTCAAATCATCGTTTGGTTAATTACAATTACTATAAGTTTGGCATCAGCTTTGGCGCTGATGGGTGCCAGAAGACCAGTTTATGCCTTAGCTACTGTTGGTCTAGTGGTTCTGCTATCACTGCCTTTCTTGTTATTTGCATTTGTAACTACATTGTTAAATCACATTGAATTAACTGCTGTAGAACCAGGAACAAAAACTGAACCTATTCCAGGAAATGTTTCCCAGCAAAAACCTGTACAAGCAACTAGCTGAAAAGATTTGAAAGCTCAAGGATGAAGGATGAAATTAACCCACTAATCAAGGGATGGACATAAACGAAGAAAAGCAATATCTTTTCTACTTGACGTTGCATACCAATTATTGATTTGATTCTTTATCATTTTTTTCATAAAAAGCTCAAATGAGTATTCAAAATCGCTATCATATCCCTGTCACTAGACAGGGAATTTTTTTGTAGAGGCGCGATGTCTGCGTAGCAGCTTATGCCATGACAAATCACAAAGGACAACCTTTGACAACCTTTGTGAAAAAGATATGACACTTACGTAATTTCTATTGCAATCGGGGCTAATAAAGATTAATTATGCTGGAACATGATGTAATTATTGTTGGGGGCGGCTTGGCAGGATGCCGTGCGGCTGTGGAAATTGCCCGCATTAACCCTAGTTTAAATATTGCTGTGGTTGCGAAAACTCACCCAATTCGTTCACACTCAGTGGCGGCGCAAGGTGGGATGGCTGCGTCGCTGAAAAATGTTGATACGGAAGATAGTTGGGAAGCCCACGCTTTTGATACGGTTAAGGGTTCTGATTACTTAGCAGATCAAGATGCGGTAGCAATTCTCACCCAAGAAGCGCCGGATGTGGTGATTGATTTAGAACATATGGGTGTTCTGTTCTCGCGCTTACCGGATGGACGGATTGCTCAACGGGCTTTTGGTGGACATTCCCACAACCGGACTTGCTACGCTGCAGATAAAACTGGTCATGCGATTTTGCATGAATTGGTCAATAACTTACGTCGTCATGGTGTCCAAGTCTACCAAGAATGGTACGTAATGAAACTGGTTTTGGAGGATGGGCAAGCTAAGGGTGTAGTAATGTACCACCTGTTAGATGGGCATATAGAGGTACTAAGAGCTAAAGCCGTAATGTTTGCGACTGGGGGATATGGTCGCGTTTATAACACCACATCCAATGATTACGCCTCTACAGGTGACGGTTTAGCAATGACAGCGATCGCAGGTTTACCTTTAGAAGATATGGAATTTGTGCAATTCCATCCCACTGGCTTATATCCAGTTGGGGTACTGATTTCGGAAGCAGTCAGAGGCGAAGGCGCATATCTGATTAACTCCGAAGGCGATCGCTTTATGGTGAACTATGCACCCAGCCGCATGGAACTAGCTCCCCGTGATATTACCTCACGAGCGATCGCCTACGAAATACGGGCTGGGCGTGGTATTCATCCTGATGGAAGTGCAGGAGGGCCATTTGTTTATCTGGATTTGCGCCACATGGGTCAAGAAAAAATCATGAGTCGCGTTCCCTTCTGCTGGGAAGAAGCCCATCGCTTAGTCGGTGTTGACGCTGTGACTCAGCCCATGCCTGTACGTCCTACCATTCATTATTGTATGGGTGGTATACCGGTGAACGTTGATGGTAGAGTTCGTAGTAGCGGAGAAAATTTTGTGGATGGCTTCTTTGCTGCTGGTGAAACAGCTTGTGTTTCCGTTCATGGTGCCAATCGCCTGGGAAGTAATTCGCTATTAGAGTGCGTAGTTTATGGCAAAAGAACCGGAGCTGCGATCGCCAATTTTGTGCAAAATCGCAAATTACCAGTAGTAGATGAGCAACGTTACATCAAAGAAGCTCAACAAGAAATTCAAGCTTTGCTAGAACAGCCAGGAAAATACCGCATTAACGAAGTGCGCCAAGCTTTTCAAGATACCATGACTCAGTACTGTGGCGTTTTCCGTACTGAAGAATTAATGAGTCAAGGTTTAGAGAAATTAGCAGAATTAGAACAACAATATCCACAGATATATTTAGATGATAAAGGTAATTCATGGAATACAGAAATTGTGGAAGCCCTAGAATTACGAAGTTTAATGGTAGTAGGGCAAACAATTCTGGCATCAGCATTAAATCGTCAGGAAAGTCGTGGCGCACATTTCCGTGAAGATTATGCCAATAGAGATGATGAGAAATTCCTCAAACATACAATGGCTTACTATTCTCCAGCAGGGATTGATATTCAATATCGCCCCGTTGCGATTAACATGTTTCAGCCGCAGGAAAGAAAATATTAGTCAAGGTAAGTAGGTCGGCGAAATTAAACATAACTGGCTGAGGCTGTCACTCTTACAAATTTCTGAGCGCTGACTTCCGGCGCTCAACGCCAGTTCGTTCAAGTCGGGAGACCCGCCCACACGACTGGCGAACCCGAAGGGTGGGAAATCATTATGAGTGCTTATCTCATGGTAAGCCTTCACTCTCAAGTTTTGAACAATCAACCCCAACTTGGGGGAAACAAACCCACAGATCCAGTTGTAGCAAAGTTCCGCGAACATGATTGGTGGGACTTTGGTAAAGGGTGGAAGAATTTACTCAACAATTTACGCTTAGTCATTAAACCTTGGATATTCTTTAATTTACTAAAACCTTGGCTCAGAGTCTTTCCAGTTTCGTATTTATCTATTGGGTTTTTGACATTAATTGCATTGATGAATCGAATGCGAGGTGCTATTCCTGACACCTTATATTCTGAGGATTTCTTATTTTCCTCTGCTGAGAGTGATAGAAGAGGGTTATTTTATTTTTAAGGAAACGATTCCATTTACCCGACTCTTAGGTTTGAGTTTTATCGTGGGTGGAGTTATTCTAGTATTTTGGGATAAAAGGTAGTGAGTAACCTTTAAAAGGTGATTTTTTTAATACTAGGCTCTGATCAATGTGACTGCAAAAGCTCTTATTACTGGCTTAACTGGACAAGATGGCTCTTATTTAGCTGAACTACTTTTAGCTAAAGGCTATGAAGTTTTTGGCTTAGTGCGTCGTTCCAGCACTAGTAACTTGGAACGCATTTCTCACCTGTTTAGCCACATCAAAATTGTCTCAGGTGACCTTCTCGATCAGTCTTCACTCATGGATGTGATTGCTGAATCTCAACCAGATGAAATTTATAATCTCGCCTCCCAAAGCTACGTTCCTCTGTCTTGGACACAACCAGCACTAACAGCTGAATACACGGCTCTTGGTGTCTCTCGACTGCTAGAATCTATCCGTCGATGTAAACCGGATGCTAAATTCTATCAAGCATCAAGTAGTGAAGTCTTCGGTCAACCAGACGAATCGCCGCAAACTGAACGTACCGCCTTTCGTCCCCGTAACCCCTATGGTGTTGCTAAAGCTTATGCTCACTGGATGACTGTCAACTATAGGCATAAATATAATCTCTACGCTTGCTGCGGTATCACCTATACTCACGAATCACCTCGACGTGGTACAGAATTTGTGTTTCGCAAAATTACACATACAGTAGCGCAAATCAAACTCGGTTTAGCAAATGAACTAAAATTAGGCAATTTAGATGCGCGTCGTGATTGGTGTTATGCCAAGGATGCGGTTTATGCCATGTGGCTAATGTTACAGCAAGAGCAACCGGATGACTACATTATTGCTAGTGGTGAAACCCACTCTGTGAGAGAACTTGTAGAATGTGCATTCAACTATGTTGGTCTCAATTGGGAAGATTATGTCTCAGTAGACCCAGCATTCTACCGTGCTGATGAACCTGTACAGTTAATTGGTTGCATTGATAAAATTAAGACCGCTATAGGTTGGCACCCTCAACATTCCTTTAAGCAATTAGTTGAGTTAATGATTGATTCGGATATGAAAAAATTGAGCCAAAACGGAGCCTGAAAATTTTCATGTTAAAAATTGTAGTTGATGCCACCCCTGTAGAGCCAAAACCGAGTGGGGTTGGTTTTTATGTTGCTAATTTAATTCATTCACTTGATGCGCTACAAGCAGAAGAAAATTTTCAGTTAGAGATAATTTATCAGCCAGGTTTAAAAAAATGGTTACGACGAGATTTTAGTTTTCCTGATTCGTTAAAAAGTTATTCTCACTTACATCTGTTGCCTCTACCTGTGAGGCTTTCTGATTTATTATTTAAATTAAAATTTAAACCAAGTTTAACTTATTTTGAGAAATATTTTGGCACTCCAGATATCGTACATGGGACAAATTATACTGTTTATCCCTGTAGCCAAAGTTTAAAGGTAATGAATATATATGATTTAACTTTTATTAAATATCCTGATTATATTGACTCTGTTGTCACAGCATACACGGAACGCGTGAAGCGATGCTTAAGTTGGACAGATCTAATTTTAACAATTTCCGAAAGTTCTAAAAAAGATATTGTTGAATATTTGCAAGTAGAACCGCAAAAAGTCTATGTCACACCTTTAGCTAGCCGCTATTATCCTGATTACTTATCTGATGAGGCTGCTCAGACGCTAGAACCAGAAGTTAAATATGATTTTTCGCAACCATATTTACTATTTGTCAGTACTATAGAACCTCGAAAAAATATTAATGCTATTATCTCAGCCTTTAACTACTTAAAAGAAAAACATAAAATTGAGCATCAATTAGTATTGATTGGTAAAAAAGGATGGCGTTATGAACCAATCTTCACGGCTATTGAAAGCTCTCCGTGGAGAGAACAAATTCATCATCTTGACTATTTATCTAATGAATTAGTAGCCTTATTTTATTCAAAAGCTGATGTTTTTGTTTATCCTTCTCATTACGAAGGATTTGGATTACCTGTATTAGAAGCAATGACTTTAGGCGCACCAGTTGTCTGTGCTAATAGTTCTTCGCTACCAGAAGTTACAGGGAAAGCAGCTCTTCTCATTGAACCTGATGAACCGATGCAATTAGCTGAAGCTATCCTCAAAGTAATTAGCGATTCTCAGTTACGCCAGGAGTTAATTAAGCTAGGTAAAGAAAGGGCAAATTTATTTTCTTGGGAAAAAACGGCAAGAGAAACATTAAAGGCTTATCGAGGCATTATGTCATGAATAACTTAGATAATGCCTTACCAGAAAAATTAATTATTAATCTTTCAATTATTTTTTCGCAATCAACAGGTATCAGTAATTATGCTCAAAATATTTTTCCTTATTTAAGAAGTCTAAAACCTACTTTATTAACTGCTAAAAAATATCCTGAATTTAATTGCTATATAGTTCCAGATAATCTGACTCCTGCTCAAGGTACAAAAGGTCATTTCCGCCGCTTAATCTGGACGCAATTTCAAATACCGCAAATTTATCACCAGTTAAAATCGCAACTTTTATTTTCTCCTGTACCGGAAGCACCGCTATATACAAATTGTCGTTTTGTTGTGATGTTTCACGACTTGATACCGTTGCGATTTCCTAGACGCTTTTCACCTTTAATACCCTACCATCGCTACTACACACCCCAAGTTCTGAAACAAGCACAACATATTATTTGTAATTCCCAAGCTACAGCTAAAGATATTATCGACTTTTACCAAATTCCTAGCAGCAAAATTACACCCATTCTGCTTGCTTACGATCGCACTCACTTCCGTCCTCTGAATTTACCCACCAGCAATTACTTTCTCTACATTGGCCGCCAAGATACATATAAAAATGTCCATCGCTTAATTAGCGCTTTTGCTGCGTTACCTAATTGCAAAGACTATGAACTGTGGTTAGTAGGGTCTAGCGATCGCCGTTATACTCCAACTCTACAAACGCAAGTTGCAGAATTGGGTATAGCTGATCAAGTGAAGTTCCTTGATTATGTACCCTATAGCGAATTACCAATAATTATTAATGGTGCGATCGCACTTGTCTTTCCTAGTCTTTGGGAAGGGTTTGGCTTACCTGTCTTGGAAGCAATGGCTTGCGGTACTCCCGTTATTACTTCTAATATCTCATCTCTTCCTGAAGTCGCTGGCGATGCAGCGATTCTGATCAATCCTTATAGTACAGAAGAACTTACCACAGCCATGCAAGCTGTAGCCAATAATTCAAGTTTGCGATCGCATCTTTCCACCCAAGGTATTGCTAGAGCAAATCAATTTAGCTGGGAAAAAACAGGACAAGCCACCGCTGAAGTATTATCACGCTATTTATGAGTGCTAGGCTAAAGTAAACCTAAAATATTTATCTTCTAAATCTTATGGTTGTACAAACTTCCCCTCCCTTATATTCTATTGAAGAATACTTAACCCAGGAAGAGAGTGCTGAGTACCGTAGCGAATACCGTAATGGGGAAGTTATCGCCATGGCTGGAGGCTCAATTAATCATAACCGTATTATTCGTAACCTAAGTAGACTTCTGGAATTAGGTTTACAAGAGCAACCTTATGAAGTTTTCATAAGCGATTTGCGCTTATGGATTCCTCGTTATCAGCAATACACATATCCGGATATTTTGATTATCAAAGGTGAACCAATCTTTCAAGAAGGGCGCAACGATACAGTTATTAATCCCAGTATTATTTTTGAGATCCTTTCTAAATCTACTCGTAGTCGAGATAGAGGTGATAAATTTACTTATTACCGTTCGATTCCCGAATTTCAAGAATATATTTTAATTGACCAATATCAATTTCATATTGAACAATTTAGCAAAACCTCTGAAGGTAATTGGTTATTTAAAGAATCTGACGATGAAGATGGAGTTTTAACTTTAGCTTCAGCAAACTGCCAAATTCCCCATCGCCAAATTTACGAACGAGTTAACTTTGATCAAAAGGATGAAGGATAAAAAATCTTTCACACTTCAGCCTTTAAACTTCAGTCTTCCTAAGGTGTTCCTACTGCACCAGAGTAAATTAAACCTCGTTGCAGATCCAGGGTTAAAATTGCCCCGTCTCTAATTACTTGTGTTGCTTCCTTCACACCCACAATTACTGGGACACCCAAACGCAAGCCAATTACAGCTGCGTGGCTGGTAAGGCTTTCTTCTTCTGTAATAATTCCTGAGGCTTTGCGAATTGCTTCCACAAAATCGGCAGTGGTACGGGGAGCAACTAAAATATCTCCAGGATTAAAGTTACTTACATCCATACCTTTGTGCGCGACTCTGGCGCGTCCACTCACAGAACCTTGTCCCAGTCCAATTCCCTGGCCGAGAATTGCTGTGACGACTTCAACCTTGATTAAATCTGTCGAGCCGGAAACACCTTGCAGGGTACCTGCTGTCATCACTACCAAATCACCCTCGGTTAGTAGTTTATTTTCCTGAGCAACATTGATAGCAGCTTGAAAAGTTTGTCCGGTAGAAGGTAGTTCTAGCACTAACAGCGGTTTTACTCCCCATACCATTTGTAACTGTCGTGCTACGTTTACATGGGGTGTAATTGCCAAAATTGGTGTGCGCGGACGGAATTTGGAAACATTGCGTGCTGTTGCTCCTGTTTGGGTTAAGGTCATAATTGCCGCTGCACCTAACTGCTCAGCAATTTGTCCTACAGCTTGGCTAATGGCGTTAGGAATGGAACGTCTAGCATCTCTTAACAGGCGATTGGCATTTTCTGCTTCTTCTTGTTCAATGCGCTCGGCAATTCTGGCCATAGTCGCTACAGCTTCTACTGGGTAACTACCTACAGCAGTTTCATTAGAAAGCATGACTGCATCTGTGCCATCTAAAATTGCGTTTGCCACATCTGATACTTCGGCACGAGTGGGGCGAGGGTTACTCACCATGCTGTCTAACATTTGGGTGGCGGTAATAATGGGAATCCCCAAACGGTTAGCAGTAGCAATCAGCCGCTTTTGCAGTACAGGAACATCCTCAGCTGGTAGTTCTACCCCTAAATCACCTCTAGCTACCATTACGCCATCACACAGAGCCAACACTGCTTCCATTTGCTCAATGGCTTCGTGCTTTTCAATTTTGGCAACTACTGGTACATTCTTACCTGTGCTGGAAATTAGCTCTTTAATTTCGATGATATCTTGAGGATTGCGGACAAAAGATAGTGCTACCCAATCTACGCCTTGATCTAGACCAAACATTAGATCCTCGCGGTCTTTGTCGGTCATGGCTTTGATGGAAAGGTAAACTCCGGGAAAGTTAACACCTTTATTGTTAGAAAGTTTACCAGCTACGGTAACACGACAATGTAAATCACCTTTATCGCGATTAATCTCCTCAACTACCATTTCAACTCGCCCATCATCGAGGAGGATTTTTGCGCCAACTGGGACTTCTTCTGCCAAGTAATCGTAGGTAACACAGCTAATTTCTTGTGTACCAATTACTGGACGATTGGTCAAGGTGAAGCGATTGCCTTTTGCTACGACTATAGACCCATTTTCAAACCGCCCCAAGCGAATTTTTGGCCCTTGCAAGTCTTGGAGAATTGCTACTGGCTGATTTAGTTCAAAAGCAGTTTGCCGAATTAAACGGATACTACGCTGATGATCGGCATGAGTCCCGTGGGAAAAGTTTAGCCGTAGTGTTGTTGCTCCCGCTTCAATAATTGCCTTGAGCATTTCTGGGCTGCTAGTAGCAGGCCCAATCGTAGCGACAATCTTTGTGCGGCGTAGAGAATCTCTTAATTGCATAGGGGCTGATTCTAGGATCTATCTAGGAAACCATCGTAAATTAAAGGGCATTTCTATTTCCGTCACTGCTATATCAATCAGATGTAAGCAGTTAGAAAGGGGGAATAAAGGCCAGTTGGTGGCGCGAAACTTAAATTAATCTAGAAGATAGGGACTAGGGGCTAAGGATTTTCATGGGTTGTAGAACTTTCCCGTGATTAATTGCCTTGAATAATATATATATTTCCGCCAAGCTGCATTAGTAATGAGCTATAAGAGACTCCTTCTAACATGGCAGTTTTAGTGAGTGGATAGACTAGTTATCGTACACTAATCTTGGTTCCATCCTCCCCAAGAAGGATATTCTTCTACCGCATTCTGAGCGATTGCTACAACCCAATTAATTCTGAATATTCAAGTCCCGTCTGGCATCATATCGTATTTATCTATACAATCTGCTAAATGACGGATAAAACTTGCTATACAAAAGTTTATAAAAGTTTATTATTCACTAATCTTTGTCGTATATTCGTAATGTTTGATAAATAAGGAGATCAGAATGCTCACGTCGGAGGCACAGAAGCCACTGACAGTCCCACCCAAGGAATTTTTAGCACCTGCTGGTGATTTTAGTGCCACAATGCTGCTGTTTTTTAGTGCAGTGGCAATGCTAGTGTTATCTAACTTTGGTTACTGGCTATGGGAATGGCCGCACTGGCTATGCTTTGGTGTTAATACTCTAGCGCTACATTGTTCTGGGACAGTGATTCATGATGCTTGCCATCAATCTGCCCATCGCAACCGAGTTATCAATGCGATGTTAGGTCATGGTAGTGCGCTGATGCTAGCTTTCGCGTTTCCGGTATTTACGCGAGTGCATTTACAGCATCATGCCCATGTTAATCATCCTAAAGATGACCCAGATCATTATGTCTCGACTGGCGGGCCGCTGTGGTTGATTGCAGTACGATTTTTGTACCATGAGGTATTTTTCTTTCAACGGCAACTGTGGCGTAAATATGAGCTACTGGAATGGTTTATTAGCCGCTTGATTGTAGGGACAATTGTTTATATCTCAGTGCAATATCACTTTTTGGGTTATATTCTCAATTTTTGGTTTATACCAGCATTTATCGTGGGGATTGCATTAGGATTATTCTTTGATTATCTGCCCCATCGCCCCTTTGTAGAGCGCGATCGCTGGAAAAATGCTCGCGTTTACCCTAACCCAATTCTGAACATTTTGATTATGGGACAGAATTACCACCTAGTTCATCATTTGTGGCCGTCAATTCCCTGGTACAATTACCAGCCAGCCTATTATTTGATGAAACCACTATTAGATGCAAAAGGTTGTTATCAAACTTCAGGATTATTACAAAAGAAAGATTTTTTTGAGTTTGTTTACGACATCTTTTTAGGAATTAGGTTTAACCACCACAAACAACCTGAAAATTAAGATGATATAGCCATTTACAAGCGGCAGGCGATCGCGCTACATATTCTGAGTTATGGATGCGATCGCTCTCACTGAAAAAATTTAAAAATTGACCTGTCGCATCAAGAACCTTCCGCGATGCTGAAAAACCTATGCTACCTGCAAAGACTGTCCGAGAGTTTTTGGTTCAGGGAGAGATTCACCAAGTTCCAAAGCTGTTTCAATTAATAACTCTAGTACTTCTTGGGCATTCTTCAGGGCTTCTTCGTAAGTATCTCCGTGAGTATGACAAAACTCTCCCCATTCAGGAAGACTAACAACATAACATTGGTCTTCATCTGACCATTGAATAATTATGGTATAGCGAGTATTCATTCTTGTTCTTCCTCTTGAGCTTTTTTAATTTCTTCTAGTCTTTGAAGTGCATTACTAACATCTTTCTCCTGGTAAGCTTTAGCATCACTACCATCTTTGCCTGATAGAGTAACTCTCCCTAGTAACAAAGGATGAAACCAATTTGTGTGACTACCCTTACCAGGACGGTAGATAAACCCTGCTTGCAGCAATAAGCTTTTTAATTCTCTAATTTTCTTGGGCATAATCTCAGCTTACATTTGCACTCCCCACCGCTTCAACTTCTTCTGAGCAAACTTCCGTACTTCCTCATCTGGGTCATTCTCTGCTTTTTCGCGCAACAGTGGTAAAGTCTGGGAATGCTGAGGAAATTGCTTGATAATTATGTCAAGCGCAATATACCGAGGATTGGTAGTAAAAATATTATGACTACCATCAAAGGAATCATTGACCCCACAGTTATAAAACACTTCTAACATTGCAGGGTCAGATTTAAAGTTTTTGGCTAATTCTTGGATGGCTGCAAGTCGCACACCTACACTATCATCCTGGGTAGCGCGGTCTTTGAGGATGGTTTTGATGTCGGGGTCATCTGGGAAATTCTTGGCTAATTCTTGGATGGCTGCACCTCGCACATCTGAATCATCATCCTGGGTAGCGCGGTCTTTGAGGAAGGTTTTGATGTCGGGGTCATCAAGGAAATTCTTGGCTAATTCTTGGATGGCTGCACGTCGCACATAGTTATCATCATCCTGGGTAGCGCGGTCTTTGAGGAAGGTTTTGGTGTCGGGGTCATCAAGGAAATTTTTGGCTAATTCTTGGATGGCTGCACGTCGCACATCTGAATCATCATCCTGGGTAGCGCGGTCTTTGAGCCAAGATTTAGTGCTGAGAGATTCTTGCCAAGTTGTTGCGATGGCTGCAACAGCTTGAGTGCGAATCTCCTGAACTAGCTTAATTTCTTCTCTATTCCTAAATAAGTCGTAATAGTACCAGAGGTCATAGCTAGTTAAAGCTTTTATCTTGTTCAGTAATTCATTAGTTGTTGACGCAATCACCGAGCGATTTCTTACTTCTGCAAGGCACTTAGCCGCTAAAAAGAGATTGACGAACTTTTCCCTTTCTCCATCATTTGCCATTAAGTAATCAAGAATTGCACCCACAAATTTTGGCTCAATCATTCCGGCAATTAGCAGCAATACTTCATGCCAAGTTTCATCTTGCCAGTGTTTGCCAAAGACTTCATTTTTTAGATAATCAATTGTAATACTGCGTTCCTTCTCAAACTGCCAAACAAACTCCCAAGCACAGAAATATTCCAAAAATGTTCTATGCACAAAAGCATAGTAATCTGCACCCAAAAAACACAACATAAAGTTGCGAGTCCGCAGTTGATTAATCATCACCCGTGCAGCTTCTCTGGCTGGACTGACTTCTATAGTTTTGAGATAGTCAGTCAAAATCATAACTAAATCATCTTCTTTAATTAAATTACCTGCTAAACCTTTGTCGCCAGTTTGCATATAATAAGCAACCTGACGCAGCATCGCTTGCTTATCTTTATAATCTATAGTTTTAGGATCTAATCTTTTATCTTCCACCAAAGCGCGTTCTACATCCCATTGATGTAATAGTACACGCGATGCTTGGTTATAAAGTTCGGCTCTATCTCTGGGTAATTCTTGATTACGATTGAGAATCGCCATCATCGTTAACAATAGAGGATTCCCCGCTAATTCTGTAATAGCTTTGGAAGTTTCAATTCCTCTTTGCAATCGTTCCCGTTTTCTAACTTTATCTGCTACATCGCTAAAAGTTAACTCATGCCAACGGTAAATAAAATCCTGAATTTGTGATGAGTCTAAATCTTGCAACATGAAATGATGAAATTGAGCATCGCGCAATTGTTGCGGTTTATAGCCAATCACGCGAGAAGTCACAATCACTTGCACGTTAGGATATTCATTGGTGAAGCGATGAATAGCTGTAATTACATCCTCACGCTTACCAGGGTCAAATACTTCATCTAAACCATCAAACATCACCAAAGCATTACCAGCCTTTAGCTGTGCTTGTAATTGATGCTGATTGAGATGAGAAATTGCACCGGGACTTTGATGAAAGAACTCTAAAAAATTCTTACAATGTCCGTCATCAGCATTTCGCATATAAGCGCGTAGTTCAATTAGCAAGGGAATTGGTGGTAAAATAAACCCCGGCTTGTCGAGTTGATCGAGAGTTTTTTCTACCCAATCCAAAGCTAGATATTGCAATAACGTAGACTTGCCTGCACCAGGATCACCTAAGATGACTATATATTTATAAGTTTGCGGCTGTTGAACAATATTTAATACCGAACTTATCGGTTGTTCAAAGTAAACTCGTTTGTATTTTTCTAATTCTTCTAAAGAAATTTCTTCTGCTTCTACTTGTTCACTTTCTCGCAGTCGCCGCAAATGTTCTTTCGGTAGTTCGTGAATTTGGGGTAAGACTTGGTGAATTTCTCGCACATTTTGCGGGGTAAATATTGACCATAATCTCAGTTCGTTATAGGCGTATCCGCTAGTATCTAAACTATCTAATTTTAAGTTGACATAGCGCTCACGAATTGCTTCTTGATATTGCCGCAAATCAAACTCTGGTTTAATCCCTGCTATTTCTTGAGTATTTTCCTTTATTGCTTCTAGATTGCGTGAATCTAGCAACTCCTGTAAATCTTTTGATTCTGCTAAAATCTTTTGGCATTTTCTCAGATAATTATCAGTCACTAATTGCCAGTTAAATCTAGCTGGTAAAGCTGGTAAATTCAAACTCTTCCAAGTTGATTCTAGAGTTTGATAATCTAGTTCATCACAATCCGGCTCAAAAGCTTTACCGAGTATTTCTTTAACCGACTTGTGGTAGATAAATTTTTTGAGTGGTTTATCAAATTTCTTAATGTCTTCCTCAGGAAGCTTGCGAAACTTTAACTCATCTTCTAGCAGTTGCAAAAATTCCTTGAGTGCTTTAGCAATAGCTTTCTGAATTGGTTCTTTCTTAAAGAAATCAGGAACGCTGTTAAAACGGTCTTTGAAAAAATCTTTGGCGTAGTCCTTAGCTAAATCTTGAGCAAATTCTGAGGTAAGAATATTTTTGACCAGAAATCCCACAGTATTACTTGCTACCCAGCCAACTAACCATTCAACTATCATACTCGCGCCTGCTAAAGCTACTGATTACGAGTATATACACCAGCCTCAGCCATTTTTCCCAATATTTAAGATTTAAAAAATCACATAGATAGGACTTACGCAAGTGTCATATTTTTTTCGTTTAGGCTGTCAACAGTCAACAGTCCAAAAGGCCTGAATTTTTGAACGCCAGTCGCCTCAAGTCGGGAAACCCGCCCACGGCGCTGGCTCCCCTTGACCTTTGACTGTTGACTCTTAAACCAGAAGATTGGTGTACCAGTTATGTAAGTCCTGATAGAGAAAGCGATCGCAATTACATCGCAATTACTATGATGGGCTACGAATACATCTAATTATCAATTGCGAATTTCTTTAAGATTTCTCGCGCCGATGATTGGCAGCTTGCAATAATAGAGATTCGGCAAAAGCGATCGCATCTGTAGCTGATTTTCCACCAGCTAGCTGCGCTAGTTCATCTCGACGGGTGGTTAAATTATCCAAGGCGGTGACGCGCACAACGGTACGCTGCTCGCTGCTGCCATTGTTCTCTTTTTTACCCTTGCTTTGATTGATAATTTGCTTATCTACCCGGAAATGCCTATCTGCCATTGCTGCTACTAGGGGTTGGTGAGTGACACACAATACCTGTGAGCGTTGGCTGAGTTGGTGTAATTTCTCTGCGATCGCTTGGGCGACTCTCCCGGAAACACCCACATCAATTTCATCAAATACCATTGTCCCGGCTGCATCAGCTTGAGATACACAAGCTTTCAGGGCTAGCAAAAAGCGGCTCATTTCCCCACCAGAAGCAATTTCTGTTAAAGGTTGTATTGGTTCTCCAGGATTGGGACTAAACATAAATGTAATTTTGTCTGCACCTGTAGCGGTGGGCGCAGTGGGTGCAATCTCTACTTTAAACTGCACCTTTTCCATCGCTAGGGGTTTGAGTTCCGCAATTAATCTCGACTCTAATTTATTAGCGGCTGTACGCCGCAATTGCGTTAACTGGTTACAAGCTTGAGTCAGCTTTGCTAAGGTTGCTTGTTCTTGCTGTTCTAAGCTTTCAATTGATTGTTCGCTGTCGTTGAGTTCGGCTAATTCACCTTGGATTTTTTGATAATAGGCGATCGCTTCTTGGAGAGTCGGGCCATATTTGCGGCAAATCTGCTTTAATTCTCGAATGCGTTCTTCTACTTCTTCTAAACGCTGGGGATCTGCTTCTAAATCTTCACCATAGGCATTGATTTGCCTTGCTACTTCCATTAATGTAGCTTGGGCATCTCGCACTAAATCTAATAGTGGTTGTAGTTGGCTATCATATTCCACCATGTCGTTTAAGGTGGCTTCGCTATCTCCTAATAAATCTGCGGCGGCGGGAGTTTCGTTATCGTTTTGATACAAAGCCTGATAGACCTTGTAACTCATTTGTTGTAAATCTACGACATGATTGAGGCGTTCTCGTTCTTGTTGTAGCTGTTCTAATTCGTTGGGATCGTTGAGGTTGACTGCACCTAATTCCTGCACTTGATAGGTGAGCAAATCTAGTTGTTGTAGACGTTCCCGTTCTGATGTCCGGCGTTTTTCTAACGCTAGATGTGCTGTTTGGTACAAATTAAACAAATTAGCGATCGCCTGACGCTGCTGCATTAAAGAGTCGCCACCATGTAAATCTAACCAATCGCGGACTTGGGCAGATTGTCCCACTTGTACAGTTTGACCTTGGGCAGTAATTTCCACCAAGCGATCGCGCAGTCCTCCCATCATCTGGCGATTAACCAATACGCCATTTACCCGCGATCTACTGCGGACATTACTAGCAGTAGCAGCGATTTCTCGGCTAATGACTACAGAATTTTCATCTATGGAATCAATTTCTTGTTCGCTTAACCAAGCAGCTAAGGAAGCGTTAGATTTAAAAGTAGCTTCTACCATTGCCCGATTGGTGCCAGTGCGAATTACTCGACTAGATACCTTACCGCCTAAAGCTGCATCAATAGCATCCAAGATAATCGATTTTCCCGCGCCAGTTTCACCTGTTAATACATTTAAGCCAGCGCCAAATTCCAGTTCTAGTTGGTCAATCAGGGCAAAGTTTTCAATTCGCAGGCTAAGCAACATCAAGCCAAATTCTCCATCTAGGCAGATGCCGAATACTTCCAACTTTATAGGATTCTAGGCATGAGCCACTACTATAGAAGTAGCAGACCCATATAAGTGTAGCAAACCTAGTACAGTTACGCGGAATTCTTAGTTTGTAATTAGTAATTCGTAATTACCTTTTTGTAAGGGTTATAGCTCTCCAATGGGAAGTTTATTTATGCCGTAGTGTACTACTGGTCTGTCTAATGAACTTGGATGATTTCTTCAGCAATTCAGTTTCCCCGAATCCAAGGCTATTCCTACAGGGTATGCCCTGACTAAAAAATCTATGCTTAAACAAAAATTTTTTTCTCAATCTCTAGAGATGTCCGCGAATCTCGTGGTTTGCTATTATTACAATTCAATTTCTAGAGCCAGAGGCAACTGGAACAGCAAAACCACTTGCTCTAACTAAATCGGGGTGCTGGAAACAAAACATATTGTTACAATACTTAACAGAATCAATTCGACCGGTGCCATTCTTCATGATTGCGAAAACACTTCCCCCAACTTCCCGACCGATCGAGGAGGACAATCACGGTAGCAACAACCGCCGTGATGAGGTATATGTTGCTGAAGTTGTGTCCGAAAATGACACACAAGGCTTGGTTGTTAAATCACCGAGACTGATAGCAGCTCAACAGCAGAGAGCATTGAGGGCACCAATTGACACTGAGATGACACTTTACGATCCAGTGGAGATTGCAGCGCATTATCAACAAAGACCTCTAGAAGTTTTCGGGCGGATTCTTGCTGTCTTATGGCCGACACTCTCCTTTGCTTTGGGGTTGTGGTGGGATAGCAAACGGGGAATTGTGGTGAAAAATGACCGCCGTCGCGCCGCACAACTCAGAGAATTATTAACTAGACTAGGGCCTGCTTATATCAAAATTGGTCAGGCTTTGTCTACAAGACCAGATTTGGTTCCCCCCGCATTTTTAGAAGAACTCACCAAACTACAAGACCAATTACCACCTTTTCCTAACGAGATTGCTTATCAGTTTATTGAAGAAGAACTCGGCGCACCGCCAGCAGAAATATATAGTGAACTCTCACCACAACCAATTGCGGCGGCTTCTTTGGGGCAAGTTTATAAAGGTAAGCTGAAAACTGGTGAGGAAGTAGCAGTTAAAGTCCAACGTCCCGACTTAAAAGAAAAAATTACCATTGACTTATATATTTTACGTCGCATAGCAGGGTGGGCAAAGAAAAGCTTTAAACGAGTGCGGAGCGATTTAGTCGGAATTCTGGATGAATTAGGCGATCGCATTTTTGAAGAAATGGACTATATACACGAAGGAGAAAATGCCGAGCGTTTTTTCCAGTTATATGGTCACATGAAAGACATATACGTACCGAAAATTTACTGGGAATATACCAATCGTCGCGTGTTGACGATGGAGTGGATTAACGGCATTAAATTAACCCAAACGCCTGAAATTAAAGCTAAAGGTATAGATGCACGTTATTTAATTGAAGTAGGCGTACAGTGTTCCCTGCGTCAGTTACTAGAACATGGATTTTTCCACGCTGATCCGCACCCTGGGAATTTATTAGCCACACTGGATGGTAAATTAGCTTATCTCGATTTTGGCATGATGAGCGAAATTCAGCCGCCCCAGCGTTATGGTTTAATTGAGGCGATCGTCCACGTTGTCAACCGTGACTTTGACGGTTTAGCTAAAGACTACGTCAAGCTAGATTTTCTCTCACCAGAAACCGATTTAACACCAATTATTCCCGCCTTTGCTAAAGTTTTTGCAGAAGCGCAAGGTGCTAGCGTTTCAGAGTTGAACATTAAAAGCATCACCGATGAACTATCGGCTTTGATGTATGAATATCCCTTCCGTGTACCTCCCTATTACGCTTTAATTATTCGCTCTTTAGTAACACTCGAAGGGATTGCAATATATATAGATCCCAACTTTAAAGTTTTGA
Source organism: Nostoc linckia FACHB-104 (assembly GCF_014696615.1). Classification (GTDB taxonomy): domain Bacteria; phylum Cyanobacteriota; class Cyanobacteriia; order Cyanobacteriales; family Nostocaceae; genus Aulosira; species Aulosira linckia_A. The sequence goes on along the minus strand of NZ_JACJQJ010000011.1, from coordinate 88,833 downwards.
GTGAAGCTTATCCTTACGTAGCGAAGCGTTTATTAACCGATCCAGCACCAGCACTGAGAGCATCACTGCAAGATTTACTGTTTAAGGAAGGTAGATTCCGTTGGAATCGCTTAGAAAACTTATTAAAAAATGCTCGAGGTAATGAAGACTACGATTTAAATTTGGTAGTCACTCAAGGGTTAGACTTTCTCACTTCTGAACGTGGTAGTTTTATTCGCGACAAATTGGTAGATGAATTTGTTAATGGGATAAATGCTTTAAGTCAAAATGTCCTACATAACTTCACCTATTTACTACGCGAACAAGTAGGAATCACCGCAATTAACGAAACTCCAGCCGCGACATCTGAGCAACAACAAACCTTAGAGCATATCAAACGAATTTTAGGCATTCTGCGAGATACTCGTGGTTTTGATCCAATGCAGCTTGCTCCGCAACTTGCTCAATTAATAGTAAATCCAGGAGTACAGCGTTTAGGTCAACAAATTACTAATCGTTTGCTGCAAAAGGCTTTAACTAAGTTAATTCGTGATTTGTTAGCGACGCAAGAAGTTAATCAGACTCCAGATAGTAATTTAGCTCAATCTGAGAGATTATCTTTACCTGCACGAGTATAAAACTCTTTGTTTTTTTAGAATAACCCTTGCTTTCAATGTTTTTGATGGAAGCGAGGGTTTTCTTTTTTTAAAATTAGGTATTAATTACTTTATTATCCGCAGCAATAGTTAAGATTTCATCCATCCAAGCATTTATATTTCCATATATTTACTCAATACCTTTCATATTCAGCTAATAGCTTAACTTTTTGTTCATCAGATATAGCACTTGGGAAAAATATTTGATGATGCCATACTCATAAAGCAATCGCTTTGTAGAATACCTCACAAATCAAGCGTAGACGCATAGCGGTTTGTCGTTAGACATCGCCTTTTTTCTAGCACATTTCAAGAAGAGATCGCACTACTGAGGTATTAATGAATGCTTACTTTCTATAACTTGTTCTTGCTTAACTTCTTCTCTCGTAGCATTTTCACCATTACGGAATTGCTCAAATAATTCAAAAAAGTTATTTAATGCTTCTCTTTCATCTGCAGAATAGAAAAGGATAATACTATCCCATCCATGCGAAGAGGTAATCTTAAATCTTGTTTGTATCCAATCTTGAAATTTATTAAATTCAATCTCTTGTTGAGTTGGTGATAATCCTAAATCTTCTCTGGAACTCATGTATCCATCTAAAAAAGCTCTCAACCTAGTAATTGAGTATTTACCTAAAAATATTCCCGGATTTTGTTTAATTTTATCTAACATCTCATAGAGATATTCATTAGTAGTGATAGTAATTGTATGGTTATTGTCTAGCATAATCTTGAATAATTAAAAATTTTCTTCTGTTATTTGAAACTGCTGACCGGAATATAATTTATTATAAAATTGTAAATTACTTAGCCATTGCTCTCTCGTGAGTCCATCAGAATGGTGATTATCAAAAATTATCTCTACTTCATTTATTATAATGGCAATACCTTGATGACGACCGTTAAGAGAAATTGCATCTCCTGATAAACTATCATCATAGATATAACTATTACGCCCTATTGCTGAACCTGTATAAAGTTTTATCCGCTTTCCTGCAATTCCTTGTGATATTAAGTAATCTTGGATAGATTGAGCGCATTCAACACATTCAAGATTTCTATATTTTCCAATTATTTCTTTAATTTGGTGGATTTGCTCAATACTTATAGTCAAAATTTTTGCTATAAACTTAACTGTGAGTGATTATTTTATCACCAAGGCGATCGCCTTACAGAAAACCTCAAAAAAAGCGATCGCCTGTTGTAGAATAGTAGTGCGATCGCCTTAAAAATAACCTCAAAAACAAAGCGTTCTCTTGTTCGCTAGTTATCGCCTTTTGTCTTTATATCAGCAACTCTCTTCATAAAAATGATTATATTTTCTATGAATTCTGCTTCTTGTAAAGGAGTTACAAGTATAGCTTGTCCATTTTTGTACTTACCACTCTTATAAGAAACATTTCTGTTTCTTTACATCAGATTTATTAAGTTGCGCTTGGAGATTTTCAAAACATCTCCTAACTCACTGCATAGTCTGTAAACTTTCTCATAAAAGGAGACTGGAACCCTAATACAATATCTTCCTTGGGAACTCCTGCAGCCACTAAATTAGCGGCAATATCATCCTCTGTAGCATTCCACTGAAGCCAAATCTTGCCACCTTTAATATCAATATGGATGATACAACTATGTACCCAGTTTTGACCTTCCCAGCCTACATGAACTATTTGATAATGGTTGCGTTCTGTATCAAAAATTGTCTCAACTTCTATATTTCCGTAAGCTGGTTTTTGCTCGCTATAATTATGTAATATTTCTTGTACAAGCTGGCGATACCGAGTTAATTTATCCATTGGAAAATCACCTCTTGCTCTACATTATAAATTAGCATCTTTACCTGATTTTCCGCTATCATATCTTTGGGAAAATCAAGTTGAAAAAATGTATTGTAAGTTGTTAAAGGTACAGCTAAATATAGAACACGCTCCGGTTGTACCCTTCTCAATGCACCTCGGTAATTAATAAACTGTCCTAATGCTGTATGAAATTCTGAGATAGCAGATGACTGCTGTAAAAAACTTTTAACTTCGACTGCTATTTTTTGTCCTTCACGTTCTGCGGCTATCAGTTTTTCTGCGGCCAAATCAATAGAAAGATTTACTCCTCCCACGCTAATTGTGAGTGGATCGTTAGTAATTTGCCAACCGTCTTTCTGTAAAGCTGTTTTGACAACTTGATGAAAAACATCTTTAGCAGGCATACATATCTATAATTATATTTCTAATTTTTAGACGGTTCCATTATTTGTCATCTGTAAACACAGTGAAGAAAATAGAGACGTTCTAGAGAACGCCTCTATTTTGATGACTATTCTATGCCTTCAATCCGGTCTTCAACTTCTTGGTACAACTCGCGGAGGCGATCTAAATTCTCCTCGCTAGTCTCCCAATAACCGCGTCCATTCACTTCCAACAAAGTTGATACAACTTTGCGGAAAGAATGGGGATTAAGATTCATCAACCGTTTTTGCATTTCTTCATCTTTGATGAAGGTTTCATTGGTATCTTCGTAAATCCAGTTATCCACAGCGCCGGCTGTTGCACTCCAACCCATTGTGTTTACCAATCGCTTGGAGAGTTCGCGCACACCTTCGTAACCATGAGATAGCATTCCCTCGTACCATTTGGGATTTAATAATTTAGTACGAGCATCTAAGCGCACAGTTTCGGATAATGTCCGCACTTGGGCATTAGCTGTGGTGGTATCTGCAATGTAAGATGCTGGTGTTTTACCATCACCCCGCAAACTTGCTACTAACTTAGTAGGATCTGAGTCGAAGTAGTGGGAAACGTCCGTCAAGCTAATCTCGGAAGAATCGAGATTTTGGAAAGTCGCGTCAGCAGTTTTCAAAGTGCTTTCAAAAATCTGCCGGGATTCGTCCATCATTCCGGGGTTATCGGAATTGAAAGCGAAGGATTTCCGCTTGAGGTACATTTCCTGTAATTCGGCTTCGCTGTCCCAAGTGCTGTTTTCTACCGCCAAATTAATATTTGACGAGTAGGAACCAGAAGCATTGGAGAAGACGCGGGTAGCTGCTTGACGCAGATTAATCCCCAAGTCCTCAGCTTGTTGCAAAGCGTGTTTGCGGACAAAGTTCATTTCTAAGGGTTCGTCTACTTCAGCCGCCATCTTCACTGCTTGGTCTAGCAGGTTCATTTGGTTGATGAACAAGTCGCGGAATACGCCAGAACAGTTGATGACAACGTCAATTCTCGGTCTACCCAACTCTTCTAAGGGTATCAATTCCAACTTGTTCACGCGTCCCAAAGCATCGGGAACAGGTCTTACACCAACCATCCACATGATTTGGGCTAGTGATTCCCCGTAGGTTTTGATGTTATCAGTTCCCCAAAGTACACAGGCAATGGTTTCTGGCCATTTACCGTCATTTTCAGCTTTATTTCTTGCCAATAGCCGATCCACAACGATTTTCGCTGATTGTACCGCCGCAGTTGTGGGGATGGATTGGGGGTCAAGGGCGTGGATGTTCTTACCAGTGGGTAATACATCTGGGTTACGAATGGGGTCACCACCAGGGCCGGGTAGGATGTATTCACCTTCTAAGCCTTTGAGTAATCCACCAAGTTCGTTATCTGCACAAACTTGTTGTAAGCAGAATTCCAAATACTCAAATAATGGTTTGAGGGCGGCGACATCAACTTTGTTATAGCCAGCTTGATGCAATGATTCTACCCAAGGTTCTTTTTTGCCCATGTTGAAGAAATTCAACCGGGAAACCAGGGATACGCGACCTTCTGCGTCAGTTTGCTCTTTTACCAGGGCGCTAACTGCACCACGGGTGGCTAAGGTGATGTCTTGCAGTAGCTGGACATCTTCTAAAATGCCTTTGTCGTTATTGTGGTAAATATCGTCAATGTTACGCCCAATGCTGTTGGCGATAATTCGGGGTAAGCTGAGAATTTCTTCTTCTTGACGATCTAAGGAAGCAATGTTTACGAGAGTTGCGATCGCTTCTTCGGCTGTGGGTGGTTTACCAATAATATGCAATCCACAAGGTAACAACCTGGATTCAATTTCCATCAGCTTGCGGTAAACGCTGCCAACAATATTATCCCGTTCATCTTCGGACATATCCTTGGCATCAGTTTCTGGCAAGTCAATATCCTTGTCCAGGTTCACCATCCGGCATTTATCCATGATGGAGTTAACAATGGGGATACCGCGTCCTGTATCTTTTAGGGTTTGGTAAGAAGCAATCAACTCGCTAAGTTCTTTTAAACCCTTGTATAAACCAGCATTTTCAGCCGGAGGTGTCAGGTAGGAAATTGTCTCGGCATAGCTGCGGCGCTTGGCAATTGTCGCTTCGCTGGGGTTATTAGCTGCGTAGTAATACAGGTTAGGAATTGTGCCAATTAGTTGGTCTGGATAACAATCACCAGACATCCCCATCTGCTTACCAGGCATAAATTCCAGAGAACCGTGAGTACCGAAGTGCAGTACAGCATCAGCTTGCCAAACTTGCTCTAGATAGGTGTAGTAAGCAGCGAAACCGTGGTGCGGGCTAGCGGAACGGGAGAATAACAACCGCATCGGGTCGCCTTCATAACCAAAGGTAGGCTGAACACCGATAAATACATTGCCAAATTGTTTGCCGTAAATCAGCAGATTTTGCCCATCGCTGTTGAGATGTCCGGGAGGTGGGCCCCAGTTTTCTTCTAGGCGTTGGGAGTAAGGTGTCAGAGCTTCATATTCTGGCACTGACATTTTATAGGCGATGTTCAGCTCTGGGCTAGCGTACTGTGCTTGAGCATCATGGATGACTTCTTGCATCAGCGCCTCGGCTGATTCCGGTAATTCCGGTAAATCGTAGCCGTTATTTTTGAGGGCTTTCATCACCTCATAAATGGAACCGAACACATCTAAATATGCTGCAGTACCCACATTCCCTTTATCAGGGGGGAAACTGAAAACGGTAATGGCAACTTTTTTATCTAGTTTGGGTTTGCGGCGGAGATTTGCCCACTTTAACGCCCGTTTGGCGACTACTTCCACACGATCTTGCAGGGCGATCGCTTTGCCGGTGGTACCATCTCTACCTGATAGAATTATTGGCTCAATCGCTCCATCCAATTCCGGTATGGCAATTTGCAAAGCTACTTGAATTGGATGTAACCCTAAATCGCTGTCCATCCACTCTTCGGTGGTTTGGAATACTAGGGGCAAAGCTACCATGTAAGGGCGATTTAAGCGCTTGAGTGCGTCAATTGCCTTAGGATGGTCTTGTCTAGCTGGGCCACCTACCAAAGCAAACCCAGTTAAGGAGATAACCGCATCTACTAATGCCGTATTGGTAGTTGGTTCATAAAAATAGGCATCCACAGGCTTGGAGAAATCCAAACCACCCGCAAATACTGGTAGTACTTTCGCTCCCAGGGATTCTAACTCCTGCACTATCGCTACATAGTGAGCATCATCGCCTGTAACTAGGTGAGTGCGTTGCAATACTAACCCAACACAGGGAGCTAAAGGATCTTTGAGATCCTTGGAAATATCTTTACGAGCTGTGTACCAATTGAGGTATTCTCTCACATCCTCAAACATCGACGGAGCCAGAGGATGCCAAATTCCCATATCGGGATACACCACTGGCGCTTGATATGTCGCAGATGGCAGATTTGCCTTGTCTACACCTTTTAATACATATTTATCAGTCAGCATCAGCAAGAAGTTTTCCAGGTTTTCTGGTGAACCTCCCAGCCAATACTGAAAACTGAGCATGAAATTGCGAGCATCCTGTGCTTTGTCCATTGGCAGAAACTTCAGCACTTGTGGCAAGGTTCGCAGCAATTTCAACATCCCGTCTTGGAAGCCCGCACCGGATTTTTCCTTGCGCTTCCGCATGAACTGCGCGATCGCACTCTTGGATTGACCCAATTGTGCCAGAGAAAAGCTGCCCATTTTGTTGAGGCGCATAACTTCTGGCATTGAGGGGAATACAACAGCAACATCTAAGCGATCGCGATGTGGTTCTACGGCTGTTACTACTTTCTGTGCTAAGTCTTCAATAAATATCAGCGAGGCAATAAATATATTGGCACTCTCAATCTCCCGTTTGAACTCCTCGTAGTTCTCTGGATCTCGGAGTTCCTCAATCAAGTACCCGCTGATTTCTATCGCTAGGTTGGGATTATTGGCGTTAATTGTGCGGACAGCTTGCGACAATGCACTCTGGTACTGGGACTCAAGCACGACATAGACCACCTTGATTAAATTACGTCCGCGTAAATTATCAGGCGCAATATGTCTGATGGTGGACTTGACGTGGGTGAACATGCAGATAGGCTCCTTTGATGCGCGTTCTCTACTAGAAGTTCATCACGGCTGATGTTGCCGTTCGTAACTTCGATTTATTTTTAGGAATATGAATTTTTTTTATCAGAAAACGCCTACCAAATGGTAGTTTTGTCGTCTAACTGACACAAATCGATAAACATAATGACATATTTCTTTGCAGATATTGCTTTTACATAGGAGTGTTTGCTACACTGATTGTTAAAAAATGTAAAGCAATACCTAAGCGGCACTAATTATTGCGTCGTGGAAGTACTTGCTATTTAACTATAGAGCCATCTTATTACTATCATTTTAAATCACTATCTTTCAGACAAAAAATTATTTTTTCAAAAAGCGATCGCAAAGAATTTAGAGAACTGTATTCTGTAGTACAGAATTTATGGTTGACTAACATTAACTTATTGCAACTCGTATAAGCAATTTATTTTATAAATCACTTGTATTTTTATTAATAGAGATTTGATATTTACGGTGTTAGCTTTCAGCTTTTTCTAGGGTGAAAGCAATCACCAAAATATTTAACCTTCCCTTACCATCTAAACCAACATTCCCAATAATATTTCTACTTCAATAGTCAGTGTTAATTCTTCTAGCTTTAAAAATCGCCAAGCTGTAACACTGCTATAAGGGATATATGAAAAAGCCCGCTAATGCAGGCTAAAAATTCTGATTTTTCGTAGTTTGCAAAGATTCCCTAATTCCAATTCATACGCGAAACTCCATCCGCTAACTCAAACCTTTTGCCTTTTCCCTTTCCCCATCTTTCTTGACTGTTATTTTGGCTTAAACCCTACCTTAGCTAGATGCGTGAGTACCGAAAACGAATCCTCAACAGACGTAGCCAACGCAACCACAGCAGCGAAGGTTGCTCAAAGAAAGTGAAAATGTCGCCGAAACCTTGGTTTGTTTTTTGATGATGTAGCCAATGTCTTTCAGGAGTAGTGATAAATAGAATTTGGCACAAAATAGTTATAGGTTTTGGAGTTTCCCAAGCCAAAACACTTATGTGTCTCCACCAAACATGAAACTGTCCCAAAAGTAACCCAGAGATTACGCCAATTGGAGAAAAAGACCACAAAATTACTGCCATGATTAAATATGGCAAAGCACCCAGCACACCATCTAATAAAACTTCAGGATTTAAAGTCAAAATTGCATAGTGGCGGAAATCTTTCTTCCAAGAATGATGCGTTTTCAGGTGGAGGCTACCAAAAACATGCTCGGGTATGTGGTAAACGAAAGTTGAAAGGAAATCACCAAAAAATAATAATAGCCAAGCAACAGCGATCGCCTCAAGCATTTGTACTCCTCACATCTAGTTAAGAAAACTCCAAAGAACAAACTGCACATCTCATGCTTGAAATGTAGTTGCACTCATACAAGGTACAGAAAGATGATAGTTACTCAAAAATAAGTAACTATTGCTTCTGATTGTTTGCACAGTGTTACTAATTAACTTCGCAACACAGCGTTATCTAATTTTTTGATAGTTTCGCCTGTCTCAACTGCATTTTGCTTTTCTCAAAAGACACACATGAGAAGTTGCAGTTTTATGCATTTCATCCTCTAAAAGCATTGCCGACTAACTTGTAAAAACCTGTCACCTGGATTTTTGGTCTGAGTATATTGTGCTTATACATCTAAAAATCTATCGAATTTACGTATTTGAGCATATTGACCCCATAATCTTCTTATGAAGGCTTCCACCATTAGCAAAGGTTGAGTTAAAATCGGTAAAAATTTAGGTTAAGGCGTTAGCTTATCGCTTTTTTGTGAGGCTATTCGTTGTCAACGCAGAGTTTTTCGGAATTTGATGAGTAACAAACTTGTAAATCCTATAATTAATCCGGAGCAGATTACGTGATTAATTTTAACCAGTACAAGGTTTTAACTTTCGATTGCTATGGCACTTTAATAGATTGGGAAAGGGGGATTTTAGCAGCATTTAAGCCACTTTTGACTAATCACAAACAGAATTTAGATGATGAAACTATTTTGCAGCTTTTTGCACAATTTGAGTCAGAAATTCAAAAAGGAGAATATCTCACTTATAAAGAAGTTTTGAGAAAAGTAGTAGAAAGATTGGGTGAGCAACTTGGTTTTACACCTAGTAGCGAAGAATTATACTCTCTTAGCAACTCAATTCAGAATTGGCTACCTTTTCCTGATACTGTAAAGGCATTAAAATCTCTAAAAAATCAGTTTAAGCTGGCAATTATTTCTAATATAGATGACAATTTATTTGCTGATTCTGCAAAACATTTAACAGTTGATTTTGATTGGATAATTACAGCAGAACAGGTAAAAAGCTACAAACCTTCTCTCAATAACTTTAGAGTAGCAATCGACAGAATTGGTCTACCTAAAGAACAAATATTGCATGTTGCTTGTAGCGTTTATCATGACATTATTCCAGCCCAATCTTTAGGAATATCAACAGTTTGGATTAACCGCAGAACCGGGAAAGAAGGCGCTGGTGCTAACTTACCAGTAGTTGCTCAAGCTGATTTAGAAGTTCCAAATTTACAAACCCTAGGTAATTTGAGTATGAGTAAATAGAGAGCGATCGCAGTAAATTGAAAGTTGACATTACCAAAAATTATTAGGGGCAAAATATATTTTGCCCCTATTGTTGACATTCATTTACCTGATATAGGACTCCTATTTGATTTTTAAAGTTCACGTAGTACCAAAGCTTTTCGTGCGTTACATACTACTGATATTTTTTCAGAAATCAAATCGGATTGCTATATATACTGTATGTATCATTAGGCTTTAAACAAAATATCTCAAAGTCCTCATTTTCCAAAATCTTCAAGCTTAAATCTAGATTTTAAGAACGGATAGGAACTTCAACATTCAACCATTCTAAAAATTTCTGATTAATTTCTGAAGGTGATATTTCTGCCATAAAGTTAGTATAATTAATATGGTGCTGAACTACTTTTTCAATATCATCTCGATAACCAGATTGAGTTTTGACAATTAGCACTATTTCTGGTTCTTCAGTAATTTCTCCTTGCCATATATAAGCGCAAGTAATAGGAAACCAGTTAACACAAACAGCAAGTTTTTGCTCTAATAAAGCACGACCAATCTGACGCGCTTCATCTGAATTATTCAAGGTGATATAGTAAATTTTCATGTGACAGTCATCAAAATGGGCTATTGTTTGATCAATGCTTTTATCCCTAAATAGGGATGAGCAATATTATTTGAGATTGCTAAAATTTGACGGTGTGAACCAGCTTAACCAAGCATCCCAATTTTGCACAATAGCTGCAAACTCTGCATAACCTGCAGATCTAGGATGCGCGCCATCATTAGCTTTGGCTTCAGCTAACCAAATAGATGAATTAACTAAGGTAGAAAACATATCCAGATAAGGAATATCAAGTTCACGACAAACTAAAGCAAACTGCTGAGATTGATGAGCAATTTGTTGGTTTCTCTGTTGTTGATTATCATCTCCACAAGGTGGCGGCCCTACCATTAAAACCGGGTAAAGCTGCTTGGCTTCACTTAAAATAGTATGAGTATTTTCGAGAGATTCTGTTAAATCAATTCCTTGCTGCTTACCAGCCCATCCCGAATCATTTACGCCAAAAGAAAATACAACTCGACCGTCATATTCGGAAGCCAGGCGATAGGACACTTCTTTTCGCCAACGTTGCTTGAGAAATCGGCTAGTTTCGGCTCTCACGCCTAAATTATAGTAAGTAATCTCATATCCTCTTTGATGAGCATTAGCACATACTCTACCTGTCCATCCTAGAAAATCAGGATCGCCTGTGCCATTAATAAAAGATTCACCAACGAAACAGATGCGGATTTCTCTTGGTTCGGATTGAAATTTTGACATTACCGTAGCCAATACTTGTTGGTTAAAGGGAAAAAGGGGACTGGGGAAAGGGAAAGAAAAAACCTTTAATCTTTAACCCTTAACCTTTTCCCCTAAGCAATTTTGAGTTCAAAACACTTAACCGAGTATTATTGTTACCGTAGCAAGCTAATCAATCAATAATGATTATGTAAAATTTATGTTTCATAAAAGGACATAAAAAAAGAGGTAGATAATTCTACCTCGCTCAGGGAAATCAATAAACTAAGTAATGATTCCCCAATATTAATTCAGCTTGCAAGCTTTAGTATCTGCTGGGTTTGTGAACGATGAAGCTGAGTACTTGGCACTGCTTGATGTTGTCAAAACCTACAACACGGATATAGCAGTTGCTATATTGAGAACGGCAAGACTGAACTTCATTTAGTACTTCTTGAGTGGATTTAGCGCCAAACAAAGGCAGTTTCCACATTGTCCAGAAAAATTCGGTTGGCTCAGAATTTTCGTTAAACTCAACTGCTGGGATATAACCTTGATTCAGGATGTACTGAACTTGCTTGGCAATTTGCGCGTCAGACAGGGGAGGTAAGTAAGAAAGGGTTTCGTAACGACGCTCTTTTGGTAAAGTTTGCATAGCTGTTGATAATGGGTTGCGATTTTTACTAAGTTGATCGACTAACTGGATAAGTTATCCAAGTTCGGATCTGAGCTTGTTTGCTGTTCTGATTGTAGACTGGGGTCTGATGTATCTATTTGAGTGATGCGTTCTAGATGCTGGCGACGCTGTTCCATATTGCCTTGCTGAATGCCAGTACGAACCATTTCCGGTAAAAAATCTGCGATTTCCTCAGCAAGATGTTCTCTAACAGTCATAATTCGCAATGCCAAGTCTGGCTTTTCCTTTAACAATTGGGCAATATATGACTCTCCATCCTGAATTTTGCCAGCGGAGAAGTTATGTAGCCAAATTGCCAATGGAGGATTAGTTTCGCCTAGCTGTGCCAGTACCGTCCTTAGTGCCTGATAAGTCAGGTAGCTTTGGATAGTCTTGGCTGTGTCTTTCGCAATTTGTTTTAGATTCATGCTTGACCCCAGCCTTATAAAGTATGAAGTATGAAGGATAAAGGACGAAATAATTGAAGTAATTTAACTTCAGCCTCTATCCATACCACTTTCAGCCTTTATCAGACGGTATCCATTGCCTCGAATTCAAACTTGATTTCTTTCCACAGTTCGCAAGCAACTGCTAGTTCAGGAGACCACTTAGCAGCTTCACGGATAACATCGTTACCTTCACGAGCCAAGTTACGGCCTTCGTTACGAGCTTGGATACAAGCTTCTAAAGCTACGCGGTTAGCGGTTGCACCAGGTGCGTTACCCCAGGGGTGACCGAGGGTACCACCACCGAATTGCAGTACGGAGTCATCACCAAAGATTTCTACTAGTGCGGGCATGTGCCATACGTGGATACCACCAGAAGCAACTGCCATTACACCAGGCATAGAAGCCCAATCTTGGGTGAAGTAGATACCGCGAGACTTGTCTTGTTCAACATAGTTTTCGCGCAACAGGTCAACGAAGCCCATTGTGATGCCGCGTTCGCCTTCCAGCTTACCAACAACTGTACCTGTGTGGATGTGGTCACCACCAGACATCCGCAGGGTCTTAGCCAAAACACGGAAGTGAATACCGTGGTTCTTTTGACGGTCGATTACAGCGTGCATCGCACGGTGAATGTGCAATAGAATACCGTTATCACGACACCAACGAGCCAATGTGGTGTTGGCGGTGAAACCTGCGGTTAGGTAGTCATGCATGATGATGGGCATTTTGAGTTCTTTAGCAAACTCAGCCCGTTGTAACATTTGTTCGCAGGTGGGGGCGGTAACGTTTAGGTAGTGACCTTTGATTTCGCCAGTTTCAGCTTGAGCTTTGTGGATAGCTTCTGCAACAAACAAGAAGCGATCGCGCCACCGTTGGAATGGTGCAGAGTTGATGTTTTCGTCGTCTTTGGTGAAGTCCAAACCACCACGCAAACATTCGTATACAGCACGTCCGTAGTTCTTAGCAGACAGACCTAATTTGGGTTTGATTGTACAACCCAGTAAAGGACGACCGTATTTGTTTAATTTGTCACGCTCAACTTGGATACCGTGTGGAGGGCCTTGGAAGGTCTTCAAATAAGCAACAGGAATCCGCAAGTCTTCCAGACGCAGTGCCCGTAATGCTTTAAAACCAAACACGTTACCTACAATTGAGGTCAACATGTTGGTTACGGAGCCTTCCTCAAACAAATCTAGAGGATAAGCAACGTAAGCAATGTACTGGTTGTCTTCACCAGCAACGGGTTCGATGTCGTAGCAACGACCTTTGTAGCGGTCTAGGTCGGTGAGCAAGTCTGTCCATACGGTGGTCCATGTACCTGTAGAAGACTCAGCGGCTACAGCAGCACCAGCTTCTTCGGGTGGAACTCCGGGTTGGGGAGTCATCCGGAAAGCAGCCAGAATATCTGTATCTTTAGGTGTGTAATCAGGGGTGTAATAAGTTAGTCTGTAATCTTTAACCCCAGCTTGATACCCAGCTTTAGACTGAGTCTTCGTTTGCGCGTAAGACATACTTTATCCTTCCAAGAAGTCACACTTTATTGCTTGCAAATCACGCTGGGTGCAATTTCCCCCACCCGCTCTTTCCCCCTGTAAGCGGGGGGAAGCTCAAGAAAATTTTTTTGTTAGGGGTTGTCTATGGCAAAGGGTAGTGGTTTCGGTTTAGGAACATTTGGTAACTTATTCAAGACATGATTACCAACTTCCTTTTGAGATTCACACGACTGTGTGCTTCTACATCTTCACTCTTTCCCAGGCATATAAGTTCTTTTTATCTCTTTGTCTCACTCTTCTAATAAGTTGCCTGGCCAAATTTACCCTGCTGTTCTGCAAGGCTGGCTTATACCCATTTTCCCTAAAGGAGGATCTAGGTATTTGGGTTTTTTCGCGCGTAAATCTGCTGCTTTCCCTATAAATCAAGGAAATTATCAGACTTATTTGGCTTTGGTGGGTTTAGAGGAATGGTGAGCACAAGACAAAAATTGCACACCACGTAATTTGTAGCTTGTCTCACAATATATCAAGAAATCAATAAGTTATACTTTGAAACTTTTTAACTTATATATTTAAATTTGTTATTACATAAAGTTTTAAACATTTTGTTAAGAATAGTTTACAAATGATCCCTTTAGGCTGTATCGGGAATGGGTAATGGGGAACACCCAACATCCAATTCCTGAGAAAAATTGCTACAGGCGTTTGAAAAACACTTGTTAGGGGAACACTGAGATTAATCCCCAGCCAATTTCAGCGACAGATATCTTTAGCGGTGGGAAAAAGGAATATCAATCTTTTAAAACCCTTTCCCTGACTTCTGTAAGCAGCCTAATGGCTTGGGTACTGTCACTAAAGGGAATGTCACCGTGGTATTTTTTTATAAGCGTACTAATGTATTGATTAGTTCTATTCTGGCGGGATTCATCGTGCTGCCAAGTATTGGAATCGTCGCATTGACAAATCCAGTAAGAGCGCAAAAAACTGCGAATCCTGCTCCAACACAAAAAAAACCTGAGACTAATTCATCTAAACCAACTCCCGCTTATCCTGCTTCTGCGCCACCTCCACGAGTAGATCCATTGCCAGATCAGCGAGAATTACAAGAAAATTCAATAGAAACTGATTACCGTGTAACTAACTTGTTAGGAGATGTTACCGGAAATCTTTGGGTAGCTTCTTGGCGAGGCTTGTCGCGTATTGACCCCAAAACAGGCAAGATTATATCTCGGGTTAGTTTACCTAATGTGGCTATTAGTGCCTTAGCCCAAGATAAAGTAGGGCGTATATGGGTAGGAAATTATGAGGGACTAATCCGCGTCGAACCCCGCACCAGCGAAATCACCGCCCAAAATTTATTTTTGCCTTCCAAACGAGTGTTATCACTATTAATTGACAAGCGGGGTTATCTGTGGGCGGGTACTGATAACGGTTTAGCCTTAATTAGTCCTGACCAAGGCTTAATTATGACCACGTTAAAAAATTTGCCTGGTGTTAGCGCCAACGCCCTAACTTTAGATGCGGATGGTCATTTGTGGGTTGGCACTTTAGATGGGCTGATCAGAGTAAATTCTGCTAATGCTTTGATTATGAAGCGGATTGCTGATTTACCTGGCTCAACCGTGCAAGCTTTAGCTATTAGTCCAGAAGGGCTAATTTGGGCAGGAATGCCGAATAATTTGCTAGTAATTAACCCGAAAACGGGTGCTGTATTGCGTTCTGTGACTCGCTTACGTGGGCGTAATGTTACGGCAGTGCGTTTTGCCCAAGATGGTAGTGTTTGGATCGGTACTAACAATGGTTTGTTACGATTAAATCCAAATACAGGAGCTGTATTAGACCAAGTTGCAGGGCTTCCTTCTAGCAGGGTACTTGCCCTTGCCCCTGATATTGCCAATAAGTTATGGATTGGCACTAGTGAAGGTCTGGCTTGGTTAATGCCCCAAGTGGGTACTGCAAAGCCCCACCTTGCTTTTAGTCGTGCTGTGAAGTAGGGTCTGGGTACTGGGGATTAGGGACTAAAAAATAAGAATTGGTGATTTTACTCTTTGCTTGCAACTCTAATCCCTAGCCTTTAACCAAATAAATGTTAACTTTTAACTTTAGCCTCTCATCTGTAAACTCTAGCCCCTAACCTCTAACATCTAACCTTTAATCTCTGTTGAAAATGGTAGTCACCACCCAAAAATTAATTCAATGGAAACAACAAGGACGCTCAATTGTAGCGTTGACAGCTTGGGATTATGCGATCGCCCAACTGCTCGATACAGCTGGGGTAGACTTAATCCTAGTTGGGGATTCTATGTCTGTAATTCTTGGGTATGAAACAACACTGCCTATTACTTTAGAGGAAATGCTATACCACGCTAAAGCAGTACGCCGTGGTGTGAAGCGGGCTTTAATAGTCGTAGATTTACCATTTTTAACCTATCAAGAAAGTCTGCAACAGGCTATGCATTCGGCTGGGTTGGTACTGAAGGAAACGGGCGCGCAAGCTGTTAAGCTGGAAGGTGGCTACCCTGCAATGGTAGAAACGATCGCACGTTTGGTGCAAGCTGGTATCCCAGTTATGGGTCATGTGGGTTTGACTCCCCAATCAGTTCATCAACTTGGGTTGCGACAACAGGGTAAAACCCAAGAAACTGCAGAGAGAATTTTAAATGAAGCGATCGCTCTCGAACAAGCAGGTGTATTTGCGATCGTGTTAGAGCATATCCCTAACGATTTGGCATTGCAGATTACACAAAAACTCAGTATTCCCACTATTGGTATTGGTGCAGGAATTCACTGTGATGGTCAAGTATTAGTTACTTCTGATGTTCTGGGGCTTGCAGAGAGGCATCCACCATTTGCTAAAGTTTATACTAATTTGCGAGATACCATCACTCAAGCTGTACAAGACTATGCGCTAGAAGTGCGAGAGCGAAAATTTCCTTCTTAGATAGGGACTGATAATCAACTTCGGGAAAGGTGCGTTACACTTCGTTAACGCATCCTACTGGACTGACACGACTAAAATGATGCATTAGATTTGATTAAATTAACCGCAGATAAACGCCGATGAATTTTTGCTATTGCACCAAATTAGCTGTGTCAGTCCACTACTAATAATTTGATTTTTACTGTTTCGGAACTACCTACGGAATCTCAAGAGTTTCAAGGCTGAATTCAAATTAAATGTAATTGCTCAATTAACCAATCACAACGCGATCGCATTTTTGCATTAGACTTATTGCAGAAGTCGGGAAAAGGTTTGGTATTATCCCTTTCCCCTTTCACCCACCGCTTGCAAAAGTGCTTTTTAGAAGCGGTCTATTTTGGCTCTGCTGTATTTATTTCGCCAGTGTTTTCACACTCAATACCTGTGGTGGTGTTGAATCTGGCGGATAAATTAAATCTACCTGTACCATTTTTTTACCTGCAGGTGGTAGCGTCACCTGTATTAATGGTTCTAAAATCTGTGCTGTTCTGTGCCATAAATGGACATAACGCGTTTGTTTTTGTCCTTGGTCATTGGTATAGCGTAGCCGCACCGTACCCCGGAAGAAAGGAAAATCTAAGGATGGTTTGCGGAAGCGGAGATTTCCTTTAGCTAATTTATCTTCCTTTAATGGTGTTTCTAGGGTGATAGCAACTTTCTGAGTCTGGTTAGTTGTATTGCTCAAAGGTAAACTGAGATTATATTCCACACCATAATTACCATGAGCTTCATAGGCTGTATCTGGATAGCGGACTAACATTTTTGCCGTTTGGATTTGTTCGCTACCTAAACGTCCACCTTTAAGAGTGGCGATCGCATAAGAAATCGCTTTACCTGGTTGCGGAATTGTGAGAGTTTGGGCTTTGGGGTTATCTGTAAGAGATGCTTGCCATTGCGAACCCTGTGATACACCAGCTACACGCCCATAAATCAGCACACCGCCAGTAGCATTTGGGGGAGTGGGGGTTTTGTCTCGTGGCCCGGCAAAGTTACCATTATTAAGTAAAGCTTGCCATTCTGTGAGAGTAGGAGAGCGATCGCTTCCGTCAGCGTTTTTCTTAGCAAACATCGCCAAACTAGCTGTATAGACTTTGCCGCTACTACGCAGCCTCATAAAACTAGAGCGACCATTTACAGGCTTTTCCAGATTTTTCACCGGAATAGGATGATTCAGCAGCATACGGCTTTGTCCTGGTGGAATTACCAGCTTTGCCGGAAAATCAGCTTGGCGAACCCCGCGCAATACATCAGCTACAGCGCGATTACCTGGCCCCGAGAAAGCTTTACCGTCATTATTGTCGATATAAGGGCCCAACGTTACAAACGGTGCATCCTGCATCAAATAACTCGCCGCTTGTAATACATCTACTGTTACAGCTTGCTTACCTGGATTATTCACAATTACACCCAGGTATAGCGTCTGTAAATCCTTAGGAGTGTGGGTATAGTGGTGAGCAAATAAATCAAAGCGTCCCGAAAAGGGAAAATTTAAATGCGCCGCCGAAACTTTTTTCCCTTGTGGAGGAAACGTAGACAGCAAAATGCCTTCATTTTTAATCCATTCTGGGCTATTGCTGTTAAATACAGGAATATTATCAAGCTTGCCAGGTAAAGCACGGACTTCTCCAGCTTGTAGAACTTCTTGAGATGCTGGCTTGGGAGAAGTTTGGGCGACGACTGCAGAATTATGACTGTCAGTATTTGATTTAAAAGTTGCGTATGTCAAAGTTTGAGACATCGCAGCTCCTAATAAAAATAAGCATATAGGTGCAGTCAGTTGATATTGAGGCTTATTAGCTGGCATATATATTAATTTTTCAAGAAAACTGTAGTTTTCACGATGACCTAATGTAACTACAAGTTCCTTCAACAATATTTCTGACAATGGGCATTGGGCATGGGGCATTGGGCAGTAGTGTTTCTCTCATTCCCCATTCCCCATTCCCCATTCCCCATTCCCCATTACCCCCCAAACCCAGGAATCAAACGCTTCAAAGCCCGACTAGCAACATCACCATAGCGTAATTCGCCATTGAAAATTCTACCCATAGTCTGGACAGTAGAAGGACGCTTTAAACAAACGTTGTAGGCAATTTTAGGAAAGCGATAAAATGCGTTAGCTAATTTTTGTGCCCATGCCATATCTGTACCCCATTGTTCGCTCATGGCATTGGTATATCGTTCTAAAGCGTTGATATCACCTGTCAGCGCTTCATTAATAGCATTAGCTGCTAACAATCCGCTCAAAATTGAAGGGCGGATACCTTCTGCAGTCATGGGGTCAACTACACAAGCTGCTTCCCCAGCCAAAATTGCATTTTGAGTATGTAGCTTTTGATTACCATTCCACAAGCAAATCGGATGACCATGTTGCTTGCAGATTTTCACATCTACATTAAAAGATTGAGAGTAATCATCCAAAATTTTCTTGAAATCTTGGGGTACGCCACCAATAAAAGTACCAACACCAATGGAATAACCATCAGCCTTGGGGAAATTCCAAATATAGCCATTTTTGACCATACCAAACTCAAAATGAGCTACAGATGTATTTTCGACATCGGCGGGAACTTCTGCCTCTAAAGCACCTACTAAGTGGCGTTTGCGGTTTTTAAAACCTAGCCATTTTGCCATCGGCCCTTTAGCACCATCAGCCGCAATTAAATAACGGCCTATAACTGGGCCGTTGACTGTGTTGACCTGCCAAGAATCTCCTTTAAACTCAATTCCAGTAACCTCTGTCTTGTCTTGTAGGTCTGCCCCTTGTTTCTGGGCTTGCTCAACTATAAAATAGTCAAAAACATCTCGCCGCACCATCCAAATCGGTTCTTTAATTCCAATTTTTGCCTCTACAGAATCTTCTAAGTTCCAGGTGAAGCGGAAAGAGTCAACCTTCACCGAAATCGCTGGGCTAAAATCAAAGTCAAACCATTGGGCAATGACTGGTGATACTCCACCTCCACAGGGTTTGTATCTTGGCAGGGATTCTTTTTCTAAAACTAATACTGAGTGACCCCGCCTGGCCAAATGATATGCAGCTGTTCCACCAGCTGGCCCGGCTCCCACGATGATACAATCGTACATAAGGCTAAATTTTAGCTCCTCACTTTGTTGGCAAAAAAGTATATTTTTCTAATCTAGAGATAGAAAGTATCACAAGAACTTTAAATAATTTTAGAGTTTGTTGCTGAATATTTCTCAGTATTTTACCTTTGATTTTTTCAGAAATAATTTACCCTTCAAGCTTCATTTGAGACTAGTTAATAGCTTAAAAAAGCCTGATATAAATAGGACTTACGCAAGTGTCATATTTTTTTCGTTTAGGTTTGTCTAAGGTCAAATGTCAAGAGTCCAAAAAATCTAAATTTTTGACCCTTGACTCTTGACTCTTATGTCAGAGGATCACTGTACCAGTTGCGTAAGTCCTGATAAAAATCAATCTCAATCCTAGCTATATTTAAAAAATTGTGTATTATATTGCTTCTTAGCCTAGTGAAGTACAAATTTATTGGCGTGTATCTGCGTACCCTGCGGAAAGCCGCTACGCGTCTCTATCCTCTTGCATTGGCAGTTAATTTTTTATTGCGCTACTTCACCAATATGGGAACCGCTATAATACCAATTTTAAAAATAATGCGTCAGTTGGGTAGGGGTACAGCCATGTTTCCTACGAATAATTTTATATGCATAAACATCATTGAAATTAGTATAATTCTATATTTTTTGTAGAAAAATATTTAAATAAATCTACCATTCAAAATCAACGAAATGCTAATGCTGTGTTCATTTTGAATTTTGATACCAAGTTGAAAAGTGAGTGTGGCAGATGGATTGACACCAGCCTGATTGAGAAGGCAATTCTCAATCCAAAATCTAAAATCCAAAATGGTATGAATTCCCCATAGCGGTACTAGTACAGCACGGCGTAAATAAAGCATCCTTTTAAACAGTCACAAGCCTTGATTTCTAAAAATTTTGACTTTTGACTTCCGCGCAGCGATATTGCCCCTGTGGCTACTTATAACCTATAGGGATCTCAATCATAAATTTTGTACCTTGTTTGGGTATAGATTCACACCACAATTTACCACCATGTTTCTCTGTAACAATTTGATAGCTGATGGATAAGCCCAACCCAGTACCTTTACCCACTGGTTTTGTCGTAAAGAAGGGATCGAATAGACGTTGGCAAACTTCTTCTTTCATTCCAGGGCCATTGTCGGTAATACAAATCCGCACTCTATCACCGTGAATTACCTCTGTCTGAATCGAGATAGTGGGGGCTCTTTCTTGATTGTTATCTTCCAGCGCATCGATCGCATTACTGATGATATTCATGAATACCTGATTGAGCTGCCCCGCATGGCATTCTACCAGTGGTAAATTACCATATTCCTTGATAATTTTAATTTCCGGGCGTTGTGGGTGAGCTTTTAATCGGTGATGCAGGATGGTAATAGTGCTGTCAATACCATCATGGATATTAACATCTTTAACTTCTGCTTCGTCTAAGCGTGAGAAGTTTCGCAAGGAAAGCACAATCTCCCGAATCCTTTTAGTACCCAAGCGCATTGATTGGAGAACTTTAGTCAAATCTTCAATAAGAAATTCTAGATCCATCGATTCGATTGCATCTACAATTTCTTGCGGTGGTTGAGGATAATGCTGCTGATAAAGTTCTACTAAATTTAATAAGTCATAAGTATATTCACCAACATGGGTGAGATTGCCATGAATAAAGTTAACAGGGTTATTAATTTCGTGGGCAACACCCGCCACCATTTGACCTAGGCTGGACATTTTCTCACTCTGAATCATCTGGAGTTGGGTTTGTTTCAATTCTTGCAGGGTTTGCTCAAGTTCCTGGGTTTTTTGCTGGAGTGTGATTTCAGCTTGTTTGCGTAGGCGAAGCTCGTCGTAAACATCGCTTAAATCTCGCAGAATACCTTGCAATCCAATAACTTTACCATCGGCATCCTTCATTGGTGAAACATTCGAGGTAACCCATCCCCAAGTTCCATCCGGTTTTGGATGGCGAAACTCCATACCTGCACCACTCTCACCTGTGACAATAATTTGATTGAGGAAGTCTGTCACCTTGGCTAAATCATCGGGATGAATCAAAGGTGTAAAGGAGCGATTTAACCATTCACAAACTTCATAGCCAAAGATATCCCGAAACTTAGGAGAAATATAAGTCAGAGTACTATCTAAATGAGAAGTCCAAATCACATCGTTAGCACCTTCGACAAGGTTACGGAACTTAGCTTCGCTTTCGGCAATTGCAGCTTCGGCTCGCTGGCGATCGCTGATGTCCCTAATTACTGCTAAGGCATGAATTTTGCCATTGTAAAGACATGGAGTTGCTCTAACTTCCACATTAAACGGCGTGCCATCTTTACGTACATCTACAGCTTGAATACTAATTTCACGACCTGCTGTAATAGTGTGAATAAAGTCTGATAAATGTGGCAGACTATCTGGATGAATAAAGTCTTGAGCTTGAAGCTGAGTAAATTCCTCTTGGGAATAGCCATGCATTTTACAAACTGCATGATTGGCGACAATAATTTTTCCCATTTCCAAATCGACAATGTTAATTCCATCACTAACATTTTCAAAAATCGTGCGGTAAAGAATTTCTTGCTGCTCTAGTGCGCTTTGAGCTTGTTTGTGCGCTGTAATGTCAGTTGCCGTCACGACAATTTGATGAATGCGTGAAGTACTATCTCTTAAGGGTGTGACGCTCAACGACCACCAAGTCTCTTGATCGTCAACACAGAAATGCTCTTCAAAATAATTAGTTTTGCCAGATTGGACAGCCGCCAAATAGCGTTGACGGTAGAGGTTCGCCATATCGCTAGAGAAGGCTTCTGCCAAGGTTTTACCTAAAAGGTATGTCATCGATACCCCGCTATTAAGGGCGATCGCTGAGTTGTAGTTGGCAAACCGGAACTCTGCACCATCATCTAATACATCCAAAACAAAGATGCCATAGTCCACCCCCTCCCAAACACTTTGCAAAAGCTGTTTTTGCTCTAAAAAACACTGTTCTGTAGATTTGCGATCGCGAATATCGCGGCTGATGGTTGCTAAACCTATAGGCTGGTTGTTAGCTGGATCTTTGACAAGAAACAAAGTAAAATCCACTGGAATCAGCTCTGCAGTCACGAAATGGCACAATTGGAATTCACTGTGCCAATATCCCTGCTGCATCACAGTCGGTAAAATCCTTTGGAGCAGTTCTTCTTGATCTTGAGAAATTAAAAACTCGCTGATGTGTTTAGTTTTAGCTGATTCAATATCTTTTAGCCCCACTAATTCTAACCCTGCGGGGTTGATGTAGAAGGGTTGTCCCGCCAAAGAAGCAACACCAATAAAGTCAGCACTAGCTTCTAAAATTGTTTTCAAAACTTGGTGTTCTTCCATTACTTGCCCAAAAAAGCCTGGGCGAAGAGCATCGTAGACATCGCTCTCTTGCTGTGCTGCTAAATTTGGGCTTGCTGACTTTTGCAGGTGTGCCAACTCTTGCTCTAATTGCGCTACTCTCTGGCGCAAGGTAATTAATTCTAGATTCAGGGTTGCATCGCGCTCGGTATCTAGAACTATTTTGTCTGTGGGCATTTCATTGTTGGCAGAAAGCTGAGTCATATCTTTGAAACCGTAGCGTATTTGTTATTCTGAACGCGATACGTGAACTTACTCTAGGTTTCCCACGAATGAGTTCAGTTAAACAAAAACTGTCATATTCTGCCAAATTCCTAAAATAACCGTGCTGAATTGTGTGGTGATTGCATATAGCGTTTCCCTGGTAGGGACACAAAATTTTGCGCCCCTACGATGAGCTTTACTTTACTCCCCTGGCAATCTGCTGTAGTTACTAATTGGTAAGAGACTTGCAAGAAAATAAGATACCAGTCAAACTGGGACAATAGTGATATCCCATTTGGGTAATGTTTCAAAACGCTGCCAGAAAGGTTGGTACTGTTCTAACTCTTGTGACACAACCTTAATTCCTTGTTCATAGGTGGTTTCGACCCGATGCTTGATTCTCGCGGAACACATTCTCGAAAATGGCATCAGTTTGAGGAATCTTTTTCAAGTAATCTTCAGGGTATTTAAACCAAAAGGAACATTAAAGGAGTCAGATAAATTTAAACCCTGTTATGCTTCTGGATGATTTAGCTTTTTTACTATTTGCTGACTCCGGAGAGTGAAAGAAGAGGGCTAATTTTAAACATTTAACGGTTTGTTTGGGAATCTTGTGGACTGATATCTATATCTCTTTTACAGTAGAGGCTAATATCAATCTGCTGGTAATATGTATAATTAAATTTATCAGGGTAAAACCAATCTGATGTTAATTTTTTAAAATCATTTTCAAATTCATTAAAACCTAAAATAACTATGCCTTGAGTATGATTTAACTGATCTTTACTAAGAGTATTAAATGTTTTGTGATTGTACCACCCTTCCACATCATCTACTTTTAAAAAATTCCATGATTTTTCATTTTCTTTAAATGATTCAGATTTCAAATTAGTATTTGAATATCCATAAGTAGCAAGAAAAAAATCATCTTTATTTGATTTTAAAATATGATCTATAATAGCTTTTTTAAATCCATATAAGGTTTCATAATGAACATAAGGATTGCCAAATATAATTAACTGCGACTCTTTTTGAAGACATAATGAAATACTTCGTACCATTTCTTGTACATTATTTAGTCGATTAGAAACATAAATAAAATGATTATATGTAGCAACAACATTCTGAAAAGCTATCAGAAGAACCAACAAAGTCAAAATTGAGAAATATTTAGAAAATAGCTTTTTTATTTCTATAATAGGATAAACCGTTAAGAATGAAATCCCAACGACACATGGTAGAAGATAATGAAATCCAATACCTGATTTAGAGTAAAGAATTAACTGTGGAATTACAATCAAACCAGTTAATATATATAAACCACCATTAAAAGCATTCCAACGATTATTTTTCAAGCATAGTATGAAATAAATTATATTGATGACGATTGCAAATGCCAAGCTTGTTCTAGCAATTAAAAAATTTATCAATCCAAAAATCTTACTAGCCGAAAAAGTCTCTCTATCAACTCCTGCATATCCTGGCCCAGTAACTCCTGATAATTTAATATATGCTATAAGCAAGAAAAATATACTTAAAATAAAGAAAACGATATATTTATTATTTAAAATTGATTGATTAATAGAAACTTTATTTTTATGAGAGTAAAACCAAACTCTAAAAAAGGCAAATGCAGGCAACATTAATATACAAGCTTCTTTATTGAAAGCAGCCAAAATAGCGAAAAATAAAAATAGATAATCTAATAAAATATGCCGTTTGGTATTATTGACATTCAAAGAACCAAAAATCAAAGCAAAAGATGTGAAAAACGTAGCAGTAGTTTCTGGAGTACCAAATCTAGCATATGTAGAAGCTTGATCTCCAAAAACTACTAGCAATGAAAAACATATAGACTCTAAAATAGGGAATGATTGTAACCTTGCAAAAATATAAAAATTAGTAGTAGTAGTTATTGCTATAATTAATGAGCTGAGATACCATAATACTGGATTTAAGCCGTAAACTTGAGAAAACAAGCGTAGTAAAATGTCATATAAAGGTCTAAATCTTGCTTTTGGTACATTTGATAAAAGAGATGAAAATGGCTCAATTATTATCTCGTATAAATCAAATTTTTTGTTATTGAAAATAAATATTTGGTGATCGTCAATAAAATAATTAAATCCAGCCTCGAATATTCTAGTTGAAAGAAAAATATATATCCAAATACAAGCAAATAACAAACAAGGAAAAATAAATTTGTTATTATATAATATTGATTTAATAAAGCTCTGGTTTTTCATAGCTATCATCAATGCAGGTGATCGCTTTGCTGGACAAGTTTGAATTTGATTAGGTTATATTCAAGCACTGTTGCTGTATTTTCAGTGGCTTTGGTTGAATCAAAGCCAACTTTTAGTATAGGATCACTCCTAGCAATTTATTCCTGTCAATCTTGTAAACTATTATTACACTGCTAGAGTCCGTAAATTAAAATCATTTACAGATTTTTTTTGGCATATTTAAAACATCTGTATATACTTGCATCACTTCTTGTGCAGCTTTCCTCCACGAGAATTCACTTGCTTGTGTTTGACTATTCGACTTGAGAATCTCACGGAATTTATGATCATCCAATTTTATAAATCCTGCCAAAATATCAGCTTCACTGGTAGGGTCTACATATAAAACTGCATCTCCACCGACTTCTGGCAAGCTTGTAGTATTAGAAGTGAGTACAGCAGTCCCAAGGCTCATAGCCTCTAAAACAGGTAATCCAAAACCTTCATAAATAGATGGATAAATAAAAGCCCAGCAATTCTTATATAGCCATTTTAGTGTAGGGTCATCTACATAACCTAGCCTAATAATATGCTTACTCAATTCTAAATTATTAATAAACTGTTCAAGGTCTTCTTCTAACCATCCTTGTCCTCCTGCCAAAACTAAAGGTTTAGAGTCAGGATAAATATCAACATATTGCTTATAAGCACGTAAAGTTCTACGGAGATTTTTTCTGGGTTCTAAAGTTCCTACTGAAAGCCAAAAATTATTAGGTTCGAGAGTAGCTACTGGTTTTTCATGATCTGTATCTGTAAAACGACTTCCTAAATAGACTACACGAGTTCGCTCTATAGGAAAGTGTGGAAATATTTCCAGAAATCTTTTTCTAGAATATTCGGAAATGGCAATAATTAGATCTGCTTGCATTGCAGCATCAAAGACACCATTAAAGCAATTCCATCGGTTTTCTTCAGAAGTGTACTCTGGATAATCTATAAAGCTCAGATCATATAAAGTATAAATAAGACGAGTCCAATTTAAACGGGGACAGGAAAAATTGTTGGCATGAACAATATCTGGATTACCCAATTTTAGTTCATCTATTGATGTGCTAGCACTCCAAAAATCTAGAGTATCTTGATGAGATAAATTATCTAAAAGGTGAGTACAATTCTTTTGAGAAAAGCGGATCGTACTTTTGGCATGTTCTGAATCCCAAAAAGTATTACCAAATGCTGAATATAGCAAATAATCATTATTATCGTACTCTTCAACTAATTTTTGAATTAGACTTGCAGCAAAATATCCACATCCTGCTTTGGCTTTTCCAGTTTGACTAATATCAAAACCAATCCTCATAAGCTTTTAAACACTAAATATAAATTTTTAAATATAAATATATTTGCAGCAATTAACCACCAAATCATTCTGGCTGATGAAGTTATCGTCATGATTTTCTTCCAGTGATAAAATGACCATAGGCTGTTATAAATTACTGCCCGAACAAATTTTAAATTTTGAATAGGATTGCTTCTATCTAACTTTAAAGTTTCTTCTACCTTCACATGGGCATAAGCGAAAATCCATTTATCTGGTACACTCCTAAATTTGGAATGCATCATATTATTTATCTCATAATGAACTGCTATTCGCTGACCAAGTGTCTTATTGTCTTTATAGAAGCGCGAACCAGCAAGCTTACGAGGTAGGTAATAAAATGGGATATGTTTTCCATAACGAAGCCACAACTCATAGTCCATACAGTACTTGAGAGAAGCATCTAATTTTCCATATTGATCAACTAGATTGCGGCGAAAGAATACAGCTGGTTGACATAGAAAGCAAGTATCAATTAGACGTTGGTAATTCCAAGGTTCTGTGGGATAGGCTTCAATAAAGACATCTTTTTCATCAATATGATCAGCATCACCATATATGATTTGTATATCGGGATGTGATGCGAAAATCTCTTTAATTAACCCAAAAGTTCCAGGATAATAGATATCATCAGAATTAATCCAGGCAATTATCTCACCTGTTGTCAGCGCAATACCTTTATTGACTGCATCAGCTTGCCCATTATCGGGTTCTGATATCCAGCGTAGATAGTCATCATAATGCTGCAAAATTTCTATAGTCTCATCTGTACTACCACCATCACAGATGAAGTACTCAATTTCTATATCTGAAGATTTTTGAGAGAGTACACTCTGTATAGTTCTCTCTATAAAACGACCTTGACAAAAAGAAGGTGTAATAACGCTAAATTTTAAGTTCACACCACACTCTCTAAAGCAAGAATTGAACTAGATTCGCCATCAGCTAACTTGAGACGACAATCACGTATCATTACCCCAAGTTGGCGCTGATCTGAGTTAAGGTTAAGTTGACTGGGCTGAAAGCTAGGCACAATCTGCACAGTAATTTCTTCACCTGTAGATGACACTGGCCAAACAATCTTCTGTGATGCAGCTCGAATGCAAGTGTAGGATAATTTTTTCTGTTTTGTTTGTAATGTTATCTTTGCTTTCGAGGCCGGATAAAATGAGGGAGTCTCAACAAAAATTTCTAGAGTTCGTCCGGGAGAACCAGGTTCGATAGAAATATAGAACTCAGGTGCAGACCAGCCATCATCATAAATACCAGAAACGGAAGTTTGAATTGATGTTTGATGATTGAGGGCCGCTGTCTCAAGTATGTCGAGATACTGGGAAGCCATTGTTTGTCCATTAAATAGCTTTAACCTTTGATATCCTTTATTAACTAACTCTTCAATTAATAGTGGATTGCTACTAATGCTGAGCAAGCATGATGCTATTTCATCTGGTTTGCGAGGATCGAAATACATAACAGCATCTCCTCCTACTTCTGGCAAACTGGCAGCATTACTAGATAATACTGGTTTACCAAATGCCATACCTTCTAAAATAGGAATACCAAACCCTTCATATAACGAAGGAAAAACTAAGCATTCACAACCTTGCCATACAGATGTCAAAGCTTCTTCATTCAAATAACCCAAAAATTTGATATTTTCACTTAGCCCCATTACTTTAGCTGCTTCCTTTAATTTGTTTTGTTCATCTTCTAAGGCTCCTGTAAATACCAAATCTAATCCATCTGGCAAATGTTTTTTATATATTCCATAGGCTGTTAATAGCATACGATGGTTTTTATGGGGCCAATAGTTGGCTGGGTAGAAAATATATTTTTTTTCTATTAAACCTAGATTTCTCAGATTTTCTTTAACTATGTTTTCATCGAGTTTAGTTAACCGCTCATGAATAGAAATTGGGATAACAGTAAATTTCTCTAGAGGAGCTTGAAAATATTTAATAAAAGATTGACGTGTAAAATCTGAAATACAGATTATTTTGTGTGATTTTATTAGAAGATTGGCGATAAATTTTGCACGGTGTTGTTGTTCTTGAGGAGTAAAGAAAAATTTGTAGTCTACATGTTGTAAATCATAAGCAATAGCTACTACTGGTATATGCTTTTCAGCATAATTTGGTGCAGAGAAAGGACAAAAAAGTAAATTAATATTATGTTTTTTAAGTAATGTACTCTGATTAATAGAGTCAATTAGCTTAATACTGATTTTATTCCATATTTTCTGAAGCAGTTTTGATAATAATCCTGCTTGAGGTTGTTGTGGAGTTTCAGTTAAATTAGGAACTAACAGACATTCTGTATTGTGAGTTTCGTATTGCTTGATTTCTGAGTGATTCCAAGGTGCTGTCAGGAGTAAAAAACTATGATGTGGAGCTAATTTTTGAAATTGTTTAATTAGGTTCAAAATCAAGACTTTTGCTCCCCCATTCTCTCCTCCTACTCTTAAAGGAGTGAGGTCGATGGCAATCCTTAAAGATGATTGTATTTCACTCATATTATCACTTTAACATTCTCTAAATTTATAGCTTGTATCCTACTACTGCATAATCTTGTGGCCCATAAAAATAATTATTGAATTTTTCAGCTAGCTCACCACCGCTGACTTTATAAGTGTCTGGGTAAGGATGCAGATCTATAACTCTGACTTGAGATAAACCTTGAATCTCGAGCATAAATTTAATCAAGGCACTAGGTAGTGGATGATGATGAGTCGGGTCAAAATAGAAGTTACAACTACCAACTAGAACATTTTCAGGATTAGGTGTTTCAAAAATAGCTAGTCCCCCAGGCTTAAGTGTTCTGGCTACTTCACTAAAAAATTTCATTAATAAGGGAAAAGTTAAATGCTCGATGATATGAAAACCAGTCACAGCGCCTAAAGTACTATCTGGCAGAGATTGCAAATAAAGCATCACATCTGCTTCTATGACATCAAATCCTCGAGAACGAGATTGCTCTACCATTACCGTATTAATATCCAGTCCTCTAGCTGTATATCCGGAATCTTGCAATAATTCTAACCACTCACCTCGTCCACAACCGACATCTAAAATAGGGAAGTCTGGATTACCAATCTTTGTTTCTGCAAGCAAGGGTAAATAAACTTTTAAGCGATTGAGAATCTCCTCTCGCTGACCACGAAATTGGTCTTCAAAAGCTACATAGAAAGCATCTAATAAATTTTTGTCTTCATTAACAAAGGTCTGTATTTGCTCTGGAATAAAAGGTTTTGGTAAGCGTTTTTTGGCTTCTTCCAAAAACATTGAGAGCAAACGCTTCTGCTGGATTAAGTCATTTTTGAGGTAACTGTCATTGATGATATATTCATCTTGCAGTCTATGAAGGCGAGTATCCACAGATGCTAATTGTTTATCTAAGTTTTGTATATGAATACTACTTTGATTCAGGTATTCATCTATTTGGTTTCTTAAAGTGGCTATTTCTTCTATTAGCTGTTGATTCAGAGCTACAGATTCTCGCAAAGCCATAATTAAATTCAAGTTGACTTCTCTTTGGTCTTTAAAAAGGAAGTTGATACATCTTAAAATAAAATTTTGAAATCTTGAGCTTAAATTAAAAGGAAAGAAATTTAAATTATCAGGCCACTTTGTACGTGGTTGCGCTCTCAACTCGGCATTATTTAATAATTCTTTTAAATTATTAACTGATGACATTTGGTTTATCTTAATAACTACTTATTTAAATTACAGCCTATGTAATTATCATACAGTTATGGCTAAAACTTTATTAAACCTGATTACTAAGAATTGTTTTAATGAGCTTTTAGATTTATTGTTATTGGAATATCTTGTTTTAAATTTGTCGGTTCTTGATCGAACCAGCGCACATTTTCTTGCACAAGAGTAAGTCTAAGCAGATAATTACCATTTTCCTGAGGAATTTTAATTTTTACTTTGTATGAGTTTTGTGCTATGGGTTCTAGTGGTGGAAAGATTGCTGTTCTTTCTCCATCAAATACAATATTATTGGTACCTTGCTCATTCATCCAATGATAACTAAGGTGAACTGGGTTAGGAAGATAGCTATTGAGGATAAATTTACTATTATTAATTAAGTTTATAGCTACATCAAAGTCACTGCTAATAACTACATTTTGGGGATAATCTTGTACAACTAATTTTAATTTTTCGGCAATTTGATGTGGTAAAGGATGCATTTGTAGTCGCTGCTTTAACTCACTCTGATTTATGGGTTTATGAGCAGCAATAGCAAATAAGCTAGTTGCAGAACGCAATTTTGGTATTGAATATTTATTCACCAGACTACCTCCGGGATTAGTTGGCTCACCAAACCAAACTAGTACATGTTCAAAGTGTCTAGCTAGTTGCTTTTTCAATACCTGGGGTGACTGTTCATTAATGTGCATTAACATTTCATACCTAGTACGTGGCTGTACTGGTAAATATGCACCTACAGAGGCAGCAATCCTTCTTTTCCTTTTGTACTCATACTCATAGTACCAAAGGTTAGGAAATGTATGTATGACAAATAAACCATCTGAATTAATAGCTTGAGAAATTTTGCTGTATAGTAACTCTACTTCTGCAAATGACAGGTGTTCGATAATATCAGATGCTACTGCTAAATCATAGGCTTTGGGAAAGGATAAATCACATATATTTTCACATAAAAAATCTACATTCCTTTTTAAATCCTCTTCACCTACAAAGCATTTTTGTGCTAAGTCAATAGCACTTTGAGCGTAGTCAATCGCTGTTACATCAAATCCTTGCTTGGCAAAATGGTAGGTTAGCTCACCTCTACCACAAGCAATATCTAATACATTCCCGGATTTTTTCAAACTAGCAATAGTGGCAACTGCTCGTAATCTAGGGTCTTCTAATTTTTTACCTTGATTTGTTTTATATGAATCAAAACCACCGCAATCTTGTGTGTAATATTCTTTGGTATAAGTATTACGAATATCCGTGCTAGATGTAACTTGAATATTAATATTTTGATGAAATTTATTTAAATAATGAGGTGAAACTTTAATTAATAAATCTCCAGCATAACCAGGTATGACACCATACCAATCTAGCAAGTCGGAGTAAGTGAATAAAAAATCACTAACTGCCATAAAATTTTGTCTTGTCCAAAGGTATCCATCTACCAGAACATAATGTGACTGCTTAATTGCAAGTTCTAAATCATGAAAGGAACCATTGCCATCTTGCTGTCCATCAACATGAATCAGATCGTATAAATCTCCAGGCAAACGGTTCATAACCTGTGTATCAGCAATCATATATTCTGTATGAAATTGCTGCGTAATAGTTTTTGCCCAGTTAATTGCACCTTTAACACCTCCGTAGGAATCTGTATCTAAATCGATACCAACATATTTAGCAGATGGATGTCCATGAAGAAAAGCAGCAGCGGAATAACCATAACGTACTCCGATTTCTAGGATGGTAGCAGGTTTGAGAATATGAGCGATCGCCCACTTTAATTTGTAGTAGTCAAACCACTCGTTAAACAGATGTCCCAGCGAATCGTCTGGATTGGCGGTTTGCCTAAAGTCATATTCTGTCTGCTTTGCCTGCTGAATTATTGCATCAAACATAAATCTGCTTATCAATAGAAACTGTGGGTGAAAGATTGACAATACCTGACCAACGTATAGAATTTGTATTTTTTAAAACTTTTAATACTGAAACATTATGAGCATAAAGCAAAGTACGTTCAAAAGTACTTTCTCCCATGACACCATCAGCAATACCAAATGTAATTGTGTATTCTCCCTCCATTAAAGGTACATAAAAACGGAAGCAAGTTTCTACTAAAGTAGCGCTATCTACTCGACCGATGCTTTTCCCCATACACCAGGTATTGGTTTCAAAAATTACCTCACCTGTCTTCTCTCGGATCTTAAATCCGATATGTGGATCTGCATAGGATTTAAGAAATAAAATTCCTATAGATAATTGCAATAATTGCTCGCTAATAGCTACTAATATTTCTTCTCCTTGCTCATCCAAGAATCTGATAAACTTTATCCTAACATCTGGAGCATTAATTACTACTTCATCAACAGCACTTGTTAAAGAAGATTCCTGCTCTAATTTACGAGCGCCATCTTCTGAGATAATATCAATTTTGACTGCATCTGGTTGAATATCATTTTTCTGCAGAAGTTTAGCTTCATATAAATCAATTACTTGTTTTGGTTGTGCATCTAAGATTAATTTCCCTGCTTCTAATAACAATGCTCTACTACAAAGTTTATGTACAGCCGTCGAATCATGGGAAACAAATAACAGAGTTGTACCAACATCTCTCAAGTTTCTAATACGCTCATAACATTTTTGTTGGAAATAAATATCTCCAACAGCCAGTGCTTCATCTACTATGAGAATTTCGGGATTAACATTCACTGCTACGGCAAATGCTAGTCGCACAAACATCCCGCTGGAATATGTTTTGACAGGCTGGTCGATAAAACTACCAATATCAGCAAATTTTTCTATTTCAATAAATTTATGTTCTATTTCTTCTTTATTTAAACCCAGAATTTGACCATTAAAAAATACATTTTGTCGTCCTGTAAATTCTGGATTAAAGCCACTACCTAATTCCAGCAAAGCAGAAACTCGCCCATTTACTATTACTTCTCCTGTAGTGGGTGTGAGCGTTCTAGCAATAATCTGTAATAACGTACTTTTACCAGAGCCATTTTGTCCGATAATTCCTAAAGTTTCACCTTGATAAAGTTCTAGGTTAATATCTTTTAACGCCCAGAACTCCTGAGAATGAATGCTTTTCGGTATTAAAATTTCTTTAAGCCGATCTATAGGACGAGCATAACGCTTATAGCATTTTGAGACATTTTTGAGCGAAATTGCAATCTCATCACCCATAGCATCGCACACTTACCACTAGCACATCTGAAAAATTAGACAAAATATCAACCCAGCGATCGCATGATTTTTTATGAAGCTCAATTTGGGTTGATTTCCCAGATTTATAACACATCAGCAAAGGCCGGACGCAACCGTCTATATATGGAAAACCCACAGCCAAATACCAATAATGAAACTATAAAAGCAACTCCCCATTCACCCCAGTGTTTTACCTCCCCGACTAAAATTAAATCACGATATACTTCTGCGATCGCAGCTATGGGATTTAACCAAAATATCCAACTGCGCCATTGCTCAGGAATAGTAGATGCTGGATAAACGAGGGGTGTTGCATAAAACCAGATATTTAAGATTACCCCTAAAGTCTGAGGAATATCCCGCAAAAACACTGTCAGTCCTGCTGTCAAATAACCTAATCCAGATGTTAGCAATAATTGTGTTAACCAGACTAAGGGTAACAACGCCAAAGTAGTATGTAAAGTATGGGCACTGATGGCGACAAAAAAAATCAATGCCATTAAGCCAAAAGAGCTTTCAATAAATGTTGATAAAATTGGCACTAAGGGTAATAAAGCTAAAGGAAAAACTACTTTTTTGACTAAATTTGGCTGTGTAACTACGGAATTAGCAGATTGAATTAATCCGCCTGTAAACGCAATCCAAGGTAGTAAGCCGGCAAATAACCACAAACCAAAAGTAAAATTATTTTCTGGTAAAGTTTTCAGGGTTAATTTGACTTTGAGAACAATGGAGAATACATAAGTGTAAATTAGTAATTGCGATAGCTGATTCAGCAAAGGCCATAAATTGCCTAAAACAGAACCTTTGTATCGCCCTTCTAAATCTCTTCTGACCAAAGTTCTGAGTAAATCAAACTTTACCCATAATCTTTGATCTATTGGTAGAATACGCCTCAACCTTCCCGCTTTACGTGCAACTCCTCGCATTGTTCTTAGCAATTTCTGCTTCCTCGCTCATTACCGATGGCAACCTAGTGCTATTGATGAAGCTAATTAGTGATGAAAGTTCCCTTTGCATTCCTAAATAAGCACATCATTATACCAATTTCAGAAATCTTTGCAAAATACCAATGTTGTATAAAAATTGCTAGTGAAAAACTTTACCAAATTATCTATAGGAACATTTTTAGCACTTGGTATTAATAGAAAATACTGTCTGTAATTTATTTGGTTTAACATCAATAAACTGTCAGGCAAGGTGATAATTAGACAAAATCAAACTTGCATCTTGCTCGGACATAAATTAACTCAAATTATCAGGATCTATGCCTAGCGATCGCACATACTCCGCCAATCTTTCTGCACGTTGCCGTTCCTGCTCTGCACGTTGCTGTTCCTGTTCTGCCCGTTGTCTTTCCTGTTCTGCTTGTTCTGCCAGCGTTGGTACCCAACCCTGTGCATTATACCAACGCAACCATAAGCCTGTGATCTGCTTATAAGTACCTTGCCACAATCCTAATCCCAGTTCTAACTCTTCTAGCCAAAAGCGGTTCTCTGGTAAAGATACTGCTTCATAACGACTGCCCATGAGTTGAAAGATCCGGAGATCATTTTCGTAGCGATCGTAAACAACATAGTAAGGAACCCGCAAAATACGTTCATAAACTTCCCATTTAGTTGGAGGTTGATTTACTTCCCTAAGAGTTCTTCCTAAGTCTTCTTGCTCTGTACCTGGTGAAAGTAATTCAACTACCAAAAATGGATTAATTCCTTCTTGCCAAACAACGTAACTTAAGCGTAAGTCTTGCTGTTGGCTAGCACCAGCTACGCCCAACACTACGTACCAATCAGTCCGTTTGTACCACAAAGGATGGCGAGGATTGTAGTACAGGTTTAAATCGCTAGCCAGTAAAATTTCTGTGGGTAAATAGTTGGGAGGTTGACAAGTTTCAGTTAATAAATCAGCCTGAATACAGTGAAATTCGTCGGGCAAGCCTGATTCCCCTATTAATTCGCTGGGTAAATCATACATCGTCGGCATTGTTTCTTGGGGCGGGCGCGGCGGATTTGGATCGTACATAGCTGCTCGTTGACGCTGGGAAAGCGATTTTTTACTTTAATGAAATTATCGCGGTTAATTGTTAAATTGGGGTTTGGTGTTTGGGGCTTGGTATTTCTTCTGTGCTCCTTGATATTTTGATCTACATCATCATTGTCAATGTATTACAGAAGAGTCACGGATTCAGTTAAACTGAGACTTGGTTTATTGCATTTTATCTAGGCATGGAAATCGGACAGAAGGTTAAGGTCTTTCGTTTGCGCGATCGCGTATCTCCCCCTGTTGTAAAAAAATTAGGACAAGTTGGTACTATCCTCGGCTACAAAATGACAGATGGTAGCGGTGTAGGTATAGTGGTGCAATTTGAAGATAATTTCTCCACTTGGTTTTTTGAAGATGAGCTAAAACTCGTACAGTAGGCGGAAGCATAGAATATTTGCCGAGTGCTAAGTTGGAGTTGAAAACATCGGCGGTAAGGTAGAAATCAAGTCATGACTCTGATATTGACATTTTTGGGCAAAGGCGGCATTGCGCGTACCAAAATTGCGATCGCCGCCGCTAAATTATTGGCTAGCGAAGGCAAGCGCGTACTTCTCGCAGGACTTGCAGAGCCAGCACTACCCATACTGCTGGAAACAACCTTAACACCCGACCCTCAAGAAATTGCTCCCAATTTGCAAGTAGTACAGTTTCAAGCATCTGTACTTTTAGAACGCCAATGGGAAGAAGTGAAAAAACTGGAGGCGCAATATCTCCGCACGCCAATTATTAAAGATGTTTTTGGTCAAGAATTGGTGGTATTGCCAGGGATGGATAACGCTTTGGCCTTAAATGCAATCCGTGAATATGATGCCAGTGGCAAATATGACGTGATTGTCTATGATGGCACAGGTGATGCTTCTAGCTTGCGGATGTTAGGATTACCAGAGTCTTTGAGTTGGTATATCCGACGCTTTCGACAATTATTTGTTAACTCAGATTTGGGGAAAACAATTGCCGAATCGCCTTTGATTCAACCGCTGATTAGCACTCTGTTCAATTTTAATTGGACAGCAGATAACTTCGCTCAACCGACTAATCAAGTTAACAATTTCTTAGAAAAGGGTAAAGCTGCTCTTGCCAATCCCCAGCGTGTTGCAGCCTTTTTGGTCACTACACCAGATCCAATTGAGGTAGCAAGCAGCCGTTATTTATGGGGTAGCGCTCAACAAATTGGTGTGACGGTTGGTGGTGTGATTGTTGTCTCTCCCGAGACCAACCCCAATCTCACAGAGGAATTTAGCCCTCTATCCATTAGTGTAGTGCCTGATGCCCCAACTGGTGAATGGCGATCGCTCATGGATGCCTTACCAGATTTTGCCCAGGAAGCACTAAAAGCCCCCAAACCTATAGAAATAGATACCCATAACCGTCAGGTACGCTTATTCTTGCCTGGATTTGATAAAAAACAAGTCAAGCTAACTCAGTATGGGCCGGAAGTGACTGTGGAAGCAGGCGACCAACGGCGCAATATTGACCTCCCACCCTCTTTAAGTGGCAAACCCATTACTGGAGCGAAGTTTCAGAACAGTTATTTGATCATTTCGTTTTAAGTTAGAGATATTGGGGATTGGGGATTAGGGACTGGGGATTGGGGATTAGGCAGCAGAGGAAGCAGAGGAAGCAGGGGTGCAGAGGAGGAAAAATACACAAATACTCTCCTTATGCCTCTCTTCCCCCTCTGCTTACCACTGACCCAATGCCCCATACCCAATGCCCCATACCCAATGCCCCATACCCAATGCCCAATTAATCTTATGTCTGAATCATCTCCCATTACTCCAAATTCCAATCCGGCGGAAGCAATAGAGTCCGTTAATACCACTGAAGAAATCACAGCAGTTGGCGATCGCAGTTCTAAAACTCGGCAACTGCTAGGGATGAAAGGCGCAGCACCAGGGGAAACCTCGATTTGGAAAATCCGGTTGCAACTGATGAAGCCGATTACCTGGATTCCCCTGATTTGGGGTGTAGTCTGCGGTGCGGCTTCTTCGGGTAACTATACTTGGACGCTAGAAAATGTTTTGAAGGCGGCGGCTTGTATGTTACTGTCTGGCCCTTTGCTCACAGGTTACACCCAAACCATCAATGATTTCTATGATCGCGAAATTGATGCGATTAATGAACCTTACCGTCCGATTCCTTCTGGTGCTATTTCGGTACCTCAGGTAATTACGCAGATAGTTGTATTATTACTTGGTGGTATTGGTTTAGCTTTTGTGCTGGATTTGTGGGCTGGTCATGACTTCCCCAACATCACAGTATTGGCTATCTTTGGTACTTTTATTGCCTACATCTATTCAGCACCACCACTGAAGTTGAAGCAAAACGGCTGGTTAGGAAATTATGCCTTAGGAGCAAGCTATATTGCTTTACCTTGGTGGGCTGGTCATGCTTTGTTTGGCGAACTTAATTGGAAAATTATGGTTCTCACACTGGTTTACAGTTTAGCTGGCTTGGGGATTGCCATTGTTAATGACTTTAAGAGTGTAGAAGGCGATCGCCAATTAGGATTACAATCACTACCTGTAATGTTCGGTGTCACTACTGCGGCCTGGATATGTGTAGTGATGATTGATGTATTTCAAGGATTTATTGCTGCATATCTGGTCAGTATCCATGAGAATTTGTACGCAGCAATTCTTGTACTGTTGATTTTGCCGCAAATTACTTTCCAAGATATGTACTTTTTGCGTGACCCTTTAAAGAACGATGTGAAGTATCAAGCCAGTGCTCAACCCTTCTTAGTCTTAGGAATGCTTGTGGCTGGTTTAGCGCTCGGTCATGCAGGTATTTGATTTATACTTCTAGAGTAAGAAGATAAGAGATAGGGGTTAGGAGGTAATATTACTTCTAACTCCTAATTTTTAATTACTATCAGAACTTGCCGTGTTATACCTAATTGTTGCTTTGATACATGGGATTCAGGCTTTGTTAGTCCCTATTTGCTTTGTTGTTGCTTGGGCTGTCATGATTCTAGGTGGTTGGAGTTTGTGGTCAGCAGCACGAGATAGTGTCAGTAAAGCCAAGCAAATGCATCAAATACCTTGCACAGGTTGTCAATTTTTCACTGACAATTATCGTCTTAAGTGTACTGTACATCCTTCCATTGCTAATACAGAAGACGCAATTCACTGTCATGATTTTCAGGCTAAAACAAATCCGCTGTATTACTAACGGTCTGTGCCATTAGCTTTAGTAGTGTTGACCGTTCGCTGTTGACTGTTGACGGTCAACGAACCAATGAATTAATTATGCATCTTTTAAATTGAATAAGTTGAGAACTACAGTTTTATTAACTGGGAACAGAGAACAGTGTATGGTTGGGGAATAAAATTTGATTCTCAGAAACTCATACCAATTTGAAAAATGATTGCGACAGATGGATTCACACAAGCCAGATACAGAAGCTAATTCCCATCCAAAATCTCAATTATCTAAGGATTTTAAAGTAGAAGCAGTTTATATACTCTTGACTTTTGACTCTTAATAACTCGGTTCTTCCGTACCTGTTATGCCAAATTATTAGTTAAACATCAAAACTGGCTTGAAAAATATAGGTAAATAACCCCAAACCCCGCACAACGCCTAAAATGTTATTAAATAATGCCTATTTTTATCGTGTGGCAAGGATTTCATGATTATTGCGAATGAGATTTAGCATAATATGTAATGAAGAGCCAATAACTCTCACTACAAAATATAATACTTGCGTAAATATTAAATTAATTAAATCTATTATTTATAAATCTTTAGTGAATTTATAGTGAATTTACTTATTCATAGTCTTTTCTTAACCTGACATAAGTATATTCCAGTAATAATTTACACGTATAAATCTGCAGAACGCAGAATTTATGCAATGAGTATAAAAATACTACAAAAGGTACGACCTGTTTCCAGATAGGCCGTTATTTTTTGCATCGTAATTGCCAGTTTGGCGAAATTTGTGCAGGCAGAAGTGATTTCCACACATCAATTTGATTCCTAAATTATGGCACCTACAATTTTAAATCCTGGTGATGTTGCGATCGTTGGTTTTAACACTAGTAATCCAGATAGCATTCGTTTTTTAGTACTTGTAGATATTGAGGCAAATACAAGTTTTAATGTTACAGATAATGGTTGGCTATCTAGTGGTGGATTTAGAACTGGTGAAGGCATTCTCACCTATACTGCTCCGACCAAAATTCCTGCTGGTACAGTGCTAACTTGGGTAAACTCAGGTACTAATAACTCGCCAGGTTTTAGTTCCAATAATCCTATTAATTTTGCTTTGAATGTAACTGGTGATTCACTGATTATTTTTACAAGTGAATTGGCAAACCCAAAATTAATTTATGCACTTGGTTATAATAATTGGAGTAGTAACGCTACAAGTGGAACCACATCTGCTGAACCCACTGTTACGAATGGTGGCATTTTAGTAACAGGAACTTCTTCAGTAGCTATACCCAACAGCAATGGTTACTACAGTGGTTCTACTAATTCTGGAACTCAAATACAATTACTATCTGCAATCTCAAATCCAGCAAATTGGACAGCAAGTTCAACGACAACTAATGTGTCTGTTTGGCCATCATCATTTACGATTACTTCATCTGTTACCCCAAGTGTCAATCTATCAGTCAGCAGCAACTCTGGTACAGAAGCAGGCCAAACAGTAATTACAGTCACCGCTACTGCCTCTAGTGCTGTTACTGGCGATCAAACAGTTGACTTAGGTGTATCGGGTACTGGCATTACTCCAGGCGATTACACTCTTAGCGGTAATAAAATCACAATTCTCAATGGACAAACAACTGGTTCTGTCACCTTTACAGTTGTCGATGATGCTTTAGTAGAAGGTAATGAAACAGCAAATTTAACTATCAGCAATCCTTCTGCGGGAATTACCTTGGGTACAGCTTCGCAGAATATTGCGATCGCAGATAATGATACTCCTGTTGTGCCAACTGTGAATTTATCTGTTAGCACTACTGCTGGTTCGGAAGCGAATACAACAGCCATTACTGTGACGGCTACTGCTTCTAGTGCAGTTGTCGGCAATCAGACAGTAAATTTAGCGGTTTCAGGGACAGGTCTCACCACCGGAGATTATTACCTCAACAGCAATATCATCACCATTGCCAACGGACAAACCAGCGGTTTTGTTACTTTCATCGTGGCAGATGATGCGATCGCAGAAGCAACTGAAACTGCTATCTTGACAATCGCGACACCTTCTGCAGGTATTGCTTTAGGTAACACCACTTCCCAAAATATTACGATTACTAATAACAATTCCAGCACTTTGCAAAAAGTTGGTGGCTTCACAAGTGCCATTGGAGCCGAAATTTCCGCCTTTGATCCAGAAAGCGATCGCCTGTTTGTTGTAGCAGGTACCACTATCGAAATCTACGGCGTTAGCAACACCGGAGCATTGACAGCAGCAGGTAGCTTGACTCCTGGATTTACTGCGCCTACTGGTAGCGAAATTATTCCTAACAGTGTGGCTGTCAAGAATGGAACAGTAGCAGTTGCCTATGCAATTCGCAATACCGCAACTGGCGCGCAACTTTCTGGGCAGGTTAGCTTCTTTAATGCCGCCAATGGTTCATTCTTAAACTCTGTAGAAGTGGGCTATCTGCCCGATATGATCACCTTTACGCCTGATGGTACAAAGGTCTTAACTGCTAACGAAGGCGAACCTAACAGCTACGGACAAACTAATTCCTTCGACCCAGAAGGTTCTGTGAGCATTATTAACTTGGCGAATGGAGTTGCCAATGCTACAGTGCAAACTGCTGGCTTCACGGCGTTTAATAGTCAAATCGATGCCCTAAAAGCTGCGGGTGTGCGGATTTTTGGCCCTGGTTCCACCGTCGCCCAAGATGTAGAACCCGAATATATTGCCTTTTCGGGAGATGGTACAAAAGCTTACGTAACGTTGCAGGAAAATAATGCGATCGCCATTCTCGATATTGCCAGCGCCACCATTACCGACATTTTGCCCTTGGGGGTGAAAAATCACAACCTACCCGGCAATGGTATGGATGCAAGCGATCGCGATTCCCGCATCAATATCCAAAACTGGCCTGTAGTTGGCTTATATCAACCCGATGCGATCGCTAGTTTCACAGCTAACGGGCAAACCTACTACATCACAGCCAACGAAGGGGATGCCCGCGACTACACAGGATTTAGCGAGGAAGTTCGGGTTGGCGCTACTGGATATGCTTTAGACCCAACTGTTTTTCCCAATGCCGCAACCTTAAAAAACAACGCTAACTTGGGAAGGTTAAATGTAACAAATGCTTCTGGCGATACTGACGGCGATGGAGACTTTGATCGCATCGAAGCATTTGGAGGGCGTTCCTTCTCAATTTGGGATGCTAGCGGTAAACAAGTTTTTGATAGTGGTGATCAACTCGAACAAATTACCGCTAGTAAAGTCCCAACTCTGTTTAACTCAGAGGGCTCGGCTACTGGCTTTGACACCCGCAGCGATAATAAAGGGCCTGAACCGGAAGGTGTGGCGATCGGAGTCATCAACAACCGCACCTATGCGTTTATCGGTTTAGAACGCACTGGCGATGTGATTGTCTATGAGGTGACAAATCCTAACCAGCCTACTTTTGTTCAGTATATTAATACACCAGAGGATGTTGCAGTAGAAGGGCTGACCTTTATTTCAGCCGCCGACAGTCCCACAGGTAAGCCTTTGTTGGTGACAACAAACGAAGTTAGCAAGACGGTTGCTGTATTTGAAGTCACCCCACCTGTGAGAATTAGCGACATTCAAGGAGTTAGTCACACCTCCCCCTTCAATGGAAAAACTGTCACCAATGTTCCGGGGATTGTGATAGCTGTGGCGGCGCGCGGTTTCTACCTCCAAGACCCTAATCCAGATAGTAGCGATCGCACTTCTGAAGGAATTTTTGTGTTCACTTCATCAGCGCCCA
This sequence comes from Nostoc linckia FACHB-104, assembly GCF_014696615.1. GTDB lineage: Bacteria > Cyanobacteriota > Cyanobacteriia > Cyanobacteriales > Nostocaceae > Aulosira > Aulosira linckia_A. The sequence goes on along the minus strand of NZ_JACJQJ010000011.1, from coordinate 46,304 downwards.
CTGTGCAAGTTGGCGATGCAGTGCAGGTTAGCGGTACAGTGACGGAATTCCGCCCAGGTGGTAATGCTAATAACTTGACAACTACTCAAATTACCAGCCCCTCAATTATCAAACTTTCCAGTGGTAATGCTTTGCCGACTGCGACGATTCTCGGTAAAGACGGTAGAAGCATCCCCACATCGGTAATTGATAACGATACTACTGGCAATATTGAAACGGGAACTACCACCTTTGACCCCGCCCAAGATGGGATTGATTTCTACGAAAGCTTAGAAGGGATGCTGGTACAGGTGAATAATCCTGTTGCAGTTAGCCCGACTAATAATTTTGGGGAAATTTGGATATTAGCAGATAGTGGCGCGAATGCTACCGGACGCACAGCTAGAGGTGGTATCGCAGTTAGTGCTAATGATTTTAATCCAGAGCGTATCCAAATTGATGATACTTTATTTACCTCTGATAGCTCTCCCAAGGTGAATGTCGGTGCAACTTTCGCCACAATTACAGGCGTGGTTGATTATAACTTTAGTAATTACGAAGTTCTACCAACTTCTGTAAGTGTTACCTCTGATACTCTCCAAAAGGAAGTTACAAATCTAACTGCTAACGCTGACAAATTAACAGTTGCTACCTTCAACGTCGAAAACCTTGACCCTGGCGACCCTGTAAGCAAGTTTCAAAATATTGCCAATAGAATTGTCAATAACCTGAAATCACCAGATATTATTACTCTGGAAGAGATTCAGGATAATAACGGAGCAACAAATAACGGGGTAGTTGATGCGAGTACAACTTACCAAACATTAATTAATGCCATTAAAGCTGCTGGCGGCCCTAGCTACGAATATCGCCAAATTGACCCAGTAAATAACCAAGATGGCGGTGAACCTGGTGGAAATATTCGCCAAGGTTTCTTATTTAATCGCGATCGCGTGCAGTTTGTCGATCGCGCTGGTGGTATTTCTACTTCTAACACTACAGTTAGCGATGTTAATGGTGTACCTACCCTTTCTGCTAGTCCCGGTCGCCTTGACCCCACTAACTCCGCTTTTAATACTAGCCGTAAGCCTTTAGTTGGTGAATTTACTTTCAACGGGCAGACTGTTTATATAGTTGGCAATCACTTTAACTCTAAAGGCGGTGACCAACCTTTATACGGGCCAAATCAACCGCCTACCCTCACCAGCGAAACTCAGCGTCAGCAACAAGCAACGGTGGTGAAAAATTTTGTTGAGAGTATTTTAGCGATCAATCCCAACGCTAATGTAGTAGTAGCGGGTGACTTGAATGATTTTGAGTTTTCCAAACCTGTCAGCACTTTAGAAAATGCTGGGCTAACTTCCCTCATTGAAACCCTACCCGAAAATGAGCGTTATACCTACAATTTTGAAGGTAATGCCCAAGTACTTGATCATATCCTTGTCAGTAAGAATCTGCTAAATCAACTCGATGGCTATGATGTCGTACATATCAACTCAGAGTTTGCTGACCAGGATAGCGACCATGACCCGAGTGTAGCGAGATTTAACATACCAGTTCCTAACACCATCAATGGCACATCCGGTAATAATATTCTCCTTGGTACTGACAAAGTCGATATTATCCGGGGTCTAGGTGGTAACGATATCATCACAGGCAACAAAAACAATGATTTCCTGTATGGTGGTAGCGGCAATGATGCACTAGAAGGCGGAGATGGTAACGACAACCTGTATGGTGATGAAGGTAATGATGCCTTGCTAGGTGGAAATGGCAACGACACCCTTTATGGTGGTAGTGGCAATGATGCCCTAGAAGGCGGAGATGGTAACGACAGCTTGTATGGTGATGAGGGGAATGATGTCTTACTTGGTGGCGATGGCGATGATTGGCTAGTCGGCGGTGAAGGAAGAGACTTTTTAACTGGTGGTAGCGGTAGCGATCGCTTTTACTTAACTGGTACAGGTGAATTCGATACCATCATCGACTTTAACCCCGGCGTTGACAAAATCGTCATTTCCAAATTGGAATTTAGTCTCTCGCAAGCACCAGGTACACTTGATGCTGGTTTATTCCGCACTGGAACAAGGGCGACAACAGAAAGCGATCGCTTTATTTACGATCGCATTCGGGGTAATTTATTCTTTGATGCCGATGGTACTGGTAGTACTGGACAAATTCAGATAGGTCAATTATTCAATAGAGCCGCACTCACAAGCAATGATATTACTGTGATTGCATAGATTTGGTGGGATGGGTTAGGCGAAGCCTAACCCATCCTACGAATGATTTATCTGTTGTCAAGCATGATGGTAATTGCTATAGCAATGTGTTGCTTTACTGTTTTTTGTTAATCTTTATAATTATCAGAAAACAGTTAAAAGATGAAAAGTTCTCAATTACCACCAGGAAGCTTTGGTTTACCATTACTAGGTGAGACGCTTGAATTTGTTGCTGACCCTTATAAATTTGGTAACAAGCGCTATCAGCAATATGGTTCTATCTTTAAAACTCATATTGCAGGTAGACCAACTGTGGTGATGATGGGGCCAGAAGCAATTGAGTTTGTGCTTTCCAGCCACATGGAGTATTTTTCCTGGCGTGAAGGATGGCCTCGGAATTTCAAAATATTATTAGGCGAATCACTTTTTCTTCAAGATGGCGAGGAACACCGCAAAAATCGCCGTCTGATGATGCCGGCTTTACATGGCCCAGCATTAGCAAATTATGTCGCCACAATGGAAGAAATCACAAGTGGCTATCTTAAAAAATGGCAGAATAAACAAGAATTTACCTGGTTAAGTGAATTTAAACAGCTAACATTTGATATTGCTAGTCAGTTATTGTTAGGTACAAGTTCTAGTGCTGAATCTGTGAGACTCAGCCAATTGTTTACTAACCTCACCAATGGGCTATTTTCTATTAACCCATTACCGCTACCATTGACAACATTTGGCAGAGCGTTAGCAGCACGCAATCAAATTTTAGAACATTTGACCCAAGTTATCAGACAACGCCAGCAAAACCCTACTAAAGACGCTATTAGTTTATTAATCCAGTCCAAAGATGAGGATGGTAATAGCATGAGTGAAAGGGAAATGATTGCCCAAGCTGTGCTATTGCTGTTTGCTGGACATGAAACTACAACTTCAATGTTGACTTGGTTATGTGCTGAATTAGCACTTCATCCAGAGGTAAAAGAACGCGCTAGAGAAGAACAATTACAACTTGCTACTAAAGGTGCTTTGAGTTTAGAACAGTTGGGGCAAATGCCTTATTTAGAGCAAGTTTTATTAGAAGTTGAAAGGTTACATCCGCCCGTTGGTGGTGGGTTTCGGGGTGTAATTAAAGACTTTGAATTTAATGGCTTTCATGTGCCAGCAGGTTGGCAATTATTGTATTCAATTGCTGTCACCCATAGCTTAGAAAAAGTTTATCCTCAGCCAGAACTCTTTGACCCAGATAGGTTTAGCCCACAACGTCAAGAAAACAAACAATATCCCTTCAGTTTAATTGGTTTTGGTGGCGGGCCGCGCATCTGTATTGGTATTGCTTTTGCCAAAATGGAAATGAAAATTATTGCTGCCCACTTGCTACGCAGCTATGATTGGGAGATATTGCCTAATCAAAGTTTAGCTACAGTGCGATTGCCCACAAATCACCCCAAAGATGGTTTGCGGGTACGATTTCAACCCCGGTGAAATGTGCCATGACACCTCCAATAGATATGAAGTTTTCTGAAGGAATTTGGCAACACCTTCAACAAGCGAAATATTTTGTTGATGACAGCGTTAATTCCTTGACTAACTCAGCACAGCAAGCAGGACAATCTATCAAAGAAACTGCAAATCAAGCAACAGATAGAGCAATTAATACAGTTACAACAACCTGGGAACAAGCTAAAGGTTCTGTAGAGCAAAGTTTGCAAACAGCGGAACAAGTTAAAAGTACAACATCAACAGCAGTGCAAACAGCGATCGCATCTTCGATGAATGATTGGCTAGCGCAACACCCAGCAATTTTTCGGCTAGTGCAAATGCTCGGTTGGGCTGCTAATCATCCTATTATCAGCTGCATCATGCTGGTGTTTATCCTGGCTCTGCTTTGGAGTATTATCAGAGCCATCATGCGCTTAATTGAGACAGCCAGTTGGTCAATTCTACAAGTTCCCATCAAATTACTTCAGGCTTTGGCTAAAGTTATTTTTATCTCCTTTGCTACATTTGGTAGTTTTGCAGTGCAAAAAATTAAAGGTACTCAAGCAAAGGATAAAACATCAGCTATACTGCCCATAAATTCGGAAATTATCTATCAGAGTAAACAGCAAAGATTAGCGGAAATTTCTGCTCGTTTAGAGTCAATTCAAAAAGAACAGCAGGAACTTTTACGAGAAGCCGCAAGCTTAATTGCTGATGACAATAGTGTCACAATAGAAGAGTGGAAATTAAATGGTCATCAAAAGTACACCAGCATTTAAGTAAAACAGTGCAATTAAAGATAGCTTGTCAGGTCTGTCATTTGTCATTTGTCATTGGTAAGAGTATCAAACCTATTTGATTTTCGTAAAATAGTTGGGTTTATTTCCATCGACTTACTTAATTAAATGCAAAAGGATAATTCTGTCAATATAAATGACATACAAGCCGCCCAAAAACGTCTTTTGGGTATTGCTCATTTAACACCTGTGCTAACTTCAACAACAGTGAATGAACGTACTCACAGCCAGGTATTTTTTAAATGCGAAAATTTTCAACGCACAGGCGCGTTTAAATTTCGGGGTGCGTACAATGCATTAGCACAGCTATCGGAAGCGCAAAAACATAAAGGCGTTCTCACATTTTCATCGGGAAATCATGCCCAAGCGATCGCACTTGCGGGAAAATTACTCAATATCCCTGCAACTATTGTCATGCCTGATGATGCGCCCGCAGTCAAGCAAACGGCTACACGCGGTTATGGTGCTGAGATAATTCTCTATAATCGCCACACGACAAACCGGGAAGAACTAGCCCAAAATTTAGCCAGCGATCGCAATCTCACCCTCATTCCCCCTTACGATCATCCACACATCATTGCGGGACAGGGAACAGCAGCTTTAGAACTGATAACAGAGGTAGGCGAACTAGATTTATTACTAGTTCCTTGTGGTGGTGGCGGCTTAATTTCCGGTTGTGCGATCGCAGCTAAAGCACTTTCACCAAACTTTCGAGTGATAGGTGTAGAACCAGAACTAGCTGATGATGCTACCCGTTCCTTTTACAGCAAAACTCTGCAAACTGTCACTAATCCTAATACAATTGCCGATGGCGCTCGTACTCCTTACTTGGGGAAAATCACCTTCCCCCTAGTGCTGGATTATGTTGATGATATGGTGACAGTTTCAGAATCAGCAATTATCAGTACTATGTTGTTCATTTGGGAACGCTTGAAAATCGTTGTTGAACCCACAGGAGTACTAGCAGCTGCAGCTTTATTAGAAAGTGTGGTGAAAGCACCAGGCGCGAAAATTGGTGTAATTATTAGTGGTGGAAATGTGGATTTAGGGCAAATTGGTCGGGTAATGGGGACTGGGGAATGGGGAATGGGGAATGGGTAATGGGGAAAGAGATTAAATTATCCATTTTTCTGAGCGAAGACCATAATTGTATTCTTCCTCCTCTGCTTCCTCTGTTTCCTCTGCTCCCTCTGCTCACCAAAGCCGATGTATATTGTTTTAGTTAAAAGTCCCTAGCTACTTGATGAGGTAGATTCTTCTGGTGATTTGACTATTCTTCTACCCCAAGGTTTCAATACGGAAATGCCAATAATAGCAAGTACAGATAAAGTTTGAATTGCACCGCCGATGAGAACACCTTTGATGTCAAATGTATATAGGGGATTGCTCAAGGCTTGCGATCGCTCTATATCGGAAATACTTGTGGCTGCATTTAACCAAGGCCCTAACCAAACAGTTCCCGAAGTAATCAACAGAACTGTCGCAATCCATTTAACAATTACCCAGTAATGTTTAAAAAATCCCCAAATCGTTAACCAACAAAGTAGCCCTCCGGTTAACAAAGATAAGTTAGCTGAGGGAATAATCACAAAATCATCTATTAGTTTTAAACTAGCATTGATTGCATATAGTTCATCACCGTTAGTAGTATGAGTATTTTTCAATGCGATCGCTACTATGCATAAAGCCGTACCCAACCAAATGCTACCAAATGCAACATGGGCGGAAAGTAGCCAGTTTTTCTGCTTAACATTGAGCTTGGGCATAAAGTCTCCAGATTTTCAGATTTTTGAATAATAATTGCTGTTTGCGTTTAGATTATGTGAATCTATCGCCACAATCATTCTAGTACTAGCTGAAACCGCTACTTTTGTCTGCGATTTGAGAAGTTTGTGGTTGATTAACTTTTTTGGTTGAATAGTTTGTCCTAAGGGTACATACGTGATTGGGAGATAGATGCTAGTTTATGGTTGCACAAACTCCTCAATCCCAATCGCGATACAAGCTATGACACTCAATTTATATTTACTGCGACATGGAGAAACTACTTTTAGTCAGAGTGGTAATTTCTGCGGTGAGACTGATGCGGAGTTGACTGCGGAAGGAATACAGATGGCGGAGAGTTTCGCCGATGTTTATCAAAAATTGAAGTGGGAAGCAGTTTATGCTAGCCCAATGAAGCGCACAATTGCAACTGCCAAGCCATTTTGTGATGCTGTTGGTATGGATATGCAGTTGCGTGAGGGACTTAGAGAAGGTAGTTACGGCAAATGGGAAACTAAGAGTAAATCTTTTGCTCAAGAGAAGTACGCAGAAAACTATGTTAAATGGTTGACAGAACCCGCTTGGAATGCACCGATAGGTGGAGAAACGGCGGTAGATATTGCTAACCGTGCTATGCCTGTAATTGCTGAGATTCAAGAAAAACATCCCGAAGGTAATGTTTTAGTAGTTTCCCATAAAGCCACAATTCGGATTCTGCTTTGCAGTTTACTGGGAATTGATTTAGGACGCTATCGCTACCGGGTAAATATTTTGGTTGCGTCGGTAAGTATGGTGAAATTTGACGTTAATGGGCCTTTGTTAGAAATATTAGGCGATCGCCATCATATACCCGATCATCTCCGCTCTCGCGCGGGAACATAAGGTGTAGGGTGCGTTACGGCGATGAGAGGATTTGAGACATAGAGACAATGTAATGTCGCCGTAACGCACCATTAATGCGGCGGTGCGTTAGGCGCAAGAATAATTATTTCGTAACTAATCATATTAGAAATAAGCGCCTAACTCTTAAATCCAAGACTCTAAAGCGAAAGAGCGCACTTGCTGAATACGTTGAAAATCATTGTCCGTTGATACTACCGTAAGGTTGTAGTAAATTGCAGTAGCTGCAAAGTGATTAGTGTCAAGGAGATACATTAGAATTCAGCCTGGGAACGTGTTTCGTAGACAAGCAGGAGACATTCCTCGAAATCATCACCTTGCCAAGTTCCAGCAAATTTCAGCAAATCTTGAGCTTTAGAGCCGCGCAGAATAGGTTCACTATCTGGAATAGAGGTAGCTGTTGGTTTAATCTCGGAGTGCCTTGTTTTGGTTTTGAGGTATTCAAGATAGTTGAGGGTTTGCTCCAGAATCGCTGCTGGAGCAGTTTCAATCGCAGCTAGAAGTTGTTCTTTAATGGATGTCATAGGCACAGTGGATAATAGCTGGTGAATATATTAATTTTGCGTTATTTTTCACCATTATTTTGGAAATCAAAAGCATTAGATGTTATTTATAAAGCAACATTTTAGTAGGGTGCGTTACGGCTACATACATTGTCTCTATGTTTCAAATTCTATCATCGCCGTAACGCACCATTGATGCTGTTCAATTACGAATTACGAATTACGAACTATTATTTATTAATAATCCTATCCACTAAGATAGAAACATCTGGAAATGCTAGCGATTGAATTATGCCAGCAGTTAGTGTCAATTTTGTAGCATATTCTCCATCTAGAGGTTCTCTGAATACTACCAAATTTAGCTTTTTGAGATTGACAACCCAATACTCGATAATTCCAACTTCTGCATAAACTTTGCTTTTAGTTTGTAAATCTTTTTCTAAACTGGAGTTAGCATATTCAATCACCCAAAATATATTTTCTGGGTAGGGATGATGCTCTCGATATTCGCGTCCTAAACGTTGCACAATGGCAATATCCGGTTCTGGTTCCGAGTGGTTAGGTAGAGTAATAGGTTTGGCTTCACGAATTGTAGCGCGCTCTCCCAATAAATTTGCTAAATACTCAGCAGCTTCATCGCTACAATAAGCGTGAGGTTCCCCTTCCGGCGATATTTCTACTATTTCTCCCTTGAGTAATTCCACCCGGCGATCGCTTAAGATGCCAGCGTCAATCATGCGGTGATATTCTTCAATTTCCCACTTGGCAGTAATAACGCTCATGGCGATTGCTTCCTCCCAATTATTCTATTTATTTTGTCATATTCTTATACCAATTTAAATAATGGTTGTCAGAGCTAATTGCATATGCAATTAATCAATTACCAGTTGCAGAAACACCAAAAGACCGTTTATTAGGATTATTTGCTGATGATCCTGAGTCAGTAGATGAGATGCTAGAAAAAGTCATGAAAGATAGGGCAGCACACCCATTAAATCAGCGCTTTGGATAAAGTACTCATTGACACCGATATTTTTTCTGAGATTATTAAGGGCATTAATCAGAAAACTGCAGTCATGGCTTCTGCGTATCATGCTAGCATCGGCTATTATACAATCTGCACCATTACAGTTTTAGAGATTGTCAAAGGTTGGCACAAACGGCAAAAAGAAGAGAGGATTCCAATACTACTCGGTTAAGCATTTTGAACTCAAAATTGGTTTTGGGGAAAAGATTAAAGGTTAAAGGTTAAAGGTTTTTTTCTTTCCCTTTTCCCATTCCCCTTTTTCCCCTTAACCGATAAGTATTGGAGAGAATTCAGCAGTTTTTGATTGAAATACAGGAAGCTGATGTGTTAACACTGCAACTTAGGGATGCTGAATTAGCGGGACGTATTTATGCAGATTTGGAACGCATAGGACAACCGATAGGACTTGCTGATAGCATGATTGCAGCTATTGCGATACAGCAAGATTTGATATGAGTCACTGGTAATTTAGCGCACTATCAGCGCATTCAAGCACTGGGTTACAGCCTAAAGCTAGATAATTGGCGAATCTGAATACCCTTGTGGCGATCGCAGGGCAAAATAAATACAATAAGAGCGATTTTTAGCGCCACTATGAGCTACTGCCTTAACCCCCGTTGTCCCAAACCGGAAAATTCTGATGATGTTAAGTTTTGTCTAAGTTGTGGTCATAAGCTACTGCTTAAAGAACGCTACCGTGCAATTAAACCCATAGGACAAGGGGGTTTTGGGCGTACTTTCTTAGCGGTAGATGAAGATAAACCCTCAAAACCACGCTGCGTTATTAAGCAATTTTACCCCCAAGCCCAAGGCACAAATACTGTGCAAAAGGCTGTGGAGTTATTTAATCAAGAAGCAGTCCAGTTAGATGAATTAGGGCAACATCCCCAAATCCCGGAGTTGCTGGCATATTTTACCCAAGATGACAGGCAATATCTTGTCCAAGAATTTATTGATGGGAAAAATTTAGCTCAGGAATCAATAGAACAAGGTGCTTTTAATGAAGCGCAGATTCGGCAATTGCTCAATGATTTATTGCCAGTACTGCAATTTTGCCATGCTAGACACGTAATTCACCGCGATATTAAACCCGAAAATATTATTTTACGGGCAAGCGATCGCAAACTAGTTTTAGTAGATTTCGGCGCTTCTAAATCTGCCACCAGTACCTCCCTCAACCGCACTGGTACAAGTATCGGCAGTCCCGAATATGTTGCACCAGAACAAATAAGAGGACGAGCAATTTTCGCCAGTGATATTTATAGCTTGGGTGCTACTTGTATTCGCTTACTTACCGAGCGATCGCCTTTTGATTCTTATGATATTAATGATGATAGTTGGGTTTGGCAGCAATATTTAACAACTCCTATAAGTAAAGAGTTAACTGACATTCTCAACAAAATGTTAGAAAGTATTCCAAAGCGGCGTTATCAAACAGTAGATGAAGTTTTAAATGACCTGAATAAAAATGTTTCAGTAGTTGCCACCCCAGCAACATCAGCAAAGCCTGTTAATGTTGCACCATCTAATCCCAAACCTGCTGTATCTCCTAAATCGCAAAGCCAAATCGACTTAGAATTAGAGGAAATGAAAACTCTATTTCTGGGTGGAAATAAACCACAAAAGCAGCAAAGTCAACCCCAACCTCAAACTCCTCAGCCTACTAGTAAAAGCATCATAGATGATGAGTTGGAAGAATTGAAAAGTAAATATTTGGGGAATAACAATTCGTAATTCGTAATTCGTAATTCGTAATTCGTAATTCGTAATTCGTAATTCGTAATTCGTAATTCGTAATTCGTAATTGAGAAGGCCTAACGCACCGTCGCATGGATAGTGCGTTACCGCTAAATTTCATTGTCTCTGTGTCCCAAATCCGTAATACACCCCCCTTTCCCCCTGCTCCCTGCTCCCTGCCCCCCTGCCTCTTCCCCCTTTCCCCAAATTTCTTCACACCGTCAGTAATTCTCCGTACTCTGCTGTAGTAAACTGCATCTAGAGACAACGGCTGGTGCAATATTTGATGATAGTGTGAAAAAAATCCTGGTTTTATCGGCAAATCCCAAGAATACGGTGAAGCTGCGCTTGGATGAGGAAGTACGGGAAATTCAGGCGGGGTTGGAACGTGCGAAGATTCGTGAGCAGTTTGAGATGATTACAAAATGGGCTGTGCGTCCTGAAGATTTGCGACGTGCGCTTTTGGATCATCAACCGGAGATTGTGCATTTCTGTGGACATGGGGAAGGTGAGCAAGGTTTAGTTTTAGAAGATAATCACGGACAGTTGCAACTGGTGAGTACAGAGTCACTGGGCAGACTGTTTAGGTTATTTCAGGACAAGATAGAGTGTGTGCTGTTAAACGCCTGTTATAGCGAAGCGCAAGCTGAGGCGATTTACCAACATATTAATTATGTAGTAGGAATGAATAAAGCAGTAGGCGATCGCGCAGCAATTAAATTTGCTGTGGGGTTTTATGATGCCCTTGGTGCAGGTAGAACCTACGAAGATGCTTACGAATTTGGGCGCATCGCCATTGATTTAGAAAATATCCCCGAATATGCCACCCCAGTCCTCAAAAGCCGAAACCTCCCCCCAACCCCAACTGAAATTCCCTCCCCTTCCCCATTCCCCCTTCCCCCTTCCCCCAATCCCAAACGCATCTTCATCAGCTACAAACGCCATGTCACCCCCGATGAGCCGATTGCATTGCAAGTCCAGCAAGCGCTGGCTCAACATCACACAGTTTTCATTGACCAAATTATCACCGTAGGCACACGCTGGGCGGAACGTATTGAGGCGGAACTTCGCCAAGCAGATTTTTTGATTGTTTTCCTTTCTGAGCATTCTGTCCACAGTGAGATGGTGGAAGCGGAAATTGCTACAGCTAGTCGCCTAGCTAAGGAACAAGGCGGAAAGCCGATGATTCTCCCGGTGCGCTTGGCATATCTAGAGCCGTTTCAGTATCCTTTAAGTGTTTACCTGAATGGGATTAACTGGGCTGTTTGGCGAGATGGGGAAGATACACCGCGCTTAATTGCAGAATTAATGCAGGCGATTTCTGGGGGTGAATTAACAATTGGGGAAGCGAATCAAGCCAGTTTGCTGCAGCCACGGGAAGCCTCAGCTTTACCTCAGCCTTTTCCTTCCGCACAGCCGATAGCGCTGGAAATGCCAGAAGGGACAATGGATGGCGAGTCTCGGTTTTATGTGGAACGCGCTTGTGATGTTTTGGCTTTCAATGCGATTCAGCGTCAAGGTGTGACAATCACCATTAAAGGCCCCCGACAAATGGGCAAGAGTTCGTTGTTAATTCGCACCTGTAGCGCAGCGGTGAATGCAGGTAAGCGGGTAGCTTTCTTGGATTTTCAATTATTTGATCAAGCAGCCTTAACCAATGCTGACTTATTCTTTCGGCAATTCTGCTCTTGGCTAACTGATGAAATAGAAATGGCAGATAAAGTTGCTGAATATTGGAATTTGCCCTTGGGTAATAGTCAGCGTTGCACCCGTTATATTGGGCGCTATTTGTTGAAAGAATTTGGTCAGCCTTTAGTGTTAGCAATGGATGAAGTTGAGAGGGCTTTTGATACCGAATTCCGTTCCGATTTCTTTGGAATGCTTCGCAGTTGGCACAATAACCGCGCCACTACACCGATTTGGAAGCAACTCGATTTAGCCCTGGTGACTTCTACCGAACCCTACCAATTAATTGATAATCTCAACCAATCCCCGTTTAATGTGGGCGAGGTGATTGACTTAGAAGATTTTACCGCCGCACAGGTTACAGACCTGAATCGCCGTCATGGTTCACCGTTGAATGCTAGTGCAGAACAGCAGTTAATGGCGTTGCTGAATGGACATCCTTATTTAGTCAGGGTGGCGCTGTATTTAATCGCCAGTCAGCGCTTCACCACTGCGGAATTATTTGCCAAAGCGACGGCGGATAATGGCCCCTTTGGTAATCATCTGCGTAATCATTTGTTTCGGCTGCATAGTAAAGCGGAATTGGTGCCAAGTATGCTTCAGGTAATTCGCCATAACACCTGCGATGATGAGCGTGTCTTTTTCAGGTTGCGGGGTGCGGGGTTGGTGCGAAGGGAGGGGAGAACAGTGATCCCGCGTTGTCAACTGTATGCTGATTATTTCCGGGAGAACTTGCGTGGGTGAGGGGGAGGGGGAATGGGGAAGGGGGAATGGGGAATGGGGAAGGGTGAAGGGTGAAGGGGAATGGAAAGATGAGGAATGAGAAATGATTGAAATTGGTTTACCCTTTTACCCTTTTACCTTTCCCCTTTCCCCCTTTTACCTTTCCCCTTTCCCCCTTTTACCTTTCCCCTTTCCCCCTTTTACCCTTCCCCTTTCCCCCTTTTACCCTTCTTCTCGTTTCGCTGGGAAAAATAAGATGGAGAAATTTATACTTATTTAGAGTTAAACGTGATGGAAAGGAAGAAAATAGAAACATTTGAGGATTTACGAGTATGGCAAAGAGCTATTGATTTGGTGAAGCAGGTGTACTTACTTACTCAGGATGGTAACTTTAGCAAAGATTTTGGCTTGCGGGATCAGATAAGGCGTGCTTCCGTCTCAATTCCCACAAATATTGCTGAAGGTTTTGAGCGTTTTTCTCGTAAAGAGTACTTACAGTTTTTAAATATAGCTAAAGGTTCCGCTGGAGAAGTTCGTAGTCTATTAAGAGTTGCACTGGAAGTTGGCTATTTAGAAAAATCTCAATACCAAGAACTTTATAGCCATGCTAAAGAGCTAAGTTCAATGCTTTCAAATCAAATGCAAGCGTTGAGAAAATCAATAAGTTAGGGGGAAGGGGGAAAGGTTAAAAGGGGAAGGGGGAAGGGTTAAAAGGTTTAAAGGGGAAAGGTGAAGAAGAAATATTTGAGGTTCAAGGTTCAAAATTATTTTGCTATTTCCCATTCCCCCTTACCCCTTCCCCATTCCCCCTTCCCCATTCCCCCTTCTCCCTTCCCCATTCCCCCTTCCCCTTGGAGTCCCTTTATGTCTAACCCAACCATTTACACAGTCGGCGGGACGGTGCAGGCTGGTGGTGGGATTTACATTCCCCGCCAAGCTGATGAGGAATTATTGAATTTATGCCGGAATGGGACTTTTGCTTATGTCCTCACGCCGCGCCAGATGGGGAAGTCGAGTTTGATGGTACGCACGGCGCAAACGTTGGCTGAGGAAGGGATACGGGCTGTTATTGTTGACCTTCAGGAATTGGGGGCGCAGGTGACAGCGGAACAATGGTATTTTGGGTTTTTGGTGAAGCTGGATGACCAACTCATATTTGAGACTGATGTGGTGAGTTGGTGGCGAGAACATGAATATTTGGGAGTTTCGCAACGGCTGACGCTGTTTTTTCAGCAGGTGTTACTGGCTGAGGTAGAAGAACGGGTGGTGATTTTTGTGGATGAAATTGATTCCACCCTCAGCTTAGATTTTACTGATGATTTTTATACGGCGATTCGTTATCTCTATGTTGCCCGTGCGACTAATGCTGAGTTTGTGCGTCTTTCTTTGGTGTTGATGGGGGTAGCAACTCCGGGCGATTTAATCCGCGATGCCAAGCGCACGCCGTTTAATATTGGTCAGCGGGTGGATTTGACTGATTTTACCTTTGAGGAAGCTTTACCCCTGGCTGAGGGATTGAAACTGATCACAGATGAAGCACAACAATTATTGCGATGGGTGCTGAATTGGACGGGGGGACATCCGTATTTAACGCAGCGCTTGTGTGCGGCTTTGGTGAGGGAGGGGAAGGGGGAAATGGGGAATGGGGAAGGGGGAAGGGTTAATGGGGAAAGGGGGAATGGGGAAGGGGGAAGGGTTAATGGGGAAGGGGTTTCTTCTTTCCCTTTTACCCTTTTACCTTTTACCCTTTCCCCCAGGCGAAGCCTTTCCCCTGGCGCAGCCTTTGTTAACCGTGTAGTGAGTAATACTTTTTTGGGTGCGATGAGTGAGCAAGATAATAACTTGCAGTTTGTGCGGGATATGTTGACTAAACGCTCGCCTGACTCAGAGGTTTTGACTACATACCGGGAGATTCGGTTAGGTAAGCGTCCGGTTGTGGATGAGGAACAGTCAATAGTTAAGTCTCACCTGAAGTTGTCGGGGGTGGTGCGGCGCGAGCAGAATGTTTTGCAGGTGAGAAATCAAATTTATCAGCAAGTATTTGACCGTAAGTGGTTGAATGAACATTTGCCGTTTAACTTGCGGGATAGGTGGGAGCAGCTAAAACCTGCGCTGCCTTATGTGGTGGGATTGCTGATATTTTCGGGTTTAATGACGGGAGTGGCTGTGTATGTGAATGAGCAGAGGTTAATTGCTCAAGATGCCCAGCAAGAAGCAGATGAACAGCGGCAAATAGCAGAACAGCAACGTAATGAGGCACAAAGGCAAGCTGATAAGGCTAGACAACAGCAGCGATTAGCAGAGAAGCAACGCCAGGAGGCGGACAGGCAAAAAAAACTTGCTCAAGACCAACGGAAAAGGGCAGAAAAAGGAGAGGCGGAAGCAAAGGCTGCACAAAAGTTAGCTGAAGAACGGGGAGCAGATTTAAAAGTTGCTCTTGAGGATGCCAACGCGGCTAAAAATGCCGAAGCCGAGCAGCGTCAGTTAGCTGATGAGCGTCAAAGACAAGCAGAGAAGAATTTGCAAGAAGCTAACAAGCAGCGAAACATTGCCCTAGGGCAAACACAGCAAGCAAACGCTGCCAAAACAACTGCTGAGAAACGCCGTGTTAATGCCGAAATTCTTGCTGAGAGTCTTAAATCACAAAACCTGCTGGCATCGAATTTAGAGCTTGATGCTTTAGTAGCAGGCTTGAAGTTAGGAAAGCGACTGCAAAAACCAGATAAAAATGTCGAAGCAGATACCCGCGTTTTGGCGGTAGCTACTCTCCAACAGGTAGTTTATGGTGTTAGGGAACGAAACCGACTAGAAGGTCATAGCAGTGAGGTCTGGGACGTGGCATTCAGCCCCGACGGCAAAACCATTGCCACGGTAAGTTATGACAACACAGTGAAATTGTGGAATCTCCAGGGGCAGGTTTTGCAAACCCTTCAAGGTTATAGCGTGGCATTCAGTCCCGACGGCAAAACCATTGCCACGGCAAGTTATGACAAGACGGTGAAGTTGTGGAATCTCCAGGGGCAGGTGTTGCAAACCCTTCAAGGTCATAGCAGTGAGGTCAGGGGAGTGGCATTCAGCCCCGACGGTAAAACCATTGCCACGGCAAGTGATGACAAGACGGTGAAGTTGTGGAATCTCCAGGGGCAGGTTTTGCAAACCCTTCAAGGTCATAGCAGTGCGGTCTGGGACGTGGCATTCAGCCCCGACGGTAAAACTATTGCCTCAGCAAGTGATGACGAGACGGTGAAGTTGTGGAATCTCCAGGGGCAGGAGTTGCAAACCCTTCAAGGCCATAGCGATTCGGTCTGGGGCGTGGCATTCAGCCCCGACGGCAAAACCATTGCCACAGCAAGTGATGACAAGACGGTGAAGTTGTGGAATCTCCAGGGGCAGGAGTTGCAAACCCTTAAAGGTCATAGCAGTAGGGTCAATAGCGTGGCATTCAGCCCCGACGGCAAAACCATTGCCTCAGCAAGTTCTGACAAGACGGTGAAGTTGTGGAATCTCTCTGGGCAGGAGTTGCAAACCCTTAAAGGTCATAGCAGTGGGGTCATTAGCGTGGCATTCAGCCCCGACGGCAAAACCATTGCCTCAGCAAGTTCTGACAAGACGGTGAAGTTGTGGAATCTCTCTGGGCAGGAGTTGCAAACCCTTCAAGGCCATAGCAATTCGGTCTGGGGCGTGGCATTCAGCCCCGACGGCAAAACCATTGCCTCTGCCAGTTGGGACAAGACGGTGAAGTTGTGGAATCTCCAGGGGCAGGTGTTGCAAACCCTTCAAGGTCATAGCGATTCGGTCTGGGGCGTGGCATTCAGCCCCGACGGCAAAACCATTGCCTCTGCCAGTTGGGACAACACGGTGAAGTTGTGGAATCTCTCTGGGCAGGAGTTGCAAACCCTTAAAGGTCATAGCAGTAGGGTCAATAGCGTGGCATTCAGCCCCGACGGCAAAACCATTGCCTCAGCCAGTTATGACAACACGGTGAAGTTGTGGAATCTCCAGGGGCAGGTGTTGCAAACCCTTCAAGGTCATAGCAGTGTGGTCAATAGCGTGGCATTCAGCCCCGACGGCAAAACCATTGCCTCAGCCAGTTATGACAACACGGTGAAGTTGTGGAATCTAAATTTGGATGACTTAATGGTGAAGGGTTGCGCTTGGGTGCGGGATTATTTGCAGAATAACCCGAATGGGAAGGGGGAGAGGGGGGTTTGTGAGAGGTGAAGGGGGAAGGGGGAAAGGGGAAGGGGGAAAGGGGTGAGCGCATCTCAAACATCAGTGTAATATGAGCCGCCTACTTGGTGAGTGACAAAAATTTTGCTGTTCGTTACGAAGGAGATCTCGTTGGTTGTGAAGGAGATCTCGTTGGTTGTGAAGGAGATCTCGTTGGTTGTGAAGGAGATCTCGTTGGTTGTGAAGGAGATCTCGTTGGTTGTGAAGGAGATCCCATTGGTTATGAATGAGATCCCGTTGGTTATGAAGGAGATCTCGTTGGTTATGAATGAGATCTCGTTGGTTATGAACGTCGTGATTTGAATGACCAAAGCTTGTGAATTTGCAGAATGTGATGAATTGTGCGATCGCTTATCTTAAATCATCATTGCCAAAGGTGTGTGGTGTATCGCCGCAGGTATCGCATCTGCTGATTTTGATGATGGGGGGAATGCGTTCCCCGCAGGGGTTGCTGTTCGCGGAGAGTCTCCGATAGGAGAAGGCATCGCGCTTTTGGTTGTAGAAAATAAGATATAAGCTTATTTGTTGGCTTTCATACTCGCCTTGGAATGAATTCCAAGTCTAATAAGTCAAGTCTACTGAAGTAGACTAGGGATTTGTGAGGATTTTTAGTCATCTTGAGATGACTTTTGCTATGAGGCTAGGAATTCATTCCTAGTCGGGCTATGGGTTGAGCGTTAAGTACCCCTACAGGATAGTCTGTTAATAGCAAAATAGCAGTAAAACTTTCTCCCCTTCACCCTTCCCCCTTTTACCCTTCCCCTTCCCCCGCCACTATTTGGGCGAAATTGGCAAACTAATCGTAAATATACTGCCTTCGCCTAAGCGCGATCGCACGGTGACGCTACCACCCATACCTTCAATTAAGGTTTTCACTATTGATAAGCCTAAGCCAGAACCCCCAGTAGAACGGGTGCGGGTTTCATCTACGCGGTAAAATCGCTCGAAGATGCGGGCTTGGTGTTGCAAAGGTATACCATAACCTTTGTCGTCAACTTGAATTATCGCTGCTTTATCTTGCTGATTTAACCTGACAATTATGGGAGTCTCAGCTTCCGAATACTTGACGGCGTTATCAATTAAGTTCAATAACACCTGTTTGAGGCGATTATAGTCGGCTTTCACCTCAATGGGATGATTTGGTGATTCTATCAGGATAGTGCGATCGCTATATTTCTGCGCCATCCCCACGACTTCAGCAACTAAGTCATTCAGCACGCAGGGATTCATGCGAAAATGCAAATGACCGCTATCAGCCCTGGCTAAATCTAGTAAGTCTTGCAGCAGTCTGATAGTATGTTCGGCTTCCAACGCCGCAGTTTCTAAAGCTTCAACTTGGGTGGGTGTTAAATTACTGGGTCGCCGGAGTACGCTTTGTAAGTAACCATGCACAATGGTTAATGGTGTGCGTAATTCGTGAGAAACGTTGCTGACAAACTGTCGTTCCTGCTCCCAAGATTCCGCCAGCCGGGATAATAGCATATTAAAGGTTTGCGCTAATTCTTTCACCTCGCTGGGTGCTTGCTGAAGGGATAGCTGCGCCTCTGGTAAATCAGCCGCAGAAATCACCGCCGCCATTTGACTCAGCTGACGCAGAGGTTGGAGAGAACGGCGAATATAAAGTGCGATCGCCAAGGAAATTACAATAATTATTAACAGACTCGCAATCCCTAAACTACGCACCAGCGCCAAAAACATTGTTTGTTCGCGGGTAATATCCTTAACTACAAATAGCTTCCCCAGTTGCTTACTCTGTACTTGCAAAGCCGCACCACATAAAACATAGTAGCGCTGCTGCACTTGAGTTACTTCCGGTTTCACCGACATCTCGGTTAAAGACATTAACTGTGATGTCGTTGCATTTGGTAGCTGATTCCAATTATTAGATTTGGCAATAATTTTATTATCAGGGTTTTTAATCCAAATAAAAGTATCGTTATCAATTAAATTATTTATCGACTTATCTAAACCACTAGCTTGTGGCATCATTTCAATATAAAGTTGCACATCTCGCGGTAGGCGATCGGCAATTTTTTCAACATGGCGTTTATGATTATCAATTAAAATATCCTGCATTTTCAAGCTAGTCCAGACAGAGAGGCTACCCAACCCCAAAGCCGAAAATGCCGCAATCCCAGCCGTTAGCCGTAACCGTAATGAACCTGGATCTACTTTTTGCAAGATGTTGCCGATTTTTTCCACTTTTAATAATACTCATTTTCGCATTTTTAATATTAATTTCATGTGATGTTGCACATATTTAGATCCCCCTAAATCCCCCTTAAAAAGGGGGACTTTGAAATATTTATTCCAGTCTCCCCCTTAATAAGGGGGGTTAGGGGGGATCTAATTATATAAAGCTTCATAAGGAATTGGTATAACGCAATTTTTATTATTTCTCTCCCCCTTTCCCCCTTCACCCTTCCCCCATTATTTCACTCCCCTACGGCTTTATCGTCCCACAAACTTTATTCACATAATCGCACTGATAAATGTATGGTTCTTGCCAACTGAGGGGAATTTGCAGCAAATCTCTCGTACCTGTTAAACCTTGTCCGATAAACAATAATAAAGCCACGCAATTTAAAATTGTATGCACCAATCGCCAGCGATGGGATTTATCTTGATAGATATCTTGCACAATCGCCAAAGAAAAAACCATGAGTAAGGCTGCGGTAATCCCAATATAATAATGTGACCAATACCATTCTTTAGTCAGGCGATAAACTCCATCCTGACAGCCAAGAATCACTAACCCCGCACCCGTTAAAGTGGCAAATACTCCCCGCCATAACTTCTGCTTGGCTTGATAAAGTAAAACTAAAGAGATCATAGTCGCCACAAACATCAAAATAATGAAAATGAATTGAAAAGTTGCTGTATTCCACAGTTGATGTTTGACGATATCTTTACCAATTGCATAAGCTAGACCGATTAAAGTTAAGCCCACAACCGCACTAGTTAACCACTCACCTAACTTTTTATGTTCTGAACCAACCACCGGGGGAATTTTGCTTTTACCTCCCACTAAACTTTGTAACCTGCGTTGACGTGTTTGCCAGGCAAAATTTACCACATTCCCAATTAAAGGGAAGACAAAAATTACTGCGATCGCGGGATGTATTAGGCTAAGAAAATCGGCTATTTCCATATAAAGAAGTGGTAATGGGTAATTGGTAAGTTGGTGCGGCGCTTGGCGACAACACACCCTACATTTCTATAATTTAAGGGTTTTAGCTATTGATAAAATTAATGGAAGCTGAGAATTTGTTTAAAATTGAGGTTGTTGATGTTTATTGATGCTAGAGGAATCCGATTTGATTTCTGAATAAATCTCAGCATGAAAAGGCGACACATCCATATATTTAAGAGGGCAAGGCATTGCCTTGCCCCTACAATATTGCTATTAACAATAATTGGATATATTAAAACAAAGAGTAAAGGGTACAGCATTGCTGCACCCTTAAAAAAATGTGATTCCAATTAATGAAATCTTGCTGTAATATTTGCTATTCAAGTATTAGATAAATGAAAGATTTTGTAATTAAAAATCTTCGGATAGTAAACTCAAGCCAACTTTTTATGCAGTCAACAGTCAACAGTCAACAGTCAACCATCAACCGTCAACCCTTCCAGCCAGATTTTAGAAGGGGAAGAATTGCAGTAAAACTGAGCCAAGACTACCAATAAAGTCAAAAAAGCTGGGTTTACCGACGCTGACTTTACCATCTGGCGGTGTTTGTAGTTCTTTAATAAAAGCTTGGGATGTTTGGATTCCAGAACTATTCTGCTGAGATGTAAACAGCTTTTCGGCTATTTGAGCATCTTGGAATGCGCCTTGGCGGTCTAATATTTGGTAACGTGCAATACCACGAGCTAAGTATGCACCTGCGTAGTCGTCTTTAGCGGCGATCGCTTGGTTAAAATACTCAATAGCTTGGTGGACGTTGCCTTTTTGTCCTTCTGCTACACCCCAAGCATAAAATTCGTCTGGTGTGGCAATTTGGGCTGGTATCCCAACAGCACCTTGCAGGTAAGTACTATTAAGGTTGACTCCGGTTAATTCTGCATTGGCTAAGTAGCTATTTCTTAAGTCTGCACCTGCTAGATTTGCTCCCGCCAGTCTAGCACCGCTCAAGTTTACACCAAATAAGCCAGCACCACTTAAGTTTGCACCTCTCAAATCAGCACCGGTTAAGTTTGCACGGCTGAGGTTAGCACCGGCAAGATTAGCACCGCTTAAATTGGCTCCTGATAAATCCGCTAATACCAAACCCGCATTTGTTAAGTCACAATTCTGACATTGTTTGCTTGCCAATAATTGTCTAATATGTTCAGAATTTGCAGCTTGAACGCTTGTTGTGTAGCTAATTATAGTTAAGAATACCGTTGTGGCTAGAATTTGGCTTTTCATAATCGCTGTCGCCATATTAGTTACTCAATACTCAGCTGGCGCTGAGATATATTTATACTTCAGCTTATGATATGGGCAATATCAGCCATGTGCCATCTGTAGTATCATCAATTACTTAGCTACTTGGCTAACAGTGAACCCTGGATTCTCTAAGTTAATACTGCCAGTAGTTTGGGTTGGTGCTGACCAACTGATTTTTGTAAATAAAACAAGACTCAACGTGAGGCTGAATGCTAATAATAATTTTTCAAACATAATAGTTATTCCCCACACCTGCCAGGCGATCGCTGAAAGCTTCAGCTTATGTATAAGTATGATTAATTTTCTACACAAGCTAAGTGATAAGTGCGGAGATTCCCTGTGATATATATCTCACAGTGTGGTGATTGCGATCGCAATTTTGGGGACTGGGGACTGGGGATTGGGGACTGGGGATTGGGGATTGGGGATTGGGGACTGGGGATTGGGGACTGGGGACTGGGGAAGAATTAATTTTGACTTTTGTAGAGACGCGATGAATCGCGTCTGTAAGAATTTTGCATAAAAAAACCTGCTTACAACCAGAAATCAAGGTGAAGCAGGCTTAGTTGGTGTTCCATGAGTTCCGCAGGATCGAGCTGACGGAATTGAAATATATATAGATGATGAGTTAGATAGGAGGATTAGGATTTAGTTAAGGGAAAACAGATAAAACCTTTACCCTTTCCCCTTTAACCCTTCCCCCTTCCCCCTTCCCCTTTCCCATCCCTTACCCAATGAAGTTTAAACCACCTGTAGCGGCGATAACTCCAGCGATCGCACTTGCAACTAAAGAAGTCAACGCTGTACCAAATAGCCACCAAGCTGCACTGGCGACGGTTTTCTTGGTTTCTTCAACTTGCTTTTTAGCTTGATGTTGAATGGCTTTGATGCGTTTTTGGGTTTCTTCTTGGATGCGTTCGGCTTGATGTAAGACGCGATCGCGTGCGGTTTCGATTTGGTTGATGATGCGGTTAGCGTCTTCTTCGGAAATATCGGAACGCGAACTAATCAGCGCTACTAAGGTATCGCGATCAAAATGGCTGAGGCGATCGCGTAAGGCTTCAAATCCAGCTTGTGGATCGTCAAAGACTTTAGCAAAGTCTTGTTGAATACTTTCGTAGTTAAGTTCGGGACGATCCAAGGAGTTGAGATAGTTGCGGACTCTGTCAAAAACACCATCGATGACTGATTGTACTTTTTGCTGAATCTGCTGATATTGCTTCCCTAGGGATTCGCTAATCGACAAGATTTGATCGACAATGCGGTTGGCTTCTTCTTCGGAAATGTCTTCTCGTTGAGATAGCAAAGCTACAATTGTCGAACGGTCGAATCTGGATAGGCGTTCGGCTAAATTTCCAATACTTAATCTTGGATCTTGCAACAGTAATTGCAAATCGCGCTTGATACTATCGGGATTGAGTTCTTCCTTGTTAGTGTGACGCAGGTAATTTTCCAGAGTCTTTTCAAAATCTATCACCCGTTGGCTGGTGCGCTTGACCAAGCGTCGTGGTGTTTTGACTATACTATTAATCGCTTCTTGGAATTGGTCGATAGTGCGATTCACTTGTTCTTCGCTTAAACCTTCCCGTTGACTCAGGAGTTGTACCAGCGTCTCACGGTCAAATTGCGATAAGCGATCGCGTAAAGCCACAGCACCTTGTTGTGGATCGGCTAGTAAAGTTTCTAAATCTTTTCTAATACCTTCGGGGTTGAGTTCTTCCAAATTGGTATTGCGAAGATATTCAGCAATTTTGGTACTAGTTTGTTCGTATTGTTCTTTGGCTTTATCTGCGATCGCTTGGGGTGCTTGTAAGATATTATCTCTGACACCTTCTAGCTGATCGATAATTTGATTAACTTGCTCTTCGCTCAAATCTTGACGCTGAGACAGCAATTGCACAAATGTATCGCGATCAAATTGCGAGAAGCGTTCTCTTAAAGCTGCAAATCCTGCTTGTGGGTCTTCGAGTAAAGTTCCAAAATCGCGCTTGATACCGTCAGGATTCAGTTCATCCTTATTCGTATTCCGCAGATAGTCTTCTACTCGTTGGCGCAGTTCCGCCGTTTTTGCTTGTGCTTGGTCTTGCAATTCTCTCGCACCATTCAAAATAGAATCGCGAGTGGATTCCAGTTGACCAATAATATTATTGATTTGCTCATCGTCAATATCTTGACGTTGCTTGAGAAATTGTACAAAGGTATCACGGTCAAATTGCGATAAGCGATCGCTCAACTCTGCAAATCCAACTTGTGGATCTTCGAGTATCTCTTTAAAATTACGCTCAAGATTTTCTGGTTTGAGTTCTTCTTTCCCAGTTGAACGCAGATAATTTTCCAACTGACTACGCACATCTGGCCATTTATCTTGGGTGCTTGACTGTTGGACAGTTGCTAAAACTTCTTGGCGAATGCTTTCTAACTGCTGAGAAATTTCTTTGATTCTAGCTTCACTCAAATCATCTCGCCGCCTTAACAAGTTGGTAATATACTCTTCATTGATTTCTTCCAACTCTCGGCGTGTGGTTGCAGGATCGGCTTGTGAATCGTAGATGATTTCTGGGAATTCATCTTTGATTGTCAGGCGATTAAAATGCCAAGAGAAAGAATTGGAGATATATTCTTCCACATCCGCTTTAATATTGTTGCGGTTGGATGAAGGTAATTTCTCAGTTATTTGTTCAGTAGTTTTATCGGTAAAACTTTGCAGTTCGTGGGTAATTTTCTCAACGTCGATATCTTGAACTTTGTCTTTCAGTTTTTGTAACTGATTGGTAATTTTGCCGATATCTACATTAGAGAAGTCTACCTGCTCCAGCACTGCGGGAATAGCAGCACCTAAGCCATATTGAGCCGCTTGCTTCAGTACACCATTACTTCCATTTCCTTTACCGCTACCATTTCCGCCAACTGTCACTAATTCCTGAAGTCGTTCGCCTAATTTTTCAGAATTTAATTCTTCAGGGGTAGCCGATTTCAGCAAATTAATTACTTGCTCTGTTGGATTTTTCCGAGATGATGCTTGTGTCCAAGCAGCTTGCAATTGGTCAGCAATTTTATTGATATCGCCAGAAGATAACTTTGTGCGACTGCTAATTAAATCCACAAATGTTTGCCTATTGACATTGCGTAGCACATCACTATTAGCGATGCCACCAAAATCAACATCACTCAAGATTTTATCAAATTGCGAGCGAATATCTTTTAAATCTAGGTTTGGTATTTGCAGAGAACTTAAGGAACTTTGCAGTGTATTCTTAATACTATCAGGGTCAAAACCCGAAGTTAATTCTCGCCGCACAGCTGCAGTGATTTCCTCAGCAGTAGAAACCATTTGTCTTTGCGCCATATTTGCACCAATACCTGCAGTTGCTGTACCCGTTAGGGTTTGCAAGCCAGTAGTAAAGGTGGAGGCGAGAGAACCAATTAAAGAACCGATTGCTGATGAGCCAAACCAAACTACCAATGAGAAAAAGGTAGACCAAATAACTACACCAATGATGGCTCCGAAAAGGGCACTTTGAATTAAACTCAGTTTTACTGCTAGAAAACAAGCAATAAATAAGGCGATACTAGCAGAAACTAATGCCCACAAACCTACTTTTGCTTCTACTTTGCGAATTGAATGTCCCAAACTACCTGAGCTATCATCATCATCTGCATCATTATCCCAAGATGAAATACCTACAGCTACAGAAAAATTTGTGAGCAATAATTGAAAGGCTAAAGCCATCAAAGTACCAGCCAAAAATGCCACTAAAAATTTAGGGCTTGAAAAGACAAGTGACACCCTTTCTGGACTGATAACTTCTGGTATGCTATCTGTGCTTGTTATGCCTAAAGGTAGCCAGCCCCATCTCAACATTGTTTCAAAACTTTGAAACATAGTATTTTCTCTCTTACGTTCGATGGTTCAATACCATTTCTCTAGAACATCAATTCATCAATCAAAAATGAACGCTTTTGTCGGGTAGGCAATTGTGTGATATCTTCTTCCCAACTAAATAATTAATAATGCCTAACCTGTGGTTTACTAATTATTAAATCGCTGTTCTAGAAAATGGCTTAGTTCTCAGCTTAGATAGTATTTATACAGAGATACACTTTCCTAAGTCATAAATTTACTAGTCAGAAGTGGTATTTCTAATTGAATAAGTCCGGACGATGCGTTATTAACGCATCCTACATTGTCTTGATATTTGTTCTGTTGACAGTCAACAGCCAAAACCGATATTTTTCACAACTAAAATAAGATTGCTACATATAACAGTTAAATGTCATGCTGGAAATTATTTGCCATAACTGTCATTAATACCTACCATCAAAAATATTTTTTTATATAAAGTTTTATTTCATTTGGATAAAAATATTTAGCCATGAGAATTATATAAATCAATAAAAGCAGAGATAAAAATAAATTATTGCTCCACAATCATCTGCATTTTGCATAAATCAAAATTGCAAAATAGCTGATAGCAAGTAATATCTTTCAGACAAATTTCCGTATTTGGGAAAAATCTATAACCAATGATAGAGGAATAATTTCTTCCAAATGATTGATGAAAAGCAATTTTAAAAAAGCCTAAATAGTCTTAGCTGAGCTTAATAATTTTGTTGTTTAAGTAATTATCTTATTAGGAGAAAACAATGGCTGTAGTTAGAAGAGCTATAGGTGTATTTCATAATCGTCATGATACTGAACAAGCACTGCGGGATTTGAGTAATTCTGGCATAGCAATGGATAGAGTTTCTGTCATCGCCAAAGATGGTGATAATCAGGGTGACATTGCGGGAACTCCAGTTACAGAAAAAGTTGGCGATAAATCTGATGAAGGTGCAACAATCGGAGCAGTTTCCGGTGGTGCTTTAGGTGGTTTAACTGGCTTATTGGTAGGTCTTGGTAGCCTCGCCATCCCTGGAATTGGCCCTATCATGTTGGCTGGTGCAGCCGCCACAGCTTTAGCCACAACGATCGCAGGTGGTGCGATTGGTGCAGCCGCAGGTAGCTTACTTGGGGGATTAATTGGCTTAGGAATTCCCGAAGAACGAGCTAGAGTTTACAACGAACGCGTAGAACGTGGTGGCTATCTAGTAATTTTTGATGGTACAGAAGAAGAAATTGCTAGAGTCGAACCCATTCTCCGACGCTGGAATATTGATGAGTTCAATGTTTTTGATCGCCCCGCTAGCGAAAATGTAGCTAGCGATCGCGTTGCGCCTGTTGCGCCTGTCGGTTCTGTAGGTACTCATAGAGATGTTCGCGCCAACAGACGGGCGATAGGTGTATTTGCTCATCGCCGTGATGCAGAAGCCGCACTCACAGAATTACGTGATGCAAGTTTCCCCATGAGCCGAGTCTCGATCATTGCTAAACATAACGATGGCGATCGCATCGCTGGTGTCAGTACTAGTGCAGATAGAAATGTTGGCGCTGGTAATAAAGCTGATGAAGGAGCCAAAGCAGGTGCAGCTACAGGTGCAGCATTGGGCGGTTTAGGTGGCTTATTAGTCGGTTTGGGTGCATTAGCCATTCCTGGAGTCGGCCCCGTAATTGCAGGTGGTGCAGCAGCCACAGCCTTAGCTACAGCAGCTACAGGTGGTGCGATTGGTGCCGCCGCAGGTGGAATTACAGGTGGACTCGTCGGTTTAGGTATTCCCGAAAACCGCGCTCGAGTTTATAGCGATCGCTTCAATAAAGGCGACTATATAGTCATGGTTGATGGTACAGAATCGGAAATCCATCAAGCGGAAAATATTCTTCGCCGCAGAGGTATTGAAGAATGGGCAGTATACGACGCTACCGACATAGACAGAGCGCATCACCACCAAGATAGAGCCGTTGTTGATCATACTCACCCCAATTATGTAAGTCATGGTGCTACAGATGAGCCTGCTGTAGTCATCATCGATCGCCGCGACGAAACCCTATAATCGCGCCTCTGCATGACAGGGAAAAGGGTTAAAGGGGAATGGGTATAAGGAATGCCATTCCCCCCTTCACCCCTTCACCCTTCCCCCTCCCTCTTCTCTCCCACACACATCAGCACAATTAACCCTTCTTATACCAAGAGTAAACAAATGAAAAAGCTAACACCGTTCTTAATTGGCAGTCTTCTAATTTTTGGTGCTGTTGCTTGTGATAATGGTGCTAAAACTAGTCAATCTGCTCCCGCCAATCCTAACGAAGCTGTAGAAACACCTAGCGCACAAGCCACAGAAGCAGCTCAACAAGATGCTCAAAGCGAAACTCGTCGCAGACAATTAAACTCTGATATTCGCGCCCGTGAACAACGCAATAACACCACTGGTGGTGATGCACAAAGAGCTACAGGCGACCTAGCCAGTGAAGTTCGCTCTAAATTAGAAGCTAACATCCCCAATGGTGCCTTAACAGTTGAAGCAGCAGAAGATGGTACTGTGACTGTTGGCGGAACTGTTAACAATCAGCAACAGTTAGCTAAGATTGAACCTTTGTCAAAAGAAATTAAAGGTGTCAAAAAAGTAGTAGTTAAAGCCGCAGTTGCTCCACCTAAGGCACAATAAATTTATCCATCGGCAGCTGGATTTATAAATCGCCTAGATGAATTTGACTAGTTTGTAGTTAGCACTTTAGTGCTTAAATCTTGCACAACTGAAGTTATGACTACAAACTAATTCACTTTCCCAAGGGACTTCCAGAAATTAAATTATCCTATTTTGAGAGCGAAGTCCATAATTTTATTCTTCCTCCTCTGCTTCCTCTGCTTACCAAAGCGGTTGATTATTTTTTTATTTGGCAGTCTCCAAACAGGGTGCAATGCACAGAACCCCAAAATCTAAATTACAGGTTTAATAGTCTATAATCAGAGAAAATTTTTCATTGATTATAGACTTTTGAATAAAAACTGAGGTAATTTTCAGACAATAAGTACTATTATTATTAGTGAAGCTCCATCACTTATAAAAACTGTTGTTTTACCGAACATATAAAACTTATGGAAACCCAAGAACAGCCAATTGAATTAGCCAATTCTAACTCAGCAGAAGGGACAATAGCTCTTACTGGGGCAGACAATCAAAACTTACCAAAGCTACCACCTGCTAAAAACTCTAATAATGAATTGCAGCAAATTCTGAGTAATGTTTCCGACTTTTTGGCGAATTTGCCAGAATATTTAGGAGGCTTTTATCAGCAATATCAGCAGCCTTTGCTAACCATCATTTTAATTTTGTCAGCGATTGTGACACTCAAAGTAGTGTTAGCAATCTTGTCTGCAATCAATAGTATTCCTTTACTATCACCAACTTTTGAGTTGATTGGAATTGGTTATACAGGCTGGCTCACCTTCCGTTATCTACTCAAAGCCAACACTCGACAAGAATTAGTTGAGGAAATTAACCAGTTTAAAGGCCAAATTCTGGGTAAGTAAGTACCGCCAACCCCATTACTGAGTGCTGAGTGCTGTATACGCTTCTGCGGCTACTCTTTGAGTTCTCCGCAGGAGTACCCTACAGTAGAGCAACTGCGTTGGGCTACCTTGATTAACACACCGCCGCATGGATGGTGCGTTAAGCGCTAGGATAGTCTTTCGTGAAAAATCATATTGGAAATCAGCGCCTAACACAACGGCACTTGCTACAACGAGGGAAACCCGCGCAACGCAGTGGCTCCCCTACTGGACTGACGCGCCTAAAATGAGGCATGAGATTTGATGAAATGAACCGCCGATAACAGCGGATAAAAGATATTGTTGCTAATTTACCAAATTAGTCCAGTAACGCATCAACACCAAAGCTTTTCTGCAATTTTTTCAGAAATCAAATCGGATTTCTATATATTATTTATTATTGTTATAAGTTCAAGGTAGGATGCGTTAGCGATAGCGTAACACACCTCTGGCGATGCTTTTCGTGCGTTACGGATGCATTGAAAATTGGTTTTCAATTTATCTAATATCAATTCAAATACAATACTTGTCGGGTAAGGGCAAAAGGGGCAAGAAAAAACCTTTAACCCTTACCCTTTCTCCTGTTCACCAAACTAAATTCCGAGTTGAAAATCCTTAACCGAGAATATATTCTAGAGGGCAAGGCAATGCCTTGCCCCTACAATCTGTCGCATTCGTTTTTCCAATTCGTCTAACATTTCTTAAACACTATGAAATGCAGTAAAAGCTCTGAAATTCTCAATTAAGATATATCTTTTGATAGAGTAAATACTTGCTTATACAAATTAATTCCCTTCTCAAGATAGTATCTTTATCCTTTTTAAAGGCTTAATCTAATCAAAGAAGTAATCAACAAAATGTTTTAACGAGGACATAAATTATGAGTAATAAAGATTTTAATAGAGCAATAGACTCCTCCGATCGCGTTGAATCTGATGTATATGATAGAGGTATTATTCCAGCAGAAACAGCTGCTCGCAAAGAAAGAGAAGGAGACTTATACAAAACACTTCCCACAGAAGAAAGAGAAGCCAGCGCTGCTACCGATGACCAAACTGATAGCGATAGTATACGTACCACAGATGGCTATACTGTAGATAAAGAAGGTTTATTAAACAACTATGCAGTTGAGCCAGAAATGTATTATGAAGTTCCTGGTGATGCACGTCAAGAAGTGGCAGAAGACACTGCGAACCGTTCAGAAGAACTAATAGAAGTGAATGAAGATAAGGAAGGTCAATTAACAGATAAGGATGATGTTCGTGGTAAAGGCCCAGGAATTATTTAGCCTTGTTGCTATCAAATTTCTCTAAGTTTTATAGGGGTACTGTAAGTTTAATGATGAGGGTTTTTCCTCATCATTATTTTTATGTAGGACTTATACCAATTCAAAATTCAAATTTAATGGCAGATGAATCACAAATTCTGTACCTTGACTGGGAGAAGAATTACACTCAAGAGAGCCGCCATGTTTTTCGGTAATAATTTGCTGACTGATAGATAATCCTAAACCTGTACCTTTACCTTCAGGCTTAGTAGTAAAGAAAGGGTTAAAAAGTAGCTGCTGTACTTCTTTTGGCATTCCTAGCCCGTTATCTGCAATCCTAATTACTGCATATTCATCTTCTACTGTTGTTTGAATATGAATCATGTTAGGTTGTTGCTCTAAATCTTGATAATTTTTACCTTCATTAGATTCTTCTAAAGCATCAATGGCATTTGCTAACAAATTCATAAATACTTGATTAATTTGTCCCAGGTAGCAGGGAACTTTTGGTAAATTACCATAGTTTTTTACCACCTGAATTGCGGGACGATTAGCTTTAGCTTTCAGCCGATGTTGCAAAATCATTAATGTGGTATCTATACCTTTGTGAACATCACTCAGCTTTCTTTGCCCATTATCATTGCGAGAATAATTCCGCAAAGATTGCATAATATCTTTTATGCGATCGCTTCCTAGCTGCATGGAAACAATCATCTTTGGTAAATCTTCTAGCAAATACTCTATCTCAATCTCATCTCTATGTTCCTGAATTACATCCGGGGGATTGGGGTAGTGCTGCTGGTATAAATTTAAGTGAGCAATCAAATCTGCAATGTACTGTTCCGCATAGGAGAGACTACCACTGATAAACCCTACAGGATTGTTAACTTCGTGAGCAACACCAGCTACTAGTTGTCCTAAAGAAGAAATTTTTTCAGTTTGTACGAGTTGCGCTTGAGTACGTTGGAGTTTTTCGAGGGATTGTTGCAGTTGTTGGGATTTTTCTTGCTCGCGCGCGTAAAGGCTAGCGTTTTCAATCGCAATGGCGGCTTGGGTTGACAACAGCTTGAGAATTTCTAGGCGATCGCTAGTAAAGGCATCCGTAGTTAAGTTATTTTCTAGATAAATTATGCCAATCAATTTACCTTGATACAAAATTGGTGTACATAACACTGATTTTGGTTGATGCTGAAGAATGTAAGGATCGGCGCTAGCAATACTCGCTTGGCTAGCATTACCTAAAATTAAAGCTTGCTGGGTTCTAGCAACATAATTAATTAAGGAAGAAGGGACATCTGCACTGTTTTCTACAGGTGTAGATTCCATGATGATTAAAGAATCGTTTTGTTCTTTATCAATGGCTTTGATAAATAGTTCGCCTGCTTGTGCCAAAATCAAACATCCCTTTTGAGATGCTGTATTTTCTAATAAAATATGCAGCAACTTTCTTAGCAGATGATCAAGAATAATTTCACTAGAAATTGCTTCTGCTGCTTTCATCACTGTTGCCCAGTCCAAGCTATTGTTATTGCTGTTAGTATTGCTTGTATTTCTGGCAATATTTTGATGAGATGTCATTGATGTTAAGCAATCATCACAGTTTCTTTGATAATTCTTAGCTCTGACTTGAGTTCGAGGAATCAAATGAGTATAGCGTTTTTCTAAGTCTGTTACCTTAGCGATCGCACCCCATTGGATGTAACCATAATAAGCCTCTGTCATATAAGTTTTGGCAATTTTAGTTTTACCTAGTTCTAAGTAAAACAATGCAGCACGTTCATTTGCCAAAGACTCTTCTTGAATATAACTATTTTCAGATGCACCAGTAATAGCAATATCATACAAGTTTATTGCTGCTAAAACTTGTCCTTGAACTCGCGCGATTTCTGCTGCTACTAAATCATACTTATGTTGAAAGTTACATGGTGCATATTCTGCCCAATGCTTGAGCTTTTGTTGATTAGCCTCTACTTGTTCTAAGATTTGCTGTTGTTGCTCTACTTCCATATTTGGATAGTTAGCTAATAGCGCCAAAGAATAGTAGAAGTAGTAAACAGAACCCAACATAATTCCTAAAGTTGCTCTTTGATAGGGAGCAGCTTTTTCACCATAGTTAATCGCTTGTTCATATTCTGCAAATATATACAGAATCATAACCTTAGCAATATAAGCTGCAAATAGTCCTTGATAGTACTTAGGTTGCTCCAACCAAGGAACAATATTTTCTTCATGGAAAATCTCTCCGTTTAAATCATAAGGTTTCTCCACTGCACCCTGAAGATTGACAACTAATTGTCCCCAAATTCTGGCATATCTCATATAAGGCCGCTGCTTGAGTTTTCGCAGTAGCTCAATATATTCCTTTTGGCGTTGGTTCACTAATTCTAAGTTTTCTCCCGAGAGAAATAGCTGAGTACAATAAGCAATCGCAGTTAAACCAGCATGAGCAATATTGCCAACTTCTAAGCCGCTATGAATACCTTTAATTAAGGGATTAAATGTAGATTTTATATGTTCTTTACCTGGTAAAGCATAGGTACTGACTACCATGTAGACTTTAACTTCTAATTCTTTAGCAGGATATAGTTCTAATAAACTAAAAGCAATTTTTCCTGAGTGATAAGCAGCAACCGGATCGCCAATAATCGATTGCAAAAATGCAGTATAAGCACCATAAACATAAGATGCTAATGGTGAATGTCCATGTTCTAGACATAGATTCACCATTGTTAAAACTATCTGGGGATAAATATCTGGTGTAGATTGATAAGCAGCCGCAGAAATTTTGCTGAGAATGCGAATACTGGCTAAATGACATGGGTCTGTCATTTCTGGGAAAGTCGCTAAATCTGACAGCAATGGGAGTTGCGGTAAACTGTGGCGATCGCCTGTATATTTAACTAAAGTAATTCCTAGCATTTCTGCTGCCTGTATTCCAACTTGCACACCTTGAAATTGTTGGGATTGGGCAATATTCATGTCTATTATAAGTTCATAGACTTTGACTAAATCAAGTAAATTAGCTGCTTGTTGAATTACAATATCTGATAAGTTTTGTGCTAAATCAAAGTTAGTAATTAAATACTCGGCTTCTGCACCTTCAACAAAGGCATCCAAAGCCAAATTATATTGAGATTGCCAACAATTTTCAGCCAACAATCCTCTAGCTATTCGCAAATAAATTACCGCAGTTTCATGGGCTGCGGCGGCTTTGGCTTTATGTCCAGCAGTTAAATTTAATTGCGCCAATTCATCTTTTTGCTGCTGTGTGGTAAAAAGTTCTATGGCGTAATTAAATTGATTGACAATATCAAAAATCTGAGACTCAATTTCGGCTTTTGATTTGCTTTGTAGCAGTAATTGACCAATTTTAAAGTGAGTTGCTTGTTTCTGCGATTCTAAAATTAGTGAATATGCTGCTTGTTGTACGCGATCGTGCAAAAAACGGTAGGTGATTTGGGAATTATCAAACCCCATCATCTCCAACTCTTCATCAGCAAATAGTAGGGGTATGCTGTATTCATTACTCAAAGGCAAAATTAATCCCGCCTGTAAAGCGGGTTCTAAAGCAGCAGCAACGAGGAGCGATCGCTGTTCGCTGACTGTGGCTAAAATATTTAAACTGAACCGCGCACCAATACAAGCGGCTAATTTCAGAGTATTTTGGGTAGCGGCTGGTAACTTGGCAATATTACCCGCTAGCAACTCCACGACACTTTTATCTGCAATTCCTGTAGCTTGAATTTGTTGTAAATCCCATTGCCAACAATTTTGAGTAAAATCAAACTTGAGCAGTTGATCGTGGTGTAAGGTTTTTAAAAGTTGGGTGAAGAAGAAAGGATTACCTTGGGTTTTATTGAAGAGTAATTCTGCTAAAGCTAGGCTATTTTTTCCATCATTTAAAGTATCTAATAAAATTTGCTGTACATGGTTCAAACCCAAGGGATACAGCACAATATTATTGATGATGGTTCCAGCTTGAGAAATCTCCTCTAATGTTTTATGTAATGGATGACTACCAGTTACTTCATTATCTCGATATGCTCCAATTAGTAGCAGATATTGCGTATCTGAGTTAGTCATTAACACTTGGATGAAATCCAGGGAAGCAGAATCAGTCCACTGTAAATCATCCAAAAATATGACTAGAGGATGTTCTTTTTGGGTAAAAACTTGAATAAAAGCTTGAAATACCTGATTAAATCGGTTTTGAGCTTCTTTTAACTCTAACTGCGCTACTAAAGGCTGTTTGCCAATAATCCGTTCAACTTCGGGAATGACATCAATAATTACTTGTCCGTTACCATTCAAAGCTGACAGCAATTTCTGTTTCCAGATTTCTAATTGAGCATTAGTTTCTGTCAGTAACTGTTGAATTAGACTTTGTAACGCCTGAATTAAAGAAGCATAAGGAATATTTCGCTGAAACTGATCGAACTTACCACGGATAAAGTAACCACGCTGGCGAACAATCGGCTTGTGAACTTCGTTAACTAAGGATGATTTCCCAATCCCCGAGTAACCAGACACCAGCACCAATTCAATTTGCGATTGTGATGCTGCTACCCGCTCAAACGCAGATAGTAGCATAGATACTTCCTTTTCCCGACCGTAGAGTTTTTGGGGAATGAGCAGATTCGCTGTGCGATCGCGTTCTCCGGGGATAAATTTTGATATTGTCCCCTGAGTTTGCAATTGCTCTAAACACAATTCTAAATCTGCCAATAGCCCAGCCGCAGTTTGATAGCGGTCTTCAGCATTCTTCGCCATCAGTTTGGCGACAATTGCTGCTAAGGCTTGGGATACTTCTGGATTCAACTGCTGAATAGGCGTTGCTTGCTTGGCAATATGGTAGTGAATTAACTCTAAGGGGTCATTACTTTGAAAGGGTTGTTGTGCTGTGAGTATTTCGTAAAATGTCACTCCCAATGAGTAAAAATCGCTGCGGTAATCAACAGAACGATTCATGCGTCCAGTCTGTTCTGGTGACATATATTCCAGAGTACCTTCCATGTGGTTGGGATTGGTGATTTGAGGAGTTTCCTTATCCAACCGGGAAGCGATACCAAAGTCGGTGAGTTTTACCTGCTGGGATTGAGGATTGATAATGATGTTCGCAGGTTTAATATCTTTGTGGACGATGTGCTGTTGATGTAGAGAGTCTAATGTTCTGGCTAATGCAACTGCAATGTTCAGGAAACAGAGAAGAGAAGGTTGATTTTTAGAAAGCCATTGTTTGAGACTAATACCGCCAAAGTCTTCGCAAACTAGAACTAGACGATGTTCATAGTTTTCGATGCTATAAACTTTAACTACACCTTCCAAATTTAAATTTTCTCGAATTTTATATTCATGTTTGAGCCGAAAAATCTGTTCTAGGCTAGGGTTGTCAGCTTTCAGTACTTTGAGAATTACTGGTTGTTGGTTCGTTTGGGAGGTTCCCTTGTAAAGGATGGTGTCTATCCCCTCATGGACAACTTCTGTGATTTCATACCCTAGAATCCCGAACAATGGCGACACAATATTTTCCCTGCTGATATCATGATTTTTATATTTCTAGATTTCCCGTGGAAGCGGGATAAATAACGATAGAAGTAAAAAATATAAATTATAGGAATTACACAAGTGTTACATTTTTTTTCTTTTAGGCTGTCAAGAGTCAAGAGTCAAAAGTCAAAAAAACCTGAATTTTTGACCCTTGACCCTTGACTGTTGACTCTTAAATCAGAAAATGTGTGTACCAGTTGCGTAAGTCCTGATGAAATTAACCGCAGATAAACGCAGATAAACGCTGATAAACCTATTTTTAAAATTTCTATGCTATACCTGTATCGCAATTATTTTGATTATCAGGAAGTATTGCATAGATATGACACAGCAAGTCCACAGTGCAGAGCTAAAACACTTCAGCAATCTTTACATTTTTGGTGATAGTTATTCGGATATTGGCAATGCTTTCAATCTTACTGGAGGTCTTCTAGCTTCACCTCCCAACTATCATGGGCGATTTTCTAATGGTCTGCTGTGGATTGA
This sequence comes from Nostoc linckia FACHB-104, assembly GCF_014696615.1. Taxonomy (GTDB): domain Bacteria; phylum Cyanobacteriota; class Cyanobacteriia; order Cyanobacteriales; family Nostocaceae; genus Aulosira; species Aulosira linckia_A. Next base: position 10,101 of record NZ_JACJQJ010000011.1, on the reverse strand, counting down.
CTATCTCGCAGAAAATTTAAAATTAAGCATACAACCAAGTACAGAAAATAGCTCAAGCAATCACGGAATCAATTTTGCTGTTGGCGGCGCAACCACAGGTACAGAAAATTTATTTCCGGCTGTAATTCCTGGCTTACCAGATTTACCAGGATTGCAACAACAAATAGATTCATATATCAGCCGCAAGCAGCATAGTCAGCCGAATGCACTATATATTATCTGGGCTGGCGCTGCGGATTATGCGCCATTTGTAAATGGCATTCCTCAATATAGTGACACTATTACTACTATCGCCAATATTTCTACAGCAATACAAAATTTAATTGCATCAGGTGCCAGAAATATTTTGTTAGTTAATGTTATTGATATTGGTAAAACACCTCTAGCACCAGAAGTTAATCAGATTACAAATTCTCATTTAGTTAGTCAATTAGTAGAGAAACATAACGCATCTTTGCAAGAAATTGCTTATACTTTTGAAGACAAAATTAATTTAATGTTATTCGATGTCAAGTCTGTTGTGGATGATGCGATCGCACATCCGCAAAAATTTGGTTTCACAAACACAACTCAAGCTAGCTCCCTTGTAGAATCTAGCAATCCAGATGAGTATGTATTTTGGGATCAAGTACATTTCACAACCAAGACCAATAAATTAATCGCGGATGCAGCTTTAGCCATCTTATCCAAGCGCTAAGTAGGTCGAAGTAGGTCGGCGTAAATAATTATTGTTGGAATAAGGCAAGGGGGCAGGGGGCAGGGAGCAGGGGGAGAAATCACATAGTTTGGTTGGCGTTGCACCAACTTACTTAAATCTCAAATGGTTCAATTTCGCGATCGCACCATTGCCGCTGATACCATTCAGCGACCAAAGGCCGGACAATAAATTTAGGCTGGCCTTCCCCTTTCACATCAATTCGCAGACAAGAGTAAGGTCTGTGTTTGTTGGAACCCTGTCCGCTGCGTCCTAGAAACAGTTGCGATCGCGCTACTAATTTCTCTTCATCTCCCATCATTTCCCGCACCTCCGGCCCTTCTTCCCGTTGGCGACGCAAACTAAAACCACTACCACCGCAAACAATCCAGGGAATATGGGAATCAGCGTGTCCGGTGTCTGCAGTTTGCAGATATTCTAGACAATGGGCATGACCGTTAATCACTAAATCTACTAAAGGACGGCCCTGAGTTAAGGAACCTAATTTTTCCGCTACTGCATCTAACACCCCACGCAAACGGGTACGCACTGCTAAAGTTTGCGCTTGTTGCCATTTCGTCGCTTCAGTCACATAGGGGGGATGGTGAAAATAAATTATCCTGCCACGCACTTCTTTGTTGTGCCAAGATTCAATTAGCTTTTGCCTGAGCCAGTCTAGCTGTTCGATATCAGTTACTGTTATTTTGTTACTGTTTAGCTGCTTTTCAATATCAACAATAATTTCCTCAATTTGGGTGAGTTTAACTTGTAAATCGTCTAATTGTTCAGCATCCTTGGGGTTGCTGGGATTTAGCATTGCTGAGGTTGCTGTAATTTGCTGCTTTTCTTGCTCTAAACTAGTGCGGCGTTTCTCTAAAATTCTGCGATCGCTATTGCCTTCTTGAGTATTAGGCAGTGGTGGTGGATCGTTAAATGTATTAGAATCCAGAGCAAAGAAATCTATGCCACCATAGCGAAACGTGTAATAGCGATTTGGCAAGCGAGTAAAGCTTCCAGGCTGGTAAGAGAGACAGCGACCGCTATCTGTATTTGCAGTGTAATATTTATCTAAATGATTGGCTAAATCTACAGGAGATTTTAGCGCGCAGAGATAATCTAAAAATGCTCTGGCATAAGCTTCACCCGTTCCTGAACCATACAAACCCACATCTAAATCTAGTCGCGATTTTAACAAGCGACGAATGGGTAATGTAGTCACCGAAGCTAAGCCAAATAAAATTGGCAGATTATAGTAATCATGATTTCCCGGTACAGGTAAAATCGGCAACTGGAAAACCATTTTGTCATAGGGAATCTTTTTCGGCTGTTCTCCCCCAACAAGAAACTCCTGGTAAGGCTGGATAAAGTTTTGTTGATAATACTCCTTCGACCCCACCAAATAAATGACATCGCCAGTATGCAACATAAAACGACATTCATCATGATGGGGTAACATCAATTCCGCCACCCGTCTTTGGGGATCGTGTCCCTTATGCGTCCCGGAACCACTATCACCCACAACCAAAAACGAAAACTCCCCATCATCCGCGTGACCATCATCCAAAACCAAGCGAGTTTGGTCAATCCCGCGTTCCAAAATTAACGGGTCTTGCCACTTTACCCGTTGCTGCATCTTACTAATTTTTTTTGCGATCGCCGGATCAGAAACTAGTTTCAATAGAATTTACTCCTCAAGTGGGCATGGGGCATGGGGCATAGGGCATGGGGCATGGGGAAGGGGAAAGGGGGAAAGGGGAAGGGGTAATGGGTAATGGGTAATGGGTCATTTCTCCTTGTCTCCCTCATCTCCCTCATCTCCCTCATCTCCCTCATCCCCAATCCCCTATTCCCCCGATTCTTTCATCTCAATTACCAAATTGGGTAGTCCATCTAACTTCTCAACTAGTACTTCTTCTTCTTCCTGGGGGACAAAAAGCGTCAAACCGCCGGGAACACACTTAACTTCAATTGGGGTTGTGCCGATGATTTCGCCATCTAAGACAACTTTTTGTGGTGGTTCTGTGGTGATTTTAAATTGTTTGGCGCGTAAGTAGCCAATATCATCGCGTTCGACTGGATGACCGGCGGAAGCGGTTTGAAAGAGATGATATGTAGCTGCGATCGCACCTGCTTTATTCACTGGAGCTACAATCGTTAAATCTAGCAGTCCATCATCATAAAGAATCCCGGCTGGCCCTTGCGCTAAAACGGAAGTGGGAGGTGCTGCATTGGCTACTGTGACAGCCGCCGCACTAGTTTTGATGATTTTGTCTTCTGTCTCAATTTCTACATCAAAAGTTTCAAAATCCCGCAATTGCTGAAGTCCAGCGAGAACATAAGCCATAATCCCAAAACGGTTTTTGGCTTCTCTATCTGCACGTTCTACGGTTTCCGCTTCAAAACCCACGCCTACCAGCAATACCATTGGCAAATCGTTACAGTAGGCTATATCTACATTGCGAGTTGCTCCTTGCAAGATATTCTCACAAGCGGCTTCAATAGTGTCAGCGATGCCTAAAGCTGTGGCAAAAGCGTTCGCTGTCCCTCGTGAAATAATCCCTAAGGGAATACCTGTATTGACTACAGCCGCCGCCGCCGCCGAGAGAGTACCATCACCCCCAGAAGCAATAATTTCATCTACACCACGCGCCACTGCTTCCTGTGCAAGTTTGTCAGCACCAACTTCTTCCGTAGTGAAGTAAACATCTAAGTCTATTTCTGGCTCTAATAATGCGCGAATTTGATTTAGTTCTTGTTCTGAGTCTCCCTGACCGGCAACAGGATTAAAAATAAGACAGGCGGAACGCTTCATATAAATAAAAACTTAATAAGTAATCTCATTAAAATATCAAAATTATTCATAACATACCTATAAAATTCTCTCTTCCTCCTGACGGTAGGTTGGCGATTTAAAGAATTGGGGGAAAGGGTAAAGGGGAAAAGGGATTGAATTTATATTAGATATTTAGTGCTGTAGGATGCGTTAGCGACAGCGTAACGCATCTATCTATGTATCTTTTCACAAATCAAATACACATCATCATATATCTCTATATTTTCATATTCTAGCCTTCTTGTAATAGATTCCGAAAAACCGCATACTCAAAATGTATATATCTGCCAGTTTAGCCTAATTTTTAGGCTTATCCCGTGCAAATTGCATAATGACTGATCATAATCAAACTCGGAAAATCCTGCTTTTATCCGCAAATCCCAGAGGTACCAATCCATTGCGTTTGGGTGAAGAGATGCGCGAAATTAAAGAAGGGTTGAAAAGGTCAAAGAATCGTGACCAATATTTCATAGCCACAGCCGAAGCAGTACGCTATAGAGATATACACAGAGCTATTTTAGAATACGAACCGCAGATTATTCACTTTTCTGGTCATGGAACTGGAGAAGAAGGCTTAGTATTTGAAGATGAGTCTGGTCAAATTAAATTAGTTGATGGGGAAGCTTTAGCTGGGTTATTTCAATTATTTGCTGACCAAGTAGAATGTGTTGTACTCAATGCCTGTTTTTCTCAATATCAAGCTGGGGAAATTGCAAGACATATTAATTATGTTGTCGGCATGAGTCAGAGAATTGGTGATAAAGCAGCTATTGAATTTGCCGTAGGTTTTTATGATGCGCTAGGTGCAGATAAAGGTTATGAGTTTGCTTATAAATTAGGTTGTAGCTTGATTCGTATGGCTGGAATAGGAGAAAATCTCACACCTCAATTAATTACCAAATCCGATGCAGCATCATTAAATTCTGCAGCCGAGACAACAACAATATATATAGAAAGACCGCCAATTGAGGCGAAATGTTATGAGGCTATCTTACAACCTGGGGCGTTAATTCGCATTAGGTCGCCGCAGAAAATGGGGAAAACCTTGCTGTTGGAGAAAGTACTTAATCATGGGAGAGAGCAAGGTTATCGAACAGCAAAATTAGATTTAAAGCTTGCTGATAGTGATATTTTGGCTGACGCAAAAACATTTTTGCAATGGTTATGTGTTGATGTTGCCGATAGCCTGGAACTAGAACCGCAATTAGATAAATACTGGCAAGATGTTTTTGGATTAAATAAAAACTGTACTCGATATTTTCAAAAATATTTATTAGCGGCTAGTGATAGTCCTTTAGTTTTAGCTATCGATAATTTTGAGCGACTGTTTGCATATCCAGAGATTTTCCCCTCATTCTGTTTATTACTGCGGGGCTGGTATGAAGCAGCTAAACAAGGAGATAAAATTGGTAATCTTTGGAAGAAACTGCGATTAGTTGTAGTTCATTCCACAGAATCATATCCTACCTTAGATACTAATCATTCACCATTTAATGTGGGATTACCAATTGAGTTAACTGAATTTAATCTCCAACAAGTAGAATTTCTTGCCCAACAGTATGAATTAGCAGATAAGTTAAGTACACAAGCTTTGAATGAGTTGATAGCGTTAGTAGGAGGACACCCTGATTTAATCCAGCAAGCAGTAGCTTACCTAAAAAATCCCCAAGCTACTATCAAAGAACTTTTGCAGTTTGCGCCAACAGAACAGGGAATTTTTAGCGACCATTTGCGACAGCAATTATGGCATTTACAACATAATTCTCTGCTTGAGTTAGGGTATAAACAAGTGGTAACGGCGAATGCACCCGTCAGGTTAGATACTGAGGTTGCATTCAAGTTACATAGTTTAGGATTGGTAAAACTTTCAGGTAATGATTGTGTTCCCAGTTATGAATTATATCGTCAGTATTTCGCAGTGCGTTTAGGGTAATATCGGGAGTATTCCAAATGTGGAAAGACATCTTTATGTCATTGCAAGGAGGAACAACGAAGCAATCGCAGCAGCTAGACTTTGCGATTGCTTCACTCCGCTTCCCTCCGGGACGCTTCGCGAACGCTCCATTCGCAATGACAGTCAAAAAAGTGGGATGCTCTCCGATAACAAATGACAAATGACAAATGACAAATGACAAATGACAAATGACAAATGACAAATGACCAATGACAAATGACAAATGACAAATGACCAATGACAAATGACAAATGACAAATGACAAATGACAAATGACCAATATATATTCTCTGGAAGTTTACCGGAAAATGCCAGCACCTACGTTACACGCCAAGCTGACAGTGATTTGTATGCGGGATTAAAAGCGGGAAAGTTTTGTTATGTATTGAACTCCCGACAAAGCGGAAAGTCTAGCTTGCGTGTGCGTACCATGCAAAGACTCAGAGAAGAAGGTGTACAATGTGCAGCAATTGACCTTTCGGCTGGGGGGATTCAAAATGTACCGCCGGAACAATGGTATGCAGATTTAATTGATAATTTAATTGAAACTTTTGACTTAGATGTAGATTTTGGTGATTGGTGGGAAGCTAATCAATTAAATTCCCTGGTAACGAGATTTCGCAAGTTTTTAGAAGAAATATTACTGGTTGAAGTAAAAGAAAATATCGTTATTTTTATTGATGAAATTGATAGTGTACTCAGCCTGAAGTTTCCTACAGATGATTTTTTTGCATTGATTCGTGCCTGTTATAACAAGCGGGTTGATAATCCTGAATATAATCGCCTCACTTTTTGCTTGTTGGGAGTCGCATCACCTAGCAATTTGATTGAGGATAAACAACGCACTCCGTTTAATATTGGTCAAGCTATCTCGTTGACTGGTTTTCAATTGCATGAAATTGAGCCGTTAGCTAGGGGGATGTCAGGGAGATTTTCTCATCCTCAAGCAGTCATGGAGGAAATTTTATATTGGACAGGAGGACAACCATTTCTGACGCAAAAACTTTGTCAGTTGATGATTGAAGAATCTTTGCAAGACAATCCTCGCAATGTTGAGCAGGTAGTAAAGTCGCGGATTATTGAAAACTGGGAATCGCAAGATGAGCCTGAGCATTTACGCACAATTCAAGCTCGAATTTTGCGCGATGAACAACGTGCTGGATATTTGCTAGAACTGTATCAGAAAATTAGATTGAGGGATGAACAATCTGAAATTATAGCCAATGATACTTTAGAGCAAAGTGAGTTACAGCTTTCAGGATTGGTTTTTAGGCAGCAAAATAATTTAAGAGTTTATAATCCCATATACAACGAAGTTTTTAATCAAAATTGGATAGATAATCAATTAAAAAAATTACGTCCATATTCAGAGAATTTCCGTTTTTGGGTAGCTTCCCAAGGAAAGGATACATCACGATTATTGCGGGGAAAGGCTTTAGAAGAAGCGAAAGCCTGGGCGAAGGGTAAGATTTTAAGTTATCAAGATGAGGAGTTTTTATCAGAGAGTAAAAAGCAAGAAATTCAAGAAGAGATTGCTGTTAAAGAACAAGAAGCTGCTTTTGAAAGAGAAAGACAGGATAGAGAAGCTGCTTTTGAAAGAGAAAGACAGGAAAAAGAAGCAGCAGAATATAGAAATAAATTACTTAGTGAAACTAACCGCAAAGCTAAACAACAAATTCGTAATGGAACTATTTTTTTAATTTTTACTGTATTAGTAGCAGCAATTTCAGTGATATTGGCTGCAAAAGAAGTTAAAGAAGCGCAACAAAAAGTTAAAGAAGCGCAACAAAAACTTGAAGAAACATACACATATGTAGCATATCCCCAACAGCTAAGAGAATTGGCGAGCAAATTACACGCAAATTCATATGCAGCTAAGTTGATATCCAAACAAGCAGCTATTAAAATTAAAGACGCTCAAATTGAACAAGTATATCTCCATGCTGCTAAATCATTAGTTTATCAAGAACTCAAAGATTGGAAGTCAGCAGAAGAATCTATTAAACAGAGTATGAACTTTTTAAGAGGGTGGAAACAGAATAATGAGGAAAGAGTGAATAGAGAATCAAAAAGTGAATTATTGGAGACACAAATATTCGCCTTAAACATTCAAGGGAAATTACTCAGTGAACAAAACAATACTCAAAATGCAATAGAAGCTTATAAGGAAGCGTTCAATATTCTTGAAAAAAACTCTAATATCATTTCTTTACAATCAACCTTACCAAAAATTATTGACAGTGAGGTTATTGAATCTGTTCATCAACTTTTAATTGATATTCTCAAGAAGGATGATCTCCTCAAGAAGAGAGAACAAAAATTGATAGAAAAGGTTGAACAATCTCTTACCCAGTATTTATATGCTCAACTTGAATATTATTTGAAAGCTAAAAATTGGCAAGCAGCTGATGAGCAAACATACAAACTCATGCTTAATATTGCTAAAAGAGAAGAACAAGGATATTTAGATTATGACGACATTAATAACTTTTCTTGTCCAGATCTGCAAAAAATAGACAAGCTTTGGGTCACGAATTCAGACAAACGTTTTGGCTTCAGTGTGCAAAAGGAAATATGGGATAAAAATTCACAAGATTATATTTCGTTTGCCAAGGCAGTAGGATGGTATGATGACAAAATAGCGGGAGGCGACTTTGTGAGATACGAAGAACTGCTGAAGCATATAAAATATAACCCTTCGTATAGGGGTAGCCTACCTATTATTCGTTTGACTTCGCGTTACCGGTTTTACCTTTACGGGAAGGAGAGAGTGGGGAATACGATATCTCTTTTCTCTCGCACTGCGACTTGTAAAGTGTAACATTTAAGGCTTTGAGAAGTTTGTGAATATTTGTTTCCGCCTCATTTTCCACGTAACCATCAACATTGTAGGAATCCGATACCTGGCACTGGGGGCTTATAGCAGTTTGCGTGAATAAATTTTTCTGCTACTTCATGCACCTCCGTAGATTCTGTTATTTTTTGATTGTCCCAAGGTAAACTCATCTGTCCCGGCGAAGATTTTTTGGGTTTAGCGCCCTTAATTACCGACGTTAAAAAGCGGCTACCCCAATAATTTCGTTTCTCTGGCTTTGCTTGCGGTCGATAGTTACAGCAGATTGCAAGTTGGTGAGGTACAGATAATTGTAAGGGCATGGCACTGCCATGCCCCTACCCGCTTACCTCATTTATCTAAAATACGCTGTATTTGTCATTTGTAATTTGTTATTTCTCCACTTTCTTGCATCCCTGCGTTAAGCGATCGCACCGATTCACAATGTCACTGTTTGAGTGAAAATGCGATCAGATCGACTCAGATTGCAATCAAAACGATTTTGACGATGATCAAAACGATTTTGACGACGATTAAAACGATTTTGACGATGATCAAAACGATTTGACGATGATCAAAACGATTTTGACGATGATTAAAACGATTTTGACGACGATCAAAATGATTTTGACGATGATCAAAACGATTTTGACGACGATTAAAATGATTTTGAAGGCGATCAAAACGATTTTGAAGGCGATCAAAACGATTTTGAAGGCGATCGCACCGACTTTGAATGCGATTATATGGGGTGAGAGTGCGATCGCACCGATTCACAATTTTGCTGTCTGGGTGAGAATGGGTAGACGCAAAGCGGCTTGTCGTAGACATCGCACTGTGATTGATTACGTTTTTTGTTTGCCCTAGAATCCGAAAAACTGGATAATTGAATATAAGCCAAGAAAAGCAAAGCCGATGAAAATAAAAGCAATTATTCATCCAGCAGAAGAAGGTGGCTATTGGGCTGAAGTTCCAGCACTTCCCGGTTGTATTACTGAAGGTGAGACAATGGAGGAGGTATTAAGTAATTTAAAAGATGCAATAGAAGGCTGGTTAGAAGTCGCAAATAGTAGTCACAAACTGGAATCAAATGCTCAAATTGTCGAGATTGCGGTATAAAATCAATCTCTGGGAAAAACCTATGTAAAATTGTTGAACAGCGCGGTTGGGTTTTACAGAGAATTATAGGTAGTCATCACATTTACCAAAGTTCTGATTTCAATAAAATACTTTCTATTCCAGTTCATCGAAATCAAGACTTGAAAATCGGAACTTTAAGAGCATTAATGAAAATCGCTGATCTAACAGAAGATGATTTGGCGTAAATTAATTATGCGATCGCACCAATTCACAATTTTGCTATGAAGTGAGAATGCGATCTAGTCTTCATCATTATTAATTTGTAAGTCAGAAACCTTGAACAACCTTGAAGCATGAAACACAGTCAAGATGCTTACTTCGTCCCCATCTACCAAATAAACAATCCGATAGCTTCCTAAAATAATTTCTCGAATGTTTTCCTGGTTAATTTCTGGTACTATTCTTCCCGAACGCGGAAAATTCTCTAATCTCTGTATCGCATCAAAGACTTTATCTACAAGCACTTGTGCAAAAGCTGGTGTATCTCGTGCAATAAAATCACCAATAGCCTGAAGATCATCAAGTGCTTGAGAAGTCCAATTTATTGGTTCTTCAGGACTTGTTATGCTAAATAATTAGTTATTTAAGTTAAAACTAATCAATAAATGTATAAAAATATGACTTAACAGCTTGATATAGTTGACATT
>NZ_JACJQJ010000109.1 GCF_014696615.1 Nostoc linckia FACHB-104 | reverse complement strand
AAATCCTTGCCCCACAAGCGATTTCACTTTATGCGCGAATCTCGTCGCCTGGAACCCCTATAACTTCGTTGTTTACATTTCATCTTATCTGCGAACCCACAATTATTGCGTTCATTCGATTTCACTTAGTCTGCGAACCCACATAGACGGAAAGAGAAGCGGGGTAAAGCGCCTGACAGAAATTGTAGAACTTTATTATTTATTGTTGAACTTCATAAAAGTATGAGCTTGAACTGATAGTTGGTGCTGTTGATACCAAGTATAAGCGTTATCTGCAACTATCTGTCCTGCTGATAGGTTCATCGTGTGCAGATACTTGTCTGCCAACCAGTAGTGTTTTTCTGCTTGTAGACCATCTACATCTTTTCCTTTATAGGACATACCTATAGGCAGTAATCTATGAGCGCAATAAGCTGCAAAAATAGTTGACTTTGTTAGATATTCTGTATGGTAATTAAAAAAACCTACCAGCGAATTTAATAATAAGTTGCTAATTTCCTTAGCCGATTTAACTCCCATACAAACAACAGGAATACCATTTACTGGCTCAAGTGCAAAATCTAAAGCAGGACCAATATCTAAAATTTCATCAATTTCCAACTCAATACAAGTCCGCTGCAACGCTAATTGCGAATTCTGATAAACACGAGAACGAGGTCCGCGACCACCAAATACTACCAAGCGTCGAGAACGTTCTAGTAAAGAGGTTAGATGTTGTGGTTCACCTATATTAGAAAAAACTGGTAAAGCTGGAATCGTAGAGTGTTTTCCTTGACCTAATTTATTAATAATCTTAGCATATCCTTGCTTGCTGGTAAGGCAGCGATCGCTCAACCGCACCAGACATGCAGCTAAATTTCTTTGCAGTGGCGATGTCCAAAACTGACTTGTCCAAATTGGGCCAAAGGCATAGAGTTCGTGAAACATTGTCACCAAATGTCCGTTAGTCAAAGCTTTTCGCCAACATTCCAAACCTTCTACCAACCAAATCGGACAGCCTCGGCGAGCATAACCATAACCCACATAATGCAAAAGTACTGGTGTTGTTGAGTGCTGGTCACGAGGTAGTAATTCTAACAAAGCCGCTCTAGAATAATCTGCCACCTGCTTAACTGCAAACCCGTCTACAAAAGCTTGACCAGACCAATTTGGGTCTCCAATTATAAAATCAGTTACCAAGCCAAAATCCTGACGCATTTGCTTGGCTAAATTTAAAGCATAATCTCCAACTCCGTCCACTGCAGGTGATAGCCGGGGAACGATCGCAGCGATCTTATCAATCTTGTTCATTCAAAAATCGGCTCAAGTTAATAATTTCTATTTTTATTCCACAGTAGTCGATCACAGCTACTCTGATTTACACTACTGATGAGATTTTAAGTAAAATAAAGGAAACAATATTTATTAACCTAAGTATTAGCACTGTGATTAAAATGCTGAGTTTGGTCAGGAAATGAGAAAATGACTTAACCCATTATTCAAGCTAACGCAGTGAGTGATGAGAAAAAGCTGATATGCACACAAAAATCTGATATATGCCTAATTCTCGAAAAATTCTCTGTATTGGTCACTCTTATGTGGTGAGGCTGAACAGACGATTAGTCAATGAAATAGCTCGTTTGGGAAAGGGAGAATGGGAAGTAACAACAGTTTCTCCTGCGTTAATGCAGGGAGATTTACGACCTATTAAACTAGAAACTGATTCCGATGAAATTTGTCGCTTGGAAGCAGTACCAGTATATAAGAGCGATCGCATTCACATTATGACTTATGGTTGGCGACTGAGAGAAATTATACAGCAACACTGGGACTTAGTATATTGTTGGGAAGAACCATACATATTTGCAGGCGGACAGGTTGCTTGGTGGACAAAGGAAACAACTCCACTGGTTTACTCTAGCTTTCAAAATAAATCTAAGCACTATCCACCACCATTTAACTGGATTGAGCAATACTCTATGAGCCATGCAACGGGATGGATTGCTTTTGGCCAAACTGTCGCTGAAGCTTTAAAACATCGGCAAGGCTATTCACGTCCTATGCGAGTGATTACTCCGGGAGTAGACATCAACCATTTTTACCCATCTGTTGAAGCCAAACACCAGATTCGTCGCTTTCTGGCTTGGGAAGAACAAGGAACGCCTGTCATCGGCTTTCTTGGGCGCTTCGTTCCAGAAAAAGGATTAAATTTGCTTATGCGAGTTCTGGATAGATTACAAACTCCTTGGCGAGCCTTGTTTGTTGGTAGTGGCTCAATGGAATCATCACTAAGAATCTGGGCAAAGCGTTATCCTCAACAGGTGCGGATTTGTACAAATGTCCAGCATAGCGAAGTTTTCCAATACCTCAATGCTATGGATATGCTTGTTGCACCCAGTCAAACTGTATCCAACTGGCGAGAGCAATTTGGACGAATGCTAATTGAGTCCTTTGCCTGCGGTGTTCCTGTAATTGGTAGCGACAGCGGAGAAATTCCTTATGTGATTCAAAATGCAGGTATGGTGATTGGCGAAAAAGATGAATCAGGATGGATAAAAGCCATTTCCGACTTACTCAACAGTCCATCTCAAAGGCAAGAACTGGCTATTAAAGGTTTAGAGCGATCTCACTCATTTTACACTTGGCCGATTGTTGCTCAACAACATTTGCAATTTTTTACCGAGCTTTTGGACAATTAAAATTAAGTAGTATATGAAAGTAGCTTTACGTAATTCTCTCGCAGCATTTTTTCGCTCTTTACCTTACTTTGAACCTTTACTTGTTCCGGGAGGGTTATTAGCCGGAAACCTTGGACAGATTATTGGTGTAGGTAAAGGATACGGCATTGCCCTATTATTTATTCTTATGGGAATGCTGACATTGACAAATAATTAGTTAATATACAGCCAGGATGAGTGCGATCGCTAATCGCTCTGGGGTGACCAAGGCTACACTTCATGACCGCATTGCCGATCAGTTGCCGCACATAGGGATTTTTCCTTGTTCTCTTATCCCCCTGATCTCCCCAATCCCCTCTGGGACTGATACAATCTCTATACCCAGTTGGTCTTGATATCTATCCAGGGGTAATAAGGAATCGCTGATGAGTGCTAAACAGCTAGAGCAGGTAAAGCAATTACAAGCTAGCCTCACCAAGATGGAAGTAACGCTAAATGCGATCGCTGATGCTGTAGTCTGGGTAGGGGAAGACCGATGTATTCAATGGTGCAATTCTCAGTTTCAGTCTTTAGTTAACCAATTTGATGGTGCTGTCAGCGGTTTGCAGTTAACTGACTTATTACCTTTAGCACAAGCAGGACGAGCAGTTGCAGCAACATCCTATCCGGATGTGCAGATATTAAATGGAGAATACGCCACCACAATTTATCAGTTACTACAAAATGACCGGACTTTAATCTTAGAAATCTCTGGTAACTGTACGGTATTGCCTGATGAAAAATTTGCTGTATTGGTAATTCGAGATATTACCAAGGCTCAACAAACTCAAGAATCTTTGCAAGCAATTGAGGAACAATTACAAACATTAATTAACGCCACACCCGATATTATTTGTTTAAAAGATGGTGAGGGTAGATGGTTACTTTCTAACCAAGCCAATCTGGAATTTTTAGAACTTCAAGGTGTTAATTGTCAAGGCAAAACTGACGCAGAATTGGCACAATTTAGCAATTTTTATCATGATACTTTGACCAATTGCTATCAAACAGATGAGCAAGCTTGGCAATTGGGGTTTGTGCATCGGGTAGAAGAGATTGTTAATCGCCCTGATGGTACAGTCAGCATTTTAGATATGATTAAAGTGCCTGTATTTCACCAAGATGGTAGACGTAAGGCGCTGGTAGTGTTAGGGCGTGATATGAGCGAACGCCAACAAACTCAGGCAGCTTTAGAAAATTCTCTATCTTTATTAAGCGCTATCTTAGAATCGATTCAAGATGGCATTTTAACAGTAAATAATTTAGGAAATATCACAAGTTATAACCAAAAGTTCTTAGAAATGTGGTCAATTCCCCCAGAACTTTTGACAGAACCAAATCATCCTACGAGACTGGCTTATTTAGCAAATCAACTCGTAGATCCAGAGGGATTTTTACAGCGAGTTCGAGAATTATATGCCCACCCAGAATTAGATACATACGATTTATTAGAATTGCAAGATGGTAGAATATTTGAGAGATATTCTTGTCCGCAATGCATCAAAGACCAAATTATTGGTAGAGTTTGGAGTTTTCGCGATGTTACTGAACGCCATAAGGCGGAAGTAGCACTGCGACAAAGTGAGTTGCAATACCGAAGTGTGTTTGAAGCGATTAATGATGGATTATTTATTACAGAAATAGAGACAGAAACAATTGCTGAAGTTAACCCAGCGGCTTGCCAGATGCATGGTTATACTTACGAAGAATTTATCACTCTGCATCCATCAATCTACATTCACCCAGACTCTCATCCGGTGTTTCATGAGTTTATTGAAACTACAAAAGCTGGAGGGCAATTTTATGGACAAGCCGTTGATGTTTGCAAAGATGGCAGCTTAATTGATGTGGAAGTGAAAGGCACGACTTGTATTTATAATGGCAAGCCGCATATCTTGGCAATTGTACGCGATATTAGTGATCGCAAACGCACAGAGAAAGCCTTACGTCAAAGCGAAGTTCAGTATCGCGATTTGGTGCAAACAGCCAATTGTATTATTCTCCGTTGGGATGCTAACGGTAATGTCATCTATTTAAATGACTATGGTCAAAAGCTGTTTGGTTTTGATTTAAACGAAATTACAGGACGGAATGTTGTCGGTACAATTGTGCCTGAAACTGAAACTTCTGGGCGCGATTTACAGTGGTTAATGGTTGATATTTGCCAGCACCCAGAAAATTATCTGTTTAACGAAAATGAGAACTTGTGCAAAAATGGCGATCGCGTCTGGATTGTTTGGGCAAATAAACCGATATTAGATGAGCAAGGAAATTTAATTGAGATTCTCTCAGTCGGTACCGATGCTACAGAACGCAAACGCGCCCAAGCTGCTTTGCAAGCAAGTGAGTTAAAGTTCCGCACTATTGTAGAGAATGCCAATGACTTAATTTTTACCATCTCCCCAGAGGGAATTTTTACTTACCACTCGCCGAATGTGACTCCCATTATGGGCTACAGCCTGCCCGAAATCGAGGGACATTCTATAGTCGAATTTACTTACCCGGAAGATTTAGCAATTAGCGCCGTAGGTATGCAAAAAGCCATAGCCGGAGAAAAGCAGACAGGTATTGAGGTGCGATTAAGACACAAAAACAATAGCTGGCGCTGGTTTAGTTTTAATACTTCCACTATTCACACCCCCAGCGGTGAAATTGCGATCGCTGGTGTCGGGCGTGACATCACAGAACGCAAAGAAGCCGAAGAAGCCTTGCGTCGCAGTGAATTAAAATACCGCAATATCTTTGAAAATTCCCAAGTGGGGATTTTCCGCACCCGTCAACAAGATGGCTTGATTGTGGATGCTAATCAACGCGGTGCGGATATCTTAGGTTTCGCCACTGCTAGTGATTTGATTGGCAGATATTTCACAACCGAATTGTATGTCAATCCCAGCGATCGCACGCGGATGTTAGCTGAGTTAGCAGAGTCCGGCGAAGTTCGCAATTTTGAAATCGCCTTACGCCGCCTTGATGGTTCTATTGTTTGGGTATTATTATCAGTGCGCCTCAACTCCGAAGAATCCTGTTTAGATTCCGTCTTTACTGATATTAGCGATCTCTACGAGGAGCTTCGCTTACGCAAACAAGCAGAAGAGGCTTTGAGAGTTGCTAAAGAAGCCGCCGAAACCGCAAACCGTGCCAAAAGTGCTTTCTTAGCTAACATGAGTCATGAACTGCGTACCCCTCTCAATGCCATTTTAGGTTATTCGCAGTTGATGGAGCGAGATACTAGTCTCAACTCAAAGCAACTGGAATCTTTAGCTACTATCAACCGTAGTGGAGAACACTTACTTAATTTGATTAATGACGTACTGGAAATGTCCAAAATTGAAGCTGGACAAATGGTGTTTCATCCAGAAGACTTTGATTTATACCTGTTGCTGCAAACACTCCAAGAAATGTTCCAAGTACGGACACAAGCCAAGCGATTATTCCTCAAATTTGAAATCGCCGCCAATCTTCCCCGTTATATCCAAACAGATGAAGGCAAACTGCGCCAAGTTCTGATTAACCTTTTGGGTAACGCCGTTAAGTTTACTCAAACAGGCGGAGTAACGTTGCGCGCGAAGTTGGGTAAGGGAGATGAGGGGGATGAGGGAGATAAGGAGGATGAGGGAGAATTAAAAAATACCCATTCCCCATTCCCCATTCCCCATTCCCCATTCCCCCTAACCTTTGAAGTAGAAGATAGTGGGCGGGGAATTGCACCAGAAGAAATACATAACCTCTTTCAGCCGTTTGTGCAGACCACTAGCGGTATTCAAACTAAGGAAGGTACAGGATTAGGGCTGACTATCAGCAGACAATTTGTCCGGTTAATGGGTGGCGATATTCGCCTAAATAGTACTCTGGGGCAGGGATCTACTTTTAGCTTTGATATTCAAGTCACTTTAGCGGAACCATTAGCAGTTAAACCCCAGTTACATAAAGGACGCGTACTCAAGCTAGACGCAAATCAACCAACTTACCGTATTCTGGTAGTTGATGACCGTCAAGAAAACTGCAACTTAATTGTGCAACTTCTTGGTAGTGTGGGTTTTGAAATTGAGGCGGCTCGTAATGGACAAGATGCGATCGCACTTTGGGAAAGTTGGCAACCCCATTTAATTTTCATGGATATGCGAATGCCTGTAATGAACGGCTACGACGCAACAAAAGAAATTAGAGCCAGAGAGCAAAATACAGTTACAAATCATCGCACAGTGATTATTGCCCTAACTGCTAGTGCTTTTGAAGAACAACAAGCAAGTATTTTAGCCGCAGGTTGTGATGACTTAGTTCGCAAACCATTCCGCGAGCATGTAATTTTTGAAAAAATAGCTGAATATTTGCAAGTACGCTACATTTGCTCAGAAGATTGTAACGAAAATGGTATAAATAATAAGCAAGAAAATGTAGAATCTACTATTTTGGATATACACTCTGCTATCAAGTTTATGCCTAGCGAATGGATAGCAGAACTTCATCAAGCAGCCATTGCAGTTGATAGCGATCGCATTTTGCAATTAATTGAGCAAATACCACAAACTCATGCTGAATTAGCAGAGAAATTAACAAGTTTAGTCCGGAGTTTCTGTTTCGATGAAATTTTAGAACTGACATTAATTTAAAGCTAAAAGCTACTAAACTAAAAGCACTATCCAGTAAATTTATATTGAGTTAAGGAAGGAATTGCAAATAAAATCTATACTGGTCCAGGGTCAACTACTACAATACCTTCTACAGTATACCGAGTGAAATCATTTACATTAAATGTCAAAATGTGGGTTATACCGTTTGCTTTCATACTAGCAACAAGACGAGCATCATGTACTTGTACACCAGATACGCTGTATGTATTTACAAGCCTACGCCATTCAGGATAAATTGCAGGTGTATCAGGCAATAATGGAAACAGACGCTCCATTATTTGCAATAATTGATTTGCATAAGATGGCGTTAAACCTAATCCATTTTTCGCTGCTGGTCTTGTAGCTACGTTCCAAAATTCTATGCAATTTTGTGGTGTAATTATCAGTTGCTCGCTGTTAGCTGTGAGTTTTTTTCTAACATTTCTCACCATTGGGTTAAGACTAGAGCTACGCTCCACAAAGCGCAGTAAGAAGTTAGTGTCTACGAGATATATCACAGCTAGGGATGATCCTCATAAATACCTTCTCGACTAACTGCATAATCTGACAGTGTTGGTAATTTTGACCCAATATATAATTCAAATTCATCTAATAACTTATCTATACTTGCTGCTAATTCATCTTCAGTCTCTAATTCCTGATTGTGAAATTGGGTAGGTATTTGTTCAAGTAATGCTTCTACCGTGGGTGCAAATGCATCAGCCAATAACTCTCTAATGCTTTGGGTGTCCCGGCGCGCAATACTTTCTCGGAGTTTTTGCTCTAATTCAGGTGATAATTGCAGGGTGATAGTCGTCATACCTTGAGAGTACAGGTTAACTTTTTTCATTTTATCAAGCTAACCTACATTATTGTTTTCAATAACTTTTTGGGATTGTTTTTGGTTGTTGTTATTTTTGGCGCTTACTCAATCAATTAGTAAAAATATGGCAAAAATAATATACTTCTCCTCTGCATAGCAAGGGGAGAAGTTTTAAGTTCAGTATAATGCTTACAATTTAATCAATTAACAACTCAGCCAATGTTGTTTACATGACTTACACTTTAGCTAAGGCAAGTTCTGCTGTAAACATTTTTTTAGTTTCTGGGTGAGTTGTAAATTGTAAGTATTGAGTTGCCATTTCTGGTGTTAGCAGTTCAATCATGAGTCTGTTTTCTACCCAGAATTCAATCACATCAAAAAAGGTTTCACGGGTACAACGTACAGTGCGCCAACCTTCGCGATCGCCAATTTTTTCAATTTCTTCTTGGCTAGCAGATACAGAAATAGCTGCATGAATATCTACAAACTTAGGAGAAGTAGCAGTTTGGACAAATTCGCATTGTTGATCGCCTTCACCTGGTTCTAATTGGGTACCTGAAGGATAAAGTTCAATGGCTGTACCATGTTCATCAAAAGGTATAACCATATAGCTACCTGGGTGAGGAGGAAAGGGAACAGCTTCCGCTTTTAAAATTTCTGCGAAAACTTGAGCAACGTGGTGAGGGTTGTTAACAGCAAAGGAAATATGGTGAATCATAGAGTAACCTGAGTTCGATGTTTTATAGATTAGGACACAATCGGGGAGAACTAGGGGATAAAAATTTCACTTTGACAGACTTACTGAGGTCGTCCATAATGAGCCTGACCTTGACCATCGGAAGTCTCAAGTAAGAGGACATCTTGTCCATACTCGTTTTTATCAATTGACCACTTGTAGGTTTCAGGCTTGGCTGTATTTTTTCCGGTGTAAGTGCGTCCAGAGTGACAAATTTGTCCCTTGGATGAACTTTCTGTAGGTTGGAAGGTGAGTTGTTGATCGTTGACGCTCATTTTACCTTTCTCTTGGATGAAGAGGTTAGAGGCGCAATTGTAGGTGTTGATTTGAATTAATCTATTTCGCTGGTAGTTACCATTAGCTGCGACTATAAAGCGATCGCTTGAACCATTGGGTGCTGCTGACTGTCCTGTAATTTGGTCTTGGTACTGGATAGAAGAAATTCGACCGTAAAGCCACTCACCTTGAATTTCAGCAGGTATCGCACCGTCGTTTTTACCAGCTTGACTAGCACTAGGGTAGACAAACAGGCTAGTACTCAGGGTTAAACCCAAAGCAGCGAGAAGACGTGCAGTTTTTGGGATTGAAGATAATTTTTGACTGGCCATATAGTTTTTACCTGTTGAAGTTATGAATTACAGTTTTAGTTTGATGTTTTGAGAATAAAAAACAATCGGGGAGAAATAGGGGAGAGAACTATTTTTTATAAAAAAAATTGCCATCAGTTAGTACAACTGATGGCAAACGGAATTGAGCATTATTGAGAGGGTGTTTGAAATTTAAGCAATAAATTTAAGATTGTACTTATCTAAAATTGGCTGCACCTTTGCCATATCAAGTGTCAAGCTATTTGCTACTTCTCCCATTTCTTCATAAAAAGTTTTGGCGTTACCAGGTGCAATAAAAACTAAAAATTTAGCAAAAGCTGAACGAATCTTGAAAGCATGGGCAGTATTGGCAGGAATATTCACAAAATATCCTGGTGTTGCCGCCACGCTTTGTTTACCAACTTGTAATTCTACTTCTCCTTCTAAAATGTAGAATGCTTCTTCCCAAGGATGAGTATGTAAAGGCGGGCCGTTGTTTTCTGTGTCTGTAAATTCATAGATTGTCCAAGCGCCATTAGTCGTTTCACCAGTTGCTTTGGTGGTAAAATATCCGCCTAGAACAGAGAATTTATTACCTTCTCCTGGAGCTATAACCGTTGGTTTATGCACGAGTAAATTTGACATATTAGCTACTCCTAGCTGTTTAACTAATTTGATATTTTTCAGATTAGAAATCAATCGGGGAGAACTAGGGGAGAAAATCAAGATATGAAGAAGTTATTCGTAAAAGATTATTAAGCTCTTGAATTGACGATAAAATTTCTATTCATAATTAAGAGCCTATTCTGGCTCAGAGTTAATATTGCGATGCCCAACCAGCTATTCAATTCTCCTAAAGCCGACATCCTGGTAATTGATGATACGCCAGAAAATTTGAATCTTTTATCTGCCATGCTGACCGAACAAGGGTATAAAGTTCGCAGCGTGACTAAAGGTTCTACAGGTTTGCGGGGAGCCAATGCAGTTCCCCCCGACTTGATTCTGCTGGATGTCAATATGCCGGAGATGAATGGTTATGAGGTTTGTCAACAATTAAAGACAAGCGATCGCACTCGTGAAATCCCGGTAATTTTTATCAGTGCTTTAGGTGATGTGCTGGATAAGGTGAAGGCGTTTGCAGTTGGTGGGGTAGATTACATCACCAAGCCTTTTCAACTAGAAGAAGTGTTAGCCAGAATTGAAAATCATTTAACTATTCGCAACCTGCAAAAGCAACTCCAAGCGCAAAATCAGCAATTACAGCAGGAAATAAGAGAACGCACCAAAGCGGAGGAGAAGTTTGCCAAAGTTTTTCGTTCTAGCCCCAACCCAATTGCGATCGCCACAATTTCGGAAGCGCGGTTTCTCGATGTTAATCCCAGCTTCCTCAAGATGAGTGGCTACAGTGTAGATGAGGTAATTGGGCATACCGTCGCGGAAATTGATTTAGGTAAAAATACAGTAGCGATCGCCCAAACAATTCAACGTTTACCTGAAAGTGGTTCGCTTTACAATCTGGAATTTGAATTCTCTACCAAATCTGCCGAACTCAAAACCATCTTACTATCCATCGAATTGATTGACTTAGCGGGAGTACCCTGTGCTTTATTAATTGCCAATGACATCACCGAACGCAAACGCCTAGAAAACGAGTTTATCTCTTTAGTTAGTCATGAATTGCGGACACCTTTAACTTCCACAATGGGAGCATTAGATTTATTAGGTTCAGGACAACTGGGAACTCTCACCCCACAGGGACAAAAAGTTTTAAGCATTGCTACCAATAACACCGAACGTTTAATTCGTTTAGTGAACGATATTCTCGATTTAGAACGGATGAAATCGGGCAAAATCTTCATGCGTAAAGCCAAGTGTAATGCTGCTGAACTGCTGATTACAGCCACAGAAGCAATGCAAGCAATGGCAGATAAACTTCAAGTCAAACTAATTGTCAATCCTTTAGCGGTGGAACTTTGGGCAGATCCAGATCGCCTGTTGCAAACCTTCACCAACCTACTCAGCAACGCCATTAAGTTTTCCGAACCTGGGGATACTGTGTGGATCGGTGCCACACTTTCAGAAAATCAAAGTATTGAGCCTCAACCCGATGTAGCTAGTTACCTTTTAATTACATTCCGAGATGAAGGACGAGGAATCCCGGAAGATAAATTACAAATTATCTTTGAGCGCTTTCAACAGGTAGATGCATCCGACTCCCGTAACAAAGGCGGAACAGGTTTAGGACTGGCTATTTGTCGGAATATTGTGCAGCAACATAACGGTAAAATTTGGGTTCAGAGCGCTTTAGGCGAAGGTAGCACCTTTTACGTACTTTTACCTTTAGCTGACTCCAATTAGCAACTGCTTACTGCTCTAATCTCCCCCATTTCTCCCCGATTGCATTCTAGAATAGCTCTAGAGTAATCAAGCTAGTCAGCATCACATATCATGCAAGGATGGCACCATGAGCAGAAATATCTTGATTGTTGATGACGAAGAAGACGTACAGGCGATCGCGAAATTGGGTTTAGAATTGGGTGCTGGTTGGAATGTTTTGACAGCTTGTTGTGGACAGGAAGCATTGAATATTGCTGCTAAATTACCAGTAGATGTCATCCTTTTAGATATGATGATGCCAGATATGGATGGGCGTACCACCCTGCAAAAATTAAAGGCTAATCCTGCTACTAAGGAAATTCCGGTTATTTTACTAACTGCCAAAGTTCAAGAGTCAGATCAAGATTGCTTTACTGGGTTAGATGTCTCTGCTATCTTTGCCAAGCCTTTCCGTCCTTTAAAATTAGCAGGGCAAATCAGTGAAGCATTAGGCTGGGCTTATAGTGAAATAGATGGTTAAATTAGCTCTGTTTGATGCTGAAATCACTGGTGTAGAAGGGGAACAGGGAACAATAAAACCTCTTTCATCTGCGTACCCTGCGGGTACTCCTACTCTGCGAGAAGGGCTTCGCCCAAAGGAGAACTCGTTAGAGTAGCCGCTCCGCGTCTATATCGGCGGTTCATTTCATACTTGGCTATGAAACTTGTTTCATTGGGGCTGCCTCCTGACTTGCTATAACGATAATTTTTAACACCGAGTTACTTAATTGATTAATGAAAATCTTGCTGATTGAAGATGACGAGATTTTAGTAAGTGTCTTAGCGAATTCTTTAACCCAAAATAACTATGTTGTTGACATCGCGCCAGATGGATATGCGGGTTGGGAATATAGTCAAGCTTATAACTATGACTTGATATTAATTGATGTGGGATTGCCGAAACTGGACGGTATTAGTTTATGTCAACGCTTACGTTCTAGTGGCAATTCCACCGCGATTTTGTTAATTACAGCTAAAGATGCAACTAGCGATCGCATCCGTGGGCTTGATGCCGGTGCTGATGATTATCTCATCAAACCTTTAGATTTAGGAGAACTGCAAGCTAGGGTGAGGGCGCTGTTACGTCGGGGTGATACTCCTGTTTCTCTAGTGCTGGAAATTGGGGGATTACGTATCGATCCTAGTAGTTGTCAAGTAACATTTAACGATAAATTGCTGGATTTAACACCTAAAGAATACAGCTTGCTAGAGTTATTTATCCGCAATCCTTCCCGAGTTTTCAGCCGGGGCAATATAATTGAGCATCTCTGGACTTTTGACGATCCACCTCAAGAGGAAAGTGTTAAATCGCACATTAAAGGCTTGCGGCAAAAGTTGAAAGCAGTTGGCGCAGTAGATTGGATTGAAAATGTATATGGGTTGGGATATCGATTGCACCCTGCGGTGAAAGAAGCAGGGGAGCAGAGAAGAGAGGAGAAAGCAAAATTACCCGTCTCTAATATTCAACAGCAATTCAACCAAGCAATGAGTAAGTTGTGGCATCAATATGAAGCGTTGATGCAGCAACGGATGGCGGTACTGCAAGAAACAGCCGCCGCACTGACTGAGGAGTTACCTCAAGAGTTACGCAAATCCGCAGAAAAAGAAGCCCATAAGCTAGCTGGTGTCTTAGGAATGTTTGAGCTAGAGACGGGTACTCAGATAGCGCGGGAGATTGAGCAGATGTTGGGGAAAAATGCCAAATTATCTGCGGCTCAAAAAACTCAACTGCGATCGCAAATTCAAGAGTTGGGTAACTTAATCAACTTAATGGGGCAAAAGTCCCATCCAACTACGACTTTAATTGCCGAGGAAATTAGTCAGCGATTGCTATTAATTGACCCCAATCCGCAACTGAGTTCGCAGTTACAACAACTTGTTGAGAACTTAGGCGTAAGCTGGCAGCAAATTACTAAGTTAGAGGAGGCTAAAAACCTACTAAAAACAACATCACCAGATTTAGTGGTGCTAAATGTCAGTGAAGTGGGACATCGACAAGAAAGTTTGGCGCTGCTATCAGATTTAGCTACTCGGACTCCGCCTGTACCCGTTTTGGTACTAGCTGCTGATGAGTTAACAGAACGTGTAACTTTGGCCCAGTATGGCGCACGGGGTTTTTTAGCTCAACCTGTAACATCTGCTCAAATTTGGGATGTTGCATCTCAACTATTACAGCGCACTCACGATTTACGAGTGAATGTCTTGGTTGTAGATGATGATCCTGTAATTTTAGCCGCATTGCGCTCAATGTTGGAACCTTGGGGTATGCGGGTGACAGCATTAGATAAGCCGTTACGTTTTTGGGAGGTACTGCAATCTACCACACCAGATTTGTTGATTTTAGATGTGGAAATGCCTGATATCAGTGGCATAGAATTATGCCAAGCAGTTCGCACAGATCCGCAATGGCAGGAATTGCCGATTGTGTTTCTCACTGCACACCGCGACATAGAAACCGTGCAACAGGTGTTTGCGGTTGGGGGAGATGACTATGTAATTAAACCAGTGGTAGGCGCAGAACTGTTAGCGCGGATTAATCATCGCTTAGAACGCAGTCGTTTACTCCAGTCGCTTTCTACTAAAGAGCCTCTCACCGGATTAGCAAATCAGTTACAGTCTAGCCGCGACTTGCAGCAGTTAATTGTTCAAGCCCAGAAACATCGGCATTCCCTTTGCTTGGCGATATTGAGTATGACTGATTTACGCCAAATCAATAGCAAGTATGGACATGAAACTGGTAACCAAGTATTGCAACGATGGAGTCGTCTATTTCAATCAGCATTTTGTAGTGGGGAAGTTCTCGGTTATTGGGGCAATGGCGAATTTGTCATCGGATTTTCTGGGTTAACAAAACTAGAAGCCAAAGACCGCTTGGGTAATATTTTAACTACTCTCCGCCAGCAAATATTTACCGCCGCCAATGGTGATCGCTTTCAAGCAGTTTGCAATTGTGCTGTGGTTGAGTATCCTCAAGATGGACAGAACATTCAAGCTTTATATCAAGTTGCAATTGGTCTTTAGGACGGCTTCCAACTATAAACATATACTAATCAATTCTGATGTTCTTAGATTACATCTTATGCTTCCTTTAAGCTTAAGCTGACACTAATGGGCAATGCACCCTACCTGCGTACTTCATTTACCGGAAGTACTCTGTAAAGAGTAAGTTAGAGAATCTTGAACACTCAGCAGTAAATTCTATTGGGAGATATGAGATATATACTGATATAAATCCAAGTAAAAAACCGCAAAAATTATATCTATAAGTTAAATTCGCTAAATATATCCCTTAAAAACTATATATAGCCGTAAAAATGCCGTAAATTCGGAATTTCAACATGTATAGCTTGGTTAAATAAATCTTATTCAGTTGATGAAAAATATAAAGCAACGATAATTGTCACTACCTTCTCATGCTAAATTACTAAAGCTTGGGGTTGGGAAACGCCGGTGCAATTCCGGGACTGTGCCGCAGCTGTAAAGCAGTTTTAGATTTTAGATTGTAATTTTGATGGTCGGGAGTATGTTAACAACCGGTGACTCACAAAAATCAGGAGTCAGAGAATTAGCCAAAATTCAGCATCTAAAATCCAAGATTGAGTAAGTCAGAATGCCAACTCTCAAGCTGTCCTCAAGAGACATAGATCATCTACATCCCTGCGTTGCACAGGGAAGGAGTTATAGTTTTGCTGTCTGGATTTACTAAATGTCCTGGCTTGTTCTACGCCACCCCTGCTCAAGATGGTATATTATCCCGCATTAGAATACCTGGTGGGATTTTAAATAGTCAACAGTGTCGGGCGCTCGCAGATATCGCTGATAAATATGGCCGTGGCTATGTAGATGTGACTAATCGTGCTAATTTGCAAGTGCGCGAAATCCATCAGGGAATCAATGCTCTTGAGTTGCAGCATTTACAAGCTTTAGGTTTAGGTTGTAGTAACACAACTGTAGATCAAATCCGCAATATCATGACCAGTCCAACGGCTGGAATTGATCCCCAAGAATTAATCGACACTCGTCCTTTTGTCACAGCTTGGGACAATTACATCACAGCCAACTCGCAACTATCAGGACTATCTGCCAAATTTAGCGTGTGCTTTGATGGTGGTGGAATAGTTTCGGTAAGCGATCGCGTTAATGATATCGTTTTTGCTGCTGTCTTAGTAGACACTCATGTTTACTTCCGCCTGTGTTTGAGTGTTGGCGCAAAGGGTAACCCAGCCAAGGATACAGGAATTTTATTACTACCAGAGCAATGTTTACCTGTTTTGGCAGCTTTAGCTGATGTTTATCTAGCTCATCTCGAGCCTACAAGTAAACATAAACCGCGTCTACGAGAATTACTAAACAATATAGGCTGTGAAAATTATCTACAACAAGTCCAGCAGCGTCTAGCTTTTCCTCTTCCCTCCCCGCGAACCCAGAGATGGGAACCGAAATCAGCACCTCAGTTTCAGCATATCGGCATTCATCCCCAGCATCAGCGAGGTGTATTTTATATAGGAATTGTTTTACCCTTAGGTCGTCTAGAAACCAGACAATTATTAGGATTAGCGGAGTTATCCGAAAAATACGGTAGCGGTACTCTCAGGCTTACCCCTTGGCAGAACATACTCCTAACCGATATTCCCCAACAATCTATTGCTGATGTGCAACGAGAAATTGTAGCTTTGGAATTAGATTATTCCATCAGCAATATCAACAGTACATTAGTTGCCTGTTCTGGTAGTAAAGGGTGCGCTTCCTCAGCTACCGACACCAGAGGCGACGCATTAACATTAGCAGAATATCTCAAAACTCGTGTTTCTCTAGATAGTCCTGTAAATATCTACTTTAGCGGCTGTCCCAAATCCTGCGCCCAGCACAACAAAAGTGATATTACCCTACTTGGTATCAGCATTGAGGAAGACAATCAAAAACTAGAAGGTTATCAAGTTTATTTAGGCGTTGACGACAACGAACAAAAATTTGGTCGCGAATATCAATTTGTAACTGTGGCAAAAATGCCCGCATTCATAGAAAAGATGTTGCTAGTATATAAAACCCAACGCCTCAACCTAGATGAGACTTTCAAGGAATTTGCCAATCGATATCTGAAGGCTGAAGTCTAAAGTCAACAGTCAACAGTCAACAGTCAACAGTTATTTCTCCCCAATCCCCAGTCCCCAACCACCAATGCCTGACTACATCCAAGATGCTAAGGAAATCTATCGTAATTCTTTCGCTATTATTCGGTCGGAAGCGAATCTAGAAATATTGCCGTCGGATGTAGCAAAAGTTGCAGTACGTTTAATCCATGCCTGTGGAATGACGGATATCGTTACTGATTTGGGATATTCACCAACAGCAGTACAGTCTGGACGGGCAGCTTTGGCTAATGGCGCGCCCATACTTTGTGATTGCCGGATGGTGGCAGAAGGCATTACGAGGCGGCGATTACCTGCAAATAACCAAGTTATTTGTACGCTTTACGATGCAGAAGTCCCAGAATTAGCTGAAAAAATGGGTACTACGCGCTCAGCAGCTGCCTTAGAATTATGGCGAAAGCCCCTCGGGCAAGCTTCGCGATCGCATCTTGAAGGTGCAGTGGTGGCAATTGGCAATGCGCCCACTGCCTTATTCCGGTTATTGGAAATGCTAGATGAGGGTTGCCCAAAACCTGCTGTCATCTTGGGTTTTCCCGTGGGGTTTGTGGGTGCAGCCGAATCGAAAGCCGCACTAGCAGAAGATAGCCGTAATGTACCATTTTTAACATTACATGGTCGGCGTGGCGGGAGTGCGATCGCCGCCGCCGCCGTTAACGCCTTAGCAACAGAGGAAGAATAATATATGTCAACTAAAGGTCGTCTCTATGGAATTGGCATAGGGCCTGGCGATCCAGAACTCTTGACCCTGAAAGCGCTACGGCTGCTGCAAGCTGCGCCTGTAGTCGCCTATCAATCGGCAACAGATAAAGAAAGTATTGCTAGAAAAATCATCGCGCCATATATGCCAGGAAATCAAATCGAGGTACTTTATCACCTCCCCCGCGCTTTGGAACCAGAAAAAGCCAAGGCCGTTTATGATCAAGAAATTGCACCAATTGCCGCGCATTTAGCTGCTGGGCGGGATGTGGTGGTAGTTTGTGAAGGTGATCCGTTTTTCTACGGCTCATTTATGTATGTTTTCACACGGTTATCTGAGGAGTACGAAACCGAAGTTGTTCCCGGAGTCTCCTCACTCATGGCTTGTCCGGTAGCTTTGGGTGTGCCTTTCACCTACTACAATGATATTCTCACCGTTTTACCTGCACCCTTAGCAGCAGAAGAATTAACTACACAACTACTAACAACCGACGCAGCAGCAATTATCAAGCTGGGTCGTCACTTTACCAAAGTGCGGGATATTTTACATCAATTAGGATTAGCATCGCGGGCGCTGTATATTGAACGGGCAACAATGGCACAGCAAAGAATTGTACCCTTAGATGAAGTCGATCCGGCAGAGGTGCCTTATTTTGCGATGATTATACTTCCAAGTAAGAGTCGATTATAGGCAGAGAAGAATCCTTACATGGGCAGGTTTCCCAAGTTGTAGCAACTGCCATCAAAGTCACTGTAGTCTATGTAAGAGAAAAGAAAAAAATGTGAGGCAGGATGAGCTTAATCTTAAGTAGTTCTACTTGTTTCCATATCATGGCTAATTAACCAACCATCTACAGGATGCAAAAAATTGGCTTATATGTCATCCTAGAGAACGAGAGTTAATTCGGTGAGTATTTTTGTTGTTAGTATTGACAGGCTTTTCCCTTTTGGTATTTACAGATTTTTCTCCGAAATTTACATCTCAACGAATGCGATAATTTTGGAGACCATCTAATGTCGATTTATATAGGCAACCTCTCTTACGAAGTTACCCAAGATGCCTTAAGCGCCGTTTTTGCAGAATATGGCACTGTAAAGCGTGTTCAACTACCTACAGACCGTGAAACAGGACGACCACGTGGTTTCGGATTTGTGGAAATGGGTAGTGACGCTGAAGAAGCCGCTGCGATTGAAGCCCTTGATGGCGCTGAATGGATGGGTCGTGACCTTAAAGTTAACAAAGCTAAACCCAGGGAAGACAGAGGTGGTTCTTCTGGTGGTAACCGAGGTGGATATGGTGGCTCTCGTAACCGCTACTAAGCTTTGAAGCGCTGAAATTTTACCAGCAAATTTTCAGGTTAGATAATAGAGTGTACTTTTTTTACACTTTAGTCAACTGAACAATTGATCAGTATAAACAGTTAATTAAGCTAGTTTAGCAGGAGAGATAATGACCCAAGTAGTAGTGGGTGAGAATGAACACATTGAATCAGCCTTACGCCGATTTAAGCGAGAAGTTTCTAAAGCGGGAATTTTTCCTGATATGAAGAAGCATCGTCACTTTGAAACGCCTTTGGAAAAACGCAAGCGTAAAGAAGTCGCTAAACACAGGCAAGGCAAGAGACGTTTTAGTCACTAATTCGTGATTTTTAAGCCGTAATTCGTAATTAAAATCCATAATTACGAATTACGTTGACAATTTTGAGTCAAAACCTTGGATACTTACCATCAATAGTTTTAAATCCATTGGGTATCAAATGCATCTTGCCCATTACCGTAAATCAAGTCACCGTATTCTTGCCATTGGGCTATTTCTTGATTTGACAGTTGAGGTGAGTGCAAAACAGCAAGATTTTCTTCTAATTCCTGCCTGGTTTTTGGGGCAGTAAGTGCCAGACGCACTGCTGAATTACTTAGCGCATAACGGTAACAATCTGCTGCCGTGGGTAGCTTACCATGCCAGTGAGGATGTCCTTTGAGTAGTGTTCCCCAACGAGTACAAGTGAATGCTACCAGAGGAACACTAGCTCTTTTAGCTTCTGGTAAAACGTTGTCTTCAACTTTACGATGGGCCATGTTATAGCGGTGCATCAACACATCACACCGATGATGCTCAATCATTTCTAAAGCAATAGCTCGGTTATGTGTGGTAACTCCCACATAGCGCACAACTCCAGAGTCTTTCCACAAACGAAGTTCATCCAGTAGTACCTGAACCTGTTTCATGTCGTCAGCAGGGG
Source organism: Nostoc linckia FACHB-104 (assembly GCF_014696615.1). Classification (GTDB taxonomy): domain Bacteria; phylum Cyanobacteriota; class Cyanobacteriia; order Cyanobacteriales; family Nostocaceae; genus Aulosira; species Aulosira linckia_A. The sequence goes on along the minus strand of NZ_JACJQJ010000109.1, from coordinate 2,984 downwards.
AGACATATTCAATAAAAAATACGTCCACGCGATCGCTATTTAAACAATGGCGGACAGAATCAAAGTAATTGCGTAAAGATTGTAGATCCCGGCTTTCGCTCCCTGTCGCCACCAATACCTGCTCACGGTTTCTTGCCAATAGAGATTTTAAGCCACCTAAAAAGTTTTTTGATTCTAGATTGTAAAAGAAAAAGTAATTGATTCCCGCTGTAAATGCCAACGAAATAGTTGCATCATCTATCGATTGCCCTGCCAGACCAAGAATGCTGGCAGGCTGTCCCTGTATTGTTACTAACTCCACAGTTCACAATCCCAATTCTTACTTTCAGTACACAACCAGACTAGGATAGAATTGCAGCGCTTTGGGAACATAATGGCAGATAAAATCACAGCGGTATTTGATGGCAGAGTATTCTATCCTATTGAACCGATCGCATTACCAAACAATACTCGTGTGCGGTTGAGTATCGAAATTTTACCGCCTGAGAAGCAGGAAAGTGTATCATTCTTGCAGACCGCGCGATCGCTGAATCTTTCAGGGCCGGCTGATTGGTCTACCAACATTGACAAATATTTATAGGGTTCAGAAATTCAGATGAGGTCGGAAGTCTTTCTTGATACAACATTTGCGATCGCCTTGTCTGCACCGCAAGATAAATTGCATAGACGTGCTGTGCATTTAGCAGAAATTTTAGAAACCGCTGGTACACGCTTGGTAACAACTCAAGCTGTGATGCTAGAAATCGGCAATCTCCTATGCAAACAGCCATTACGTCATGGAGCAGTCACCTTATTAAATGCCCTAGCTGCAGACTCTAAAGTTGCAATTGTACCTTTATCTCCCGAACTCTACGACAGAGCTTTTCAACTATATTGCGATCGCTCCGAAAAGGAGTGGAGCTTTGTTGATTGCGTATCTTTTATTGTCATGCAATACGGCGGAATTACTGAAGCCTTAACCGCCAACGAACATTTTCAGCAAGCCGGATTCCGAGCCTTGTTACGGGAAGAAATGGGGGATTGAGGGATTGGGGAAATGAGGGAGATTGGGAAAAGCAAGGGGGTAGGGAGCAGGGGAGAAATAATTAATTACAAACACCAAACACCAAACACCAAACACCAAACACCAAACACCAAACACCAAACACCAAACACCAAACACCAAACACCAATGCCCCATTCCCAAAATTGTATATTTCCTAACTTTAAGCATTTTTTAATTTGTGCTTAGCGAACAGAAAGGGTTTTGCCAAGTTTGTTACAAACTTATTAAGAATAGTTACAGCGGTCGTAACACAAGGAAATATTTCTTATGGCAAATTCGCTTGACAATAAACCACCACATGAAGTAGTCATAGTTGGCGGTGGTTTTGGGGGACTGTACGCGGCAAAAGCACTTGCCAAGGCTCCGGTGAACGTTACACTCATTGATAAGCGCAACTTTCATTTGTTTCAACCACTGCTGTACCAAGTGGCTACAGGTACTTTGTCACCTGCTGATATTTCCTCACCGTTGCGATCGGTGTTGAGTAAAAGCAAAAATACACAAGTATTGTTGGGATCTGTCGATGATATCGATCCTCAAGCTCAGAAAGTTTTGGTAGATGGTGAAGCCATACCCTACGATACGTTAATTGTAGCTACCGGTGCGAAGCATTCCTATTTTGGTAAAGATGACTGGGAAGAATTTGCGCCTGGGTTAAAAACAGTGGAAGATGCAGTAGAAATGCGTCGCCGGATTTTTAAAGCCTTTGAAGCCGCCGAAAGAGAACCAGATCCCGTAAAACGCCGTGCTTGGTTAACTTTCGTGATTGTGGGTGGTGGCCCTACAGGAGTAGAATTAGCAGGTGCGATCGCAGAGTTAGCATACAAAACTCTCAAAGAAGATTTTCGTAAAATCGACACTTCAGAAACCCGAATTTTACTATTAGAAGGCTTGGATCGCATCCTCCCACCTTTTGCACCAGATTTATCCCAAACAGCAGAAAAATCTCTTAAAGAATTAGGTGTAATTGTTCAAACAAAAACTTTGGTAACGAATATTGAAAATGATATTGTTACCATCAAACAAGGCGATGACATCAGAGAAATTGCTTCCAAAACTATATTATGGGCAGCGGGTGTCAAAGCATCACCAATGGGTAAAGTTTTAGCAGAACGCACAGGTGTAGAACTTGATCGTGCAGGTAGGGTGATTGTTGAACCTGACTTAAGCGTTAAAGGATATGACAATATTTTTGTTGTTGGTGACTTAGCAAATTTCTCCCATCAAGATGGTAAGCCTTTACCTGGTGTTGCACCAGTAGCCAAGCAAGAAGGAGAATATGTTGCTAAATTAATTGAACAACGGCTTCAAGGTCATACTTTGCCACAATTTAATTACAATCATCAAGGTAGTTTAGCCATCATTGGACAAAATACGGCTGTTGTAGATTTAGGTTTTACCAAGCTCAGAGGTTTCTTTGCATGGCTATTTTGGCTAGTTGTACATATATACTTTTTAATCGAGTTTGACAACAAACTAATAGTTATGATTCAGTGGGCATGGAACTACATTACCCAAAATCGCAGAGCCAGATTGATTACAGGAGCAGAATCATTAATCACAACAAAATTTGGCGATAATCATACTTATTATTCTTCAGAAAAAATTAGAGATACAGTCAAGGTCTAAAGATTCTCTCTAAACAGTAGGGTGTGTGATGCCATAATATTGGACTGAAAAAGCGTCGATTCTAATTTTCGGGCATCACGCACCATCATATATAGGAATCCGATTTGATTCCTGAAAAAACCTCTATTACCAAGAGGTGCGTTACGCTAGCGCTAACGCACCCTACAAAATACCACAAAGATATCATTATTTGACAAATGAAAAATGAACAGGACTTACGCAACTGGCACAAAGAGCGGGTAGGGCTGCGCCTTACCCCGTGACAATTCAAATCAAACCAAGCACATAAGAATACTTGGGCGTTTTAGTT
>NZ_JACJQJ010000108.1 GCF_014696615.1 Nostoc linckia FACHB-104 | reverse complement strand
GCATTGCAGCTTGCACGGAATGTTGCAGCCGATTCGAGCGTACACGAGAGTGAAGCGACTGACATCTGCTGAAGTTCACGAGTATTTTGCTATTCAACAGGTATACCGTGAAAAGCTGAAGAAACCAGCTTAGAGATTTAGAACACAGCACAAAGAAGAAACCGTACAGTAACCCTGGATTCAGTGCTTGATGTGCTTACACCAGGGATTGAGGCAAAGGGTGGCTAGCTTGAGTTTTGATTACTGCTCTACTAAAGCAGCCTGAAACACTTGGAAAGCAGTTAAACTTAGTTCAGGAAAAGTTGGTGATTGAAGTTTGTCGCTACCCCGAAATTGAGTAACTTGGTATTCACCATCAACTAAAACATAAATTGATATTGTCGGCTGTTTGGGATTGCCAATAAAGCGCCTACCACCAAAAGCAGCATAGTCAACAATCCAATATTCAGGTATGCCTATTTCTTCGTACTCACCAAATTTCAGAAAATAATCATCCCGCCAATTAGTGCTGACAACTTCTACTGCTAATGGAATTGATGCTGCTTGAGTAACTGTTGACGATTTTTTCCAAAGTGGTTCATTAACCAAGTTAGGTAGATTCAATACCAGTACATCGGGAATATAACCAGATTTTTTATCAACTGATTTGACTAATGCTTGAGTTGGAATCGAATAAGCAAGATTAAAACGACGAATTTCATAATTGAGTTCTCTAATTAAAAATGCTCTGACTAACTCATGTTCTCCTGTCGGCTGCATTTCAACAATTACTCCTTTATGCAATTCATATCTACCGTTTTCTGGCTTCCATTCAATGAACTCTTCAAAGCTAATTGGTTCTGCTAAAGGTTGGAACATGAGACTGTTTTCTTTAATTGCTGAAACTAGATTAATTGACAGTTTCCACTACACAGTAGCATAAGAATATCCTCTAAACCTACGTTGAAAGTTTGTCAAAGGTATCGGTGGGAACTGATAGTCCCCACCTTTAATTTTACACCGCTGCTAATTCTGTGCTAACTGAAACTACTTGATACTCCATCAGCCTTCGCCACTCGTCAGCCGTCAGTTGATCAAACGGTTTATCCAACAACTCCTCACACGACCTAGTTTCGAGACTAGGCAATACTTCAACCATCGACAACGACCACATAGCATCGAATGCAGAATCACAGGGCACTTGCTGCTGATGCTCTGACGAGGCTCTTTTCACCCACCAGCGACCGTCAGTACATCCGGCTGAACCTAGCTTTTTGTCGTTGTTGTAGATACCGTCATCGAGGAGTTCAAAGCCAAATTTCTCACATTCCAAGGCAATTTGTGCCATAACTTCGTTACCCGTAGTATTGGCTGGAACTTTTTGCTTTTGCACGGGTAGTGTGCCTTGCTTGTGGTGCCAAATAATGTGGTTGTGGCACTTGGCCCAGCTGTTTGCACGATGTTGTTCGGTTGAGTTCACCATTACGACCCAGCGTTGGGTTACGAATTCGTCGTGGTCGTAGGTGATGCTAGCTATTAGTTTGTCGCCAACGTAAATTTCATAGTCGTAGCAGCTGATTTCGAGAACTGTGAATTCTTTGGGTGCTACAACTTCACCCTGTTGTGTGATGTGCTGCTCTAGTTGGGCTTGAGCTAGAGCTTGTTCGTCAACAGCAAAAGAAGCGAAAATTGCTTGCTGTGCAGGTGTTTTGTAGGTCATAATAGATATTCCTTTGATAAAAGGGTAAAAGGCGATCGCTGAGTTTTCCAGACATGGGCGATCGCCTTTGTTTTTGAAGCACAAAAGAGCGCTGTACAAATGAAACGCTCTCACAATAGAATCAGCGAAGCTGTACAAATCTTTGAATTACGGGCGTATATGCGATAAATAACCAATTTTTTAGACTTAGTTAGGTCATCGGAATCATCTCCGGTGGCTTGAGCATTACAAGTTTGGCTTCCGGCTGCTAGTCCCGGTGGCATTGGGTTTTGTGGGTATCTAAACAGAATACATGCGTCAGTCGCCAGGAGCCAGAATTCTCTTGCTTGTATTCTGTGCGACTGGTTCGGCAGTCAGTTGGCGGGGTTCTTCCGCTTAAAGGAACTGCTACCCGTAGGGCGAATAAACGGCGTTTTTGCACTCCCACCAAATTGAAAATTTGCTGGTCTTTTCCCAAGGGGAGACGCACTTGCGTTCAATCAATCGCGGGTTTAAATCCCTAACTAATTGATTCTGACTCCTGACTCCTTCTTGCTCTCCTTAACAATATAATGCAACTAAAGGTTGCATTTGTCAACCCCTAATTGCACAATTTTGGTTTCTTTCAAACACAGTAATTCAGCCAAGGTACAGCCAAATACTTTACATAAGCCAGTAACGAGTTCTGGGGAAGCACTTTTGACCTCTGTGAAGGTTTCCATCCGGTTCAAATATTGCCTAGACATATCTACGTCATATTCAGCAAGCTTTTTAGATAAAGTTACTAATGGCATATCACCACGCAGTGAGCGCATTTTCTGCCCGCGATCCTTTGTCCATCTAATAGATCCCACTTCAGTTAGTGGTAACATTACAACCTCTTCTATCTGTTCTTTGCTAGCCATATTATGCAATCTTTAGTTGACAAAAACAAGAGTAAAGTGCAACTATTAGTATCAGGGTAAAAGTGGGAATTATCACTAGATGACAAGTTTATTAAGTTTAAACCTGTGAGATGACACGAACCTTCTATTTACGCCGAGATTCTGGTGGAAGAAGTATTTAGCAAGGCTCAAATCTTGGGTAAAAAATAGTGCAAAGGGCGAAATAGTTCCAGTATTGTTAGAAGAGAGCTTATTGTATTTGTCTTTGATACAGCAAAACAGTGAAGTTAATTATGTTGAATTAAATCAACTAATAGAGGTATTACAAGATTGGAAACTCAATTGGGTCAACAGTTGGAGCGAATCGACCCAAAGCGCAAATATGGCAGATTGTGCATCTACTTGGTTAGTCCGAGTATTAGATATGTCTGGTTTGCTGACCAATCAATCCATAAGTGCATAGAAATTCAAGAACTTAAAAAAGAGCAGGAAACACAAAAACAAAGGGTAGCGCTCATTCAGTCTGATGGGAAGAGCGCTAAGCAAAAAGTGAATACTTTTTGACCTGGAAGATGAGCAATAGGACAAGACACACTACAACTATCAATTCAGTAAACAGTAGTTTGTCAAGTACAAAGAGGTCAAAAATGATTCGTCACATTTCGATTCCTGCTGCTAACCCCCGTCACGTTGCGGAAGCGATCGCTGAGCTTTGGGGAGGACGTGTGTTACCATTCCCTAGTCATGGCGATAGTTATATGGCGATGGCTTGGGATGGAAGAGGAACCATGATTGAGGTTTATCCGCTAGGTACAGAATTGGTTCCTGGTCATGGTGATGCAGAAGTGGAGTTTCGAGACACTAATTCTTCTAGCCACTTTCAAGCAGTACACGCAGCCATTGATGTACCTACAAGCCAAGAACAGATTTTTGCAATTGCAGCACGTGAAGGTTGGCGTGTGGTACGTTGCAATCGCGGTGGATTTTTTGAAGTTATAGAATTATGGGTTGAAAACCGCCTGTTGTTGGAATTGTTAACCCCAGAACTGGCGGCAAAATACACCAATTTTATGCAACCACAGTCATTAGAGCAGCTTTTTGCAGCTATGGGTGTGGGTTAAGGGACTTCCAACTAAAAAAATATCCTATCGCTAGGGTAGCAGAGGGAGCAGAGGAAGCAGGGGAGGCAGTGCGGTCTTGGGGTTTCCCCAAGTAGAGCAACTGCCGTTGAGCAGAGGGAGAGAAAGAATTTGCTCAATATCTTCGCCTTTGCTGATTGAATAATTTAATTTCTGGAAGTCCATAAAGATTGAGTAGAGTGTTTCGCAATGCGAAACCCCTACGAAAAAACTATCTTTGCCAGAATTTTCATCAATTGATATCGGCACTTAGCTTTATTTTCCAGCTTGGTGGTAATTAATCTGCGCCTAGACAGATCCAAGCGGAATTAATCAACGTATATAACTTTAGCCTGGGAAGGAAACATATAATATGAGTCTTGGCGATTGTGTAATCAATGCTAGTAACTTATACTCTGACAAAATAGCGATTCTGTTCGAGGATCAAGCTTGGAACTATCAAGACTTGAATGAGATTACAGACAAAATCGCTGCTTCCTTGATGAAGATGGGTGTTTCTCAAGGCGATCGCATTGCTATTCATCTATCAAATTGTCCAGAAATTGTCTTTTGTTACTACGCCTGTTTTAAAATTGGTGCGATCGCAGTTCCTCTCAACAATCGTTTGAAAGCACCGGAACTCGAATATATCCTCAATCACTGTCAAGCTAAAATCTGTATCAGCCAAGGAGATTTATTTGGGGAAATTCAGGCGATCCAAGATAATCTTAGGAGTGTAGAAGCATACATTATATTACGTAATAACTCTATAGCTGCTAACGTGCATAATTTTGAGGAACTGTTACAGCAATATAGAGAAGAGATAGAATTTCCCAAATTAGATGCAAGTGCGATCGCGGCAATTTTATACACATCTGGCACTACGGCACGTCCTAAAGGCGTTACCCACACCCATAAATCTTTACTGATTACAGCCGCATATCACAGCCAACAAACTAATTTAAGCAATGCAGATATTAGTGGTGTGATGTTACCTCTGTGTCATATCTTTGGTTTTGCCTTGCAAATGATTGCATCTTTGAGTGTGGGTGCAACATTAGTAATTATCCCTCGTTTTGAGCCAGGATTAGTCTTGCAAAATCTCCAGCAACATGGTGTTACCAAACTTTACGGACTACCAGTCATGTATAACGCTTTGGTGAACTACCCAGAAGTAGCTGCTTACCGTCTAGATAGTTTGCAACTTTGTTTTGCTGGTGGTGATGCAGTTCCCGCAACGTTACAACAACGTTTTACCCAAATGTTTGGTGTAGAAATTCTTGAAGGATGCGGGATGACAGAAGTAATTCCTTATAGCATGAACCCCAACGATGCTAAACGTCTTGGTTCTATTGGTAAAGCTACAGAGGGAATGATGCTGCGAATAGTTAATGACAAAGGGGAAGATGTTCCTCAAGGTGAAATTGGCGAAATTATTGTCAAAAGTGAAGCGATGATGCTTGGCTATTGGAATCAGCCAGAAGCTACCGCCGCCGTATTAAAAGATGGCTGGTTATATACAGGTGATTTAGCTTGGATGGATGCAGACAATTATTACTGGTTTGTGAGCCGTAAAAAAGAAATTATTGTTCGGGGTGGTTCTAATATTTCGCCTTTAGAAGTGGAAGCTGTTTTATATCAACATCCATCTGTGAAAGAAGCTGCAGTTATTGGTGTACCTAATGCAAATTGGGGTGAAATTGTCCAAGCATTTGTCGTAATGAAATCAGGATATGCCATTAGTAAAATAGAATTAAAGGAATTTATGAGCGACAGAATAGCAGCTTACAAAGTACCCGAAAATATTGCCTTTTTACCGGAGTTACCTAAAGGCTTAACAGGTAAAATCCACCGTAAAACATTACGAGATTGGGCAACAGCAACTTTACCCGTATATTCCAATACTGTTCAGTTAAGGATAAATTGTAGGTTGGGTTGAACGGAGTAAAACCCAACAAATTTGCGAAAATGTTGGGTTACCCTGCGGGAAGCCCCTTCGGGTCTACGTCCTTCAAACGCCACTTGCTTTAAGCCGGGAAACCCGTCCAACGCAGTGGCTCCCCAACCTACGCCGATTAAGCTTTTTGATACTAACTGAACGTTATTGCAGTGTATTCATGATTGGGAATAATTCGTAATTACTTGGAGCTAATTTATGCCATCATTATCAGAACGACTTGCTTGGGAGAGGAATCGCAAATTTGTTGGCAGAGAACAAGAAATATCTATCTTCCAAAAAGCTCTGATATCATCAGAATTACCTTTCAATATTTTGCATATTTTTGGCCCCGGAGGTGTGGGTAAAACTAGCCTGATGCTACAATTGCAAGGTTTATGTAATCAGCTAAAAATCCCATCACTTCACATTGAAGCCCGTAATTTAGAACCTACACCAGAGTCTGTTTTAAGTGTATTGAGTTCTAGTATGGCTTTATTAGAAGGTAATTCTCCCTTAGAAAAACTTGCTGCTAATGAGGAACGTCAGGTAATTTTTATCGACACATACGAAAATATTTCCTCCTTAGATGCATGGCTACAATCAGAATTTTTACCAAATCTATCTCTGGAAACTTTAGTTGTTTTAGCTGGGCGTAATCCTCTCTCCGCAACTTGGCTTAGTGATCCAGGCTGGCAAGCTTTAATTCATGCTTTACCTTTACGCAACCTCAGCCCAGAAGAAAGTTTAACTTACTTACAGAAAAAAGATATTCCAGCTAACCATCACCAAGGAATTCTCAACTTTACATATGGATATCCTTTGGCTTTATCTTTAGTTGCAGATGTATTAGCTCAAGGACAAGAAATTTCCTTTCAAGCAGAAACAGCACCAGATATTATTAAAACTTTACTAGAAAGATTTATTAAAGAAGTACCAACGCCAGCACATCGCATGGCTTTACAAGCTTGTGCTGTAGTGAGGTTAACTACCGAAGCGTTACTTACCCAAATATTACAGTTACCAGATACTCACAATTTATTTGAATGGTTACGAGGACTTTCGTTTATTGAAACTGGACAATTAGGTTTATTTCCTCATGATTTAGCCAGGGAAGTTTTAATTGCGGATTTGCGTTGGCGGAATCCTGATTTTTATACCCAATTGCATCACCAAGCCCGTAGTTATTACAGCAAAAGATTAGGACAAACGCAAGGAGTAGAAAAGCATCGGGTTTTATTTGATTATATTTTTTTGCATCGAGATAATCCAGCGATTCGCCCCCGTTTTACTTGGGGAGAACAAAGCGGTTTATTAACAGATTCATTGCAAGAAAGTGATCACGAGACAATTTTAGAAATAATTGGCACTAATGAAGGTGAAGAATCAGCCCGAATTGCAGCCCATTGGTTACAGCGTCAACCACAAAATGTCTTAATATTTCGAGATTCTCAGCCGACACCAGCCGGATTTGCAATTATGGTGGCGTTACATGAAGCGACTAGCGAAGATATGAATATTGATCCTGGGGCTATTGCAGCTTGGCAATATCTGCAAAATCATGCACCCTTACGCCCCCAAGAAGGCGCAACAATCTTCAGATTTTGGATGGCGCGAGATACCTATCAAAGCGTTTCGCCTATCCAAAGCCTAATTTTTGTCAATTTTGTGCAATATTTCCAAAAAACGCCAGGATTAGCATTTACCTTTTTACCCTGTGCCGAACCAGAGGCATGGGCACCAATGTTAACATACTTCGATTTAGCGCGATCGCCTGCTGCTGATTTTACAATTGGTGGACGCAATTATGGTGTATATAGCCATGATTGGCGCGTAGTATCACCAATCGCATGGCAAGAACTATTAGCACAAAGAGAAATCGCCGCCGCTGAGGTAGTCGCCGCCACAACTCCCCCTAGCCGAAATTTGTTAGTTCTCAGCCAGTCAGGATTTATGGAAGCAGTACAGGATGCTTTGCGTAACTTCACACGGGCTGATACATTGCATCAAAATCCCTTGTTACGTTCCCGGCTAGTAGAAGAACAAGTTGCAGAATCAGGTAACGTACCCAAAAGAGTTGCAGCTTTGCAAACTCTCCTCAAACAAGCAGCAGAATCGCTACAATCATCACCCCGCGATGAAAAATTGTACCGCGTTATTCATCGCACTTATTTACAACCCGCACCCACCCAAGAAACCGCCGCCGAATTATTAGATTTACCCTTCAGCACCTACCGCCGTCATCTCAAAGCCGGAATGACGCGCATAGCAGAGATACTTTGGCAAAGGGAAATTAGTTAATTGGGGTTTGTCATTTGTCATTTGTCATTTGGTAATGGGTAATCGGTAATTGGTAATAGAAATTTCTTCTCATCTTCCTCATCTCCCTCATCTTCCTCATCTCCCAGTCCCCAGTCCCCAATCCCCAAGAGTTATTTAATTTTGAATTTTGTTAGCGCAGCGTTAGCGAGTCCTCGAGCGTCATTTTAAATTTTGAATTGATTTGTCTCCAATCCCATGAATAAAAACTGAGCAGATTTTGAACTGGTAAGTAAACAAAGAAGACAGAGAAACTATGACTATCGAAAAGCAGATTTGCCAGGAGAAATTAAACTATGATCAAGAAACACCAGTCTGTAATTTTAACTGCGATCGCAACTCTAGGAATCTTTACTAGCAGTACTTTACCTCTAAAAGCTTCCGTCCAAGAAGTTAGCGACAATGATGTTCAGGAACTCAATCAAGCGCTAGAAGAATTAAATCAAGCTTTACAGGAACTCAATCAATCTCTCGAAGCTAACCAAAAACCTTCTCAACCACCTACTAATATCAATGCCAATCAACCAGCATTAAATCAACAAAATACAGCAAAAGGTAAACAATGCCGCACTGTATTGCAACCACGCACATTTTTTGGTAATGGCGGATTATATGGTGTGCCATCTGTAACTGTCCAGACATATACAGTTCCAGTAACAGTTTGCAACTAGAACCTAATTCTCATTCTTTCTCTCTCTGCGCCTCTGCGCTTCTGCGTGTGACTATTTTATACTTTCACTAAAAGACAAAACAAAATCTATGACTACCCAACTCACACTTGCCCAATCACAAACCACAATTCGCACCTACCAAAATTTCATCAACGGTAAATATATTTCGCCCTTATCTGGTGTTAACTACGAACGTAAAAGCCCGTTAACTGGTGAAACTATCGTTCAAATTCCTTGGAGTAATCAAGCTGATACTGATATTGCCATTCAAGCTGCAAGACAAGTATTTGATGATGGTACATGGTCAACATCCCACGCTCGCGTGCGTCATGATATCCTGGGAAAAACTGCCGAATTATTAACAACAAAAACCTCAGAAATAGCTGCAGTTATTTGTCAAGAAGTAGGTAGACCAATAGGAATGTGTATTGGTGAAGTGCAAATGACAGCACAAGTATTTGACTACTTTGCGGCTTTAACACTTAACCTACAAGGAGAATCTACTACTCAATACGATCGCAATGCTATTGGTTTAACAGTACATGAACCTGTGGGTGTGGTGGGTATTATCACCCCGTGGAACTTCCCCCTACTATTGGTAGCGTGGAAAGTTGCACCTGCGATCGCAGCTGGTTGCACAATGGTAGTTAAACCCAGCGAATTTACTCCCTCCACCGCCTTTATGCTGGCGGAAATTCTCAGCGAGGCTGGTTTACCTGATGGTGTAATTAATATTGTCACAGGTGACGGCCCAGTAGTCGGAGAACATTTAGTTGAATCACCCTTAGTTGATAAAATCGCCTTTACAGGTTCAACTGCTGTTGGTAGACGTATCATGGCTCAAGGCGCACCTACCCTGAAGCGAATTAGTTTAGAGTTAGGTGGTAAAAGTCCTAATATAGTCTTTGCAGATGCAGATTTATCGCAAGCAATTCCCGGGGCATTATTTGGCATCTATATTAATAGTGGTCAAGTCTGCCAAGCAGGTTCTCGATTGTTATTGCATGAGTCAATTAAAGATGTATTTATCGAGCAATTTATTGCCGCTACCCAAACTTTTCTCATAGGCAACCCCACTGAGAATACAACGATGATGGGGCCAGTAATTAACGAAAGACAGTTTGAACGCATTCAAAACTATATTCAACTGGGGGAAAAAGAAGGTGCAAAACTCTTAATTGGTGGTAGTGGACGTTATCTTGTACCCGGATTTGAGCAAGGTTTATTTATTAAACCCACCGTTTTTGATCATGTTACCAATGAAATGGCGATCGCTCAAGAAGAAATCTTTGGCCCGGTGCTGTCAATTATGACATTTAAAGATGAAGCGGAAGCATTACAAATCGCCAATCAAACCATGTACGGTTTAACAGCAGCCGTCTGGACTAAAAATCTTGATACCGCCTTCAAAATGGCTAAAGGAATTCGTGCTGGTACTATTTGGGTGAACTCTTATCATACTTCTGGCTTAGAACCAACTATGCCTTATGGTGGTTACAAACAAAGCGGAATTGGTCGTGAAGTGGGCAAGAATGGTTTAGAAGAGTATTTAGAAACAAAAGCCATTCACATCAAATTAGCTTAATTCGTAATTCTCGCTTCTCTCGCTTCTAGTCAATGGGTGCGTTAGGCTAAAGTCATAACGTGCCCTCTTTTCATCATGATGTTCTCTACATATCAAATAATTTTATCTTGGCTGGCAATAATACTGAGTGTTACCAGTTTATTTCTCAGTTCTTGGATTATAATTCCGGCTCCGAATCGTTTGTTGCAGCCTTTAGGAGTAGGCGCGCCAGAAGTTAGCCCTTGGTTATTTATATTGAATATCATCTCTTTATTAACAGCTATTTTATGTATCTATAAACCGCGAATACAAATTATCACTTGCATTTTCAGCTTAATTGGATTACTGCTTTGTGCTTCAGTTTTGCTCAAAATTGCACCAACTCAAATGCAAATGTCGGCTGCAATAAAACAAGGATTAGGCGAGAATTATTTAGCAAAAATTCCTCTTCAGGTCAGTGCTAAAATGCAACCCCAACCTTTTTCTTTAGCGAATAGCTTTCGCGGTATTCCCCTAGAAAAAATCCGTCACAGGAAAGATATTTTATTCGCTACATCTGGGGGAGTTCTTTTAAAAATGGAAGTTTACCAACCACAAGCAGTAGGAAAATATCCCGCATTAGTAGTAATTTATGGTGGCGCTTGGCAAAATGGTAATCCTCACGCCAATTATAAATTCAATCAATATTTAGCAGCTCGTGGATATACAGTATTTGCCATTGATTACCGACACGCGCCCAAATACCAGTTTCCTGCACAGTTGGATGATGTGCGTACAGCGCTCAATTTTATTCGCCAAAAAGCCGCAGAATATGAAGCCGACCCTGAAAACATGATACTTTTAGGTCGTTCTTCTGGCGCACACCTCGCCATGCTAGCGGCTTATCAACCAGATGCGCCACCGATTCGTGCTGTAGTGAGTTATTACGGGCCTGTGAACTTAACTGAAGGCTATAATGAGCCGCCACAACCAGATCCGCTAAATACTCGTGCGATTCTCAAAACTTTTCTTGGTGGTTCCCCTCAAGAATTACCTGATGAGTATAAAATTGCTTCTCCAATTAATTACGTAACTCTCTCTTTACCACCAACATTATTAATTTACGGTAGCCGTGACCATGTTGTCCAAGCAAAATTTGGGAGGCGAATGTATGAAACTTTACAGAAAGCTGGCGAAACAGCGGTTTTATTAGAAATTCCTTGTGCGGAACATGCTTTTGATGCTGTTTTCAACGGTGTGAGCAATCAATTAGCCCTATATTACACCGAGAGGTTTTTAGCTTGGGCGTTGTTTAGGTAATAATTTGATCGTCAAGAGAAGTCTTGAGAAATAGCAAACAACCTTGTTGAGTTTCTGGTTGATGTACAGTATTTGGAAGGGAGTAAATGCGATCGCCAGCTTGATAAATTTCCCCATCAACAATTAAATCCCCTTCCAGTACCACAATTTCCTCATTTTCTGCGTGTTGATGCTTGGGAAAGCGAATATTAGCCACAGAACGCACAAAACAAGCGATTTCGCGTTTCTCGTTATCTTGGTACAATGTACCCACCATTACCCCAGGAATTGTATAAGCTTGCCATTCCACATCAGCAGCTTTTTCCTGTAAAGCTGTGATTGATGTTTCGTTATTGATGCGCTCAAATAAACGTGCTTTTAAATTAGCAGCCATTGGTACAGAAGGCGCGCTATAAGCAAGCGCCGCAGCTACTTCCGTCAATGCAGCTAATTCCGATTCTAGTTCGGGCGAATTTGCGATCGCTTCTTCCAATATGGGAAAATCTGCTTGAGCGAGGATATTTAATGCATATGATGCAGCTAATTCATCAAATTCTTCTTGTTTCATGACATAAATCGCTTTTGGAAAAATGGTGATTGGTAATTGGAGAATATAGATTTTTCTATGATTAGCTGTCTTAAGATTGAAAAGAATTAATTTCTATATATTTAAATGTAATTTTTTGAGACTTGTAATTTCAAGAAATTATATTATCTATTTTTCAGAGCGAAGACCATTATTGTACTCTTCCTCCTCTGCTTCCTCTGCTTCCTCTGCTTCCTCTGCTTCCTCTGCTCCCCTGCTTACCAAAGCGATTGATTATTTTTTCATTTGAAAATCCCTTAGCCATATCCTAACTTGTCCGCAGCTAAATCTGCCAAAGAACTACGCAACTTATTTAATGCTAAACGAATCCTGGTTTTAATTGTGCCTAAAGCCACACCTGTTTGATTGGCAATTTCTGCATGAGTTAAGCCTTGAAAATAGGCTAATTCCACAACTTGACGTTGTTCTAATGGTAATTGTTTGATAGCTGCTATCACTTGGGTACGACGTTCTAAAATTACTACGTCTTCTGTGGGATTTGTTATCAAAGATGGTGTATCCAAATCCACTGCATCTAAAGATATCGATGCAGTGCGTGCAATTCGCTGTTTCGCCCGCAATTTATCCAAGGCGCGACTACGAATTTGCATAAATAACCATGTATCAACCCTTGATTTACTTGCATCATAACGTCCTGCAGTTCGCCACACCTGTTGAAAAACATCTAACACGGCTTCCTCTGCTTCCTCAACAGTACCTAAAATTTTGAAAGCCACACCATACAATACACCAGCATAGCGATCATAAAGTTGTGCCATAGCGGTTTGGTCTTGCTGGGCAATTTTGGCTAAAAGTCCAGATTCGTCGGTATTTGGTTGCGTGGTCATCTATAGGCTAGATAGTGAGCTTAAATAACTTATTTGCCTCCCATTGCTAAAAATAGCACTCGTTGACAAAAGTATATTTATTTCTTCATGAACCCACATCTTTTAAGCTAATCAGCATGTACAGCACTTTTGAAGTAAGTGAGGTACATCATGAGTAATGAGTAATGAGTACAGGACTTACGCGACTGGTACACCTATGTGTAAAGTGCCATCCTCTGTTGGTCTGATATTTGCGGAAAAAGCTAAATTTATTTTTTGACCCAGAGATCCAAGTTACTCACTTCAACGTATATCTGTTTAGAAATGCTGAATTAGCAGTTAGCAACCTAGAAATTTTCTAGGAATCTTAAACATACTGTTGCGAGGGTGTAGGGAAGAAATATTCCCGCACATCTCTATATTTTCATGCCTAGAAATAATTCTGGATGAACAACAGTAAGCAAAAAGTGAGCAGTTATTGGTCTGGAAAGTGAGCATTTCCATCCGACACAATACAACCATCAAAGCCATCGAGTTTGACTTTTACTTATTTCATTTGATCGGAGATACAAATATGGTAAACAACACAAAAATCAACAACCAAAAAATTGAGCCAAGCTTTAATTTTGGCAAAATGAAAAAAATTGCTGGTATTGGTTTATTGGCTATTGGTTTAACGGTAGGTGTTGCAACTATAGTCCCACAATATGTTACTGCTTCTGACCATGATGATGGGGAAGTTGATACCAAAGGTCGCAATTTGAATTTAACTGATTTATATGTATTCCGCGAACAAGACCAAAACCCAGCAGCGCGTCCAGATGATTTAGTCTTTGTCATGAATACCAATCCGCGCTCGCTCGCTCGTCAGCAGTATTATTTTAGCTCTAATGCTGTTTACGAATTTAAAGTCAGCCGTGTTGCTCATAAAGATGCAACCCCCACAGGGAAAGAAGATGCAGTCTTACAGTTTGAATTTAGCCCCCCTAACAGCAATGGGGAACAGGAATTTAAACTAACTGCGATCGCAGATGGTAAGAAAAGATCTGCTACAGGTAGAACTACACCTTTAAGTGCAGATCCCCAAAACCCCACAATTAATAGATTATCTTTAGGTAAAACTGAAGTCAGCGTATTTGCTGGGTTGAGAGAAGACCCCTTCTTCTTTGATGTGGAACAATTCTTCCGAGTACGTGCAGGTGCTTTAGGTTTCGGCCCGGCTGTTGGTTTTCGTCCCGCCAACCAAGCAATTGACTTTGCTAAAGGGTACAACGTCAACTCAATTGTGGTGAAAATCCCACGTTCCTTTTTAGCCGGACACACCAACGCCACTACTTTCGATGTTTGGGAAACTATCTCTGTCCAAAACCCACGTAATAACAAATTCCAACAAGTTGAGCGCCTAGCAAGGCCAGCTATTAACGAAGGCTTGATTGTAACTAACGATTTTCTCAACGCCTTTAACAGCATTCCTCCTACTGCTGACTTAAGTCCCGCCGCCGCACCTGTGGGAGCAGAAGCGAAAAAGACACTCAAAGCTTTGGGTAACGACGACAACCGAGCTAATGTACTTCTCAGCGCATTCCTGCCCGATGTCATGCGGATTGATACTACTGTCCCCAGTGGTTATGCTAATGCACTCAACGCCAAAGGAAGCCCTGTAGCTGGCAGAAAGTTAAAAGATGATGTTGTAGATATCACCTTACAAGTACTGACTAATGGTGCAGTCAAAACCGATAACGTCTCCTATGAAGGTACTCCCGATAATCCTGGTCAAGGACATAAATCCTTAGAGCCGCAATTTCCTTACTTGGCGTTACCGAATTAATAAGGCAGGGGGGCAGGGAGCAGGGAGCTGGGGAGAATATATTGCTTGATGCCCAATGCCCAATGCCCAATGCCCCATCACCCATCTCTGCATTAAAAAAATTAGCACCAAAGCATGATACAAACTTTTGACAAACAGCAACCCAAGAGTGTCAAACCTCTGTGGTTGCTGCTAATTCCAACAGTATTAGTAACTATCTCCACGTTGCTATATTTTCGCCCATCTGCCAAGCTAGCAGCACCTTACGGCTATCGCTTTTCCACATCGTTACCTGGAACTGATGACCGTCGCGCCAACTTACAGGCGGAAATTACGTTTTATCAAGAAAAAGTTCGCCAAAATCCCCAAAGTGGCTTGAATTTAGCGTCTTTAGCTCAGGCTTACTTGAAAATGGCAAAAGCTACAGGCGAAAGTAATTGGTATTTACTTGCAGAACAAGCGGCCAAGCGATCGCTCTCTAGTTTACCTTTTAATAATCATGGTGCAGTAATTGTGCTGGCGCGTGTAGCTCAAGCTAGGCATGATTTTGCTGAAGCTATTCGTCTATCTCAGCAAGTATTAAAGTTGCAACCTCGTAATGATAATGCCTTGGCTATTTTAGTTACATCTAACTTGGCAATGGGTAAGTTAGCAGTTGCCAAAACCGCCGCCGATGCTTTAGTTAACAAAATTCCTACCCAAAGCAATTTGACTTTACAAGCTTTGGTACTGGCTGCCCAAGGACAAGATAAAGCAGCGATTGATACATTTAAATTAGCGCTATCCGTGGAGGAAGCAGGCGAAATAGGCAGTTCAGCCTCTACAAGAGTATTGCTTGGTCAGCTTTACTACAAACATGGGCAACTGGATTTAGCTGCACAACTTTACCAAGAAGCACTGCGGATTTTACCCCGATATCCTTTAGCATTGCTGCATCTGGCAGAATTAGAAACACGCCAGGGAAATTACCAAACAGCAGCCAATCTTTACGCTCAAGTTTTGCCGAACCAGCAAAAAACATCAACGACTTTTGACCATGCTGTGTTGCGAGGTCAAGCCAGAATCAAGCAATTACAAGGTGATACACTTGCAGCGAGTATCTTATTAAACCAAGCAGAAACCTTACTACGTCAAGAAAATATCACCGCACACAATAATGGTTCCTTTGGTCATCGCCGGGAATTGGCGCGATTGTTATTAGATAAAAACCATCCTGAAGATGTAGCAGAAGCATTATCACTGATGCAAGCAGAAGTCAGTATTCGGCGTGATGCTCAAACTCTAGATACCTTAGCTTGGGCGCTATTGCGTGCTGGAAAACTTAAAGAGGCGCAAGCAATTATTCAAGAAGCAGTGCGATTAGGTACACAAGATGCCAGTATATTCTACCGTGCGGGCATAATTGCCAAAGCTTTGGGCAATCAACAACAGGCTATGAATTACGAACAGCTAGCGCAAAAAGTTGACCCCAGCTTTGATGAACAAGCGCGGCGTACTTTGGGACTGGGATTAGATAATTTAGGATTTTAAAAAGATGAAAAATACCTGGCGCAGATATCGGCTTTTGATCGCTGCATTTTTAGGCGCACTGTTATTATCAATTGCTTGGGCTAATCCTAGTCAAGCACATTGGGCAGATTTAGCCGTGGCGGAAATAGCGGTGGACAAAACACAAACCGCAATGACGCTGACATTCCCTACAGGCTTAGTAGCTTCAGCTGATGATAACCGTGATGGGCAACTCTCAGGTGAAGAAGTTATTAAACATCAAACAGAACTAGAGAAAATTTTAGGCGATCGCATTCGGCTTGTGAATGAACAAGGACAAACAGGTGTAGTGACAGTTGCAGCATCTAACAATTTACCACCCAATATCCAAAGCAATGCCAATACTCACAGCAATTTAGAACTCACTTACACTTGGAAACAAGCAGTTACCGCACTGACTATTAATTATGATTTATTTTTACCCAATGTTCCCACAGCCCTTTGTCTAGCTACAGTAATTCAAGGAGGACAAACCCAAAATTTGGTATTTACACCAGAAAAACACGAGTTTGCTTTAATTAATAGTTCAGTATGGCAACAAGTAAGCAGCTTTGTCTTACTAGGTGTAGAGCATATTCTTTCCGGCTATGACCATGTTTTATTTTTAATTAGTTTATTAATGGTAGGTGGTGGATTAGGCTATTTACTCAAGGTCGTAACTGCTTTTACAGTTTCCCATTCCGTTACATTATCATTAGCTGTCCTCAATATTGTTACCCTACCTGTACAATTTGTAGAAAGTGCGATCGCACTGACAATTGTCTATGTAGCCTTAGAAAATTTCTGGCGTAAAAATGTCCGAGGAAGATGGTTATTGACCTTTGCTTTTGGACTTATTCACGGGCTAGGTTTTGCTGGAGTTCTCAAAGAAATTAATATTCCACAAGGTAATTTGGCTATATCACTAGCTAGCTTTAATATTGGTGTGGAAATTGGTCAGTTAGCTATTGTATTAACTACATTTTTTATACTAAGTGCCTTGCGAAAACAACCTTGGGAATTAAATTTTCGTCGTTCTGTATCTGCCTGTATTATAGTTATTAGTTTATTTTGGTTTGTACAAAGAGCCTTTGGTTTTTCGTGAATTACAATCATCCTGGTATTATTAATAACAGATATCTCAGCAAAAGCTTTGAACATACTCGACCAGTCGTAACAACATTCAAAAGTAATATGCTGAATTGAGATCACCTCACCAAATCACGTTGCTCCCTCTCTCATAGGGATTCAATGAAATTTCAACTCAGGTCTGAGAACTGTCATATTTGTACAGGTGGTCAACTCTAATCTACTGCCCCCAGCACTATCAATATGGCTTTCTGTGTCTTTGTCAGACCTGTAGCACCCGTGATTTTCATGCCCTCATAGGGTCTTTCGGCTCTCAAGGTTTTTAAGCACTCACCTGTATTTACATCCCACAGCTTAATCGTCTCATCTAAGCTACTACTGACTAAAATCTGACTGTCCGAACTGAAGCTAAATGATGATACTATTTTCAGGTGTCCTTGCAAAGTATTAAAACACTGGCTAGTCCTGATGCTCCATAGGCTAATCGTTTGGTCTTCAACACCGCTACTGGCTAGCGTTTGACCATCTGGGCTGAATGCCATGAACTTGATTTGGCTGGGTTGCTGCAATGTTTTGAGGCACTGCCCTGTCCGGAAATTCCATAACTTGATCGTTTGATCGAAACTACCACTAGCCAACGTTTGCCCATCTGGACTGAAGGTAACTGAAAGTATTGGGCCTGTATGTCCCTGCAACGTTTTGAGGCACTGCCCTGTGAGGACATCCCACAATTTAATTGTGGTATCTAAACTACTACTAACTATAAATTGACCATCTGGACTAAAGATAACTACCGAAACTACGCTAGTATGTGCCTGCAATGTGTGAAGGCATTGACCAGTATGGACATCCCAAAGCTTTATGGTGCAGTCATCGCTGCCACTAGCTAGAGTTCGACTATGGGGACTGAAAGCAACGCACCAGACCCAACTAGTATGCTCATGCAATGTGTGAAGGCATTGGCCAGTATGGGCATCCCAAAGCTTCACGGTGCGATCTTCACTGCCACTAGCTAGAGTCCGATCGTCGGGACTGAAAGCAACAGACCAGATCCGCTTATTATGCCCCTGTAGTGTTTGGCTGCATTCACGCGTGGAAACATTCCATAACCTTACCACTCCGTCTTCACTACCACTGACAATAGTCTGACTTTCTGAATTAAAAGCAACTGAAAATATGGGATTACTATAACCCTGTAGCGTCATCAGGCATTTGCCTGTTTTGGTATCCCATAACTTCACTGCTTGTTCTTCACCACCACTAGCGAGGGTGTGGCTAGCTGGGTTGAATGTAATCGACCATATTTGGTTGCTGTGTCCTTGCAATGTTTGGCAGCAGTGCCCCGTGCTGACCTCCCATAATTTAATGGTTTTATCAACACTGGCACTGGCTAAGGTTTCACCTTGAGGACTAAAGGCAACTGACTTTACACTATCAGTATGTCCTGAAAATGTTTTCAGACACCTACCTGTGTGTAGATCCCAGAGCTTCACGGTACAATCGTCACTGCCACTAGCCAGGATTTTACCTTGAGGGCTACAGGTGACTGACCAAACTCGGCTGGTGTGTCCCTGAAGTGTTTTGATGCATTCACCTGTCTGCACATCCCAGAGCTTGACAGTACAGTCCAAACTACCGCTAGCGAGAGTTTGACCATCTGCGCTAAAGGCGACTGAGTGGACATGATTGTCATGTCCTGGCAAAATTTTCAGACATTCACCCGTGTAAATATTCCATAGCCTGATTGTTTGATCCCAACTGCCACTAGCGAGAGTTTGACCATCTGGACTGAAGGCAACTGAATCTACATAAGCAGTATGTCCCAGTAACGTTTTGAGGCATTGACCCGTGCGAGTATCTGACAATTTCACGGTTCGATCAATGCTACTACTGGCTAGAATTTGACCATTTGAACTGAAGGCAACTGCAAGCGTCCAACTGTCATGTGCCTCACAGGTGAGCAGTTGCTTGCCATCTGCAACTTGCCACAAGCACAGCTGACCATTTATATCACCTGTAGCTAATAGCTTTCCGTCCGGACTAAATGTGACGGAAATAACACCACCGATAATTTTGGTAAAAACAGTTTGCTCTAGATCTGCATAGGCAAAGTTTACCTGTTGCAGATTTACATTCTGGAGGTAAGCCTGCCAAATAGTCAAATGCGAGAAATCATAACCCCTCAAGTCAATCTCAAGCTGACGCAGTAAATTGATGATATTTCCGCCAGCGTATCCCACGGAATTGGCAAATTGCGATCGCCCTTCTTTGGGCGCGCTTTGCGATCGCAACCCAAATAGAATTTGATGAAGCTGATACTCCACATCCTTTTTAGACTTAAACTTGCCGACTAGCCGAGCTACAAGTGGTGCTATGATGATGCGAATCTGGCTATCTCGGACGTAATCTTTGGCAGTAGCTTTCATCAATGCATGGCTGAGAAACAAGGATGAAGGATTGGTTTCATTCCTAAGCCCTGTGTCCTCATCTTTCCCAACTATTTCCTGATAAACGCGTTCGAGGAACTGTTCTGTCACATACTCCATCACCACAGGCTGTAAGGTGAACAGCCTATTACTCTTTTCAATTAGACATCGTTGCCCTAACGATTGCAATGCTTCTAGTAATTTTGGCTGCGATATCGTTGGCACAAAATCTTCTCGCAATTGGGCAAGCGTTACCAATTCTCGATTAATCGCTAACCAATACATCAGGTGCTTTTCTATCTCTGACAGCCGCTGAAACTGCTCGTCTAGCAATGTATTAATTTCTCCAAAGGCGATCGCTCCTTGTTCTAAAAACTCACTGATGCTACCATCAAACAAATCTCGCACAGTTGTAGAGACAATCTTGAGCGCTAGGGGATTGCCTGAATAACGCTCCCTCAAGCTCTGCCAATCAGCCTCTGAGTGACAGAAACATCCATTGGCTTGCAAGATTTTGCTGATTTCTGGTACGCTTAAACCTGCTAGTAGTAGAGTGCGAATAGGTAGGGTTTCGCCTTCTAACAGTGCCAGCGTTCTGGGCTTCTCCCGGCTGGTCAATACTATACAGCCTTTGTGGCGTTCGGTTCCCAAGCGTCTGAGGAGTTCCCCATACTCTTCATAGCCTTCTCGGTACTGCCCAGCTGACACACCACTACTGCCCAAAATCGCATCGAAGTTGTCCAAGACTAGCAGACAACGGGAGGAGCGTAAACAATTAATCAATCGTGATATTTGAACGTCTACCGTTTCTGACAAATTCGTTTGCTGTTGGTCTGATAAGAATAGGATTAGCTCGGTGAGCAGCTCTTTAACGGGTGGAGCATGACGCAGACTTCGCCAAATCACGTAGTCAAACTGCTCCTGAATTTGTTCGGCTAACTTTACAGATAAGACAGTTTTGCCCATACCGCCCATACCCAGTAGTGCCAAAACTCGGCATTGGTCTTTGACAATCCATTGTTCTAGTACAGCCAGCTCTTCTGTTCGCCCGTAGAAAACAGATACATCAACTGCTTCTCCCCAATCTTGATGCCGATGATTGAGCGCCTGAGAATGGGAAATTTTAGCTACTTCCTCTGTTTCTTCTACCCCTTGAGGCTTTTGAATTGACAACAACTGTAACCCCATCTGCCGTTTTATTGCCGCCTGAAAATTCTTTTTACTAACCTTTTCCCCAAATGCTGCTGACAGCATCTGCCATAACTTAGGGCCAACATCATGTTGTAGGTAGTCGGTAGTGTAGCCGTAAGTTTTGGCAATCTCTTCATACTTCTGACCTTGCCAAGATTTGCGAAGCACGATTACTTCAATATCTTTTAGATGTCTTTTTGTGTGGGCAACAACTGCTGCATCTACTATTTTCAATGCTGTTTCAAAGTCCATTGCTCAGGGATGTGTAACATCTACAATTATTGAGCTACAGTTTGAGATCTTAACTTTCCAGATTTTTTACCAAAAAATATTCAAATGGCTGAAATCCATAGCTTGCCTGGTTGGGTGGGAAAACATATAGTGCTTCATCTGGTGATGGTTCACCATAATTGGTCTACTGAGATTATTCTCTTTAAATTTTCTTACTTAACCTTAACTAAACCTTTTTTATAGCTAGATTTTTTAATCAAACTCCTTAAGTTATCCCCATTTTACTTTTTGAGTGCAAAAGGCAAACTGGTAATAAAAGTGATAGCAATGATTTGGCTTTGGACAAATTTTCAAGAAAACTAAATTTGTCCAAACTCCAATACCAAGTTCTAAACAAATATATTTAGGAGATGCAGGACTTAGAGGCGATTGTCGCCCCTGGAAAACAAATTATCAAAACCAGACAGAGCAAGGGCTCGATACCATATTGATGCTCATTCAATCAATAAAGATAGAGGTAGCTGTAATGCAAAACGGTTTTAAGCGCAGGAATTTCATGCTAATTGTGTATGGTGCCTTCGTAACGTTAGGAAGCGGTTTTCTAAGGAAGGGCTTCGCGCAAACAAGCACCCCAAGCCCAGGGATACCAGTAAAGACGGGGAACGTCAGACAGGTGTTAGTTTCTGAGATCGCGACGGCTCCATCAAGCCGTCTCTCTGCTCAAGATGCGGCAAGGCGATCGCAGTCCCTGGCTGCATCTGCAGATCAAATTGATGAGGCACTTGATGCACTTGAAGGCAACCTCGTTCAACTCACCGTACCTACGGCACCCACTGATAGTGCCGTAGCTGGAGGCGATGAGGCGGCAGCAAGGCCGACCCTGGCAGTAAACGCTCAAGCAGTTGCCTCTTTGAACGCTCAAGAAAAACAAGCCGCGAACAATTTGGTGAACGGATTCCAAACCGCCGTTGCTGCTGGCGATCTTACATCTGCGGCCTTAAGGCAAGACGAGCAATCGGCGGAGATTCCCCTCCAAACGAAACAGGGCTGTAGTAATGGACGAGTGTGCTGGAAGTTCAAGTGGTGGGGAGTCAGAATACGGATCAATCACTGCGGCGTAGAAGCACTAAGTAGCGGCGGAAGGCTTGTCGGAAGCGTCCCGGGGCCAGTGACTACAGCGATTGGATTCTTTACGTCGGTTCTAAGGGCATTTGACAAGGGGTGTGGAGTTCAGATTCACTGGTTATGGATTAATGTTTCCTATATAAAGTCGAAATCATGCTCGAAGTGTAATTGAGGAGGCACGGGCAAGCCTGCACCACGTCCATTCGTGAGATTTTAAAATAAAGCGCATTTTGTCAATCAGTTAAAATACTCAAAATAATTTAAAGAAGAATAATTGTGCGCGGAGGAGGGAAGGCAGATGACCCCATTAAGTACTTTGCTGCTCAAGAAAATCAAGATTTAGGCATTGTCAAAGCCTTACGAAAGCCAGTCTCCAATCTGGATTTATCTCCTTTTCCGGCACCCTCACAGACATTTGTGCAATTATCTTAACCTCTCACGAATGGGTGAGAGCAGAGATAACTTCTCCTTAAATTTTCTTATTTAAGCTTAAGTTACCTTATTTTGTAGCTGATTTGTGAAAATCAAACTCCTTAATTTATCCCTATTTATGTTTTTAGATTTAGAGGGGAACCTAGTAATAACTATTAAAAACCTTCAGCACAGAAATAGATTGCCTGTTTTCAGATTGGAAGCATCGCCACTTCACCAAAGATTCTAACTTTGTAAAGAAGAGGTAAAAAATTATGGTTCTTCAGGACTTGTTATGCTAAATAATTAGTTATTTAAGTTAAAACTAATCAATAAATGTATAAAAATATGACTTAACAGCTTGATATAGTTGACATT
>NZ_JACJQJ010000107.1 GCF_014696615.1 Nostoc linckia FACHB-104 | reverse complement strand
AATCGCTACAGATGTAGGTTGGGTTGAGGAACGAAACCCAACACCTCAACGCCTTGTATATGTTGGGTTTCACTACGTTCTACCCAACCTACCCATCTGTCGCATTCTTTTTTTAAATTGGTATGATATTTCAACAATCTTTTAGGATGGCGATAGTTTTATTTTTATTAAATTTCTTTTTAGCACACCTATCTTAAGGAAGATTTTGACCATCGCACTGCTGTTTATTTACTAGCAAATAGCTGGTCAAAAAAAATTAAACTTACTGCTAAAAATCAGGTTATATAAAATACCAAAAAAATTGTAATTAATTAACCTTCGGCACTTAAATGCAAGCTTTAGGCGCTGAGGACAAATTTTTTCTGCTCCAGAATCTTTGCCCTGAGCTATTTATGAGACTCATTTGTAATAGCCTTAATCTTTTATTTCCCTAAGCTTATTTTTCTCTTAACCAGTAAGTAAAAATATGCTGAAAACTATTGTAGTTGGGTATATTTTAACTATTTGTTCTATCTAACTTATATTTTTCTTAATCTTTTACTGAAAATATGATTAGCGATATTGCAATCATCAAACATTCTTAGAGATTCAACACTTCTGTGATATGGAAAAGGCATATATCACTACAAATTTTCTCAGAGAATATTTGAGTGATATCTCAATTATGGTGAGATTGGATAGTTAATTATTTAGAGCCAATCACTTTATATCTAAAGCCTAATTAAGCAATTTTCCACAGAAAAGAATTTTGTAGATGTTCTTGTTGAATTAGCAAATATTGCAATTATAAATTGAGGTTATTCATGGCTAATACACCATTTGATACAACTCAGCCAGCTCAAGTGAAGGGTTTGGGCGGTTATACCGTTAACCCAATCTTTACTGTTGGTGAAACCATCGATGGTTATGCTCCTCCGGGAATTCTCGATGGTGCAGGTGCTTATAAACTTAATGACACCACCGTTCGAGTACTGGTTAACCACGAAATAGCTAACAATGTGGGCTATGCTTATACCCTCAAAAGTGGCGCTTCGTTGCCTGGTGCCAGGATCAGCTATTTTGATATTGATAAGCGCACTCTGCAAATAGTCGATTCTGGTTTAGCTTTTGACACAATTTACAACCGCGCAGGGAAAGTTGTAGAGCAGGCTGCTGACTTAGAATTTGCAGGTCTTAACCGCTTTTGTTCCGCACAATTGGTAGAAGCTAATCAGTTTGGCGCTGGTTTGGGATTTAGCGATCGCATTTACTTTACTGGCGAAGAATCCGATGGTGGTACCCAGTTTGCCCTAGATACTGCTACTAATAAACTCTGGGCTGTACCTTGGATGGGTCGTGCGGCGTGGGAAAATGTCACCGAACTGAACACAGGCCGCACTGATAAAGTAGCTTTATTAGTTGGAGACGATCGCGGCCCAGCTCCCTTAATTCTGTATGTTGGCGATAAGAATGCTAAAGGTGACGGTAGCTTTCTGGATCGCAATGGACTAGCTCAAGGCAAACTATACGTTTGGGTAGCTGATGATCCCACCGATGCTTCTGACCCCATTGAAGCAGATCCCAGAGACTTTCAAGGTAGTGGAAAAAGTCGTGCTGGTAAGTTTGTGGAGATTGACTACTACCGCCCCGACTTAGCAGCTACCGCTAAAGATGGTGCAGATGCAGATACCAGCATCCAGAATGAACTGGGTTATGATGCTCAAGGTTTTGCTACCCAAGCTCAACAAGATGCGCTGGCTAAGGAAGTAAAAGCCTTCTTATTCTCTCGTCCGGAAGATGTCGCCACTAACCCAGCTGATGGTACTCAAGCTGTATTGGCTTCTACTGGTCGTACTGGTTTATTTAATGATGCTGATACTTGGGGTACAACCTACAAAGTTGATGTTGATTTTGGTAGCAACCAAATCACAGCTAAAATCGACATCCTCTATGACGGGAATGATACAGGGAACAAAGATTTCGGTTTGCGTAGCCCCGACAACCTAGACTGGGCTGATAATGGCAAAATCTATATCCAAGAAGACCGTGCGATCGGTGCAGACTTATTTGGTGCAACTTCAAAACAAGAAGCCTCAATCTGGCGCATTGACCCCACAGCTACTAACCCAGCCGCAACTGCAACCCGCGTAGCGCAAATTGATCGCTCTGCTGTACCCTCCGGTCAAACCGACTCTAGCCCCACAGATTTGGGTAACTGGGAATCTTCTGGTATCCTCGATGTTTCCACGCTGTTTGACTACGATCCCGGCGAACTACTACTTTTTGATGTCCAAGGGCACAGCCTTCGAGATGGCACAATTATTAGTGTTCCTGGTGTCGATACTGATAAAGATGGCAAACTTGAGCGTGAAGATAACTTGGTAGAAGGCGGTCAGCTGGCTTTCTTAATTGCTCCTAATGCAGTTCCCAAAGTTGAGTTAGTTGGGTTTGCTTCTCTCCCCGCTGATACTTTCGCTGAAGGCCCAGCTTCTGGTAGCAAGGTTTCTGCCAATGGGAGAACCGGGCCTTTCCCAGGACAGCCAATACAAGGTTTGAGTGGCGTACAATTCGCTAACAATAACTCTTTCTACTTCCTTTCAGATAATGGTTACGGCGCTAAAGATAACAGTGCAGATTTTCTGCTGCGTATCCAACGTCTAGACCCGAATTTTAAGGGAGCCGAAAATGGTGATGGTAGCGTCAAGGTTTTAGACTTCATCCAACTTTCTGACCCAGATAAAAAGGTTCCTTTTAAAATTACTAATGAAGGAACTACAGAAAGACTGCTAACTGGTGCAGACTTTGATGTCGAGTCATTGATTGTTGATAAAGACGGTAGCTTCTGGATTGGAGATGAGTTTGGCCCCTACCTCCTCCACTTTGATAGCGCTGGTAAGTTATTGGAAGCTCCCATTGCTACACCTGACGAATTCAAAACTCTCGATGGTAAAGCGCCGAAAGTTTTAGGACATAGAGGTGCAAGCGGTGAGCGTCCAGAGCATACCTTAGAGTCATATAAACTAGCTATTGAGCAAGGTGCAGACTTTATTGAGCCAGACTTAGTAGTGACTAAAGATGGTGTGTTAATTGCTCGTCATGAACCCGCTTTAGCAATTTTGAATGCTGATGGCACTTTAAATACCAGCAATACCACCACCAATGTAGCTGAGATCGCTAAATTTGCTGATCGCAAGAAAACAGTCACCCTGGATGGAACCAAAATTACAGGTTGGTTTGCAGAAGATTTCACCTTAGCGGAAATCAAAGAATTAAAAGCAATAGAGCGTCTATCTTTCCGCGATCAATCCTACAACGGTCAATTCGAGATTCCTACTTTAAAGGAAATCATTGACTTAGTTAAGGATGTGGAAGCTAAGACAGGCAAAAAGATTGGCATTTACCCAGAAACCAAACATCCAACTTACACTGCCAAAGAAGCTACCTATGTAGGGACTGACACCAAAATTAACCGGAATTTGGGTCAGATACTCATCGATACTTTGAAGGCAAATAATTTCACCGATCCTAGCCGCGTTTTCATTCAATCTTTTGAAGTTGGCAACCTCAAAGAACTGCATGATGACATCATGCCTAAAGCTGGGGTAGATCTCCCACTTGTGCAGCTACTTGATGCTAGTGATATTGATATCAACGGTAAGTTGATTGAAAATCAGCCTTATGACTTGAAAGTCAGTGGAGACAAACGCACATACGGCGATTTAAGAACTCCCGAAGGCTTGGCGGAAATTGCTAAATATGCTGATGGTATTGGCCCCTGGAAACGCATGATTGTTAGCGTCAAAGGTACTGATGCTAATGGCGATGGCAAGGCTGATGATGTCAATAAGGATGGCGCAGTCAATGATGCTGATAAGACAACTTTACCGCCTACAACCTTAGTACAAGATGCTCACGCAGCAGGTTTGCAGGTTCATCCCTACACTTTCCGTAATGAAGATAGATACCTGGCCGCCGATTACAAAGGTAAGCCAGAACTCGAATATCAGCAATTCATTCAACTAGGTGTAGATGCTTTCTTTACCGACTTCCCAATTACAGGGGATAAGGTTAGAGACCAACTCAGCGACCCACAGAACAATTTAGTACGCTCTCCCCAAAACCCCGATGTGCTGGCTGGTAAAGCTTTTGCCAACTTAGGAGGCTCTAGAGGCTTTGAAGGCGGTACAATCAACGCCAGTCAAACTAAGCTCTATATGCTGTTAGAAGGAACAGTTCAGGGCGATCCAAATGGTGCTTTACGGATTAACGAATTTGACATTGCTAGCCGCAAGTACACAGGTAAAGAACTCTACTACAAACTGAATAATCCTGCAAATGCGATCGGAGATTTCGCTGTCATTAATGACAACGAATATCTAGTCATTGAACGGGATAATAACCAGGGAGCAGCAGCTAAATTCAAGCGGATCTATAAAGTAGACTTGTCTAAGACTGATACCAATGGCTATGTCGAAAAACAAGAAGTTGCAGACCTGTTAAATATCCAAGACCCCAACGACCTGAATGGAGATGGTAAGAAAACCTTTGACTTCCCATTCCAAACTATTGAAGATGTCTTGGTGATTGATAAAAATACCATTTTGGTAGCCAATGACAACAACTATCCCTTCTCCACTGGTCGTCCTGGGAACGATCCTAAAAATCCCATCATTGACAACAATGAAATTCTACTGCTGAAGTTGGACAAGCCACTTAATTTGGCTGCTGGTGTAGGTCAGCCAAAAGCTGAAGAAATTAAGTTTGGTTCTAGCGCCAGCGATGATATTACCACTCAGCCAAATCAAACCTTATTCACAGGTGATGGTGCAGATATTGTCACTGCCAACAAAGATAATAAAATTTTCACCGGTAATGGTGATGACATTGTCTTTACAGGTAGCGACTCTTCAATATCTGCAGGTGATGGTGACGATCAAGTTTTTGTCGGTACTAATGGCTCAGCCAGCAATACCAATGCTGATGGTGGCGCAGGTAACGATGAAATCACAGTAGTAGAAGCCAAGGGTAGTAATAATCTGTTTGGATCTGCTGGTTCCGATACCCTCAAAGTAGTTGAAGGTTCTGGTCAATTCCTATTTGGTGGTTCTGGTAACGACACCATCACTAGTAACGGTAAAAATAACCGACTCTATGGTGGTTCCGGCGATGACAAACTCTTCTCTAATAGCAATGACACCATAGTTGGTGGCGATGGTGATGATGTGTTATTCGCTGGTGCTGGAGGTGGTAACCGCCTGACTGGTGGCGCTGGTGCTGACCAATTCTGGATTGCTAATGGTAGTCTACCAACTAGCAAAAATATTGCCACCGACTATAACCCAGGAATTGATGTGATTGGATTAGGTGGAATTAAGGAAGCGAGTAAGTTTAGTGACCTAACCCTATTACAGCAAGGTAGTGATACTTTGGTCAAAGTAGGCAGTTCTGAGTTAGTTTCATTGCTGGGAATTACATCTACTACTCTTACAGCAAGTAACTTTGCTTTTGCTGCTAGTGTGGTTTAATTTGCAGCTATTTGCAGCTTAAATTCAGGAGAAAAAATTAGTTAGAATTTATCTAAGCTGTACTTCTTTTTTTCAGGCGAGGGAATACTACTCCCTCGCATTTTTCTGTTTTATTAACCACACCTTAATATCAACGAATCGCCAAGTTGCTCATCAAGAATTGGTAGACAGAGATAAGCGGTTAAGAAAGAATTAACTAGCGCTAATTTTTAGCTTGTTCTTATTCCCAGCTTTGGCTTGCTGGCATTTTTTTCATTTTAACTTTTTGATAACCTTTCTTAAAGATTGAATAACCCAATGTATAGATAGCAGTTATTTGCTGTTTCCCCCCTTTAATAACTTCGCATAGTTTTGCGATCGCCTGCAACGGCAAACATCTCTGTCAACCACCACTATTCTCAATCAATGTAGGGTAAAGCTGATGTTTACGTTGTGAGGAGTGCCTATCTGATTATTATTACTTTTTCGCTATAAAGGCATTTAGTGAGAAGTATTAAGTGTTATGTCGCTTTTACCGCCAGCTATTGATACTTTCTACAAAGTAGAAAATACTGAGTTATTTTCATTGCTGGGAGTGACATTCCATCCCGTGACAGCAAATAACTTTACATTTACAGCTCAAAATTTGTTACAAAAAAAATTAATTAAATTGTAATAATATCACCCAGAAGCAAGAGTATCAGTTTCTTACCTTTTGTATCGATTAATAATTAAATTTTATGAATGCAACACATGGCTAACTAACCCCCATAAATCCTATATATTGCAAGCTTTAGCTGCATAATTGAACAATATCAAGCCTAAATTATCAAGTTTTCACAGGATATATGATGAAACTTCTAAGTATGCTAATGTATCCTTTTTCAGCGTATTTTAGCGTTTAAGTGATTGTCATCATTAGCTAACTAGAGGTGATAAAATAAACCTGTTTTCCAAAAATACACCTAAGTAAAAATATAATCATGATTATTAACGGTACTGCCAATCCAGATGAGTTATTTGGCAATATTAATGACCAAGTATTTGGACTTGAAGGAAATGACACATTAGATGCTGCCGATGGACAAGGGAGTAATACCCTTGATGGTGGGCCTGGTAACGATGAACTTTATGGAAATACTAAAGACACTCTCAAAGGTGGTGCTGGCGAAGACAGCTTATATGCTGTTGGTATTGGCGGATTGAATAGCCTGGATGGGGGAGATGACAACGATCAGCTGTTTATCGTGGAGGGCAACAATAATACACTGGAGGGTGCCCTTGGAGACGATAAACTGTGGATCATTGAGGGTAGTATTAACGTCCTACGAGGCGGCGTTGGCAATGACACATTAGATGCATCTGAAGCCGCTTCCAATGTTTCAGGTAATAACACCCTGGAAGGTGGTGCAGGTGATGATGTCCTAATTGGGGGATTAGCTAGCGATCGCTTATTTGGTGGAGATGGTAATGATTCCCTCTACGCTGGCAAAAAAGGTAGCCAATTTACAGGCGGTGCGGGCAATGATATCTTTTACCTGACTAGTCAAGGCGTTCCTGATGTTCCTGTAGAAGTCTTCGACTTTATTAAAGGTGAAGATAAAATCCAGATTACCGCCATCCCTGAAGTTAAGAGTTTTCAAGACTTAAAAATAGAGCAGATTTTAGTAAATAACCAACCAGGCCCAGATACGGTCATTAAAGCCACCATTAATGGTGTATTAAAAGAGTTAGGCATTTTAAGAAATGTCCAAGCCAACACTCTAACTGCAGATGACTTTGATTTATCCGTAGCGATTTTCTCTATTACTAGTGCTTCATCTGTAGAAGGAAATGCGATCGCTTTCACAGTCACTCGTAGCGCCAATACGCAACTAGAGCAAAGCGTCACTGTATCTACATCTAGAAAAACAGAGGATACAGCCAGCGACACAGACTTTAAAGCGAAAACCGAAACTCTCACCTTTAAGCAAGGAGAAACCCAGAAAACCTTTACAGTTGAGACAATACAGGACTCCTTGGTAGAAAAAGACGAAACTTTCACCGTAACTTTAAGCAATCCCTCTAATCAAGCCGTCGTCAGCGCCACTAAAGGTACAGCAAAAGGAACCATTATCGACAACGATAGTAAATTTTTAGAGTGTACTGCTGATGGTGATGTCTTCACCATTAGAGGAGAGAGTGATAAAGCTAGATTGAAAGTCAATCTCACCGGCTACAATTCTAAATCTGTCAACGAACTCGGAGTATTTGTTGTTGACGACACTCAAGGGAGAATTAACAGCATTTTGCCAGGTGCAGCAGGTTATGCCGAAGCCGCTTTAGCTCGTTCTAAAGTAATTTTCTCTGCGATCGCCAATCGTCCTAACGGCTTTAACATAAACAGTATCAAGAGTTTATTAGAATTTAATTCTGGTGAGAATATCAGATTTTATTTAGTAAAAAACAGCACCATCGATAGCGTGAAGAATGGTAAAACACCCATTGCAGATATACTATTTTCTGGTGCTACAACCCAAAAAATTACAGACTTAGGCTCTAATAGTTTTTCTCTAGCTTGGCAAGATGGTTCTGGTAATAGCACTACTAGCTTCCAAGATTTGATTGTTCAAATTCAAACAACAAATGAATCCTTATCTTTAGGGACAAATCAGCAAAGCCAGTCTCAAGGAGAATGTATTGATTTACGCAGTGTAACCCAACAAGTCAAAGCTAGCTTTGAACTGCATCGAGAAGCAAAGTTCAACAACTATATTGGTTTCTTTAAAGCAGTTGATGAAAAAGGTGGTATTGATACCAATGGTGACGGTAAAGCAGATTTGCTACCCGGACAAGCTGGTTATACTCAAGCCGCTATTGGTGGCAGGGTTGGAGGAATTGACTTAACAGTTGATAACCAAGGTACAGCTACTTTTAGCGGCAGTTTTCAAGGTGGTTCTGTCTTTGTACCATTTATTATTGTTGATGGCAAAATTGACGCATTTTTAGATAATAATGCCAATAACGATCCAGCAATTTACTTCCCCTTCTTGGGTAGTAACTCTGATCAGGTTGACCATATTCGCCTATTAGGAAATAACATCTTTGGCTTTGAAGATTTGTCAGGCGGCGGCGATATGGATTTCAACGATGTCGTAGTCAAAGTCAATTTAAGTATCGCTTAAGTTAGGTCGGCGAAATTAAATTTGTCCTTGGTCATTTGTCATTTGTCATTTGTCCTTGGTCATTCTTACAAAGTTATGTTCGTCGTTCGACGAAGTCGTTCCCGAAGGGTAGACGTTGGCGAAGCCAGACGCTCCTTCGTCGCTAACGCCGGAAATCGGCGCTCAGATGGCTTACTTAGTACCCTTTGTAAAAATCTTGTGGGGCGGGCATCTTGTCCGCCCTAATTCTCAAAGGGTGTTAGGACTACTAGGGATGGCATGAAAGACACCTCGACACCGTTGACTGATGACTGTCAACTGTCAACTGTCAACTGTCAACTGTCAACACTATTTACAAGTT
Organism: Nostoc linckia FACHB-104; assembly: GCF_014696615.1. Lineage (GTDB taxonomy): Bacteria > Cyanobacteriota > Cyanobacteriia > Cyanobacteriales > Nostocaceae > Aulosira > Aulosira linckia_A. The sequence continues at coordinate 14,190 of NZ_JACJQJ010000107.1, read as the reverse complement.
AGTCTTACAGCTACCATCTACACAAAATGAAGATTGATAGGTACTGTCACGCTTGCCAAAGATAGTATAACGATGATCGCGGATTTGTTCGTAAAAGCGATCGCCTGCCCACTTCATCCCAGGTAATGCGCGATAAGCATCGACAAATACACTTCCTAGCGGTAATAACTTGCCAATTTCTTCTGCGGCGTTACTTCCTTGCCAACGTTTTGCTGGTGCGTTAGCATCAATCAACATCATCCCCTGTTCACAATCTTGCGGTGTAATGCCAAATTGGGCAAGTGTCTGTTCATCTTGCATGGGACTGTAGCGAAACAGCTTTCCTTGGTCTAAGCTCTCTAATAACTGCACTAAGGTAACGCAGAGATTGCAATTGCCATCGTAAACTACGTAATAATTCATTATCCTTGTTTATACCCTTCAATGAGCGGTTGGCTTTAAAATGATGAGATTATATTGCTATATGTAAACTTAACTTAGCTGCTCATTCAAAGAGTATCTACAGTATTGAAAAGAGTAAGTATAGCTTTACACTGGAAACTGCGTACTTGTTAGGGTGAGGATAATGCCAGCAGAGAAAGTTTTAACAATTGATTTTGCTCAAAAAGATGCCTGTTCAGCAATTCTACCGCGATCGCCACTGCTTTCTAGCTACGATGCCCAGTGGCATGGGATTCGCTTGGAACATCATCGACAGCCTGGCTATGAAACGCCAGAACACTATTTTGAACAGCATATTATTCTTATTAGCCTAGACCGAAATGGCAACAAAGTTGAGCGCATATTTGATGGCAAACTTCAGGCTGAACGGATTAACTATGGTGATGTTGTTATAATTCCAGCAAATACCAATCACTTATCAAGGTGGAAAACGGAAGGGGAATTTTTAGTTATTAGTCTTGAACCTGTTTTATTCACTCGTGCGGCTTTCGATGCTGTAGATTTACAGGGTTTCGAGATTGTACCCCATTTTGCTGCGCCTAATCCTATGATTCAACAGATAGGACTGGCACTGCAATCAGAATTAGCATCAGGTGGATTGGGTACTCGTGTTTATATCGAATCTTTAACAACTACACTCTGTATTCATCTACTTAAGAATTGTTCTGTATCTAATAATATAGTTTCTGAAGATACCAAGGAAAGGGGACTGCCACGGCTAAAGTTACGACAAGCGGTGACATATATTCAAGAACATTTGGAGCAAGATTTGACTTTAGCTGAAATTGCTGAAGTCACAGGCATGAGTATGTACCATTTTTCGCGGCTATTTAAACAATCAACTGGTTTTGCGCCGCATCAATATGTTTTAAATTGTAGAATTGAAAGGGCTAAAAAGTTATTAACTCGCACTGAACAAACCATTGACCAAATTTGCCAGCAAGTAGGTTTTCAAAGTCAGAGTCATTTTACATACGTCTTTCGTAAATCACTAGGAACAACGCCTAAAGTTTATCGAGAAAAGGTGAGAATTTAGGATTTACAAATCAATTAGAGTAGAAAATTTCTACTCTAATTGGATGTGTTTGTGTACCAATGCTTGGTGATGACAAAATTATTTTGGCATCACCAAAACAGCAAAACCACAAGTAAAATTCATGGAGATGGTGATGAGATACAAACTTTTAGGTAAAAGTGGGTTGAGAGTCTCGGAACTTTGCTTAGGAACCATGACTTTTGGTGAAGATTGGGGATGGGGTGCTTCTAAAGATGAAAGCCGTCAGATTTTTGATACCTTTGTAGAAGCCGGAGGAAATTTCATCGACACCGCCAACGGTTACACAGATGGTAGTAGTGAGAAAATTGTTGGTGAGTTAATAGCTAAAGATAGAGAACGTTTTGTAGTTGCAACTAAATACTCGTTTCCGTTGCAGATGAACGAGAATCAGAAAAATCCTAACGGTAGCGGTAATCATCGCAAGAATTTAATTCAATCTTTAGAAGGGAGTTTAAAGCGACTCAATACTGACTATATTGATTTATTTTGGTTGCACGCTTGGGATTTTACCACACCTATAGAAGAAGTTTTGCGATCGCTCGATGATGTCGTCCGTCAAGGTAAAGTACTCTACATTGGCATTTCTAACGCCCCAGCCTGGATTATCTCCCAAGCCAATACTATCGCCCACTATCAAGGATGGACGCAGTTTGTCGCCTTGCAAGTGGAATATAGCTTGATTCAGCGCACGCCAGAACGGGATTTAATTCCGATGGCCAAAGCTTTGGATTTGGCGGTAACACCTTGGTCACCTTTGGGTGGTGGTGTCCTCACAGGGAAGTATAACAAGCCCGCGCAACCAGGGGATGAACAAGGACGATTAACCAATGCAGCGTTAGGAAGTATTTCTGAACGTAATTTAGCGATCGCAGATGTTGTGAGTCAAGTTGCTGAAGAAATTGGACAGACACCCTCCCAAGTTGCGCTAGCTTGGTTACACGCCCAAACTGGTGTGATTATCCCGATTATCGGCGCACGCAAGCTGAGTCAGTTTCAAGATAACTTAGCTGCTTTGGATGTCACCCTCTCGCCAGCACATCTGCAACGCCTGAATGAAGTCAGCCAAATTCAACTAGGTTATCCCCACGAATTTTTACAGAGTGATCTGATCCGCGATCGCCTTTTTGGTGGCACATTCAATACCATAGACAACCATCGCCTCTGAGGAAGCTAATTGCAAATTTTTGTCTATAAATAAAGAAAATAATTCATTATCAGCTGAATTCCATCTGTCTCAAGGATGTTTCGCTTTATGAAGCCCTATTTGTAGACTGATTGTGTTGAACCAAGCAGATAACACCCATGAGCGACAATAAAATTGCTTCTCGTCTTTATCCCACTCGCATTGATATTCCTGCTGAAGCTAGAGAAAAAATCGTGGTAATTCTCAATCAAACTTTGGCAGCAACTTTGGATCTCAAAACTCAAACAAAGCAAGCGCACTGGAACGTTAAAGGAACTGATTTTTATCAGTTGCATGAATTGTTTGATGAAATTGCAGGCGAATTAGAAGAATACACTGATATGTTTGCGGAACGTGTCACCGCTTTAGGTGGCTACGCCCTTGGTACAGCGCGCGCCGCCGCTAGCAATTCCATTTTGCCAGAATATCCTTTTGATATTTTAGATGGCAAAGACCACGTGACCGCTTTAGCAGACCGCTTTGCACCTTATGCTAAACACCTGCGGGAAGCTATTAACCAAACCAATGATTTAGGAGATCTAGACACCGCTGATCTTTACACCGAAGTCTCCCGCACCATTGACAAACGCCTCTGGTTCTTAGAAGCGCATTTGCAAGTAGCAGAAATCAAAGGCGAGAATGGCGCATCTACCGTCAAAGGTACTCAACAGCCAGTTGGTGTTAGATAATTGCCGAAATCATCTTGAGCAAAAAGTCAATATTAAGTAGGGGAGCCACTGCGTTGCGCGGGTTTCCCGCGTTGTAGCAAGTGGCGTTGTGTTACGGCTGTGCAAGAATTTCGGAACTTAAGAGAGTGATAATTAGCAGTAACGCTCCATCTTTCTCGGTGCCGTACTCTTGCTGCTAACGCACCCTACAATTTCAAGTTTACTATTAGCCAGCAAATCGGTCTAAAACCCAAAATGTAGTATGGAAACAAAATCCATATTTATTTCTCAGACAATACAAAGAGAAATAATACCTTTTTAATTGAATAGCTCTGTTAATTGAGTAGTAACTTTTTGGTAAGTACGCCACTTTAAAGTGCGTACTTTTCTTTTATAGGTACATACTTTATGATTTAAACAGTTGAAAAACAGGTTTTAGATTATGTGCGCTTAAAGATTTATATTTTCGCATAGGCTGGTAATTGGTAATTGGGAATTGGGTAATAGAGAAAAACCAATATCTATTGATCAGCAATGAGCCGAACTTGATAAAAGAGGCTATTATTTAACGAACAAATTTCAAGAATTACAAAAACAAGAACAAGCAACTATTGGATATTCAAATTTTCGCTGTCTCAAAATTGCAACTCTTGTGTAATGAGCATCTGGCTTTCCCATTCACACAGATTCAAATTCCAATATAAGCCGAATATTCAATTTTAAGGAATCAAATAAACCTGAGGTAAATGTATGTCTCAAAATACTAAGACTCTCGTAGTTCATGACAGCAACTCACGCGGTCATACTAGAATTAATTGGCTTGATAGCTACCATACATTTTCCTTTGGTAGTTTTTACAATCCCGATCAAATGGGATTTCGCTCTCTGCGGGTGATCAATGATGATACCGTTATCGGTGGTGCTGGGTTTGGTACCCACGGACATCGAGATATGGAAATCCTTACTTATGTGTTGTCTGGTGCGCTAGAGCATAAAGATAGCTTAGGTACAGGTTCAGTAATTCTTCCTGGTGACGCACAAATTATGAGCGCTGGTACCGGAATCACCCACAGCGAATATAATCATTCCAAAACTGAACCAGTCCACTTTTTGCAAATCTGGATTTTGCCTAACAAGCAAGGACTATCTCCTAGGTATGATCAAAAAGCGTTTTCTGTGGAAGAGAAACGGGGACAACTACGCTTGATTGCTGCGAAAGATGGGCGAGATGGCGCTGTAACAATTCATCAAGATGTGGATATATACGCATCTGTGCTAAAAAGCGGTGATGTTGTTAATTATCATGTGAACAGCGATCGCTATGCCTGGTTACACGTAGCTCAAGGTACCGCTACCCTCAATGGTAAGGAACTCAAAGCCGGTGATGGCGTACAAATCAGCGGCGAAGAAACACTCGAAATCAGCACCAATTCCAGTGGAGAAGTCTTACTTTTCGATTTAGGCTAATCGTCAGGAGCTAGAGTGTAGGCAATACTGCTCGGTTAAGGATTTTCAACTCGGAATTTGGTTTGAGGAAAAGGTGTACCCCTGCGGGGAAGCAAGCTACGCGTAGCGTCTCCGCAGGAGAAAGGGTAAGGGTTAAAGGTTTTTTCTTGCTCCTTTTCCCCTTAACCGACAAGTATTGAGAGTGTAGGTTGATTAGATGAATATCTAGCTTGCTAATATTGAGTGTCTCCACTGTCTAGAAGACACTATAATGAATGGCTCTGTAAATCAATTACAGAGCCATTTTTGCTTTGAAAATGAAGTTTATTGAAGCTGTCAATTATTTTGTTTACAAATATAAAAGATTCCTTAAGACATTTATTTTATCTACCTAAGGTAAGAAGTAGGAAATTCATAAATTTTGCACATTAAAGTAAAGCTAGATAAATTCTCATACCATAAAACAATGAATTATTTAAAAGATAGACATAAATTTTTACAAAAAGAAAAGCAATTGCTACATACAGAATTAGTTAAATACGGCATAGACTACGATACAGCTGCTAAAGCCGCCCAGATATTAGCCGAGAAGAAACCAGACGAAGTTTTAACCGAGGAAGAGATTCAGCTTACCAAAGAAGTGTGTGAAGTCTGGTTACAACAGCGCAACCGCTTGGCTTCAATTTCTAAAGTAATCAATTAAATTGGGATTTGTCATTGGTCATTTGGTAATTGCTTTTTCTCCCCTTGTCCCCTTCTATCTCTCATCTCCAACCCCAACTACTCAGGTATAACCGGACTAATAGGACTTAAGGGAGTAGTAAAGACAAAATAGATAACTCCTGAACCGAGAAGCATAATAGCGAGACTGAAGAGAATTACCCAGCGATCTGTCGGTTCGTAAGTATCCTCTTCAATATCTCGACGGACAGCAAAATAGTGTCCAGTGGAAAGCCACACGGTGATTAAACCTACCAAAGAGAAGACTAAGCCTAACTTCCAGCCTGTTCCTGGATGAGGTAGCAAAGGAACTTGAAAGGCGCGTAAACGGACGATGACGACACCAAAACCTAAAAGTGCGATCGCAGTTCGCATCCAAGCTAAGTAGGTGCGTTCGTTAGCCAGGTGATCCCGTATGCGTGACGGATTTAATCTTCCCGGTTTTTTCTTCTCTTCTACCTTTTGATTATTATTTGATTCGCTATTGTTGAACTTTAATTGCATCAATAACGCCCTCATCCCCAAAAAATATTTTCCTAAAAATGCCAAAATTATCGCAAATCTCTTATCAGGTAATTTGCAATCTGTGTGCTAATAGCACTTTTAAAATATTTTTGATAGCTTTAGCATTTATCTTCATGTTATTTTAAAGCCCAAGTCTAAATAAAACAAGCCTAAGTTATAAAGGGCTAATTTTATCTTTTTATCCCTCAATAAATCAGCCAAAAGTAGAGAGCGCTTATCATGTATCTTCTCTGCTTTTGGCTGTAACTCTATACTGTAGAAAGTAATTGCTAATAAAAGGCGATCGCTTACTCTAACTTCAAAAGTGCTTACTAGTAGGCACATTAGTAATGTGTGTATTTATCTATGCCTACAGTACATTAGTAATCAACTACTTAACTTATGTTCCATCATTCCTGGCAATATCTAATTTATATTTCCAAATGCTGGAGAATTAAAGAGCAAACATCTGTTGCAGGAATTATGTCTTCATTGATGAGGTGAGTTTGATGGCTAATAAACATCGGCCCTTCCTGTAGAGAAGTTGTGACACAACCGTGAGAACCACGAACTAAAGAAGCATCGAGAGGAATGACATCCATCAAGTAGCGAAAACCTAATTTTTTCTGCAACAGCTTGGAAGCGATTTTGATTTTGGGAAATTTCAGTTGCGGATCGAGGAAAAGCTCTACAGGATCGTAACCTGGCTTGCGGTGAATATCCACAGTTGTTGCAAAATCTGGCGCTTTCGCATCATCCAGCCAGTAGTAATAGGTAAACCAAGCATCAGATTGTGCGATCGCCACTAACTCCCCAGAACGAGGATGATTAAGATGGTAGGCTTGTTTCCCTTCTTCATCCAATACCTGCGCTACCCCTGGAGTTGACTCCAGCAAATCGCGCACTTTAGGAATATAAGCTGGATCGTTAACATATACATGAGCTACCTGATGATCGGCGACAGCAAAAGCAATACTAGCACCTGGATCGAGTAATTCTCGCCCTAACTCTTCTCTGACAGCAATTAAACCATATTTCCTAAGTATACGGTTCAAATCTACCGCCTGAGATACTGGGGTAATACCATACTCTGAAAGAATAATTACTTGAGTATTTCTTGCTTGATAATAATTAATTAAATCCCCACAAACAGCATCAATTTCTTGTAAATCTTTTTGAATTTGTTGGTTGTCTTGACCAAATTTTTGTAAACAATAATCTAAATGAGGCAAATATATTAATGTTAATGTTGGGCTATAACGTTCCTCAACCCACTTAGCAGAATTAGCAATCCATTGACTAGAAACAATTGAGGTATTCGGCCCCCAGAAATTAAACAGAGGAAACTGACCTAAATCTGATTGAATTTCCTCCCGAATATTACCAGGATATGTATAAATATCTGGTAACTTTCTGCCATCTGCGGGATACATGGGGCGTGGCGTAATTGCATAATCTACAGCAGAATACATGTTATACCACCAAAAAAGGTTGGCACAAGTAAAATTGGGGTCAATAGATTTAGCCATTTCCCAAATTTTAGGAGACTGTACTAATTTATTAGACTGTCGCCAAAATTTAATTTCACAATCATCGCGAAAATACCAACCATTAGCGACAATTCCATGTTCATCAGGTAATTTTCCTGTCAAATAAGTAGCCTGAACAGAACAAGTTACAGCAGGTAATACTGGCGTAATTGGTACTACTTGACCTTTAGCAGCCCAAGCAGATAAAAATGGCGTATTTTCTCCCAGTAAACTAGGCGTTAAGCCAACAACATTAAGAACAACTGTTTTCTGCATAAACTTAATATCCTATTAATTACCAGAGAAATTTTTTAATACCCATTCATATTCTCTTTGAATAGACGTGAGCAAATCTATTTTCATTTCTGGTGGTAAAACATCCCATGTATAAGTCTCAATCTCTAGATGTTGACAAGCATGATTTTGCTGAAGCAAATGCAAAATTGTGACAATATCATCTTGTGTAGACTGCAAAATTTGATAATCACGAATGAAAATTGGCACATGAAAATGAGTGCGCCATTCTTCAGCTAGCGATTGTTGCAGTTGTGGTAAAGCCGTCATTAAATCAGGATAATGATGTAGCGTTCCATCAGCACGCCGTTCTATGACTTGATGCAAATAAGTCGATTCAGCAAAAGGTTGTAAGCGCTCAACTATTAAACTGCGTTTCTCAAATTCAGGTGGTATCTTTACTTGAATCGCAGCACTAATTTGCATCTTGCCAATTTTAATCCCGGCTGATGCCAAGCGTGCAAATACAGACTCAGGTTGTTCATATTCTACTGAAAAATGGCAAGTGTCATAGCAAATTCGCACATGGTCTAGCAATTTACTTTCCGCTAAACTATGCTCAATATCTAATTGCTCAGCTAAATAATTACCAGCTATAGGTAATAACCAATTTTGATAAAATTCAATTACTTCTGATGTATTTTCAATTAGCCCATCAGGTTCAGGTTCTAAATCAATATGCAACAACTTCCCTGTAACTTGCTGAATCCGGATCATTTCTGCAACAACTGCTGCAATATTCAAACAGCTAGTCTTGAAAACTATCTCCTTTTTTTCTTCCTTGTCTAACCACCAAGGTTTATATGATAAAGGTAATGTAGAAATTCCCCCATCTAAACTTTCAGGTAATAGAGTAGCTAATATATTTGCCAAATTTAATGTATATTCTACTCGTTCTTGATTTGACCAATCTGGTGCATAAACTTGGTCTTTAACAACTTGGCGATGAAACCCGCCATAAGGAAAACCATTTAAAGTGAAAACATATAAATTGTTTTGTGTTAGCCAAGCTTGAAATTGAGCTAAATTTTCACCTACTAAAAGTTCTTTTGCGGCTGTATCTGCTAACCGTAAACCAATGCCAAAAGCTGCATCAGGAGATAAACGAGATTTTAGTTCAGGAATATATTTTTTTAAATTGGCAAAAACTTCTCCCCAACTTTCACCAGGATGAATATTTGAGCAATAAGTTAGGTGAAAGTTGCTATTAGGTGCAATTTTCATAAGATAAATACCTGAGTTTTTAAGTGTAAATTTTGTTTCTATGGTGTGTTATGCCCTTGCATTGTTAATTTGGTTGCGGTGCGTTGCGCTGCGCGACAACACACCCTACATTCCTGCAACTTTAAGTAACGGCAAACATTTTGGCGAATGACATAGAAATTGGTAGCAAAATTAATACCAATAAACCGTAAGCTAAACCAGTAAAACCAGATGCAATTGTTGCATCTAAGATAATTAAAGATAACACGCCAACTTTCACCGCATTGCGGATTTTTTCTGGTACTGGCTCACGCGCAGCTTGGATAAAATTAGGTAATACTCGCACCGCTAATAAAGCTGCAAATGGTAATGCTGCAATTACTGTATATTCTGCAAAAAATCCTAAACTTAAAACTGCTGTCAATACTATTGCTATTAAAATTAACGCTACTACTCCCGTAATTCTTTTACCACCGTGAACTTCTCCTTGACTAATTGCGGTGATCGCCGCAATGTAAAGTACAGGAATTAGTGCTAAATACCAGCGTTCCCCAACCATAGCAGGTAAAGCGCTGACACCTAATAACAAGTTACTACCACGGCACACACCCATATTTAAAGGGCCAAAAAAGGAGTGATGCTTCCCTACAGAGTCATATAATAGTGCTGCAAAAGTAATGAAAATCGCAATGGTGACACTCAACAAAGATACTTGAGCCGCCGCCAAAATTGCGATCGCAAATAATATCATCCCCAATAAAGCCGCATTCTCACGAGACACACGACCGCTAGGAATTGGTCTTGATGGGCGTTCTTGCTGATCTAATTCAGCATCAAAAACATCGTTAAAAACGATACCACCGCCATACAACCCAGTTGTAGCCAGCAACAACCAAGCTAAGGGAATTAAACCATCAGCCGTTGCTTGTCCATTAATTAATTGAGTAAAAATTACCCCAGAACCAGAAGCCGCAAAACCAACTAGAATATCAGCCCAAGCAGTCACAATATTAGCCGGGCGCATCAACTCTAAATACCCGCGCCAATTGGGAAAATTCAAATTTGCAACAATATTCACTTGTGTGTCCTTAATTATTCGTTTGGTGTTTGGTATTTGGGGTTTGGTGGTTGTTATTTCTCCCTAATCCCCAATCCCTACTCAATCAACACATAATCTGCAACAGACTTAATCCCCGGTTCCTGTCCCCGTAATACTGAGTTACCGTTAAACATCTGACGCTGGTCAGCAGATGGCGCATCTAGCCAGTCTGAAGCTTTCATTTGACCTGTTTGTCCGTAAGCTGCTAGGGCATTTTCGTAGCAAACAGCTTGTACGTGTTTTTCCGGTATCCCTGTGTCTAACATTAATTGTGCCGTTTTCGGGACTGCTAAGGGGTCACTCACACCCCAATCAGCGCTGCTATCTACAATGATGCGATCGCTTCCATATTGACGAACAATATCTGCCATCCTAGCGTTACCCATCTTGGTTTTCGGGTAAATTGTAAAAGCTGCCCAAAAACCTCGGTTTAAAACTTCTTCAACGGTTTCTTCGTTGTTGTGATCGATAATTACTTGTGATGGATCTAGTCCATATTCAATGCAACGATCCATGCTGCGGCTAGCCCCTGCTTTTTTATTACGATGAGGGGTATGAATCATTACCAGCATATCGAGTTCTTTAGCTAGCGCTAATTGTTCACAAAAGTATTTATCTTCTGCTTCTGTCATATCGTCATAGCCAATTTCCCCAATCGCCACAACACCTTCTTTACAAGCAAACAGTGGTAGCAATTCCATCACTTCTGCTGCTAAGGCTTCGTTGTTAGCTTCTTTAGGGTTGAGGCCGATGGTGCAGTAATGTTGGATACCAAATTGACTGGCGCGAAAGCGTTCCCAACCAACCAAGCTACTAAAGTAATCTTTAAAAGAACCAGCAGTTGTGCGGAGTTGTCCTAACCAGAAAGATGGCTCAATCACTGCGACAATACCATGTTCCCGCATGATGAGGTAATCATAGGTAGTACGGGAACACATATGAATGTGAGGATCGATAAACATCATAAATAATTCAAAATTCCTAATTCAAAATGAATAACGCAGTATTAATCGCTGGGCTGAGACCTGGCGTAAGAGAGACGCGATTCATCGCGTCTCTACCCCTGTGTCCATATTTTTTAGGGGGAAGCTTTTTATTTGCAGACTGCCACGCGATCGCGGCTAAAATTACTCCAGGTCAGTTCGCCTTCTGCAATGGCTGACTGCAAGTTTGGATAAAGAGATAGTAGTGCTTGCGCTTCTGGTAAAGGAGATTCTGAACAAGCTAATGCTGCTGCTTGTTTTTCAACAATACTGCCCTCTGCCAAGACTTTAGCTAAATCTGCAATGATTGCATTATCGGCAAATCTTCCTACTGGTCGCCACAATTCTGGCGATACTGGACGTTTAGCAGCCCAACGTTCATGGGCATAGTTTACCAACATCCTTGCTAATTCAGGATTGGCACGTTGGTCTATACCCCAAATTTGATGTAAAGGACTACCCACAAATAAAGCCTTCAGCACCATTTGATTCCAAGCAATATTGTCTAAATAATTTGCTGGATAGGGGTTGTTGAGTGCGATCGCTTGAAATACATTAGTCATGTTACTGCGAATCCCTTCAGCCGCACGTTGGCGATGTAACTCTGGGTGCGGTAGTAAAGGTAGACTTTGATACAGCGCAATCAACTCTCCCATATCCGCAACACTGAAAACTTTATCGAGCGATCGCTGATAATCCTCAGTGCGATCGTGGGGTAAAGCTAGGACTAATATTGTCCGACCAGCTTGATCCACAGTCCAATTACCAGGAGACCAGCCAGGAACTAATTCCTTAGCTGCTGCTAAGTCCTGGGATGTGATCTGTAAATTCTTTTTACCGAGATAACGCGGTACAGCACTAAAAGAAGTATAAAATATCCTCTCAGGCGCACCGTTAGCAATCTGTGTTTGCTTTTGTTCCAACCAAGTCAGTGCTTCCTGAGACACAGACTGTATTAGCCAATGATGTAACAACTGGTTTACGCTACTCATGATTAATGCACAACAATTCCTTAAGTTTTTTGTATAACAAACTAACTTTCAAACTTTTCCTAAGTAAAAGATGTTTATTAAGTCACTCGCAATAATCGCAATAATATTTTTACTACTATAAGAAAATTACTGAGATGTATAAAAAAATTCATATCCAACTTTACTAAATCTATAAAATTCCGGAGGATTTAAATAAGATCATGTAAAGATAGGGTTATCAAGCGCTGAATTATAAAGGTAAATTATATAGAATAAGTCTACTCTGAAATTTAATAATCCTCCTTAAGACGCACCTTTCAATAAAGGTTAAAGCCTAGAGCAAATTGCAGTCAGAATTTGAATTTTGCACACATTTACTAGGAAATTTAGCTAGTTAAACTCACTTAGTTATTGAGAATCTATCTTCTATCAAGCATTTCAGTATTTAAGTACTGGAATGCCTTCTTAATGATGGATTCTGAGCAGTTCCTAGTTACTAAAAAATCCCAACTTGGGAAAGTAATACTTAAAAAATAATTAACTAAAAATGCTCATTACACACAAGCCATCTACTAGCCTGCAACCAATTCAGCAATCAGTCTGTGTTAACTTTAACTACGATGTTTACTTTACCAATGGTCTATTTCAATTAGACAATCCTTTACTAGCGCAAGTGATTGCCGCAGATGGAGAAATAACAGCAAAAAAAGTTCTAGCAATAGTAGATGGAGGACTATTAAAACATCAGCATGGGCTATTAAAACAGATATCAGTTTATGCCGATTTTTATTCAGATGTCATCAACTTAAGTGATGCTCCGATCATCATTCCTGGTGGAGAAATAGTTAAGAACGAGCCAAGATTTGTAGAACAAATTCATCAGATGATCGATGCTGCAGGATTATGCCGCCACTCTTACGTATTAGCCATTGGGGGTGGAGCATTATTAGACATGGTAGGATACGCAGCAGCAACAGCGCACCGAGGAATTCGACTAATACGAGTACCAACCACAGTGTTAGCGCAAAACGATTCCGGTATAGGGGTAAAGAATGGCATTAATGCATACGGCAAGAAAAACTTCCTCGGCACATTCATGCCACCTTATGCAGTATTGAACGACTTTGATTTTCTCACCAGTCTGAGCGATCGCGATTGGCGATCGGGGATTGCAGAGGCTGTCAAGGTAGCATTAATCAAAGATGCAGATTTCTTCGAGTTTATTATGAAATCTGCTGAGAAATTAGCTGCTCGTGATATGAGAGCTATGGAACAGCTAATTTATCGTTGTGCCCAATTGCATTTAGAACATATTGCCAATAGCGGTGACCCCTTTGAAAAAGGTTCATCCCGTCCCTTAGATTTTGGGCATTGGGCAGCTCATAAATTGGAAGATATCACTTACTACAAATTACGTCACGGTGAAGCTGTGGCGATCGGCATTGCCTTAGATACCACCTATTCCTATTTAACGGGTCTACTATCGCAATCAGAATGGCAAAAGATTTTAGGCACACTTGAAACATTAGGCTTCACATTGTACCTATCTGCATTGAGAGAGCAATTACATCAGCCCGAACATCCCCATTATCTATTTAGAGGACTGAGCGAGTTCCGCGAACACTTAGGTGGCAAATTAACAATTACCCTCTTACAAGGAATCGGGCAGAAAATAGAAGTTAATCAGGTAGATATATCTGTTTATAAACAAGCTATTTTAATGTTACAAGATTGGGAACTTTCACACCATTGAACAGCTAGTAGGACTTCTATTTAAATGTTGCAAATATAAAGTAGAGTGAGCATTATCCACTCTACTTTTTCATTATTACTAAATCTAAGAGGCTATTTATACCCCTCTTCTGTCACTTTCCGAGTATTCTGAATAAAAGGATGAAAAGAAAAAACTCTGGAAGGTAAGCAGGGCAATGGATGTAGAATTACAAATCCTGAAACATTTAGCAAGAGATCCTCATCCAACAGTTGGCATCATAGATGAATATTGTGCAGAGTATAAAGACTTATTTAAAGAAGTAAGAAATTATGAGTGCTTCAAATATTTACACTTGGGAATCATCTCAACGATAAAAAG
>NZ_JACJQJ010000106.1 GCF_014696615.1 Nostoc linckia FACHB-104 | reverse complement strand
AGTGGTTGCAAATCATGAAGGAATTGGAAGTTTAGCCTGGTAACAGGTGTACTTATCCCCAAAGTCCAATTATTAATCCCAATAGAATTGTACCCACTGGACTGATTATTGATTTTGATGATTAAATTTTTACCAAAAGCGATTCTCGTTCCCAGAGGCTGAGTCGCAAGCGACACGCTATGCGTTTACGCAGTATAGTGAAGCTAACGCCAACACGTAACATCTCCAAAAGGGAAATTGCTTAATACAATCCCAGCAATACAAAATAACCACCCCGAAACAAGGCTTAGGGTTAACCAATAATATTTTTAACTCAGTACACATCCTCAGTTCCACTGGAGTAATAAAACGGCAAGTTTTTCTGAATCACTAACTCTACTAGCATTACACCCAGTGGTTCATATTCGTAGTAATATCTAACTTGACTATTGGTTCCAGGCAATGGTGGTTGAGCGCAGGCTGCATCAGGAAAACCGCAAGTTACTTTTACAGGTATAAGTAAAATTCCTATTCCTAATACAAGTATCAATTGTTTCATTGCGACTGTTTACTCGTATTGCTTTTAATTGGTTCAAAATTACTATACAAAAAAATTACAATGAGCATAGTAAAAAACTTCAAATCTCAGTATCTACAATTATGTGCGACTTTGACAAAGGATTTATTTTATGCACTTGTAAGGACAAAGAAAAACCTATTGTGCATAACAAAAATTCGAGGCGATATAAACAGGAGCAACCAATGATTCCCAAGGTATATCGATGGTATTTATCTACATTTAAAAGATATAAAAGCGACGACGAGCCGCTAATGGAAGGGCTATACGAGTTACCTGCGGCGGATATAGGCAAAGGACTAACGGACGAATGGGTTTTGCTCAATCTCAATTACAGAAATTGCTTTGATGTTGACTATACACCCCAAGAGGGCGATAACCTTGTCATCCAAGATGCTCATAAGGAATGGGTTTATCTATCTTTTATTTTCCAAATTGGAGGCTGGGAAAGAGGACATTACGACCCATTTGATACTGTCCAAACTTTAACCATGAACGGAGAAGTAAAACAAGTAGGTTCCCATTGACGGAGAACGGTAATGTGGAGATATATTTTCTTTCTCCTCATAAGGTTTCTGCAATTCTAGCCAGAACCTTATACCAGTATTGGTTCTAAAGTATCACCTATACTTAATGTATAATTTATTTCTGGATAATTAAAATTGACAACTTCATTCTCTTGCTTTTTTAACTTATAAAAAGCCTCTCTTTCTTCATCATTTGCCACTCTTAGTAAGTTACCATTAGTTAAAAATGGCAATCCATTTTTGAATTTTATAAATGTCTTTGATTTTTGATAGGTAAGCCCTAACCATCGATTTGTGCCAAACTTTGTAATCTCATTTTTGGAAATATCTAAAATAATTTTATGTACAAATTCGCGATTGGTTTTTAATGAGAATAATATTAAAGAGTTGTTTGGTAAGCTTATTTCAAATTCCTCTGAAGTAGCCTTACTCTTTATTTTTAATTTTCTTAAAGCATTGGTTGATAAGTTCGATGCATTTTCATAACAAGAAAAAAGAGCAATGAATGAATCATCCTCTAAGTCCATATCCAAATCAGAGTGATAACCCATCTTATAATATTCTCTATCATAGACTTCAATTAATGCATTATTAAACTCAAAGGGCTTTATTTTTGTCTCTTGTTGAATTTGTTTATTTAATTTTTCTATGATGGTATTATGTATTTGAGTAAAATGAGATGCTGGGTTTTTGTAATTAGTGGTTTTTCTAACAATTGGAATTCCCCGCTCTTCACTTTTAACTAATACACCACCTTTTCTTCCTTTGTTAATATCTTCAAGTTCAATTAAATTAGTTAGTAGCTCAAATATATTGTCATCAATGTCCAGTCTAAAAACATAAAAATCTTTTGTCTTCATAGATTTTATTTATTTTATTAGTATATAGGTCTTTGATAATCTCCTAGATTCATACTGAAATCAACTTTTCCATAATCTACCATTTTTTCAGTACAGTTTTCTTCATAGTAAGTTTCTTTCAAATCTTGTTGTTTAGATTCTGTTATTGCTTCTAATTTAATTAAATCTTTATTTTCTATAATATAAGTTTGATTATTAAAATACACCGCTTCTACATTTGAACAACGAGCCACATAACCTAGTCTAGTAGGTATTTTGTCACTATTCAAAATAGAAGGTTTTACTTCATGAGTATAATATCTATTAGTAGACAATGGAATGATAAATACAGAATTTGGATATAAGACAACTGTAAATTCTTTTTCTAGATTTGTATCTATAATTGTTGATTTTAATTTAAAATGCAGTGCTGCTAATCCGCTTATATTTTTGTTGCACCAATCGTATCTATCTTTAATTGAAGGTTTTAGATGTTGAAAACCCTCTCGATCGTAAAATGTACAAAACGCAATCAATGCTTCTTTTGGCATATCTTTAGTTTTGTCAGAGTGTGCTTTTATTTTTGCTTTACTTTTTTTAAGAGTTAATTCATCTCTGCTTTTATTTTCGTAAACCTGAGCTAGTACGTGATTTAGTTTTATTTTTCGCTCAAAGACATCTTCTGCTGCATGGTTTATTGCATTCATTATTTTGTAATCTGTAGCGCGAAAGTTATCAGTGGGTCCAGTAAAATTACTAGAACATCTTAATAGTCTGAAGTAAAGTCTTTCTTTTTCTACATATTCACTATTTATTTCTTTAGTTACTTCCGTAAGATATATACCTTTTCTCAAGGCGATTCCAGGCTTATTAGATTCTGTTAATTCTTGAAAAGTATGTTCAGTTTTTATCATATTGAAGTAATCTGTGTCATCATTAAATAATTGTCTATAATAAACGCCAGCTTGACTTATAATGATAGGTACCTGACCAATCTTAATCATTTTTAAACTTGGGTTATTTAGCATTTCATAGTTAAAAGACAATTCTTTTATAATGTATATATTTAAGCAAGTATTACTTAAACTACTAATATCACCGCAAGCAAATAATTTGTTTATCTGTAAATTCATGTTGATATCAGATAAACTTTTGATAACTGTACCACAAAAGTTTTTAAGTAAATAATTTAATTCATGATTAGCCTCTGTATTATTTGATAAATCTAATAGAAATAATTTTGTTTTAGAAATTTTATTTTCAGTATTATTCATTTTCATCATAATTTCTGCAATATTCTGTTAAACATTACAAACGGTCTATCTTGCAATCTTGCATTCCACGACAATCTTAACGCGAGTAATTTGCGAGCAAATCCCCGTCTGCGAAATTGCGAGAATGTAAATAGAGCAATTACAAGTTGCTCTGCGATGCTCCTGCGGAGCCCGCAACGAATCATCTGCTGGCTTTTCATACCTCCGCAACTTTTCACCAAGTATTACAATAAGTAGCATGTTAATGCTACACTAAATTTATTCGATTGAACTTGAGTTATGCGAACAATTGTAGTTGGCGATATTCATGGTTGCTATACAGAACTGCTTCAACTATTAGCCAAAGCAGAAATTACAGAAGAAGATTTTTTAGTCTCCTTGGGGGATATTGTCGATCGCGGTGCTGATTCAGTCAAGGTGTATGATTTTCTGAAAAATCGCCCCAACACTATTGTATTGATGGGTAATCACGAACGCAAACATCTCAGGCAAACTCTTTCCTACTCCCAGGAAATTGTCAAATTACAATTTAGCGACAGCTATGACGAATTTTTAGAATGGATTAGTCATCTACCCTATTATCATGAAACCGAATCGGCAATTTTCGTTCATGCTGCGGTGGAAGATGGTATACCCATCGAGGAACAAAGGGAAGAGGTTTAGGCTGGCTATATTAATAAAACCGGAGAGTTTATTTGGACTCCCAGCAATTAATCAAAGCATAAAACTTCTTTGTTTTATTACCTCACAACAAAGTATTTTTGTCAGTCAAGCAAGTGCAGAATCACCAGAATCACCAAACAAACCTTTGTAAGCTTCAGCAGCTTCATTGCCAAAACCACCAGCTTGGGTATGGCGAACCAACGATTGAATGATCGGTACAGCAATACTCATACCAAATAAGGCATTGAAACCTGCAATTACCACTGGTGCTGACAATATAACCGTAAATTCTGGAAATAGAGCCAACACAGCTACCAACACCAGAAAAACAATTGGTGTAGCAATACCTGCTGCTTTTGCCGTTTCTAAAATTAAAGTTTTATACTCTTCAACAGTGATGTCGCCTCGGTAAAGATCCAAAGAATATGAAATCGCTGTCACTATAACTTGGGTGAGAATGGCGGTTCCTGTTGCAGTAATGCCAAGTCTAGCAATTGTTCCAGAATTGGTGATAATAGAATCTACAGCATTATAAACCCGGATATAGAACTGCTCCCCAACAGTCATAACTTCCGCGCCACGACGGATATTATCAATGCCTACTTCCCAAAGAATGTTGTCAGCTCCATTTGAGCCACCCTGCGAGCGTGGAATGATATGACTACCATGTTTATCGCTGAGAAATTGACGAATAGTCCGTTCGTTAGCTCCTAGCTTGGATGTACCAGGGATTTTCTCAAAAAGCTTGATGACATCGGAGTCTGATCGCGGAGAGTCGCCAACTCTTAAACCAGCACGATACCTCAACCTATTGGCAATCTTGGGCATTTCTGCTGCTAATTCTGTGGCTGTCGAAGGTAAGTTTTGCAGAGCATCAGCTATCACTAGACTAGAGGTAGTAGCCCCAATAGCAGCTGCTTCAAATGCTTTACTAACATTTTGTACAGTTTGAAGACCTTGCTGTGCTGCTGTAGTTGATAATCCTTGCAAATCAGCGACTGCATTAATGCTTGAAGTGGTAATCTCTACAGTAGTATTCTTAATGCCATCAACCACTTCATCTAGACCGTTGACTGTATTATTTGCCACTTCCTGAACTTTATCTCTAACCTGAGATGCTAACTTTTGTGCTTGGTTGATGAAATCCATGTTCTAGTAAACTGTCGAAAATAGTATTGAGTGTTTAGTCCAGCTTGTATGTTGATCGTCAAAAACCACAAGAGCATTAATTAGGAAATTGTTACCAATTTTTTTAAAGAAATTGTAAACAAGTTATAGCTTTCGTGCGTATAAAGCCAAAAAATGAACTACGAACTTGGGTTAGCTCTCTATTTAGCGGTATTGGCAAGTGTGTTGATGCTGCAACACTGTAGGGACAGCCAGGATTTAACAGGTAGAGCGATCGCATCCCCAAGAGTATCATTGGCTTTTTGAGTTGCAGTTAAAATAGTGGCTGCCTGTATAACTTAGAACACAACCCATCACATGAAGTCATTGCAGAGAATTTTAATGATTTTGGCTGCGCTCATTGGAGTTGCTGTCATCGCTATCTTAATTTTCTACAGAAATAACAACTCATTTATTGCTTTGAGCGAAAGATGGTACGAATTTATCATTACATATTCAAGCCAATAAATCAAGATCAAATAAAAACATTTATTTCAAAATTTCAGTTTATTACTAATGCATGAAAAGTATTCTATTCGGATAAAAGTAAAAATCGAACCTTTGAGAATATTTTTTTATTTACTTGTTTTTGTAGACCATGTGTGCAATATTATTAAATTAAATTCGCTAAACATATTTAACTGCTGGAAAGATACTGGTATATCTAGAAGTTTGGCGATATTAATGAAAATTTTTGAGTGTTAAATAAAGTCAAGATTTACCCTGTCTAGGTATAAACTTTCGCCTTGGTAAATTAGGGAAATGCTGATTATTTACACTAAGTTTTGACAAACAGTAATATAAGGAGCAAGAGAAATGTCCAAGCGTTCATTTCATCATTTCTTTATGGAATCGATGATTTTGGGGACTACTTTACTAACCAGCACATCAGCTTATGCTGAAGATAGAAATTTAGTGACTGTGACTGGGACTAATAGCTCGGAAATAACCATCGCACAAACGCCTCAAATTCCTGCAATCAACAATGATGAAAGCTTTGAACAGACAAATAATATGTCTCAGGTAACATCTGTATCGCAGTTTTCTGATGTACAGCCAACTGATTGGGCTTTTGGCGCACTCCAGTCTTTAGTTGAGCGTTATGGATGTATTGCAGGCTATCCGAATGGTACTTATCAGGGAAACCGCGCCATCACTCGCTATGAATTTGCAGCAGGCTTAAATGCTTGTTTATCTCGGATTAACGAGCTAATTGCCACAGCTACATCTGACTTAGTTACCAAAGAAGACTTAACTACCATACAAAGACTGCAAGCAGAATTTACTACTGAATTAGCAACTCTACGGGGTCGCGTTGATAGTTTAGAAGGTCGGACTGCGGAACTAGAAGCCAATCAGTTTTCGACAACAACAAAGCTAGTAGGAGAAGCCATCTTTGCCGTTACAAATGCCTTCAGTGGCTCAGTTAATGGTAGCAATACAGTTTTTCAAGATAGAGTCCGCCTCGTTTTCAAAAGTAGTTTTACTGGTAGAGACACTCTCAATGTCCGTTTAACTTCTGGAAATGCCACTACCTTAAGGCTACCAAACGGCACAGCAGAAGGACTGCAAACCTTTAATCTCTCTCCAGGAAACAACAATACTGCTCTCGATTGGCTCTCTTACTATTTCCCAATTGGAGACAAAATCGAGGCCTATATAGGAGCAGTAAACGGAGTATTTTTTGATTTTGTTCCTACTCTCAGTCCCTATCTCGATAGTGCCACAGGTGGTGGTCGTGCTTTAACAGAATTTGCCTCTTCTAGTCCTATCTATAGAATTGGTGGTGGCGCTGGTGGAGGAATCAATTACAAACTCAATGACCAATTGGTATTAAGCTTGGGTTACTTAGCAGGATCTCATGCAAGTCCTCAGCCAGACAGCGGTTTTTTTAATGGTCAATATAGTGCCTTTGGACAAATAGCATGGAACCCCAACAAGAACTCTGGTATTGGTTTGACCTATGTAAATGCTTATCAAAATCGAGGAGCAATATTTGATCTGGGTAGTGGTTTTACACTTGTCGGAACAGAACAAGCTAATAGGCCATTTGAGAGAATGATTACCAACTCCTACGGGGTAGAAGCTTTTTATAAATTTAGTCCTCGATTTACAGTCAATGGCTTCTTTGGCTACACTAACGCCAAAAATCTAGCAGGTAGTGGTAGTGCAGATATTTGGTACTATGCTCTGGGCTTGGCATTCCCAGATTTAGGTAAGCAAGGGAACCTTGGTGGTATTGTTGTGGGTGCAGAGCCTTATCGGGGTGGGAATCCAGCACCTGCAAACGATTTATCCTTACATATTGAAGGTTTTTACAAGTATCAGCTCACAGATAACATTGCCATCACCCCTGGCGTAATTTGGATTACGGCTCCGGCTCAAAACAATGATAATCAGGATGCTGTAATTGGCACTCTGAGAACAACTTTCACCTTTTAGATAATCTCAGCAACGTTACAAGTTTTGGCGTTGCTGATTCAAGTAATTCGTAGTTAATTTTTAATTACGAATTACGATTCAAGCTCAGGGTTTGTTGTTCTTCAACTAGTGGCTGTACATCTTGCCAAAGGCTAATTCCGTCGTATAGTCCCGGAGCCATTAAGAATACTTGAACCCAAAGGATATTGAACCACCAGTAAAGCCCTTGGATAATATTGTCTTGACCTACTAGAGATACTGTCACTAGGTACAGCAATACGGAAACTACTAAACTCACAACAGATGCAACTATGCCTTTTATTGGCTGTGATAGTTTTGTAAAAGGCCACATATTGAATTGCCAAACAAATCCTAAACCAACAGTTGTCCAAATAGCTGCAAAGGTTGGGCCTGTGGTTGTCGTAAACAAATCCAGCCCTAGCTGTTTGAGGAACAATTCTGTAATCAGAGTGAGTAACAAAATAATACCTGTATGGAGTAACCCCAAACGTGGCATTCCTAGTTCCAATTTGTTTAAAGGCCAACGTTCAAAGAAACTCCCGAATACTGTCGAGCAAGGATACCAATACCAAGGGATGTAAAAAGGTTGAAGACCCCACATTTGTGGCAAAAAAGTGAGGGCGGGGGCAATAAAGAAGACGGCAAAAAAGATATTGAGAAAGCCGCTCACTGGATGCCAGTTGCGTACTTCGTCAGTGGTGACAATTGTGTTGTCAAAGAAGAACAAACTAGCGGCTGCAGCAATAATTGCTGTTTGTCCCCACAAGCCAACAGGTGTATCAGTGAGAATTGATTTTGCAGAGATGAACTTCCAAGCTTCTCCAGTTATGTAAACTAGTGCTAACAGCACTACTAAATTCACTGTTCCTCGTCCAAATCTGGTAGAAGAAAAGCGGGAACCTGGATAGCCATTGAGGGAAAAACCGAGATGCCACCACCAGACGAAGCATATAGTGATATAAGTCAATTTTGTGCCTACATTTAGCTGAATAATTTGACCAAAGATGAGTTCAAAAATATAGCTAATGACAGCAATTACAACAATAAAAAGCAGCCCCTTAAATGGCTGTCTTTTCCAAATACTCCGCCTCTGGATTGGGTTTGCAACGCTCATAGGATCAACTTGAATCATATTGGTTGATTAGGGGCAAAACATTCTGTAAAAATTCCCTATGAATGCTTCACCCCAATAGACAATTAGGCCATTACAGCCAAGGATGGCGCGGGGGATAAACACCATTCAGGAAGTAGTTACCAACAGCGTAGTATTTCCAACGGACAGGATCGTGGAGTGTGTGAGCGCGGGCATTTCGCCAGTGGCGATTGTAGTTGAATTCTTCTAATGTGGATTTAGTACCTGCTAGTTCAAATAACTTGTTGGTAGCTAGGATTGCGGCTTCGGTGGCTAAGGCTTTGACTTCTGCAACTGCAATTGAGGCTTCAACTACCTTGGGTTCTTCTAAACCTGACTCGTTAGCGATGTCAAGAAATTCGCCTGCACGACGCAGCAAAGCTTCAGCAGCGTGGACTTGAATCTGCACGTTACCAAATTCATATAGTGTCAGGGGGTCTTCGTAGCCTTTTTCTAAATTGCTGTCAACCCAAGGGCGCGTATATTTACGGACAAAGTGAATGGTGTCACGGACTGCGGCTTTGGCAATTCCCACGTCTACGGCGGCTTGGATGATTTGAGCGATCGCACCCATTGGTGTTGCTCTCTCAAAGGCTAAGTAGTGCGGTATGACGTGTTCTGCCTTGACTTTGACATTTTCAATAATGGTAGTACCGCTAGCTGTGGTGCGCTGTCCAAAGCTTGTCCAGTCATCAAGTAGAGTTAGTCCTTCAGCATCTCTCTCGACAAATGCCACTACTGTTTTACCATCGGGGTTGCTGGCAATCACAGGAACCCAGTGTGCTAGTAATGCGCCAGCCGAGTAGTATTTGCGTCCGTTGAGTACAAAGTCAGAACCATCTGGTGTTAATTTGGTTTGCACATCGGTGACAGACTTTGTGCCAATTTCTGAGAAGGCGTTACCAAAGCGTTTGCCTTGTAGAACTAAATCAAAGAAGAACTTCTTCTGCTCATCTGTACCATCCAACCTGACTGCTTCCACCATGTAGAGGTGGTTTTGGGGAATTTGACCGAGGCTAGAATCGGCTTCGGAGATGATTTTAATTACTTCTCCTAGAGTGACGTTTGAGACAAAAGCACCGCCATATTCTTTCGGGACTGTAATTCCCCACAATCCGCTTTGCGAGAACTTCTGCACTTCTTCGGCAGGTAAACGCCGAGTTTGATCGCGTTCTGAGTCACCCTTGGCAAACTCCGCCGCTAATTCGTGGGCGATCGCGATCGCCTCTTTGTCATCACGAATAATATATGCCTTCTGTTCTGTATTAATTAGTGATGTCATGATGTATTACCCTGTTTTTGATTGAGTAATTGATAATTACCAGTGCTAAGTTAATCAGCAAATCCCATCTTGAAGGATGGACATCTTGTCCATTACTGGCTTGAGATGGGCAAGATGGCCATCCTTCAAAATACTTACAACTCCTTGAGATACTGACTTGCTTGTCCTCGAATTGCTTGTCGCGTTGCTTTGGATGCCAGAATTTTTTTGTACCGTTTGATATCAAGTTCCATTGCCACAATTGGAACTATTGGGCCGAGTAAGCAAATAATTGGCCCAAGATACAAGAATCCCCAGCCGAACCCATAGGAAGCAATAATCAAAGCAGAAATAACAACTAAGAAAAATGCTCCAAACCCCAATGTCTTGTTTGCATTTGATTCGTTATCATCGTCTTCGTCTAGGTCTTGATCATCAAGCCCATAGGTTTTAGAGGCATAAGTCAGAACAAGATACATTGCTCTGAGATAAAAGATAGTGATGATGGCACTAATAATTGCGGTAATAATTGTTTCTAGGGAATATGGATTATTGGTGGCAGGGCTACCAACACTAGCGGAACTTTGAGGATGAAAAAGTTGTGTATATATAACTGTTAAAACAGTACCCAGGATGAAAAACCCAATGCGTTTAGTAATGCTACCCAATCTCAGTATGTTGTTCATGATGTTAACTCTCACCAAAAGTGCAACTAGATTATCTAGCATTGGATTCAGAGACTACAGATAAATCATTAGCCTCTTTGAGCTTGCTGTAATCAAAACGTTCGGAATTTGTGGCAGCAATGATAATTGGAACTACTGCACTGACAACAACTACGGTATATGTGCTAATCTCTTCTCCTAGAGTCAGGAGGGTGATGACTCCGGCAATTAAACCGCTAATTGTGCCTGCTGTAAATGCAGTTGCATTCATCTTTGTCCAAATAATTGAGAGTATTAGTGGTACAAGCACGGCGGCTCGAATCACGGAGGTTCCCAAAACTAAGGTTACTAAATCGATGCCAGATAGTACAACTGATATGGAAATCAAGGCCGCGATGACCATAGATATCCGCGTCCAAGCAAAAAGCGATCGCTCGGATATATTGGGAAATAATGGCTTAATTACGTCTACAGCCGAAACGGAACTCACAGCCGCCAGTGTGCCATCACAGGTTGAGTAGCAGGCAGAAAGGACGATAATCACAAACAGATAAATTACCCAACTTGGTAATCCTAAATGTGAGACGAGAAAAGGCCCCAAGGCTGCGGGATCTCCTCCCAAATCTTTTGCCAAATCTACTTTTAGGGCAATTCCCACTAGCCCGATTACACCTAAACACAGAGCAACTGGATAGTAAAGCGCACCTCCCCAGAAAAAAGTCTTACCTAGTTCTTTTTCTCTAATACCCCAGGCGACTTGCCAAAATTCTTGTCCGGCGATGGTTGCTGTAATCAATGCCAAGCAGAAGGTTAAACCAAAACTCTGGAACGCATCAGGCCGAGTGACGGAAAGTAACCCATTGCCATTACTTTCTACCGCCTGCCAAATGGCTTGTAAACCACCAACTTGACTAACTACTGCTGCTGTAACTAAGACGGACGGAACCATAATTAGTAAGCACATCAGTGTAGAAGTTGACATAGATGCCCATAGCCCACCTAGCATGATATAGCCCAGAATCACAGTAGATGCGATCGCGGCGACAACTCCCTCATTCATGCCAAAAATCGTTGCCACCATCAAAGAAGCACCTTTTAAATTCACTGTCACAATTTGCACAGCCCCAAAAAGGATACCTGCAACTACGACAATCCGCGCTAATTTAGCACCGCCATAACGCACAGATACAAATTCACTAATGGTATAGCCATGAGGCATCAGTCTTCTGAGCTTTTTGGCGAATGGAATGACAGCGACGACTGATAAACCATTGGGTACAGTAAACCACCACAATCCTGATAAACCGTATTTATACGTGACACCAATTGGCAATAAAATACCAATTACCCATGTCCACACTGAAAGCAAGCCGGCAATCCCAAAGCCTAATCCCAATTTGCGACCTGCAATCACAAAATCATGGGTGTTTCTCACAAGTTTCCATTTGGCGTAGTAGGAGACAATTAGCATTGTCAACCCCATCGCAATTAATGTGATGATACCTTCTGTCTGACCAAGGGATGCACTTGCGGTCAGGGTAATCCCTAGCATTACTTTCTCTCCTGTTATTTGTTTCTCTGACTAATGAGAGAATGAAATTGCCTTTGTAGCTTTTTTAAACGCAGAGGTACACTGAGTTATCCCAAATTTAATTTGCTACCAAATTTATGCAATTATGAAGATGATTTGAGTTGGGCGAATCGATTTTGGTTACGTAAAAATCGATTCATGAAATGTTGATATCTGCGTAGCATTTGCCTGTTGCTGTAGAAGCGGGTTTAGCTGTGATCTCAACAGCTTGGCTCTACAAAACCCACTCCTACAAGATATGTGACTGTGAATTTACACCACAGCCAAATCATCAGCAGTCCGACGATTAGTTTTCAGTTCGCGCACAATGGGGATTACGTTCTTACCAAATGCTGGTAAATCATCTGTGTAGTGTAAGAAGCCACCGAGAATGAGATCAACTCCCGCTTCATGGAATTGGCGAATCTTCTCTGCTACTTGTTCAGCAGTACCAATCAAACCTGATTTGAAGCCATCGTTGTACTGTACTAAATCTTCAAAATTGGAATTTGCCCACATTCCCTCACGTTCACGAGTTGCAGCACCCGCTTGTTTGACGGCTTCGCCAAATCCTTTCACTGCTTCCACATCAGCTTGAGCAATAATCTCGCGCAATACTTCATGGGCTTCTGCTTCTGTATCTCGGACGATGATAAAGGAATTTAACCCAAACTTAATTGTGCGTCCTTCTCGACGAGCTAATTCCGACACTTCGGCAATCTGCTCTTTCACACCTTCTAGGGTATTACCATTCATGAAATACCAATCAGAGACGCGGCCAGCCATCCGTCGAGCTGCTTTGGAGTTACCACCTTGGAAAATCTCTGGATGGGGATTCTGATTGACTGGTCTAGGTTTGACCCAACCACCGTTAATCCTGTAAAAGTCGCCTTTAAAGTGAAACTCATCCTCAGTCCATAAGCCTTTGAGGACGCGGATAAATTCTTCGGAACGACGATAGCGTTCGTCATGGTCTAACCAATGTTCGCCATAGATAGTGAATTCATCTTTGAACCAGCCGCTAACTATATTCAAAGCGAATCGTCCGTTAGAGAGAAAATCAATACTGGCTCCGATTTTGGCAACTACTCCGGGATGCCATAATCCAGGATGAACCGCCGCAATCAACTTCAATTTTTTGGTGACTGGAGCGAGGGCTGATACGGTTGTAAATGCTTCTAGCTGGTACTCAGCCCCATAGCTGGCGATAAATCTAGCTTGGGCTAAAGCATATTCAAACCCAACCTCTTCAGCTGTTTGAGCCAGTTGAGCATTATAGTCGTAAGTCCAGTTCGTCCGTTGGGGAATTTTACTAACTACTAACCCACCACTGACATTGGGAATCCAGTATGCGAACTTAATATCTACCATAATTGTGTGTTTGAGAATGAGACAGCTTGGTTATTTGTGGAAGTTTGCTTGTGATGCAACAAGTCCGAATTTGTCATCACTAACAAATCACTTAAAACTTGATCCAAAAAATCTAAAGCTTGATAGCGGTTACAAAATCCTCTGAGTTTACCAGTAGACAATCTCAGACTCTGATATTGGCAATATATCATAACCCGATTGAGCTACCGTATTTTCATGGATCAGACTCTATCACGACAATTTTTCCGATGTCGTGACTGCATATACTTAAATTCTATTTCTGTATTCCAAAATGGAATACTGCCTACTTTTGCTGAATATTTAATTATTCTTTTATATTTGCTGGTTATCATCCTGATTATGTCAGCAAAGCCCAAAATACAGGAATCAACAAAGAATTACTACTATTCCAGATCGTGATAAGTGAATGCTTTGCATCTCTCATCTGCAACTATACACAGCAGAAATAAATATGGTAGTGTGAACTACTAAACTACGGTGGAAAGATAAAAATACCGTAGTTTAATTAATGCCTTGGAGAAAAAGCATAGGAGAAATATTTATGCCACTTCAGTTTGGAATTTGGTCGCCTGTCTGTGGTGGATGGTTGCGGGTTGTGAATCATGAGGCTAACGTATCTACACAAGATTTGGTAAAGTTGGCAGTTCAGGCAGATGAGTTAGGTTATGACTTCTATTACATTCCTGAACATTACTTGAATGCAGTTCATGGGCCTGACTATAATGTCGCTGACGCATGGATTACAGCAGCTTTAGCCAGTTTGAATACCAAGAACATCAAGATTGTTGCAGCTGTACAACCTGGTTTTAAACTACCTGCGGTGGTTGCCAATGTGAGTGCAAACATTCAAAATCAATTAAGTAACAGCAGATTTGCCCTGAGTGGGATTGCTGGATGGTGGAAGTTAGAAGTAGAAAGTTATGGAGATGTTTGGCTACCCCATAGTGAGAGATACGCTCGATTAGAAGAGTATATTGAGGTCATCAAGGGGCTGTGGACAGTCGATGACTTTAATTATGTTGGCAAATATTACACTATTAAAAATGGTATTATCACTGATAAACCAACACCAACACCACCAATTTTCATTGCTGGCGAATCTGATAGAGCCATTAATTTAGCAGCCCGTCACGGAGATTATTTATTTATCAATGCTGATGAACCAGAAAAAACAGCCGCATTGGTGCAGAAGGTGAAAACATTGGCGAGCGATCGCTACGGTCGTCAGATTAAAGTAGCTATGAGTGCGTTTGCGATCGTTCGTGAACATAGAGCCGAAGCTGAAGCTAGACTAGCCGCGATTTATCGTTCTGCGGATCAGCAGCAGATTAAATATTTTCAAGAGCAAATCGATCCTAACGTAGTTGCCCATAACAAACTAGATATCAGTCAAACCATTGAAGCTAATCTTGGTTTATCTGCTCAACTGGTAGGCGATCGCTATACTATTATTCAACGTCTCAAAGAATACGAAGCTGTTGGCGTTGATTTAATCATACTTAAATTTGAATCCATGTTGGAAGATACTATTCGCTTCCACAAACTAGTTATTTCCGAATACACACAGCAAAATAACTTAGTTAGGTTGTAATTAAAATCTTGCCCTAGAACTAAGTATATTTCTGATTTACAGAGGTCATCCTCATTAATTGAACAGCCTATTTTCAAAAATATTGAAATTAATCGAGATTTCGAGTTACAAATTCTGCCCTTTTCTTCTGGAGAAGAAATGAACCATCAAATGAAAAGGGGAGAACTAGATATTTGTATTTTAGATGATATTTCTCTCTTGAATAATGGGAGTCAATTTTTTGATGATTTAAGTTTTGGTTCTAAATTGATTGGGATTGCTTCGTATAATCTTTTGGGTCAGGATGTGAACATTGTTCTCCATAAAGATTCTGCCATAAATACTGTCCAGGAACTTAAAGGAAAGCGTATTTCTACGTTATTTGGTTCCAATGCTCATCGGTTCATCATTACTCTGTTTGACCTCTATAATATGGATGTCAGTAAAGATTGCAAATTAGTAAATGAAGATCCACAAAGAGCTAGTAGGAGTCTTGCTAACAAAACTATAGATGCCTACGTGTGTTGTCACACTTTTGCGTCAATTTTAGAAGGATATGCTTTTGTCAGAAAGCTACCTCAATCTCAAACAGATAGTTTAAGAATTCCATCAATTAGAGGAATTGTTTGTCGTTCGCAGTTTATTAAAGAAAACCCTAAAATTGTTGTAGCTTATTTACATGATTTACTAGTTGCTAACTATTGGTTTAATTCATCCCCAATTCAGGCAACAGATTTATTAACTAAAGTGATTGATGTGAGAAAAAGTCAAGTCAATCAGTTTTTTAATCCTGTATTTGGTAACCGCATCGATCCGACCCTCAAACCTCAATGGTCTTGGTTGTTAAAAACTTTAAATCGCAGGTTGGAAGGAAAATATGGCATTTCTTTGTTTGATGTAGATTTCTGGATAGATGATTATTTCTTGAGGCTTGTCTACAACCTGCTAAATTTAGATTATCATTTTCATCAGGTTTCTTTTGCAAGTGAATTTTCAAGTAGCTATTTTTTAGAAGAACAGTTTAGCCGACACCTGAAAGTTCTCTATGATAATTATGATTTACCACTACAAGATGAAGAGATCAGTCATAGGGCAATATCCAGTGTCAGTAACCTGAGTTCGGAATCGGGAACCACACAGGTAGTAAGCTGAAAATCACCTCAAATCCAGCACCTGCGATCGCGCGTAATCTATTTAGTAAAACTAAATATTAGATTTACAAAAATTTATACAAGCAGATATTTTATCGTCTAAGGACTTGAATTTTACATATAGGCATGTAATACTCCTAAATTAAACACCGTTAACTTGGTCAACAAACAGTATTTTAATTGCTGGAGCAAATACTGCACAGCGAAATTATTCACATTCTCGTCATGATAATGCACAGAAGGCTGTTGTGAGTCATGTCTGTGGTTTGGTTGCTGGTGGAAAGTTAATGTTGCAAATAAAGGGGTGAAGCTCGTGAGCGCAAATCAATTAGCGTCTCTTGCGGTATCTACCAATGATCTAGATTTAGAAGCCGATGTTTTAGTGATTGGTGGTGGCCCGGCTGGTGCTTGGGCTGCTCACAATGCAGCTGTTAATGGCGCTAGAGTTGTGTTGGTAGATAAAGGCTACTGTGGTTCCAGTGGAGCAACTGCGGCGGGTGGTACAAGTGTTTGGTATGTGCAAAACCCAGAGCAACGGGAAACTGCAATGGCTAGCCGAGAAGCGCTAGGAGGATTTTTATCAGAGCGTTCTTGGATGCGGCGAGTTTTGGATCGGAGTCAGGATAATCTCCATCAGTTAGGAAATTGGGGTTATCCTTTTCCATCCGATCAACAAGGACAACCCTATTATCGATCGCTCCAACAAGGTGCAGAGTATATGCGCTTGATGCGTAAGCAAATCAAGAAAGCAGGGGTGCAAATTCTCGATCATAGTCCTGCTTTGGAATTGCTTGTAGATAGCGAAGGCGCGGTGGCTGGGGCGCGGGGAATTCGCCGCCAAGCTGGTGGAAGCTGGCAAGTACGAGCTGGAGCCGTGGTGATTGCAACCGGTGGTTGTGCTTTCTTGAGTAAAGCCCTGGGCTGTAACGTCTTGACTGGAGACGGTTATTTAATGGCAGCAGAAGCCGGGGCGCAACTCTCAGGGATGGAATTTTCTAACGCCTATGCTCTAACTCCTGCCTTTGCCTCTGTTACAAAAGGCGCTTTCTATCGTTGGGCAACCTTCACCTACGAAGACGGCACAGTGATTGAGGGTGCTGGTTCCCAAAGAGGACGCTCGATAATTGCCAAGACATTACTAACTCAGCCTGTGTACTGTAGCCTACACGAAACCCCAGAGGAAGTACGAGCCTGGATGCGAACCATTCAGCATAATTTCTTCTTACCCTTCGATCGCAGTGGTATCGATCCCTTTAGCCAACGTTTCCCAGTTACCCTCCGCCTAGAAGGAACAGTTAGAGGTACTGGGGGGATTCGGATCATAGATAATTCTTGTGCTACCTCTGTACCAGGACTTTATGCAGCCGGAGATGCGGCAACCAGAGAATTAATTTGTGGTGGCTTTACAGGTGGTGGTAGCTACAATGCTGCTTGGGCAATGTCTTCTGGCTATTGGGCAGGGGAAGCAGCAGCAGAATATGCAAAGCAATTAGGAACCACAGCACATCAAAGACAAGTGCATTCCCTTGGACAGGCTGGAGTATCAAACAACGCTCAAACATTTGAACCTCAAGAAGTGATTCGTACTGTGCAAGCAGAAGTCATACCCTACGATCGCAATCTCTTCCGGACTGAACGTGGTTTGAACGATTCTTTGGAACGCTTGCATAGTGCGTGGCGAGAAGTTCGTGATAGTGCTGCCCCAACAGAAACCCAAACATTACAAGCGCGAGAAGCCGCCGCAATGGTAGCCACAGCTCGTTGGATGTATACTTCAGCCTTAGCAAGAAAAGAAACTCGCGGTATGCATAAGCACCAAGATTATCTTCAGGAAGATCCCAAACAACAATATCGCCTGATTACTGGTGGCTTAGATACAGTCTGGGTAAAGCCTGAGCAGGAACTAATCAACAGGGAGTTAGTAGCGCTGTGATTGAACTAGTCAGTGAATCTCGTTGCATCCAATGTAATCTTTGTGTGAGTGCCTGTCCTACTAATGTGTTTGATATTGTTCCTGGTGGTGCGCCGAGAATTGCCCGCCAAAGCGACTGTCAAACCTGCTATATGTGTGAACTCTACTGTCCAGCAGACGCATTATATGTCGATCCCAACGCTGAGGAATCAGTACCTGTGGATGAAGAGACTTTGGTTGCAGCTGGGTTACTTGGTAGCTATCGACAAAAAGTAGGTTGGGGAAAAGGACGAATACCCGCCGCTAAAAACGAGAAATCTGCTTACTATTACCCAGCTATGCTGAACAATAGCAATCTTGCTACCGACACTCAAGGCAGAATTTTACCTTGGGGAACGCAAGCTTCTACAGAGAAGGCAGAAAAGGTCAGCAATAGTCCTTAAAAATCAACTGTTACAGTATCTCAATCTATGAGTTCCCATGTACTTGAGCGCAATTTTTGCGATCGCCTTTTAGCTTCAGTTACATCTGTTGTTCTGTTACTCAGCCTGACAAGTTGTGCTTCCAAGCCAAAAACCGACGCTTCTACAGCAACTGATACAAGTTCGCCAGCAGCAAAAAACCTAGTTCTCAGAGTCGGTTTCATCAGCACTGAAAGTAAACTACCTATAGGGCCTGAAGGCTGGGCGATTGAAAAAGGGACATTAACTCCAGCGCTCAAAAGCTTGGGTGTAACAGAAGTGAAATTCATTCCTTTTAATGGTGGCCCAGCACTTAATGAAGCTTTGTCTAGTGGTCAATTAGATATGGGTTTGTATGGCGATACTCCCGCTTTAGTTGGTAGATCTGCGGGTCTGAAAACCCGATTAATCAATCAGACGCGGGTGGGTCAGAATGCTTGGCTAGTCACCAAGAAAAATGGCCCCCGTTCAGTATCACAACTCAAGGGGGAGAAAGTAGGAGTAGCTAAAGGTACTTATCCTCATCGGTATTTACTTGGTTTACTAGAAAAAGAAGGCATAGCCAAGAATGTGAAAGTGGTGCAAATTCCCTCTGCTGATGCCAAAGCCGCACTAGAAAGAGGAGATATAGCCGCTTATCCGTTTGCGATGGGAACCGGGCCTACAGTAATTTCTCAAGGATTCCCCTCAATCGATCAAGCCAAAGATCATGAAGGATTGGTCGGAACAGGTGTGAGTATTGTTACCGAAGAGTTTCTTGCTCAACACCCAGATTTACCACAAAAGTGGAATCAAACTCGCCAGCAAGCGTTACAAGAAATTAAGGCAAATCCCGAAGCATTTTATCAGTTTGCAGCTAAAGCTAGTGGTGATGCACCATTGGCAGTGGTGAAGGAATCTTATCCGCTCAATCTTTATCCTAATGAACCTTTTACACCAGAGGGGTTAAAACTTTTGAATTCAACAAAGCAGTTTTTAGCCGATCAGAAATTGTTGAAGTCAGATTTTGAAATTAAAGATTGGCAGGTTCCGAACCCTTAAATCTCTGCAACAAGCTACTCTCGCTGAACTGTGGATAAAGAGAACAGGGTAATAAGAATTCAAAATTCAAAATTCAGAAAGTTCTGCATAGTCTAGGTTTCGATGGCTGATATTGACTACTGAATTTTAGAAAATTGCTATTATCTTGTCTCTTTATCCATTTTTCTAATTTTGGTTTTGTCTCACGCATACAAGAATACATATAGGCATCACCGTGCCATAAAAGGTTTTTTGTACGCTAAAAAATTTTCAAGTGTCTGAAACGACTATTTTTCGTTCAAACTAGATTAAAACTAGCACCATAACCATAGTTTTATCACCAATTTTTCAGAAAAAAGCGATTGCTGAAAAGCTAATCCCATCTTAGTTTCAGTCAAGCGCGTACAATTTACCCGGTTGGGTACAGTAATGCCAAATACCATAACGTGGTTCTGACATAACAATCTCCAAATGAAAGGGGAAGGGGGAAAGGGGAAAAATTATTCTGCTCTCCTACTCT
This sequence comes from Nostoc linckia FACHB-104, assembly GCF_014696615.1. Lineage (GTDB taxonomy): Bacteria > Cyanobacteriota > Cyanobacteriia > Cyanobacteriales > Nostocaceae > Aulosira > Aulosira linckia_A. Next base: position 4,472 of record NZ_JACJQJ010000106.1, on the reverse strand, counting down.
TCTGTTTCTCTGCGTCTCTGGGTGAGATATTTCCTTAAGCAATACCCAAAGAATCTTTTAAAGTATTACCTGTATATTCCTTACGGAACAAACCACGTTTTTGTAATTCTGGTATTACCAAATCAACAAATTCATCAAAAGCACCTGGAAGATAAGCAGGCGAAATTACAAAACCATCGCCAGTATTATCTAAAAATAAATCTGCTAATTTATCAGCAACTTGAATTGGATTACCAACTATTTGTGGCACCGATAAACTTCTCCCATAAATCTTGCCTAAATCTCTCAGTTTTATAGTTTCATCCACACTCAATCTTTGTACTACACCTAATAGTTTTTGATAATCTTGTGGCTCTAGTTTTTCTACAGCTTCATCTAACGAATATTGCGCTAAATCCACATTTAAATGATTCGACATAGTTAATAAACCTGCCATTGGATGCACCAACTCATTGTGGAAAGCCTGCTTTTCTTTAGCAATAGTTTCTGTCTCACCCACCAATGGCATTACCGCAGGCAAAATCTTGCATGTATCCGGATCACGTCCATATTTTGCCATACGAGTTTTGACATCTTGGTAATAAGATTTCATGCCTGCGGGAGTCGGGCTAATTTCAAAAATTAATTCTGCCCATTTAGCAGCAAATTCTCTACCTTTATTAGAAGCACCAGCTTGAATAATCACTGGTCGCCCTTGGGGAGAACGAGGAACTGTTAACGGCCCGCGTGATTTTAACCATTGCCCTACATGGTTGACGTAATTCACCTTTGCAGGGTCGGCAAAAATGCCATTTTCTTTATCTAAAATTAATGCGTCTTTTTCCCAACTTCCCCAAAGTTTTGTGGTAACTTCGAGGAATTCATCAGCGCGATCGTAACGAAGGTCATGTTCTAAATGCTGGTCGTAGCCAAAATTTCCTGCTTCGCTAGCCCGGCTCGAAGTTACCACATTCCACGCAGCACGTCCTCTACTAATGTGGTCGAGGGTAGCGAATCCCCGTGCTAGGTCGTAGGGTTGATAGTAAGTTGTGGAACGAGTCACCCCAATACCAATATGCTTGGTAACAACTGCCATTGCAGTAGCTAGTATTAGCGGGTCTAGTCTTAGCGCCCCTTGAGCGCCATATTTCAGACTCTCAGAAAAATTCCCGCCATAGGTATCGGGCATGGTTAAGGAGTCTGCAAAGAAAACTAAATCGAATTTGCCTCGCTCCAGAATACGGGCGATGTTTTGATAATATTCAGGCTCTAGAAAGTTTAACTCTGTTCTGGGATGTCGCCAAACAGCGTGAGAGTGAACAACTTGAGAGGCTAGTAAGAAACCTGCTAGATGGATTTGTTTCATAGGAAATTGGCATTGGGCATTGAGAATTGGGAAAAGGGGAAAAGGTTTTAACTGTTGACTTTTGACTTTGAGTGATCGCCTAGCTTTATCATGTTACTAGCGATGTATACTTAAATACTTCTCCTGAAAGTGGAGGTGTGGTATGGGGATCATTAACATCTATTCCAGTCATGATCCCCAAAGTTATCGCCGCATCGGTAACAGTCCGCGCCATCGGCCCACCAAAATCCAAAGTAGTGGCTAGAGGAATAATGCCATCTCGACTTGTTCATCCTAAAGTTGGTTTAATGCCAACCAAAGCAGTTAGATCCCCTGCTTCTTCAAGAAGTTAGGGATCTGGCAACTTCTCAAAAATCTTTAAAATACGGTTATTCTACTGATAAACTGTAGTATTCATGACTTGAGTAAGAACATCTCATAGATAGCTAAAAAAAGCAAGAGCAGTAAGGAAAACTACACATCAAATGATTATTGATCCTTCTGGAAACGACCCTCGCAATACCTATCAATTACTGATTGGTTCGGTTGTACCTCGACCTATCGCATGGGTTTCTACAATTAGCAGTGATGGTACACCAAATGTTGCACCGTTTAGTTTTTTTATGGGTGTGACAGGTAATCCACCGACTCTAGCAATTTCTAGTGGACTGCGACGCGGTACTAAAAAAGATACCTTAGTCAACGTGGAAGAGTCTGGCGAATTGGTAGTCAACATAGTAGTAGAAGAACTGGGCGAACAGATGAATACTACCAGTGGCGACTTTCCCCCAGATGTAGATGAGTTTAAAGAGGCGGGGTTAACTCCTGCTCCCTCAAAACGGGTACGTCCGCCACGAGTAGCAGAATCACCAATTAATATTGAGTGTGTACTTAAGCAGATAGTTTATGTAGGTAACGAAGGTAGCCAATCTGGGTTAATTATTGCTGAAGCGGTGCTGTGGCACATTCGTGATGATTTGTTGACACCCCAAAATACAATAGATGTTAATAAACTTCATGCGATCGGTCGTTTGTCGGGCAATTGGTATACTCGTACCCGTGATTTGTATGAGATTAATCGTCCAACTTAGCTGAAATGATCAAACCAGAATGCGATCGCACTCAATTTTTGAACTAAAAGGGCATCAAATTCTAACGAACATGAGTGAAGTTACGACTCCTCAACAAAATTCGGAACTTTTTTGGAGTCTAACTAAACTATACCGTCTAGTTTGCCCCTGGTCGCACAAAAGCAATCAAGCATGATCAATGGATAAGGCGATTGATTGTTTAATGTCTGATGCCTGACTACTGGATTTACTGACCTCCCTATCTTATATCTGTTTGTGCCTTGCGCGAGCGAGAAGATAAACCCATCCCTCACACTCTGTTTTAACATCGTGAATAGTTATTTCAGTGTTCATTATTTTCTCGTCCCACTAACTGCATTCACAGGGATACTGTCGCATCATCTGTTGCAAATCAACAGGCTCCCCATCCGGTGTATAAACAACATTGCCAGACATTGCTGCAACTATCCTTTTACTCTTTGCCCATTCATACCAAGCAATTACGTCTGCCGTCGCTGTGTTTTGAGGTTTCTTGCCTTCTTTACAAGCTGTAATAAACACGCCAGTGGGTGAGTTGACTGATTGCCAAGTTTGGAGTGCTTCTTTGAGATATGCGATCGCCCCGGCGACATTCGCCCAATATTTCTTCACCACCCCTAAACATGGCTCTGGGTTAATCCGCAACCGCCGCAACTCGGTACAAATCTCAGCAATTTCGTGCTTGCTGGGCTTATCCGTACTTGAATCGACTTCGACCTCCATCCCGGAAAACTCGTCCTCATGAGGGTCTATCTCGCCCGTCGAGTTATGTAGTTCTTGTTCATCAACAAAGTGAGTAATCTGGGGTTGCTCTGGTTTTGGAGCTTGGCAAACTGGCCCATATTCGCTTTGTTTTACCCCTTCATCCTTTTTTTCCCCAACAGCAGTGTTGTTGTTTTTTAAAAGGTTTAAAGTAGTTTCAAATGTTGGCGGATTATTCGCACATCTTGTCGAAATATCTGGCACATCTGTGTCAATTTTTTCGCATCGTTGAGAATCGAGTAATTGCGTAAGCTTTTCCCGATTTAATTGATACTCACAAGCTGTATCCTTGGGAAATTTTTGAGCAGCCTGTTCTTTGATTAAGTCATCGAAAACTAACTCCTTCATATGACGGCTGATGGTTTCCCGGCAGTAACCCAAAATATCAGCCAACTTCTCAAATGTGATTCTGACCCATTCGTGCCCATAGTAGTGCTTGCCATCCAGCCAAGACAGTATCGCGGCTTTACACTTCTGGCGACGGTTAAAAGTCGCGAGAAATTCAGAGAGAATATTGACGGGAGTGTGTATTTGTCCAAGTACTGCGGAGGTAAAGCTATTCATTTTCTACCTCCTACGTGTGGACGAAAAGTTAAGTTAATTCTTGTGCTAACCAATTTCTTGGTTTTGGGAACTTGATGTAAGTGCGTGGACTGACAACCAGGGTGCATAAAGAGCAAACTCCCGTGTTCCAGCCAGAAATCAGTTGGCTTATCTTTGATGGGCTTTATCTGAAACTTCCGCTCCGCACCCAAACTTACAGATGCGATGGCTGGATTATGCCCCATCGATTGCTCATTATCTGCGTGCCAGCCGATGGAATCCTGTCCACTCCTGTATTGATTGCCGATAACTATGTTAAATTTGTAGCCAGTCAGTGAAGTAATTCTGTCCCTCAACTGGGTCAGAACTTCAGTCCAAGCCAGAGGTTTGAGTAATACGCTTTTTGAGTACAGGTAATCACAGCCCTCGTCACCATATATGCACTCTAGGCGAGGCACAAGTAAAGTTTTACCTACCATTTTGATTTGATTCTGTTGCCATTGCAGTTTTAGGCAGTGTTGGTATAATACGCTTGCTTGTTCTTGGTTAAGGAATTCTGGATAGTAACTAACAGGTAAAGCTGGGGTTAGTTCGCTAAAAAGGGACATCTGTATCATCTTGTTCTCCTTGTAACCATAGTTGTTTCAATGCTTCTTGTTTCGCTGCTTCTAACTTTTCTTTCTCCTGGGCTGATGACTCACCGACGAGCTGCTCAAATTCCGCCCGTTGTCGTT
>NZ_JACJQJ010000105.1 GCF_014696615.1 Nostoc linckia FACHB-104 | reverse complement strand
CCCAAAAGCTTACGCCTTGATGACAAAACCCCGGCGTGAATTACGCAAGCAATTACAAACTGCTTAAACCACAAGTGTTCCAGCTTTTCTTAGTGCCATTCTTTGTAATCCCTTGTGGTTCGCTTTTGCTGCTGCCTGACGAATGGCCGTCTCTGACAAATCTGTCGCTATCACTTGGAAGGCTAGTTCAGCTAGGGCGATCGCTTCCTGTTGATGGTCATCTGATTTCCCTGGAGTCTAACCCAAAGCACGCCGAAGTTGCTCGCAATAACATTCTCAGGGCTGGTTTGTCTGAAATTGTAGAAATCCGCCTTGGACAGGCGCTAGATACATTGCCAGAAATCGCCGCCCAAGGGCTTGTATTTGACCTAATATTTATTGATGCCGACAAGCCAAGCAATCCCGATTACTTCACCTGTGCGCTTAAACTCTCCCGTCACGGTACTTTGATTATTGCCGATAATGTTGTCCGCAATGGAGCGGTGATCGATGAGGGGAGTGATAATCCTAGCGTACAGGGTATACGCCGCTTCAATGAGTTACTGGCAATAGAGCCGCGTGTAAGTGTGACGGAAATTCAGACTGTCGGTAGCAAAGGCTACGACGGCTTTGCGATCGCAGTTGTGACTGGTGATGTTTGAATTGTCAAAGCGATCGCGCGAAGCACCCGCCATAGGCGATCGCAGATTTCAATTACTAGCAAGTAATTCACTCACAATTAGATAGTAATTCTTCGTCAAGTCCAGAAGATATCATTTACAGATGTCTTCTGGATTTTATTATCTAAATATAAAATACTTATTTTCGATAGTTTTATCGTACATTGATGCAATAATATTAATTAAAACACAGATATAGCGCTTCTTCTTAGAGTTATGAAAATTAGCATATACACCTATGAGTAAATATTTAGTCAAACGATTGCTAATTGCTATCCCAACTGTAATTGCTATCAGCATTGTAATTTTTACAATTCTGGCATTAGCACCAGGCGATCCAATGGGAGAATTTGCCACAAATCCTTCCATCACAGCAGAAGTACGAGAAAATATCCGCAAATCTTTAGGTTTAGATCAACCAATTCATATCCGTTATGTCAAGTGGTTTACCGCTTTTATAACTGGAGATATGGGCTATTCTTTTACTAGCCGTAGTCCAGTAATTGGCTTAATTCTCCAACGCGTACCGACAACTTTGTGGATAGTAGGTTCTGCTTATCTTGTCGGTGTATTGCTGGCTATTCCTTTGGGCATAATTTCGGCTCTCAAACGGAATACTATTGTTGATACAGTTTTGACAACTTTAGTTTTTATAGGATTTTCTTTACCAACATTTTTTACAGGCTTACTTTTTATTATTATCTTTAGTATCCAGTTAAAATGGTTTCCTTTTATCTACAGTAGTACTTTACAGGTAACAGATTGGCAGAGTTTTATTGCACAAATCAAACAATCAATTATGCCTATTGCTGTATTAGGAATTTGGCAGACAGCGATGCTCATGCGCTTTGTTCGTTCTGAGATTTTGGAAAATATCCATCAAGACTATGTGCGTACTGCTTATGCTAAAGGATTACCAAAGTTTTTAGTAATCAATCGCCATGTTTTGCGGAATGCATTAATTCCTGTAGTGACATTAGTAGCCTTAGATATTCCCAGCGTGTTTACAGGTGCTTTAGTTACAGAAAAAGTTTTTCGTGTTCCAGGTATTGGGGCCTTATTAATTGATTCTATCTATAAGAATGACACCCCAGTAGTCATGGCAATTACATTTATCTATGCAATTTTGATTGTTATTTTTAATCTCATTGCTGATATTCTCTATGGTTTTTTAGATCCTCGTGTCCAGTATACAAAATAGCAGGAAAATAGATATTTATGTTGAAGCGATCGCCTAATCAAACTTCCCCAGCATCCAAGGTTTCAATTTCTCCACCATCCACCAATTTTCTTTTGCAACCAGAAACACTCACACAAGAAGCATGGCGCAAGTTTCGCCGTAATCGTCAAGCTATGTTTGGGATGGTAGTCTTGCTCATCATCGTGTTAAGTGTGGTTTTTGGCCCTTTTATTTATCAGACTCCCCTCAACAAAATTGACTTTGCTAAATCGACTCTCGGCCCTAGTTGGGCGCATCCATTTGGTACAAATGATTTAGGTCAAGATATTTTAGCCAGAGTTTTGCATGGTGGAAGAATATCAATCGCCGTGGGCATTTTTTCGATGTTGGTAGCCATAAGTCTCGGTACAGTTATCGGCGCAATGGCTGGATTTTATGGCGGCTGGCTAGATATTATTTTGATGCGTTTCACAGATTTGTGTTTAGCTTTACCACGACTGCCATTATTATTACTGGTGATATTTTTGTTTCGGGATGCGCTGAAGGCGATCGCTGGGCCAGAACTAGGTATATTTGTATTGATCGTACTGGTAATTGGCGGACTCAACTGGATGTCTGTAGCTAGATTAGTACGAGCAGGTTTTTTGAAAGTACGAGAGTTAGAATTTGTCACCGCAGCCCGCGCCCTCGGTGCTTCCCCAGCAAGGTTAATTTGGGTTCATATTTTACCTAACGTCATCAGTCCTGTACTAGTTGCGGCTACTCTTTCAGTTAGTACTGCGATTCTTACCGAATCAACCTTGAGCTTTTTTGGTTTAGGTTTTCCACCTGATGTCCCAACTTGGGGAAGAATGCTCAACGAAGGACAAAACTTTCTCGAATATGCGCCCCACATAGTTATTTTCCCAGGTACAGCGATATTTCTCACGGTGTTAAGCATTAACTATATAGGTGATGCTTTACGAGATGCACTAGATCCGAGATTGTCTTAAATTCATCGCAATTATTAAATGTAGAGTAGGGTGTGTTGTCGCACAGCGCAACGCACCATCAACAATTAATTTTGCATTAATATTATTTCACACGCCAATCTTTAATATTCCAAGTGCGATCGTCCCAAGGAGTTACATCTACTCCAGTAATTCTATTACTAACTCCATTCACATTGGCGCGAGAAATCAGAGGAATTACAGCTTGGTTTTTAATTAACAAATCATTCATCTGAATAATTAATTGTCGCCGTTTTTCGGGATTTAACTCAGTATTAGACTGCTTCCACAGCTTGTCGTATTCAGGGTTACAGTAACGCGAACTATTTGATTTTGACCAATTATTTTTCTTTTGCGGAATCTCATCACAAGTCCAAGCCTTAAGATAAGTACCCGGATCGGGGTTGCTATTACCACCACTAAACATTTGTAAATCAGCCTGAAAGCGAGCCAAAGTATCTGGGTTAGCAGGATCGCTAGAAAAGAAAATACTGGAATCTACACTTTTGAGTTCTACCCCAACACCAATAGAAGTTAGCGATTGTTTCACAATTTCCTGAGTTTTCTGCCGCACTGGATTGACAGAAGTTTGAAATAAAACCTTGAGTTCTACACCATCTTTATCGCGAGTACCATTACCGTTGCTATCTTTCCATCCAGCTTCATCTAACAAAGCGGCAGCTTTTTTCAAATCAAATTCATATTTAGTATTGGGTGAATTATAAATAGCTGGCGCTACCAAAATATTTGTGACAGCACGACCAGTTTGACCGTATAACTGTTGATTAATCGTGTCCCTGTCAATAGCATAGTTAAAAGCCTGACGCACTTTTAAGTCTTTAAAAAAAGGATGGGGAAACTCTATACTAGAGCGTTCGCCGTCTTTAGTTTCTTTGTTAGGATCTGTGTGATTAATCGCAATCCGTTCTAAAAACGAGCCAAAGTTGATATCTACTCTACCTTTTCCTGTGGCTTCCAACTGCTTGAGAATTGGGGCTTCTACTTGGAGATTCCAAGCAAAATCTACATCTCCAGTTTGCAATACTGCTCTAGCAGCTGAAACTGCATCGCCACCACCTTTGAGCTCTACTCTTTTAAAAAAAGGTTTATTGGCTTCGCGAAAAAAAGAATTAGCTTCATAAATAACAATATCACCTGGCTTAAATTCCACCACTTTATAGGGGCCAGTTGCTACAGGAAGTAAATTAGCTGGTGCTTCTCTGGCGTTACTACCGTTATATTTCTCGAAGATATGACGGGGGAGAATTGGCCCATTAGAACCAACAAATGGTAATGACCAAGCTGGGTTAGGTTCTTGGAAATTAATTTTAACCGTATAGTCGTCTACAGCTTCAATGCTTTTTATAGCTTGATAATTAGCACTAGTGGTTGCACCTACAGCTGAATTACTCACAAATTGGTAAGTAAATACTACATCCGCAGATGTAAAAGGTTTACCATCAGACCATTTAACTCCTTGTTTGAGTTTCCAAGTAACTGATTTACCATCTTTTGCTACCCCACCATTCTCTAAAGAAGGAATTTCTGCGGCGAGAAAAGGAACTAATTTACCCTCTTTATCGAAGCTGGCTAGAGGTTCATAAGTAATTCGACTAGCTTCAAAGTCTTTGCTACCTTGAGCTAAATGGGGATTTAAAATAGTTGGTGCTTGCCAATACAGAAGCTTTAAAGTATCGTTAGCTGCTGTTGGCGTAGATGCGTTAGGAGTAGAGGTGGTTGGAGACTGAGAATTTGGAGAAGAACAAGCAGTTAACAACAAAATACTCAGTAAAGTCTGAGCAAGAATCTGACCCTTACTGAATTTATTGAACATGCACATTTTGGATTTTTTCTGGGGGTTTGAGCTAAAGGGTCAAATTTACCGCTAACAAGCAACCAAATACTATAGCTTGTTTCTGACTGGCTGTCAGATTTAAACTACGATAATCTGGTCGCTAAACCGTATTTTATTAACATAAAAATCCCATATTCAGTGAAAAAAAGCAATAGCTGTCAGTAAAAGAACATATCAGCTATATGGTATGAGTTATCCCGCTTTTTCCTCTGTCTCCTATGTTCTCAAGTATCCCGATTCAGTTTTAAGCAAACAAGTGCGATCGCACTCATCAAGCTTTATTTTTGATACTCTCCGGGATGATAGCTGCATACTGCCCAGAGGTGAGAGTTGCTTGCTTAACATCAACTTGTTTTGGCACAATTTGTAACTGGTACAACAAATCAGCTACCTGCTGTTGATCTCGCAGTACTTGGTCATTAATGGGTTGCATATCGTACTTACGCCGAGACAGCATTGTTTCCATCATTTCCACATCAATATTTAAGTTAGGAGCCAGGATTTCAGCTGCAGCGCGTCTATTTTGATTTGCCCATTCTCCAACTTGATAATACTCTTCGAGAATTGCTTTAAAGATGTCAAGATTATTGCTAGCAAAATCCCTCGCAGCTAGATAAAAAGAGCCTGGTGTTTTAATTCCTTGAGCATCCCGCAGAACTCGAATTGTTCCCTCTTTTTGAAACTTGATCAGTGTAGGGTCATTGGCTACATAAGCATCAACAGTTTTATTCAAAAATGCGGCTCGTCCATCAGCAATAGTCAAATTCACACCTTGAATATCGTTAAACTTTAACCCTACTTCTTCCAAAGCTTTCGCCAAAAAATAGGTGAGTGCAGTTCCTCTAGCATAAGCAACCTTTTTACCCTTGAGATCCGCCAATGTTTTAATAGGAGAATCCTTCAGCACAATAATTCCAGAACTTTCTCCCGTACCAGCTGGGATATTCACCAAGTAAACCAAATTGTTACCAGCAGCTTGGGCAAAAATAGGCGGTGTTTCTCCGACTTGTCCGCCATCAATACTACCCACACTTAAAGCTTCTAATAGAGGCGGCCCGGAGATAAATTTTGTCCAGCTAACACCAATTCTCAAAGGAGCTAAACGCTTTTCGATGACACCTTTTTCTCTTGTCAAATCGCCAAATGATGTGAAACCAAGACGAATAAGTTTAGGCTTGTTATTACTGCTATTACTGCCAATAGCATTGTTATTATTACTTGTCGTTGTCTTGTCACCACTACCAGCATTTGCCCCACAGCCTACCAATGTAGCGAAAGAGCTAAACCCATACAAGACGTAAAGCAAATCTCGCCGGGAAATTAATCGTTTCCGGACATAAGGTTTAATCATGGTTTTTAATTCCGTGGTGTTGAATGTTGACCGTTGACTGTTAACAGTTAACAGTCAACGATCGCATTTCGCTCTCTATTTTTAGATTGCTCAACCTTTAGAAAGGACGGCTACCCCGGAGGCTGACTCGTTTGAGAATACGGGTAGCATTGGCCTCAAATTCAGGGCGATAGTGAGCAGTTGCTTGGTTATCCCAATACAGCAGGTCGCCCTTGCTCCATTGGTGACGATAAGCAAATCGGGGTTGTTTGATATGCTCTTGCAATTTTGCAACTAGTTTTGCGCCTTCTACGTGGTCATAATCTACGATGTCTACATCGCTAGCTGCGTTAAAGAAGAGAATCTTTTTACCTGTATCTGGATGGGTGCGAACTAGAGGATGAATTGCTACTCGTTCGCCAGCTTCAGGAGCGCGACCTGCTGCGTATTTTGGGTTACCATATTCATCCCGATCCCTACTCCCATAGAAATTGAAGTAACGAATTTGCAAGCTAGCAATTTGCTGTTTGGTAGCATCGTCTAACTCTTCGTAGGCTTGAGCCAAATTTACCCAATAGGTATCGGGGCCATTTTTAGGTACTTCTACTGCATAGAGGAAAGAGCCGCTAGAGGGTACAGGTAGCCAGTAGTGATCGATATGGGGTAAAAGTTCTCGATAGTTCGGTCGGATATTAACTGAACTTTCTTCAGGAGCAGCATTTGCGAGAGTCAGAACTAGAGGCGGTAGATATTCTTCTGTCTCCCCTTTGCGGATGTAAGCAGGTTGTTGGAGAATATCGCCAAAGAAGTTGGCAAACTCTAACAACTGCTGGTCATTTAATGTCTGGTTTTTAAAGATGAGGATGTGGCGATCGCGCCATGCTTGTTTCAGTTGTAAAATTACTTCTGGCTCTACAGCACTACTAACATCAATTCCAGTAATTACCGCGCCAAGAGCCGCGTTTGTAGGTGTAATCTCAATTCTGCTAGCTGTGAGTGTCATGATTTATTATCCAGAGATTTAGGTTATGCAAAGCTACCCTTGTACAGCTACAAGGGTTAATATCTGCGTTCATCAGTACTGAGTATTTTTAAATTTACTCAGCACCCATGACTCCAAACTTAGTTTGATGAAAGCGCTGGTTGTGCTGCCTGAGACTCAGCTTTTTGCTTGAATACACTTGGTAATTCAGCGCTGAAGGCTTCACCATGAACCACTTCGGAACGAGAACCATCAACACCTACAGGAACATCACCTGTTATGGTGGTGCGATAAAGCAGACGTTCCACATCCAAATGATCCAAATCTTGCGGAGCTAAATGCACCGTGGCGCGGTTATCCCAGAAAGCTATATCACCACTGTTCCAACGGAAGCGGGTAGTATAGGCAGGTTTAGTGACTTGCTTAAAGAACAACTCTAGTAAATACTTGCTCTCATCTGGAGACACATTCACAATTCGGGAGACAAAGCCAGGGTTAACAAACAAAGCACGTTCACCAGTCTCAGGATGAACTCTGACCACTGGGTGAATGGAAACTAGGGGATTAACCGCAATGCGCTCATTAAATTTGTTGTCGCGGGTTTCATATCCCCTCCCATTGAAGCGATGTTCCGCTTTTAATGTATCTGCAAGGGCGCGTAGTGGTTCGGATAGTCCTTCATAAGCGGCAACAAGGTTACTCCATTGGGTGTCACCACCAAAACTAGGAACATTCACTGCGCGTAAAACTGACGCGGCTGGTGGGTTAATAGCTGCTGTGACATCTGTGTGCCAAGGGCCACCAGTGCGGAAACCATACTGGCGTTCATAAAGCTTACGGTCTACAGGTTTGAGTTGAGGAAATCCGGGAACTGGTTCTGGTTCTCCCAAGGGATGAGCGAAAGTCACTTCGCCAAAACGAGATGTGAACTCGACCTGAGCAGCATGATCGATGTTTTGGTTACGAAAGAATAAGACTTTCCACTTTAATAATGCTTTGCGAATTTCTTGTACTTGCTCGTCAGAAAGAGAGCGGGAAAGGTCTACACCACCAATTTCTGCACCGATGTAACCAGCCACTTGTTTAACTTCTATATGTTTATAGCCCATGAAGATTCTCCAGAGTTTTATCTGTCAGGAGGTGTTCACACTCGCCTATTTCCTGAGAAATGTTGCCGATACCCAATATTTACTAGCAACTTTCCTATCCTGGGAGCATAACTGAAATTATCATACACTATTCCGATAGATTTATCGTAGTATGCAGTCACTAAATAGGAATTTTCTATATTTGCATATAAACTCTGGTCTATATTTTTCTCTACCAATATCCAGTAGCCAAAGGTGTTAGGGCTGACAGACAAGCAAATAGGGATTATTTTACTATCATTAGTTAATCTAATTATTAGTAGACCATAATGAAATTTTCCTCATGAAAATTTGGCATAGACAATTCGGGGAAAGCATTAGTAACATCACGTACCATTATTTACCTGCCTTACGCTGGCGTAATTTTCGCCTATTTTTTGGAGGACAGTTACTATCAATGTCTGGGACATTTATGACCCAGCAGTTAACTATTCCTTGGCTGGTATATGATTTGACTAAATCTGCTTGGTTGTTAGGGGTTGCAGGGTTTGTTCAATTTTTACCTACTGTAGTACTGATTCCCTTTTCGGGGATATTATCTGATCGCTGGAGTCGTCGTGACTTGTTAATGTTGGTGCAGATATTGGGAATTAGCGTTTCCTTGGCGTTAACAATTCTGACTTTTACTAAATGGATTACTTTTCCTAGCCTATTGGTACTGAGTGTTCTCAATGGTTTGCTGAAGGGCTTAGATATGCCTGTGCGTCATACAATCGTCACTGAAACCGTAGACGATCGCGCCCATTGGAGTAATGCGATCGCACTAAATTCAGTCATGTTAAGTTCTTCTTTAGTATTGGGGCCTGCTATGGGCGGGATTTTGATAGCTACTTTGGGGGTAGAATACTGTTTTCTCTACGATACCCTCAGCTATATCCCTGCTATCCTCACCATACTAGCAATGCGGCTACCAGTTAGACCGATGGAAGCCCTGAGCGGTATTAGAGATACGTTGCTGAAATTATGGGAGGGATTTGAATATGTCTGCCAATTCTATGCCATTAAAGTCATATTACTCATGCTGACGTTAAATGGTTTAGTGGGGATGTCTCATATTGCACTTATGCCTGTCTTTGCGGCTAAGGTTTTAAATGGAGATGCAACTACAATGGCACACCTCAGCACCTCAGCACCCATTGGCTCGTTGTTAGCTTGTGTGTATTTAAGTATGCGGCGAGGAATTGGAGGTTTAGAACGTGTAATTGTAGTATCTCAAGTTGCGATCGGTTTAAGTCTGATATCTTTTTCACTATCGCGTCAAGTCGAGCTTTCCATCATCATACTTGTGTTTACAGGCTGCTTTAGCATCCTACAAATTACGAGTAGCAATATGATTATTCAAACCCTAGTTGCTGAGGATAAGCGTGGAAGAGTTATGAGTTTTTATGCTTTAGCAACAGTGGGTACAATCCCCTTTGGAAATTTGCTAGCGGGAACTTTAGCTGACAAATTTGGTGCGACTCATGCCTTAATTGTCTGTGGTAGTATAAGCATTTTAGGTGCGTTATGGTTCTCTACACAATTGGCAACTGTGAAACGTTGGATTGACAGATAAACAAGTCGCTTCTGTTAGTTAGACAGTAAGTGGCTCTTACATAGGGGAGCCACTGCGCCCTTGCAGTTAAAAAATAGTTACGCAAGTGGCATAGTTCGCCCCCATATCCCTAATCCCCAAAGGCAAAGAAATTAACTGTGCTTTGAACCCATATATTGGCTACCTAGTTTGTGAACCATAAAGTGGCAATAACTGCCATTTTAAGTTTCAAATCACAGTTACTTCGCCGATATCTTTGCCAAAATCACCCAGAACCAGGCTCACATTCGGGCGAATACTGCTCCATTGATAAGACGGTTTTTGCTGTCACGGTACTAATTCAGTGTAATATTTATTGGCTTTTAAATATTCAAAAGTCTGTGTTTCTTCTATATTTTGCGGGAGCGTTAATCGCGCCCGTAGGAGGCTCACAAATAATACAGTAAAGCTATTAATGTGGGGAATATCTGACACAAATACCAAGAATCTACCGCTAAACCGTTAGGTTAGCGGTAGATGATTCATGACACCGAACTTTACAGGATAAACTTGTGCCTATAGCTGATAGCTAATTTTGTCATCCCAAGGAGCAGGTTTAGTAATTTGCTGCCATATAGGACTATACAAGGCTTCATGTAGTTCGCGTGCTAATACTACCAAACCTGCGTAACCAGCATAAGCATGATGACGTTCATGGTTAATATCTAAAAACGGAATTCGCGTTTTGAGTGCTGTATATTTATTGCCAGCCCCAGTAATTAAAATATCGGCTTTGGTTTGGTTTAACACCTTTAATATTTCTGGGGGAGTTGTATCAGATAAAAGCATTCCATCTGTACCAAGATATTGTTTAATTTTAGCTTTCTCCTCTTCTGTGGTTTTGCCATCTGTAGCTGCTATAACTTCCATTCCTAAGTCTTGGGCAGCTAATATCAACGACCAACTTTTGACACCACCTGTAGAAAGCAGAATGCGCTTTCCTTTTAAATCAGCAAGGTAAGGAGCTAAAGCAATATCGAGAGCAGCATTTTCTTGAGCAATTAACTTTTCTGTACGTTCTTGCAATTCATGAGCAACAATATTATCTCCCAAAGAGATACTTAATTGTGTTGCAATATTCCGCAAGCAATTGTTTAAGTTAGCCGCACCATAAAAAGATTCTTCAATATAAGGAGTTCCATAACGTTCTGCCATAGTTTGTGCCATTTGGATGGCTACATTTGAGCAAAGCACTACATTTAATTTTGCACGATGAGCATAACAAACTTCTTGATAACGCGCATCGCCTGTAATTTTAGCAAGAACCCGAATCCCCATTTTTTGAAATAAGGGTAGGATATTCCAAGTTTCACCTGCAACGTTATAGTCACCAACAATATTAATATCAAATGGTGTAGTAAATTCAGGTTCGGCTGTGCCAATGACAGCATTTAATAAAACTTCATTACCGATGCGATTACCTAAATTTTTACTCCCAATAAATCCCGGTGCATTGACATAGATAACGGGAATATTAATTTGTTGTTTAGCTAGTTGACAGATGCTTTCAATATCATCACCAATCAAAGCAGACAAGCAAGTTGCATAAACGAAAATAGCAGCAGGATGATAGCATTGAGCAACATGTAAAATCGCTTTATAGAGTTTCTTTTCTCCACCAAAAACGATATTACCCTCACTAAAGTCAGTAGTAAAAGCAGTTTGATATAACTGCGAGCCTGATGAAAGGCTACCATGATTTGCCCAAGGATTGTGAGTACAAGAAACAGCACCATGTACTAAATGAACAGCATCAGTAATAGCGCCTACAGAAACCATTGCACCATCAAAAGGGCAATTTCCTTGGGTTGAACCTGGTTGTGGTGGTTTGTTGCAAGTGAGTTTTTTCTTAGCATGAAGTTTTTTCTGGTTAGCTTTGCAAACTGTTTCGCTAAGTGTTTCGTTAATGACTACTTGAGTATTTTTCATGCTTCTCCTAGTGTTGAAGATGATTACAAAATAGCTAATAGTGAGAAATTAGGAGTATTATTTTCTTCCTATCTCCTATTTTCATTACTTAGGAATTTTGCTTTCTAGTATCTACTTATCTTTCTAGATAGTGAAAGACAAAGTTTATGGGAATTAATTGCTGAAAAGCTACAAAACAGGACTAACGCAATAGCATTTGCAATAAAAACAGTAACTACTCTGATGCATCCTGTATTTTCAGCAAGATATGCATGAGGTACATCATCACCTCTAGCCCCTCAACACAAGGAGATGTAACTCACTAAAATGAGAAAAACTAATATTATCTGATTAATATTAGATTATCTAAATATTAGCATAGCTAATTTTAATCAACTAAAGTCTTATTTTTATATTTAGAGAACATATATTATTAAATATTTATGCAGAATAATGAGATACATTCGTTCTCTGTAGCTAATCTTGTGTTTTATGGTTAGACCGATATATTAAAGTTTTAGTCTCTACTGTGATATGTATTTTATTTAACACTAATAAAAACTTATATTTAGTTTATTATAGCTAGATTAATTTTAATATACGCTAATTCTATAGCCTAACCGGATTATGCTATGGAATTTATCTTTAAATTTGCACAGTAGAGACAGTTTTTACTATGCTCCTGAGGTTCTGTTTCGATTCGATGCGGAGTGCGATCGCTCTACATCTTTAGGATAGTTTGCCAAAAGCCGCTTCTCTCAAGCATTTCATGATTGACTGTTCCCTATTTCTCATTTATATGCAATTCTTAATCTTGTAGCTACTAACTCCGATAAATCGATTGATTTACAGTAGTATATATACTAGCTTTTGCAAAGTCATGCTTATAGCCCTGCAATTCTTTAGGGAAATCATGGTTAAAAGGCTATAGCAATATCACACACAACTTTATTCAGCATTTCAACAAAAAGTAGAGCAGACAGTATGACCAAATATGTAAATCTTGGCAAAACTGGACTAAAAGTATCGCGTATTACCCTGGGTACGATGACTTATGGCTCTCGGAAATTACGCGAATGGGTATTAGAAGAAGAAGAAAGTCGCCCATTTATCAAACTGGCTTTGGATTTGGGAATTAACTTCTTTGATACCGCCGATGTCTATTCCTTGGGCGCGAGTGAAGAAATTGTTGGGCGCGCCTTAAAAGACTTTGCTCAACGAGATCAAATTGTAATTGCTACCAAAGTACATGGTAAAGTTGGCGACGGGCCGAATGATAAAGGACTATCTCGCAAACATATTTTTGACAGTATCGATGCTTCTTTGCGGCGACTACAAACAGATTATGTAGACTTGTACCAAATTCACCGTTGGGATTATGAAACACCCATTGAGGAAACTTTAGAAGCGCTGCATGATATTGTCAAAGCTGGTAAAGTCCGTTATTTAGGAATTTCTAGCGTTTTTGCATGGCAATTGTCAAAAGCCCTGTATACAGCAGATATTCACGGCTGGACTCGTTTTGTCTCGATTCAAAATCACTACAACCTAGTCTATCGAGAAGAAGAACGAGAAGTAATACCCTTAGCCCTCGATCAAGGACTTGGTATTATTCCTTGGAGTCCCTTAGCGCGGGGATTTTTAGCCGGAAATCGCAGTAAATCAGAATATGGCGAAACTCTACGCGCAAAAACTGACGAATTTGCTCACAATCTCTACTATCAAGATTCTGATTTTAAAGTAGTCGATCGCGTCGTTGAATTAGCTGGAAAACGAGGCGTTAAACCGACACAAATTGCTTTAGCTTGGCTATTAAATCAACCAGGTGTGACATCTCCCATCATTGGCGCTAGTAAAATAGAACATCTCAAAGAAGCTGCAGAGGCTGTAGATTTAGAGCTTTCTCAAGACGAACTCAAATTCTTAGAAGAACCTTACACACCCCATCCTATCTTAGGGCATCAGTATCCATCGGGAAATCGTCCGTAGAGGAAACTGAGGAAGAAACTATTCTCTAGCTATTTTCTTCCTCTTATCATCACCAGGAAAAGAGCGATCGCAGATTTAAGTTATTGCTTACAAATGGCTCAAGTATCCACCATCAACAGCTAAAATCTGACCTGTCACATAAGATGCGGCGTTAGAAGCCAGAAAAACCACAGCACCAGCGATTTCTTTGGGATCTCCCCAACGTCCAAGAGAAGTACGTTTTTTCAGCCAATCAGCGATTTCTGGATCGGCGGCTAAATCTGCGTTGGTTTCTGTAGCAAAACAGCCTGGTGCTACCGCATTAACAGTAATGCCATAGCCGCCCAATTCAGCAGCTAGCGTTCTAGTTAAAGCTTCCAGCCCTCCCTTAGCTGTTGTATAAACTGCGTCACCTGCATCTGCAAGCGGCCCAGCGATGGAAGTAATATTGATAATTCTGCCTTCTTTTTGTTCTATCATCAGTCGTGCAGCTTTGCGGCTCAAATTAAAAGGCGCAATCAGATTAGTTTCAACTAGCTGGCGCACTGCATTGAGTTCAAATTCAAATAACTTTCGGCGATCGCGCATTCCCACATTGTTGACGAGGATATCTAACCGCCCGTATTTATCTTGAATCTCGATGAATGCTTTGTCAACTGCGGTTTCGTCAGTAATATCTAACTGCAAGGGTGCGGCTTTTCCACCCAATGCAGTAACCGCAGCCACTACCGCATCTAGTGTTTCTTGATTGCGTGCATTCACCAGCACAAACGCCCCAGCATTAGCTAGCCCGTTGACGATTTCTAGCCCTAGCCCACGATTCCCGCCAGTCACTAGAGCAATTTTGTTTTCTAATGAAAATGCAGTTTGAATTACAGCCACTTCTGTTCCTGGTAGTTATGTTTGAAATTATCAAAATGTCTTTGTTTAATTAATTGTATAATTTGCTCAAGATAAAAAGCATCTATGGTAGAAAAATCATCTATTTTGTCACTATCAATATCAAGTACTAGTTGCACTTCTCCGGCGTATTCAAGAGGTACTACAATCTCTGAACGAGAAGCAGAACTACAAGCAATATGCCCAGGAAACAAATCAACATCAGGGACAATAATTGTTTGTTTTTGAGAAGCACTTGCACCACAAACACCCTGAGAAAGATGTATGCGAGTACAGGCTAAAGTTCCCTGAAATGGGCCAAGTACTAACTCATCATTAACACGCCTGTAAAATCCTACCCAGAAAAAGTTAAATGCTTGATGCAACACAGCAGTAATGTTAGCTAAGTTTGCGATTAAGTCTTTTTCATCTGCAATTAAATTTTTAATTTGCGGTAGTAAGGCAATATATATGCTTTCTCTGTCTTCTGCTTCTGGTAGTTGTAATACTTCAGCCATCTCACAATCCCCACTAGAAAATGTGCATTAAATATCAGCAGTAACTCTGATAAATTTTATGCTAATTCGGTGAGATTTTAGAAATTAGAAGTCAATTCATTATCTATTGCTTTAGATAGATTTTTATGCGATATTAATTTAACACACAAAATTCTACGGTGTTACAGTAGTTTCTGTTTAATAAATATCAAACTAGTGCCACAACTAATAACTAATATCATTCCATCCTGCTGATAGCTGGATAGAATATGGAGTTATTACTAATGCAATCAATCAGCATAAATAGTTATACCAATTCAAATAATGTTTGCGACACATCAATATATTCTAGAGGGCAATGTCTTACCCCTACTATCTGTGGCATTCTTTTTTCAAATTAGTATTATTTTTTCGATATTACAAGGAAATTATATTTCTTTGTGGTCGTTATGAAGCACATTTTTGCCAAACATGAATTAGGAGCTATAGAGTCATTTATGAAATTCCTCGCATTGAAACTTATCGCTAATTGGCTTGATTTACTGAAACCTAAAAAACAAACTCAGGAAGTTTCATTTAAAACCATTCCGGCTATATGTGCTTTTAGCTCAGTTTTGAGCTTGTCTATTGTGGGGTTGACTGCAAGCAATATTCAAGATATTGCTGTGGCTCAACAAAAACAAAACCTATCAAATGTGACTTTGCGTGTTGCTAAATATAAAGGTGGCTGGGATTTACTATTAAAGTTAGCTAAACAAGATAACTTTCTGTATAAAGTTGAGTTTAAAGAATTCACCGCAGGAAATTTGATAGTACAAGCTATCAATGCTAATGCCATTGATGTGGGTTCTGGAAGTGAGATACCGCCAATTTTTGGCATTCAATCTAATGCTGCAGTCAAGGTAATTGCTTCTAATAGAGGGCCGACTGTGGGTCAAACATTACTCGTACCCAAAAATTCCAAAGCTAGAACTGTTGCTGACCTTAAAGGTAAAAAAGTCGGTTATGTACGAGCGACTACAGCCCATTATTTCCTCATTAAAATGTTAGAAGAAGTGGGGCTTTCATTCAAAGATATTAATCCTGTTGCTTTGACTATTCCTGATGGATTATCAGCTTTTAGACGAGGTGATTTAGATGCTTGGGCTACTTATGGTTATGCTATTCAACAAGCAAAGAAAGATGGTGCTAGAGAATTAAAGTCAGCTAAAAATATTCTTAGTGGTAACTTTTTGATTTATGCATCTCCGAAGGCGATCGCGGATCAAAATCAAAAAGCTGCAATTGGCGACTTTCTTTGTCGGCTCAAAAAAGCTCAAAATTGGCGAGAAGCCAACAGCAAGAATTTAGAAACTTGGTCTCAAGCTTACGCACAAGCAATCGGTGTAGATCTCAAACTGGTTCTAGATGATGCTAGAGAGGGTTTGCAACAACGCCGTTCTCAAATTCGTCCCGTATCCAAGGAAGCGATCGCTTCTCAACAAAGGGTAGCAGATACCTTTGCAAAAACTGGTGTAATTCCATCTAAGGTGAATGTTGCGCCTCTATGGGATGGGACTTTTACTAATGCAATTAATCAGTGCAAATAATTCGTAATTGCAGAGTTAAAGAATTCATACCAGCCTCGATTAAATATATTCGCGTTAAGCTTGTTCAGAGTCAAGAGTCAAAGGCTAACTTTGACTCTTGACTCTTGACTTTTGACAACCTTAGTGCAAAATATACAATTTAAATGCGTAACAGCTTAGGCATTTACGCAGGATAAAAGACGAATGTTCGCAACTCAATACTTTGTCTTGCTGGCGCATTTGGGGGGCTGGTTGGATCGTCAAAGGCTGAGTGGGCGGAAAAACGTGCAGGCCCGTTTTCTGCAGAATCAAAACATTTAATAAATATGACTTCGTTCCGCCGCATTTCGGGGAAGTAATACCATTTATGTTCTGGGTTATATGTGACAGCGTAGGTTTCACCGGTGCGATCTGGATATACTAAATCACCAGCTACTAGTTCTTGTGGTTCGATAGTACGTGCATCAGTCAATGCCAATGGCGATTCTAGAATTGTATCTGCAATTCCCCGCCAAACATTGATAATGGCAAATCTTTTCTGTAAGAGGGCTTCAATCTCATCATTATCTAAGCCTCTTTTTTCTAACTCCCAGCGCGCTCTTGTATAACCAGATTTAGCGGTAAAGTCATTATGTACGCGCTTACCAGGTTCTCTAATTTTATTTTCACCTGGCTTGCTGATATCGGCATTCCGTAGGGTGTGATCGAAGATTACGACTTTAGTTGCGCCTGTGACCTCTTTTAATAATTGCTCTGTTTCTGGGTAGTAAACTTGACGTATTTCGTCTTCGTTATAAAAGTCGCGGACATTGGTATTATGTTCGGTAAAAGCAAATCCTTCTCGATCCAGTAGAATATCCTCTCTTCTAGAACGAGCATTGTAGATTCGGGATTTGCGGATCTCATAGGCTGTATTGGAACGGGGAATACCTGATGGTGGTTCATAGGTATAGTTGACAGGTTTTTGCGCCATCGGGACTAGGTAATTGAGGTTGGCCTCTACGTATGGCAAATCTTGAGAAGCTAGTTTATCGATAACTTGGCTGTTGAAGCTCATATTTCATGCCTTTTTGGGTGTGGAGAATTTGGACTCAAGACTTATACACAAAGGTTATCTGTTGAGACTAAGTTCAACACCTAATTTCTGATATAGGAATCCAGTTTGATTATGGAAAACACCATCTAGACTAAGAGATTAATTGTAGAGTTAGCACCTCAACTCTACTGATCTAGATTTCAAAAATCAGATAGAAATCCTATAGTAAAGACCAGAAGACATCTACAAAAGATGTCTTCTGTACGTGACTATGCTAATTGCAGCAGCATTAAAAATACTTATTGTCGATTGGTTTACAGTAGTTTAATGCAATAATAGTAATTGAAAGACACAGAAGTTACAAGCTCTTTGTCAACAAACTATACATTTTGCTCAAGATCTGTGTTAACTGACAAAGGTTAAACAGCAAATTAGAGCTAGCAAATACGAGTAAAATAGGAGAGATTACCAAAAGATTTACCCAAAACATAGGCTACCGTATGGTAGATAAACTTTTGCTGACTGAGAATCGTTTAACTCCTATTGTTTCGCAAGAATTTATTAGTACGCATACTTGATTTTCCGAGATGAATCTGCTATAAACCTATATTAAAATTAGGTTTATATCTCGCACAAAGATTTTTGAATTAAACATAATGTAGAGAGTAGAAGAATTGGCGATCGCTAATTCTAATTGTCGAGTTTGATTCTCAAATCCGCAGATTTATCAATTTTTTGCATCCCATCGGCTTTTACTCAATCAAATTAGCTCAGTTTTGCGCTCGCCTAAGAAAGAATGATTTTCTGACAGGTGAGATAGATAGTTTTGTAGTTATATAAATTTTGCAGTGAGGTTAATACATGACTGTAGCTTTAGCGCGTCCGGGCTACCGTGAGTTTGAAACTGAAACCGCCGATCGCATTTTCGCTCAACTAGCGCCCCATATTCCATCTGCACCTATAGATGAACCTCGACCGATTACCTCCAAGGAAGAGCAGGAAAACTTTGCACAGTACTTGATTGCAGGCGCGGCGCATGATTCGTATATAGTGCAAGTAATCGGTCGGGCGATCGCTAATCTAGTCCCAGATGACCTACACTTGCAGTTGTTTTTAAGCCGACAGTTAGGCGATGATGGCGCACACGCTCAATATAGCCGCGATCGCGTTTTGAGATTACTGGGATACGACCCAATTAATGAAATTAAACGCCAGGTACAAGAACACTGGGATTTCTTTGGAGATTTGTCTACTCGTAGCTTGTTCGGGTTTCTAGCGTTTGAGTTTCACTACGAACTCCACATTGTTGCAGGTTTATTAGTCAATAAGCGGTTAACTAAAATTAACGACCCAGAAACAAGTAATTTTGTAGCTCAAAGAATACTCCCAGATGAAACAGAACATCGGATTGGTGTGATTGATTGGTGGCGCAATCAATACGGCAAAATTTCTGGTTCCCAAAAAGCAGAATTAATCACACAGATTATTGAACTAGATAATGAAGGACAAAAACGCCGCAATGCTTATTTGAAAAACTATTGGCAAATTAATCAAGTGGCGCTTGGTACTGGAGAAGTCAAAGAACAGCCAGCTATTTATGATGTATGGCGAAAAGAAATTCTTTCCTATGTGCTAGATATTCCAGTAGATCAATTGCCCAAATTAGTTAGTGTGAATGATTAAACTGCTCGGCATTTAATTAGCATCATTATGGCGGGTATCTTGCCCGCCCACAATAAATTTATGGTGATGTTATTCCATTTTTATTAATTGCAATACCAGCCAGGAGAAGCCCAAAATGATTAATAAGCGTGACAGAATCCCTACAATTATTATCAATCGTCGTTATTTTCTCCTGGGAACTGGAAGTGCAATTTTCTCCGTTTTATTTGCTAGTTGTTCCTCAAATCAAAATCAATCTACCAGCACACCAACCAGCCAGAATGTATCGACTTCACAACAAACCAGCACCATTAAAATCGGGGTTTGGTCTGTAATTGCTGAAGATATTTTGAAGTTTATTCAAAAAGAATTAGCTACCAGTCAGGGTTTAGAAATTCAAATTGTGAAATTTGGTGATTGGGTACAAGTTAATAATGCCTTAAAGAGTGGCGAAATTGATGCTAACTATTTTCAGCATCGTTTATTTATGGAAGATTCTGCTAAAAGGCTCAACCTAAATTTAGTGATGCTAAATCAAACTTATTTAACACCTTTGGGTATTTATTCTAAAAAAATTAAATCCCTAGACAAAATTCCTAATGGTGCAACAATCGCTATTCAAAGTGATGCTAGTAATAAGGATCGTACTTTAAAGTTTTTGCAAGCTAATAATTTAGTCAAGCTGAAAGATACATCAGGAAATCTCGCCACTGTGAAAGATATTGCAGAGAATCCTAAAAATCTCCAATTCAAAGAATTAGATGGGCCAGCTATTGTTAGAGGATTGGATGATGTGGATGTAGGTGCATTTTTAGGAAGTTTACGGATTCAAGCAAAACAACTTGAACTGCGTCCGATCGTTCAAGAATCAACCAATGATAAAAGATATGCTCTCGGCTTAGTAACGTTGCAGGGTAAAGAAAATTACCCCAGAATTCAAAAGCTGAATCAAATGATTATCGATCCTAAAGTCAAAGAATTTATCAACAGTACCTATCAAGATGCTGTGTTACCAGTCTTCTAAATTAAGAGGCTACTACCGGAGTTGATGGTATTAACGCCGTTTACGAGGGTTGGCGCAGAGAAGTTCTAGCTTATCTGCTGGATACTCCCGTTGAGCCACTTCCGCAAATGTTGAGTGTCAGCCAATGAATTTTGGATTTTAGATTTTAGATTTTGGATTAACAAAGAATCTAAAATCAGGGACTTATTATTAATTTCCCATGCCCAATGCCCCATGCCCTATATATAAAACCATGACTCAAATTGAAGAAAAAGTTCTCGATTCTACCTTCCAGTTCTCTGCGGCTGTTACGCCTAATTCGCCGGAATTGCAAACCCTATTAGACTTTATCGCTCTGGGAGCAAGTGAGCGCGATCGCGATCGCATTCTCCCTTTTGAAGTCATCGACTTAATCCGGCGTTCTCGGTTAGGTGCATTACGCATCCCCGTTGCTGAAGGTGGCGCTGGTAGTTCTGCACGGGAATTGTTTGAGGTTGTGATTCGCCTGGGAGATGCTGACCCGAATGTTGCTCACATTGTGCGGAATCACTTCTCGGTCACAGAGAGACTTTTACGCGCTCAACCTAGCGAGAGAAATCGCCGTTGGCTGAAAGCTGTTGCTGATGGCGCAATTATTGGACTCGCTTTAACTGAATTAGAAGTCAAGCGTGCTGGTAGCGGTGCAGTAGCAGTTACAAAATTAACACCCGATGGCAATGGCTATCGTTTGAATGGGACAAAGTATTACAGCACTGGCAGCATTTTTGCAGACTTAATTTTCGTGCGGGTATTAGTAACTGATGATACGGTTGCTACAGTAATTATTCCAACTAAACGCGAGGGTATTGACCTTGTAGACGACTGGGACGGCTTCGGGCAAAGGCTAACTGGCACGGGAACGACTACATTCACTAATGTGCGAGTTGAAGCAGATGAAGTAATTCTTGATACAGACCCAGATGCAGATAAACTGCCGTACAATATTGTGCCGCAATTGTTCCTAACTGGGGTGAATGCAGGGATTATTCGCAGTATTTTGCGTGACGCTACAAACCTCATCCACAAACGCCCCAGAACCTTTTACCACGCCGTAGCCGAGCAAGCAGCAGATGACCCCCTATTACAGCAAACCGTGGGGCAACTCTCCGCTAACGCCTTTGCTGCGGAATCAATTGTTCTGGCGGCGGCTGATGGTTTGGATCGCTTGACGGCTGCTAAAGGTCAAGGTGAAGAGGCAGAATTAGCCATAGCTTTGGCAACTTCTTTGAGTGCAGCTAAGGCGAAATTAATTGTTGATGACTTGGCGCTACGTTCAGCAACTCTGTTATTTGAAGTTGGCGGCGCTTCGACAACTAAGAAAAGCTCGAATTTAGATCGTCATTGGCGTAACGCCCGCACTTTAGCATCTCATAATCCCGGTCACTTTAAAGCCCGTGCCATTGGGGACTATGAAATCAACGGTACACCGCTACCGCAGCGAGGATTTTTCTAATGGTCTGTCGCATTAGTTTTGATGGGTGAAGAAACGAACCACGAAGGCACGAAGTACTCAAAGAAAGAGGAAAAGAAGAGAACTAGAAAATTTAATTCACCTAGCATAGTTCCCTTGTCAGACTACTAAGCGCGATTTTCTCAATCAAATATTCACACAGAAAAACCATGACACAAATTGTAGAGAAAGTTTTAGAACCTCAAATTAAGTTCTCGACTCCTGTGAGAGGGAATTCGCCGGAACTCCAGCAGCTTTTGGATTTTATTGCTGTTGGGGCTGCGGAACGCGATCGCGATCGCATTCTGCCCTATGATGTGGTTGAATTGATCCGGCGTTCCCGGTTAGGTGCATTACGCATCCCCGTTGCCGAAGGTGGCGCTGGTAGTACTGCACGGGAATTGTTTGAGGTTGCTATTCGTCTGGGTGATGCTGACGCGAATGTTGCTCACATTGTCCGCAATCATTTCTCCGTTACAGAGCGAATTTTGCGTTCCGAACGCACTGAGAGAAATCGGCGCTGGATTAAAGCCGCAGTTGATGGCGCAATTTTCGGTAGCGCCGCCACTGAACTAGAATTAAAACGAGCCGGTGGTGGCGGAGTGGCGAATACCAAATTAACACCCGATGGCAATGGTTATCGTTTGAATGGGACGAAATATTACAGCACAGGTAGTCTTTATGCAGACTATCTCTATGTGCGCTTACTCACACCCGATGGTAGTGCAGCTACGGGGATTATTCCCAGCCATCGCGACGGTGTTGAACTAATTGATGACTGGGACGGCTTTGGACAAAGGCTAACTGGCACAGGAACAACTATTTTTACAAACGTCCGAGTTGAAGCGGATGAAGTAATTTTAGAGATAGATACAGACAAAGACAATCTACCCTACAATATCGTGCCGCAACTATTCCTAACTGCGGTGAATGCAGGGATTATTCGTAATGTGTTGCGCGATGCTATTAGCCTTGTCCACAAACGCCCCAGAACTTTCTACCACGCCGTAGCCGAGCAAGCAGCAGATGACCCCCTATTGCAACAAACTATCGGGCAAATCTCCGCCAACGCCTTTGCTGCGGAATCAATTGTCCTGGCTGCTGCTGATGCGCTGGATCGCCTCCCTGCTGCTAAAGCCCAAGGTGCAGAGTCCGAATTAGCAGCAGCTTTGGCAGCTTCTTTGAGTGCATCCAAAGCGAAATTAATTGTTGATGACTTGGCAACACGTTCAGCCACTCTATTATTTGAAGTTGGTGGTGCTTCCACAACTAAGAAAAGCTCAAATTTAGATCGTCATTGGCGCAACGCCCGCACCTTAGCATCGCACAATCCCAGTCACTTCAAAGCCCGTGCGGTGGGAGATTATGAAATTAACGGCAAACCACTCCCACCACGAGGATTTTTCTAAGTAAATCGTCATCAAAGCTATTTATTGCAGAGAAAAATCATGATTCAACCTGTAGAAAAAGCTATAGATTCTACATTCGATTTCTCAACTCCAGTTACCGCCAACTCGCCGGAACTGCAAGCGCTTTTCGATTTTATTGCTTTGGGGGCTGTTGAGAGAGAACGCGATCGCATCCTGCCCTATGATGTTATTGACCTTATCCGGCGTTCTAAGTTAGGTGCATTACGCATCCCTGTTGCTGAAGGTGGTGGTGGTGCTACTGTTCGCGAACTATTTGAAGTTGTGATTCGCTTGGGGGATGCCGATCCTAATGTTGCACACATTCTGCGGAATCATTTCTTCGTCACAGAGCAGATTTTACGTTCTGCACGGAGCGATCGCAATCGTCGCTGGCTAAAGGCAGTAGTTGATGGTGCAATTATTGGACTCGCCGCCACTGAACTCGAAGCCAAACGCGCCGGGAGTGGTGAAGTAGTCAGTACAAAATTAACGCCTGATGGTAACGGCTATCGTCTGAACGGTATCAAGTACTATAGTACAGGCAGTTTGTTTGCAGACCTAATTTATGTAAGGCTGCTGACTCCGGATGGTATTGTTGCGATCGCAATCATTCCCATCAACCGCGAAGGAATTACCCTAGTAGACGACTGGGACGGCTTTGGGCAAAGGCTGACTGGTTCGGGAACGACGACGTTCACAAATGTTCGCGTCGAAGCAGATGAAGTGATCAAAGAAACCGATCCAGATGCAGACAATGTACCCTACAAAGTTGTCGCCCACTTAATTCTGACGGCGGTGAACGCAGGGATTATCCGCAGCGTTTTGCGTGATGCCAAAAATCTAGTCCTCAAACGTCCGAGAACCTTTTACCACTCCGTATCTGAGCAAGCCAGCGACGATCCATTATTGCAGCAAACCGTCGGTCAACTTTCTGCTAATGCCTTTGCTGCCGAAGCGATCGTTTTAGCAGCAGCAGATGCCCTCGATCGCCTCAATCTTGCACTATCTCAAGGTGAAGAAGCTAAAAACGCTGCGGCATTAAATGCTTCTTTGCTGGCTGCCAAAGCAAAATTGATAGTAGACGATCTAACGCTACGTTCAGCCACCCTACTATTTGAAGTCGGTGGCGCTTCCAGCACCAAGACTGTTTACAACTTAGATCGCCATTGGCGCAACGCCCGCACCTTGTCATCCCATAATCCCAGCCACTTCAAAGCCCGTGCTATTGGAGATTACGAAATCAACGGTACTGCATTACCGATAGGGGGATTTTTCTAGTACCACTACGCGGAATTCAAAATTCAAATTTTCTCAATTTTGAATTGATTAGGACTTACGCAAAAATCTCTCAAACTCTTGTTACTCTGTGTTCTCTACGGTTTGATTTTCTCAGGACTTACGCAACTGGCACAAAGAGCGGGTAGGGCTGCGCCTTACCCCGTGACAATTCAAATCAAACCAAGCACATAAGAATACTTGGGCGTTTTAGTT
>NZ_JACJQJ010000104.1 GCF_014696615.1 Nostoc linckia FACHB-104 | reverse complement strand
TACACTAAAATCTACTCTTCACGCTATTCCGTCCCTCAAACTTGCCCATTAATGACCTTTTTAGGGAATGTCTTCGCAAGAGAGGACAAGCTCAATTTGGTATTGAAACAACGTAAAATCAAGGGTTTTCAAACATCTGCATTACAAAACTTTACAACGTGTCCCATTTTGCGGGTATCTCGGTGGCTACCCGACCTGGGAACAGGTGAACATCTCCGGCTTGTGGGTGATAACTGTTCAGTATTTGGCGTAAGTCTTCTATTACTGGTATGGTGCGGGTTGCTAGCTTGCCCTTGGTGTTGGCTTTGCGAATGATTAATTGCGATCGCACTTGACCCTTTGGGGTGTAGATATCTTCTGTTAGCAGGGTGACAGCTTCCCGGATGCGACAGGCACTAAATAGGCAGACAGCAAATAACGCTCTGTCTCTGCCATTTGTTAACCCGTGAGCGAAAATTTGCTGTATTTCTGACTGCGTAAGAATCTTAGCGCGTCCGTGCCGATTTACTTTCACCTTTCACCTTTCACCGCTACACCCCGTTAACTCTTAATTTTCAGGTTACAGCAGTGAGAAGTGTTTATTGACTTTTTATTTAACAGGACTTACGCACGCAACAGCCAGAAACCCGGTTTTTTGGTACAAAATCCTAAACCTCAGAAGAAACTTTACTATTTACAAACTGCTCAATTCCATTTTTTAAATATAAATCCAGAAATGCTACAGCTAGCAGGATAATAAAAATTGGCAAATCTAAAAAGAGAAGAGTCTTAATTAAGAAGTTTGTTGATGGTTCTTGTCCAAACGTACCTAGAACTATTACGAGAATGCTAGCAGTAACAATTTCTAAAGGGGCATAGATATCTGATACATTCTCGAATGTAAACATTCGAGGGATATTATTTTCTTTCGTTTTATTGTCTTCTGCTAGTGCAAGATTTTGATTAAGATGTTCAAACCGAAGGGAATTTTGCTGCTTATCCAAATCTGGGTCTGGAGGTAGAGGGTAACGTAAAAAAAACCTGGCAACGCGAATTCTATCTTCATCTGAGAGCGCTGAAATTGCAAATATATCAGCCCACATCTCATCTTCCAGCCTTGACGCATTGAAACGACGCTTCCATTCTCGTAGCATTGTGATACTTGTCAGAACTAAACACACAGCGACAAGAATAGATTGAAATGTCCAAATAACAGTCCATAGGCTCCAAAATAAGAAAAAGAAAAAAGTCTTATTACTAATTACTAATCTCAGCTTATGCCTTGTTGTTGTATAGAGGGTATGACCTACCTCATGGTAAACAAAAAACTTTCCTACACCTTTAATTTTGTCTGGCTCATCTCGTACAAATATGTAGGAATTATCAAAGGGAACTGTGTAAGTTGCAAGTTGAGATGGACATACTCCTGATGCACCTTTCTTGACAACCAAAATTTGTATCTCTTCTTCTATATTTTTGGTTCCAACCTTCCATCCCAAATCTCTAGCGAACCGCCAAAAACTAAATTCATTTGCTTGCTTAAAAGCATTTTCATCGATATAGTCTCTCAAAGAGTACTTGATATATCTACAGTCACTAAATTTTTGGATGTAACCGTCAATAATAATACTATGTTTAAAGCAAGAATCTATACCAGCAATAATATTATTAAATAAGACATTTCTAACTAGTCCTAAAATTAACATTATTAAGACTAACCATGAAGGATACTTAACTAAAAGAATAAACTGAAAGAAAGGTATTGGAAAAAGCCACACATAGAAAAAAAAGGTATAAAGTTCGACTCTTATCCTACTTGTTACATCTCTCAGAAACATGGCATTTCATTAAATTTTCTTAGTCTTACTCCTCTTCTAAATCCTCCTGCTCTAGCTTTTTGCAAACATATTTATAAACGTTGTTCCGAGTTATTTCATCAATATCATCTGGCTCTAATTGCTTGTTCTTCATTTCCGCCTTTAATTCCGTATCTTCTGGATTCTTATTTTTCTGCTTCTTTAATGTTTCGTAGATATCAATAGCATTTTTAACAAATTCTGTAGCAGCTACAAGAACAGTCAAAACTGTCACCAAATCGATATATGACGCACCTTCGGCAGATTCATACTGGATTTTACCCTCAACAATATCTTGAACGTTAGTTAGACCTGCTGCATCGCATTCATCTGCCCAATACTCTTCTAGCAAACCGATAACTAATGTTTCTCTTTTCATTATTTTTCTACTTTTTACTATTACGTAATCGTCGAGTAAGGGACTTACAAGTAATAAAATGTTCCACCGTCAAAGCCATATCCGCGATACCCAACCAACCATTTCAATACACGGTGGGACATTTTATTTTTTGTATCTCCCTAACGTTTATTCACTTTTTTATTTAAGATGGGCAATAGTCTTTAATGTCATCCAAGATTATTTCTTCACCATCTAGAATTAAAGTGTGTGCCTTACATAGATTAATTGGACTATTTTCGACTTTTTCAAACATTTTTTTGATTAATTTTATTCCTTCAATTCCTCCTGGTGTCAACATTCCTATTTCAAAAGAAAGCATGATTTTATCACCATGCTTTACAATAACTTTCTTACCTAATGCAACAGATGTTCTCAGAAAATTATTAATTGCACTAATGCCTACTGGATTTATTTCAAGCACAGTACCTTCCAGAGCATAAGTAGTTATTCCACCAATTATTTCAGAAGTAATCGGTTGCATAGCTATTGCCGCATCAGAACCTACACTACCTATAACTTCCCCGACTTCAAACCCTGCCATTTCCCCAACACCTACCCCGATTGCTTCTAATAATGGTACTAATTCTGGTAGAAATTGAATAAAAGCTAAGTGCGTTGATTTTGTGGAACTGTCTACTAAAAAATTAGAACCTATTTTAGCAGCATATGCAGGTCTCATAGAGTGAATGAGTAATACTGCTACAAGAACAAAACAAACAAAGCCTTTTGTGAACTGATGAAATTTCCGCAAAAGATTTTTTGTGATTTCGTCTCTGTGTTTTTCCATTTTTTTGAGCCTTCTATGTATAATTGGTAGACTAAGGCTCACACCACATATTTGATGCTATCTAAAATTTTTCAGGGTAGTATTCAGAATTTTGTGGCTTGACACATTCTTTATAAAACTCTCATAAAATTTTCATATTTTAATAAAATATTATAAAGTTTACATAGTGTGTTATAATTCACCACCAATCAAATGGTTACGTTGTCGAACGCCGTTAAGGTTGCTGTAAGGTGTGTGTGTCAGAATACCGCTGCCTAAGTCTAAGATGTGAAATTTAGTGTCTTTACCCAAGTTAGCTTTAATCATCTGTTTGGCAGCACAAGCCGCACCATAACCTTCTGGGTAAAGGGCATAGCTGACAACATTAACAATGCTTCTAAATAAATATTTAGAAAAAACACCAATTTTTTCTGACATTTAAAAAGAATTGATAGTAATTAAATTTTATCAATAGCCGCATAGCAATTGCTAATTATTTAATAATAAATGGCTATTTATTGGCTGCAAAATTATTGGTGTCTAACGGACACTATCTAGACACTTGATGTCTGGCTCGTGTCAGGGGTGGTGTCTGCTTGTGTCTATGCTATACAAGGGTTTGGGGCTTTGATATCTGTGGTGTCTGGTGTCTGATGTCCGCAAAAAAAAGGAGCTTTTGGGGGCAGACACCGGACACTAAAAGCAGTCAAATTTGATTGAGTTTGATAACACCGTCGCTTATCCAATTTGCTAAACCTGCCCCCACAATTTCATACATCCAGCCCTTGATTTGCTCCACAGTAAATCTTTCAGAGTTCACTTTAAAGTTACTTTTGAACTCTTTTACATCAGCTTCTATTCGTTCAGTTCTGGTGAGATATTCATACAACTTTTGCGCCATTGGTGATAATTTATTAGGCACGGATTTGATATCACCAGCACAGCCATTAATATTAATTTCTAGTTCATAAATGCGCTCTAAAGTAGCTTTATCAATGGGTGGATTTGGATTAGATTTTGCTGGCACAATGTCACTAAAATCAGATATTTTTGCAGTCATTGTGGGCAGTTCAACTAATATCCATTCGTTAGAACTGTCGAGTTTGACCTTTGCTTTACCTGTCGATTTTGGTTGCAGTGTAATTGGATCTACTTGCGCTAAACATTCAACTTGCAGCATTTTAGAAACAAGGTTATATAGCCCTTTGATGCCAAACAAACAAGTCTGGGTATTGTTGTGAGCTACGACAGTCAAGGGCATCTCTTGCTTACGGCTTTTGGTCAGTGCCAGCTTACCAAACTTTGAAAGCAGCTCCTCATCTTTAATAAAGTCGCCGTAGGTGGTTGCTTCCTCACAAATTAGGGCGGTTGCTTTGCCCTCGCTCCAAAGTTTCTGCCGCCATTGCGATTCACTCAGAGATGAATTATTAAAAGTAGTCAGTCTTGATTCCAATTCCTCAACGTAATCGCGGATCTGCTGCTCGATGTCCGACCAAGAGTGGTAACTTTCAACCCCTCGCCATTCGGCACGGTTGCTGTCAGGGTCAAGCACGACTACTCGGTAGCCTGTTTCTTTTTTTTGTTTGGCGACATAACGAGCCAGCCATGATTTACCGCCGCCTTGGTTGCCCCAAATCAGGGCAGTTTGTTTAATGAGATTTTGCACCCATGCGGTGTTATTGTCGGGTGCGATTACTGGTTGCTGCATTTGCTCCTCCACAGTTCCTGGTGTGCCGTGTGGTAGCTGTGGGGCTGGCTGCTGTTGAGGCTCAAACTTTTCAAAGCTTTGCCCAGAGTCGAGCAGGTGTCCAAATTCGTAATAATCATCAGCCGACATTGCCATGAGTAGGGCTGTTACCTGCTGTGGGGTGATGCTGGCTATAAACTGTTGTCTAGCCTCAGCGATTTTAATCCCACGCAAATATTTCAACAGTTCGTTACCAGATAGGTCTAACAATTGCTCACCAAGTTTTACACTTTTTGAAGCTTTTACGCCCTCAAATTGTTTAGTAGCTCGGTAGTGGGGTCTAATGTCGCTGAGATAGTCTTTGGCTTTGCTTGTCAAAAACAAACCAATTCCCCCCAACACCATCGCTCCTAGCCCAAAGTGAATCTTAAACGGATTATCAGCTGGTAATTCTCGGAATACGTACAAGCTTTCATGCTGGAGAAATGCCCACTCGTTATAGTTTGGGTTGCTGGTGCGGTACTGGTTAGCCTTCAAGTAGGGTTCGGGAATTTGCGATCGCTGTTCATAACGGCAATACTTATTACCCAAAAGTAAACGCTCTGTTTTTCCTTCTGCCTCTAGTGGTGCATCATGTATCCTGGCTGATTTCGGGTAAAAACATATTTCTTTCTTGGCTATCCCGTCCCCTAAATGCCCTACCACAACAAAAATCACCGCGCCTAGCACCGATGCCATCATCAGGAGATTTAGACGCAGTGGCAGACTATAACGACGCTGGTTAAGTTCTGATGGTTTTACGTCTTTCATTTCTTACGCCAGTAGAAACATAGGAGAACAGAAATAACTGCGGCTAACCCAAGAATTAAACCGTAATTAGTTTCCTTGGGTTTCTCAATGCCCAAGGATGCTTTTACCTGCTCAGTTACGGTAGAAAAACTGTTACGGGCTATTTTGTCCATGTCTTGAGCATCGCCTGTCAACTTCCATGAACTAGCGGCTAGCGTTGCACTGCGAATTACACCAATGCCAAATTTCTGGCGGTCGTTGATTTGGGGAATGATGCTGTTGTGAAATCTCAAGTAGCAGAGGGTAGCCGCCAAGGATGCGCCAACAGGTAAGCCAGCAATGACTATTGGGAATAGTCCAATGCTGCCAGCAAGGTAAAGATATTGAGTTGATGTGATTTGCAATCCTGCTAGAAATGTACCTTGGGCAATGCCTTGAATTATTGTGATACTGCTGTCAGTTTCAGCGATCGCCTGCTGTAAAAGTTCCGAGTCGTACTGTTCACCGTCTACAGGCTGTACGCCAAGGTCTACAATCTCTGCATCAAAGTAAATTGGTGTTTGTTTTTGATTGTTGGTCAACATAGGAACACCTTTGGGAAGAAAGTTAGCCCAGGTCTAGCGCCTGGGCTTGTGCTTAGTCGAGTAAGCGTCTGAAGAAACCTTTGGCACGATTAACAGCATTAGAGCCGTGTCTGTGAATATCTTTTAAGGTTTCTTTGGCTCGGTCTGTGGGTGAAAGTCCTTGTTGCTTGTCCTTGACCTGCTGCCAAAAGAGAGATTGTGCCTTGGTAGCGTCAATCTCAATGGCTCTGAGCGTGGCGCGGTGCGATTCACCAAGCAGGTTAAGTGTCCTAGAGTGCCGAAACTGTTCTTGGGCAAGCTGGTTGTCAGATGCAATCACTTTTTGCTGTAGACCATAGCCCAAGCGTGCATCACTAACTCTGACCTGTGACCAACCCTCAGCCATTTTGTTGATACTTGCGCCTGCGGCGGTGAGAAACTGGGTTTCTTCTGCCATGACTGTTTCAGTTGCTTTTAACCCTTGGCTGAGATTACCGAATACGGCTTTGGCGTTTTGGGCGCGTTGGGTTTGTTGAATTCGGAAGTCTGCTACCTGCGCTGCTGCTGTCTCGTTGCCGTCTAGGGCTTGAAATATGGTTTCTTGGCTGATGCCCGAAAGGGAGTGTAAAGCAGCATAGGTGATGGGTGCATCCAGTTTGAGTTTTACTGTCCGGTTCATCACTCCCACACTCCTAGTTCTTCCAATCTTGTAAAGATGTTGTTTGCTTTATCTCTAGTTGCGTGATCCGCAATATCATTTAGTGCTGTTGAATCGCCTTCCCCAAGTCGAAAAATAGTTTCGTCGGGTAGTTCTCCCCCAAAATTCCCTAAAAACTGACCGTGAGTTAAAGGATTGGGTGTTTCATCAATAGTTTCAAACTGGTCATAGATTCCTCCAGATTGCAAGTATGGCAGTGTTTCTTGGATTATCTGCTGCTGCTCTGGTGTTCTACCTAAATTGGGTTGGAATGGATCATCGTTAGCCACTATCTCTGCTGCTTCTTGTGCCAATTCTGTTGGGCATCCATGAAGAGTGAGGGCGTTTAATGCGGCGGTAAATAGATTCTCGTTGTTCATCTTGCTAAAATCTCTGTGTGTTGTTTGACAACCAGAGGGCGATCGCCAGCTTGCCGGCAGGTGCGATCGCTCTCCCATTACTGAAAAAAACCTTCCTTCGATACATTCACAGCACCTGCTGTTGCTTCCCACCCCAATGCGTTGAAAAATTGGGTAACATCGCCTATCGTGACATCAGCATCAATTTGTAGTGCTAAAAATTGCGGATGCTGCCTGATTTGGGTGAGTAATTGTTGGGCTTGTGCAATCAATTCTGGTAGTGGTTGATTCTGCATAATTCACCTCATCAAAATATTGATAATTGCAATGATTCCTGGCTGAGTACAGAACTCTTTGTAGTGACTCCTTCTACCTCATAACAACGAGCAGTTAAAGCTTTATGATTTAACTTCAAATCCGCTTTTTTTCGTTGTCCTGCTAATGGGCGGAAGATGTATTGTGGTGCTTGGATTGTGCCTGTTTTATACCGATATTGGTACAGCGTAGAGTCAATCTGGTAAACCTTAGATTGGCTTAGTAGTGTACTGTCGTAAACTCTATTTAGGTTGTTCATGAGGCTACCCCTTTAAACTGACTGACCATAGAAGCTATTCCTGCTTTATTGGGTTGAGTTGCTGTTGTTGTAGATGCCTGACTTTGATTTTTGGGAAATGTTTGTAAATTGACCCCACCCTGAAAAATCAGCTTTTCTACTGCTGCTGATAGTGCTTGTGTTGGCGCATCAGCAGGAATGTTGAACATCTGGCACAGTTCCTCAACTGCTAAGTAAGAAATGGTTATACGCCGAGATTCGTATGACGTTTTATCAGCCACTTGTTTATACTCCTGTCGAGATTTCTGTTAATAACTTCAGTCCAAACGCATTGATGAATTGGGGATTTTGCAAGACCACAAAGCCTAAGTCAGCGAGATTTTGATCCACCACTGAGAGAGAAACACCGCCACCCCAAGCAACAAGGTATTTAGCACGGTCTAAGTAATTGCTAGAAGTGACGAAATTAGCGAATTTCTCAATCCTGGTTGACCACCATTCATCAAGACATTGGCTGTATTCAGTCTCAAAATTCTTGCCTGTTAGGTGATTACCTCCATAAGTTAAAGTTCCTTCTAAAATCCCTCGGTTGACTAAAGAAGATGAGTGTTTGACATCTTTCGACAGCAGACTTACTTTGTCATTCCGCTTGTCTAATGCTTCTGCAATCATTGAGTGCAACTCACCACATCCACCTTCAATCAGGTGACGGTCTATGACTGCACCATTGCCGTTAAATACGGTAATCAACCAAGTTGATGAACCGATATCAAGGGCTATGGCAATTTCTGATTCTTCCAGGGCTAGAGTTGGTTCACCGAATAAGCAATAGGCGATGCTCCCAAACCCTTCGGGATAAATGCCCGTAACTACGATTTCTACTGTTTTGGTGACGATTTCTCGATTTACGGGGTGTTTGTGCTGAAAAGTGTGAATACCTTGGACTCTGCGCTTGATTTCTCCACCCCAGCGTTCCGGGTTGTGGTTGCTCAAACTAATTTCTAGTTTCATGCCATCGGAAATATTGAGAACTGCCAAATCTGCAAGGATGCTTTCTAATGCCAGTTCTGCTTTTTTGGCTTTATCCTCATGCAGTAGGGTGTGGTCAGCTTGGGAAAGCGCTGCACTTCCCCAAAAAAATTGAACGTCTTTTAAGTCAAGGCGTGACCCTTCCATGTAACGCACCCATGCCCCATCTTTAGAAATTGTTTCGTGAAGATGGATGTTACGGTTGCGAACTACTGAGTAGGCGGCAGGCATCATGATACAAAAATCACCATAGGTTGCCTTCCCATACCCTGCACCGGGGTCTTTACCTGCAATGAGGGTATTTAGCCCAGAATTGGCAAGCTTTGATGCTTGAACTAGCCAAGAATTGGCATCGGTGTATGTGGCTGTCATGGTTCAGAATTTTTAAAGTCTTGATTTTTCTAGCTTGCGAGAATTTAGAGGCGCTTATCGCCTTAAATTCACACATCCAGTTATGGGCAAGCCTAAATGTCACTTTCTGGCTTCTATTGCCTTTGTTGGGTGGCGTTTTCTGGCTGATACTGCTATATTAGCTACAAGTAATGAACTTTGTCAAATAGTAATGCACTTAGATGACAAAGATTATAATGCGAGGGAAAATAATGAACTGTAACTACTTTCAAATTTATGAAGTGCCTACGAAAAAGCCTAGAACTACGATTTATCTTGAGCCAGAGTTAATGGAAGCTCTCGAACAAAGAGCGAAAGAGGAGAAACGCACAATTAGTAACTTATGCAATTTATTAATTGAACAAGCCATGAATGAGTGGTTAAAACAAAGGGATAAAACCAACGACTGACACCACAATCTTGAAAAACATTCTGAGTTGAACAGTCATCAAGTTTTATTAAGTAATTTAAAGTAAAAAATCACAGTCTTGTTTGATCTAAGACAGGTATAAGTTCTGTACAATCAGCAAGTAGTAAAATGAAGCGTAAAACGGAGGTGGATATAAAAAAGACACAAAAATTAAAAGGACAAAGAGCCACTAAGTAGTGAACGCTTTGCCCGACAAAGAAAATTAAATATTTCAAATATTGGGAAGCGGGGTTTATCTCTTAAGAACCAAAAAAGTGGATTGTTAGTTGGAAGCTTCAGACCACTGATTGGCAACAGAGATTAGTCCGCGCTGCTTACTCATATTATATGAGTTGCTGTGAAAATTTCTATATTTTCACTGGGAGATTTTTGGCCTCAAATCTATCAATTTTTTGGATAGCCCAAAACAGAAAGTTTAAAGAAGCAAAACAGTAAATTTCATAGATATAAGGTCTAGCAGCGCGATAACCCCCTCCAAATACTCAAAATGAGCGTATTTGAAGGAAAAAGCTGTGAAAAATAGTAGCTGTGGACTTAAACAAATAGAAGTCACAGAGAGGATCGAGATCATCTCCCGCCCCTCTCACATAGAAGCAACCCACTGGAATGAATGGTTAGCCAGTGCCGTTGACCCAGGAATCATTGAATTAAACGTTATTTCAGTCTCAGGCACAGCCGCCTATGACTATCTGTTCTACGGTCAAAACATCCCCCGCCGTAACGACGGAAGACTCAGGGACTCTGTATTAAAGAAATATCGCCACATCGAAGGACTTTCTTGGTGGTGCAGTGGCATTGACCCACTCAACGATGAAAGCCCCATGCAGTGGGGCTGCATGAAGCCAAACCACCCCAGGCGAGATCCAAACAAAGTCCATAAAGTCATCAAATACGAACATCCGTTGCGAGTGCCAACACGGGCATTCTTCCTAGCTGTACCGGATGAAATCTGGGAGGTTGTGGCCGCACGCTATGAAAAACCCATCAGCAATGAAGATAAAGCATTAGGGTTCTGGCACTGGGTATGGAAATACAACATCCCCGTTGTAATTTGTGAAGGAGCCAAAAAAGCCGGGGCGTTACTTACTTTGGGCTATGCGGCGATCGCGCTTCCTGGGGTCAACGGCGGCTACCGCAGCCCTAAAGATGAATTTGGGCAACCCATCGGGGAAAAACATTTAATTCCAGAGCTGCAACACTTCGCCACTTTAGGGCGTAAATTCATCATCTGCTTTGACCACGACACCAAACCCGAAACAGTGCAACGGGTCAACATTGCGATCGCCCAAACCGCCAAACTGTTAACCAAGTGCGGCTGTCAAATCCAAGTTACAGAATGGAATTACCCAGAAAAAGGCATTGACGACTTAATCGCCTTACGGGGGCCAGCTGTAGCCCATGAAGTAATTGCATCAGCCAAAACCCTTGAGCAATGGCTTGCTAAACAATACAGCCGCCTATCCTATGAAGCTGCCCTAGTTCTCAACCAGCAATATTTAGGCCACCTATCCATCCCAGATAGCGCCCAACTCATTGGCTTAAAAGCCCCCAAAGGCACAGGCAAAACTGAATCATTAGCCCCCATAGTCGCAGATGCGATCTCCAACGGTCAACCAGTTATCCTGTTATCCCACAGAGTTCAGTTAGCCCAGGCGATCGCCGACAGAGTAGGTATCCCCTACGTCACCGAAGTCAGAAACTCCGAAACAGGCAACTTACTCGGCTTTGCCCTGTGCGTAGACAGCTTACACCCCCATAGCCAAGCCAAATTTAACGCCCTCAACTGGAGAGAACCCCTAGTAATTATCGACGAAGCCGAGCAAGTTATCTGGCACGCCCTCACCGCCGCCACCGAAGTGAAAAAACATCGCGTAGAAGTCCTCAAACAACTGTCCCAGCTGCTCAAAAACGCCCTTTCCCCAGGACGCGGTAAAGTGATCGTTGCCGATGCCGACTTGTCCGATTTATCAGTAGAACTAGTCACAGGCCTAGCCAACGTCAACATTAAACCTTGGTTAGTCGTCAACACCTGGAAAGGTAAACCTTGGAAAATCCACCACTACAACCAAAAAACCCCAGTTAACTGGTTAGCCGCCCTAGAAAGCGAAATTCAAAACGGGGGCAGGGTCTTCATCGCCGTGGATGGACAAAAAGCTAAATCCAAGTGGGGAACGAAAGTACTAGAAGCCAGGTTAAACAAACAATTCCCCCAACTTAAAATACTTCGCATTGACTCAGAAACAATTGCCGACCCCCAACACCCCGCTTACGGCTGCATTAGTCACCTAAATACAGTGCTACTAGCCTATGATATTGTCATCGTCTCCCCATCCATTGGCACAGGAGTCAGCATTGACATCAAAGGGCATTTTACCAGCGTTTGGGGATGCTTCCAGGGCGTAGCCGCCGAAAATTCCACCCGGCAAGCTTTAGCCCGTGTACGTGAAGATGTACCGCGCCATATCTGGGTAGCACCGCATGGCTTAGGACAAATCGGCAACGGTGCCATTAACCTAAAATCACTTTTAGCCAGCGAACATCAACGCTTTCAAGCTAACTTGCAGCTGCTGCAAAATGCGGCGTTAATTATCAACGATGAAATCGACATTAACCGCACTGCCTTAAACGTCTGGGGAAAAATGGCTTGTCGAATTAACACCGGGATGATTGCTTACCGCGATGCCGTACTGGAAGGATTACGCGAAGAAGGCCATCTGATTATCGATGCCACCGACAGCGAAACTGCTGACAAATTACTTCACGAAATCACCGCCGTTAAAGAATCAGTTTACAGCGCTGAATGTGAAGCGATAGCTGATGCTGACACAGAGGAAATGACTAAAACCAAATATGAGGCACTACAACAGCAACGCACAAAAACCACGGAAGAACGCTACCAAGAACGTAAATATAATTTACAGCAACGTTACGGTGTAGACATTACCCCCAAACTAGTAGCAAAGGACGATGACGGCTACTACCCCCAACTAAAACTGCATTATTATCTGACAGTTGGCAGAAAATTTGTCAGCGAACGAGACCGACAGTTAGGCGAAAAAATGGTGCAAGCTAAAAGCGCCTGGCTACCAGATTTTAACGGTGGTCAACTCGGTTTAATTATTACAGCATTAGAAGTCTTAGGTATCCCCAATTTTCTTACAAATGACCGAGAACTGCGGGGAACTGATGAAGACTTAATCACAATGGCTAACCATGCGCTGCACTTTAAGTGGCAAGTAAAAACCGTGCTGGGTATTACCCTAAATGACCAAGATAGCCCAGTTGTAATTTTGCGGCGATTGCTCAAAAAGATAGGACTTAAACTAGAATATCTCGGTCGAGATGGCAGCGGCGAACGCCAGCGAATTTACCGTGTGGTTGGTGATAACGATGGACGTGATGCCATTTTCCGTTATTGGTTAACCAAAGATTCACCCCAAGTTCCCCAAGTTACCCCACCAGATAAACGTCCACTAACGGTAATTAAATAGATAAACAAATTTACTGGACAACTAAAGTAATACAATCCAATCCAATTCAATCCAATTCAATCCAATCCAATCCACATAAACCATAAAACCCCCAATATTTTATATATGCTGTTGGGGCAGCTTGCTAGCACGGCTATCTCATGTATTGGCAACGTGCTTTTACCTGGAAATACAGCAGTTACGCATAATAATTACTGTTATTTACTAGATTTACAAAGTGCTTTTACAGCTAAACGCATTGTAAGCACATCAATAATACTGCTAACCCATGCATAAACAATGTGCTAATAATGTGTCCCACATAAAGTGTGCATGATAATTACTGCACCCTCATGTATAGCCCATGTGATTGAGCAGTGCTGGCTGTAGTGGCGACGGTTTTTAACTATTCCCGGCTCAAAAAAAACGGGCAAAACTTTTTTGCGTACTGTGCGAGGGTTCAAATCAAAAAAACTTGATATTCCATTAACATGGTTTTGACATGAAACCACCATAGATTTACCAAGGATTTAACAGAGCTTCCATGTAGGAACAGTTTTTCATCCCATGAATTTCACATGGAATTGACTAGGATGTAACATGAAAATCCCCTGCTTTTACCATAGATTTCACATAAAACTGACATAGCACACTGAATATTTTTGTTACCTAAATTTAGCCATACTGAGAAAAGCTTTTTTCACTAACCCTGCCCTTGAGTATTGGACTGCGGCGGGAAAAATTTCGGACGTTCACCAGAACCTAACTGCCAACCTGTGACTTTCACCAAATATTTCTCCTCAGATAGCCTCTCGGTTTCCGCCAGCCGCTTTAAAGTAGTAGCGGTCATGTCTAGACGGCGCATAATTTCGGTTTTACTCAACCCCTCCCTGGCTTCCTTAACAGAGTAGATAAACTGACCACCCTCAATGCTGGTGTTCTCTGCCAGATGCTCCTCAACCCCACTCGCCAAGCTAATAGCGCCAGCTGCGATGAGGGCTTCCCTAAGCTGCTGCATCTGCTGTTCTAACATTGCCAACCTAGACGGGAGATTCTGTTGCTCTAGTGCTGCCACTCTAGGGCCAATGTCGGTATTTCCCAATGGGCGACCATCTTTTTGCAGGAAGTGTTCGACAATCAGCGAGACAGCAGAGGAGACAGAGCGTTGGTAATTGTCACCCATCCACTTCTTGAGTTGCTCATGCACATCCTTGGGTAAATAGGTCGTGACTTGTACGCTTTTTTGATCCGCTTCTTCCATACATTGTCCCTACTGTTAAACAACGTGTAAGCAATGTACTTTAACCGTAGATTGCTTGATTGAAGCATTGTAAATACTGCATCTAGCATTATTAATACTGTGTTTAGTGCTGCTAAATACTGTTAAGCAGCATTATTTAATACTGTTATTTAAGGCACTCAAAATTTAATTGCAGTGCTGTTTATTGTCGTCTTTAATTTAGCTCAGTCCCCGGTTACTAGAATTTTTGCGCTATAGCATACAAGACTTCTACTTCTAGTGCATGAACGTTATTAGTCTGCAAATATTCTAAATTTGCTTGTTTAACACCTTCTCTTGCCATAGGCTCAAGTTGGTCGATTGTACCTCTGAATCCTCCACCCAAAACCATTGTCCACCAATCTTCAGGAGAAGCCAGTTCATGAGTGCCTATTTCTGCAAAAACCTCAACCTGTGCGCGCCACCTGCTTCTAGTAGTGCTTGCAGTGAAACCGGATCTGCAATCCTATCCCACGGTGTAAAACTTCGATATAAATCCGGGCGTTCAGTCTTAATCGCATCCCAAAATATTTGATTACCTGGTTCAAAAACCTTCTTTCCCCAAGAAGTAATCGCTAGTTTTCCGCCAGGGCGAACCATACGCCAAAGTTCTTTTACTGCTCCCACCATATCAGGAACAAAGAAAATCCCGAAAACACAAACAACCGCATCAAAGCTTGATGATTCTAAACCTAAATTTTCAAAATCACCGTATTGAAATTCAATATTTTCCAGACCTTGAAGTTGTGATTTCTGACGCGCCAGTTCTAGCAAAGATGAGGCAATATCTATCCCTAAAACTCGACCATTAGAGTCTACACGTACTGCTGCCTTAATTGCAGAAGCACCAGTTCCACAACAAACATCTAAAACTAAATCACCCTGACGCAGTGAGAGATGCTCAATAGTTTTTTGACCAAAACGATTCCAGAAAGATAAAGCCGGAGCGT
Organism: Nostoc linckia FACHB-104; assembly: GCF_014696615.1. Classification (GTDB taxonomy): domain Bacteria; phylum Cyanobacteriota; class Cyanobacteriia; order Cyanobacteriales; family Nostocaceae; genus Aulosira; species Aulosira linckia_A. The sequence continues at coordinate 9,988 of NZ_JACJQJ010000104.1, read as the reverse complement.
CAAAATAATCAGATGCGGTGTTAAAAATTGTTTTTGTCTTTTCTAGTGCCTCTTCTCTATTAATCATTAATTACACCTACTCATTGTCTGAAATAGTGAGCCGTTTATATTTCATCATCACTGTAAATTTTTGGCACAAAAGCTAAACTGTTTGATTGGCTAGTTAATTCTGATTTATTCTCTGGCTCCTTAGCAGCCGCTTTCCTGCGCTTAGTAGTTTTAGTTGTGGAATTAGAAGATTGTTTACTTGTAGAGGGCAATGAACTAGACGACCCATCACTAGACGACTCATCACCATGAGAAATCTCTTGTGAGGTTGATTGCTCAGATGAAGAAGAGTTTAATTCCTCTCCTGTAACAAGAGAATTATCACTAGATGTATTAGCATCCGTTGTCAAAGCTCTCTTGTGAAAACTCTTAATCCCACTGGGTGCTAGTTCCACCCCATGTCCCTGGAATACAAGAGCAACGTCCTCATAAGAGTAGCCAGCATCCAACATATCCTGGATAGGTTTAGCCAAACTTTTGACCAACTCCTGAAGACTAATAGTTTTAGGAGTAGCCGCTTTTTGTTTAAGACTAGCCTGGATATCTTCTACTTTGGATAAAGGAACAGTTTTAGGTTTACGGGGCATAGTATAGGTTAATGAGGGTGTGGGGTATTGGGTGTAGGGTGTAGGAAATTTCTCTCAATGAATTCTTGGAATTGAACCATGTAGGTAGCGGAATAGGATGTACAAAAAGATGATTTTCTGCTCCTTGCTCTTTTCCCTATGCCTTACCCCCGACACCCTACACCCTAGTTTTAGGTAGTAACAAATTATCTCATTGTAAAAAACTCTCACATCAGAAACTTTAAGAATCTTGTGGTGATGTGACAAACAGAAACAAAAAGAGGTTATTCAGTAAGTACAGTAGACTAGTGTAAAAAAGCAGTAACAGGTCATCAAATAAGAGCAGAATACCAGCACTCACCAGATTGTTTAACAGACCATGACCCCGGTTACACCGGGCTATTGCATCCACTTTACTCGCAGTGTCCCAAAGTCACGTACTCCACAATTCCGCGTGTAGCCCCCCGGTTCTCGTTACCCCTATCCTGTCGCTGTGCATAGGCAAGCAATACGCCTTAACGCGCCTTCGGCGCTCCTTTTGCTTCGCAAAAGAGGCGTGGTTGCTTGTTGGGGGTGTCCCCCAAACCCCCTTTATAGAGGTATTGTCAAGGAGTGAATGAATCACTCAGAGTTCCAGGTGATTCGCTTACCTGCTCGGCACTTCGTGCCATAGCAGCTACAGCGAATCACCCGGTTAAAAATAAAAATACAGATACTTAAAAGCCTAGTTATGCAAACAGATCCTCGCACCAATCTAAGTAATCAACTAGCTGACGCACTAAGTAACCATTCAGTACAGCCTGAAGAAAAGCGAGAGATAACCATCACCTTTAGAGTTAGCTATGCCGAAAAAGCTAGGCTAGAACAACGGTGCAACGGGGTCGTACAAAGTGATTATATAAGAGCGAGGTTATTTGATTACGCCTTGCCACAACCAAAGTTAACTATCCCCGAAGTTAACCGCCAAGCTATCTACGAACTAAAAAAAATTGGTAATAACCTTAATCAGCAAACCAGAGCCATCAACGAAGCCGTAAAAATTGGTAGCCAACCTCTAACCAATAATGTAAAAGAATATCTGCAAACAATCAAAGAACTAACAGCCCTCATAGAACAAACTCACGCCAGCTTATCTCAACCTATCTCAGATAAGGATTAGCGAAATGATTACTAAAATTAAAGCTAACAAATCATTTCGCGGTACTACCAAATACGTACTAGAGAAAGAGCAAGCCCAGATTATTGGCGGTAATATGTACGGCTCTACTACCGATAAACTGGTTGAACAGTTTACCCTATCAGCCCACCTTAACCCCCAACTAAAAGACCCCTGCTACCACCTAATGCTGTCAGTACCCAAAACTGACAGAAGCCTAAATGATGACGAATTAGCTAATCTCTCCCAACGCCACCTCGCTAACGTTATTGTTTTATCGCGTCTTAAAGGCGAAGAAGCCCAAGTAAAACAACCAGAAAAAAGAATATCTGACACCAAACTAAACCAGCTAGTTGATGAATTTATCGAAACCGAACTACCAGCCTATGATTTCTTCATAGCCCGACATTCAGACAAAAAACACGACCACACCCACATCGTTGCATCCAGAGTTAATAACCTAGACGGTAAATCAATCCGCACCTGGAATAATTACGCCTACTCAGAACACTCAGCCCGACTCTTAGAGCGAGAATTTAACCTCACACCCGTGCAGAGTAGCTGGGAGAGTAAACGTAAAGCTATGACTCGAAATCAACTAGAACGAGTCGAGCGCGATGGACTTCCAGGCGAAGAAATAATGCGACGAGCGATTGAACTTGTAGCAGTAAATAAACCCACAATGCCAGAATTTATTGAGCGATTATGGTCAAAACACCAAGTCAAAGCTATCGTTAGCTATTACAGTCATGGTGGAGTCAGAGGCATTACATTTGGCATTGATGTAGGCTCAGTTAATGAAGATGGTTCCCCTAGACTGCTGTGGAAACAGGGAGGTAATCTCAATAAATATAAATGTTCATTTACCAAACTTCAGTCAGAATTAGGCGTAAGCTATAAGCCAGAAAGGGATAATGCAGAAATTAAACGCCTAAATACTTGGTTAGAATCAGCCCCAATTACTAAAAATAATCAGCAAGTAATAGAACAACCATTATCTCCTAAAGCTATAGATCATCCCAAAATATACTCCAAAGAATCTTCAGCTATAGCTGAAACTAAAACTCCTATAAACCAGGCGCAATCATTAGAGCTATACAGATATTACAGCGGTGAACTAGAAAATGAATTAGTCACAGACCGAGATAAAAAAGTGGCTCTTAGAGCGCTAAAAGATGGAAAAACTGCCCCAGAAGTTGAAGATATTTTGAAAGCTAGCCCTGCCCTCTGGAGCCAAGAAGAAGCAAGAGCATTAGTATTAATCGCTGAATCTCAATTCATCAAACAGCAAGGAGAGCTTGAAGCACAACGACCACAACAACAGCAGTTAAGGAAAGAATTATTAGCTATAGCCGTCCCTGTTGGTGTTGGGGAGAAAGTAGCGAAGCTGCTATGAGCCGCCATGCAACGTCTGAAAACGCTAACCAGAGAGAGTTTCAGAAAAATTTTTCAACTTTTACCCGAAAATGAGATTTTGAGCAATTGGATGCACACTTAAAGCTGTACCATTTAAACCTCACTGATTTTTACAGCCTGAAACCCTCATGGCTACGTTACTAAATGCAGTACCAAATAGCCTAAAGGTCAATTAGTACAGCAATAGCGTACTACATACGACTATATGCGTGAGCAACTGCATTTTTATTTTCAAAACTTCTGCTGTGCCAGAGTTTTAGCCGTTATTTGGCGGCAAACGTCAGCTTCGGTGATCTTGCCCCTATTTGCACGTGGGTAAGGGCACGGTACCGAGAAAAGTTTGTTTTCTGCCTAAAAAGAGATGTTATGGAAAAAGTTTCTATATATTTATAACAAATTGGGTAAATAAACGGATAAATTTTGTTATATTTTATAGAGTTTTGAAAAAATTCTATGTATTGTGGCGTATGAGTTCTGCATTCTGTTATTTCAACACTCCATAGTTACACGTAAAAAAATCAGTATAAATAATAATTAGTTACATAGTTATGCTTAGTTAACTACTATACTATATAAGTGAATGAAAATGCTAGTAAAACTACTCGTTGGTAGACGACGAAGATTGCTAGACCAAATGCGAAGCTGTGTAGGCGTTGCCAGGGTGAATAATCATATACACAGCAAATATAATTTCTTCCTTGATGGATAAGGTTTTAGCCATCGCTCTTATCTAAATTCATATTTATAAAACCCTGTACTTACTTGGGTTAAAAACTGTTTCAGATGTCGAAATCAGGTTTGAGCAAAAAAAATCTTGAACTTGCTTCAACATTGATATATTTGCGTAGCCTAGTTGTCAAAAAAAGATAAACCTTATTTAACCAAGGAATAATGTATGAGTTTGTTTAACGAATGTAAACAAGAACTTCAGCATTTACTTGATGAAGTCAGTGGATTGCACCGCGAAACGTTTACCTTAATGGAGAAGGTTGAAAGTGTATCCACCTTTGGTATTGAAGGTCTTGATATTAAAGGGGAATGGCAAGGAACTGATAAGAGATTCAAGCGGCTTATATTAAGAATTAAATACAAAGCAGAAGAATTAAGTATGTTCAGCGATCAGCGTGTTTTTTCAGAACGGCAAGCAGAGGAAATTAGAGAACTATGGAATACCGTGCTTGCAAAGATACAGGTCACAAGTTCGCTCATCAGAGATGCGATAGATACCTTAAAGAGTAATAACTTTTTCGTCGAGATAATTTTGTGGTTTGAAGAGTTGTGGGAAAGCGTCAAAGTTGCTCTGAGAGTGGCTGCAAAAGTAATTGTTCAAGGAGCAGCTCTCATGATGGGAGGAAGTTTGGAACCTATATTCTTGCCTCCCTCTAATCAGTAATATTAATTACAATGCCTCTGCCAAAATAAGAGGTTACAAAAATTTTGCCATTTTTGCCAAAATTACCCATAAATAAGCGTTTAGCTAACAATAAAAGTTGGAAGCTCAAACCTTTAATAATGCGACAATACGCCAAAAAAAGCCTTGTGGGAAACCTGGAAGGAATTTTTAAGACTTATTGTTTTTGCCAAACATTAGAGAAAAGGGGGTTAATACATGAACTCACCCTCGAAAATTGGCAAAGGTATTGTAATTAATCATGAAATTATTCAAGGACAGTCCGTAGCATAGCTAAATCAATGCCTCATCATGATAAATCCAGAAAAATGAAGCCTACACAGACGATATTAAATTCTGCGTTGAAAGGTAGTGAAGATGAGTAGTAGAGCCTATGTCAAGCTAATTGATAAAATTCAAGGGCAGATTGATGACGTACGACAAGATATTTGCTATCTGGAAGATATCAATTTGCTGAGTTTTTTTTTACTAACAGTTGGTAAGATTTTACATCCTACTAAGACTGAAGAAATATTCACACAAATAGAAGAAATATACAACAGACTCAATCAGCTTCGTGGAAGGTTAAGGTCTGCTCTTAACACTTATGCAATAGCATCAACGGCAGAAAATCAACAGAGTCAAACGCAACATCAGACTGAAGATAGCGAAAAACAAGCATTTTTTTCTAATCTAATGGGTTTATTGGAGCAGATAAATTTTCTTGAACATGAGCTTCGGAGGAAAGATATTAGATATTTTGTCAATCAAACAAACAATGAGACTTCTACACTCACACAAAACGCCGATAGTCAAAAAGATATTGATTGGGAGGATCTCAAACTAAAGTTTTAGTACTTTATTTCGGAAATGACATAGATAGTAATAACTGGATTTTATACATTCGTCAGAGGTTTAATTTGATATGAACCCGTTTAATATAGGTGGCAAAAACAAACCAAGTGAAAATAGGCAAGCTACAGTTAATGATATGGATGTTTTGAAGTATATACAGGACGAAGTACAAATAACTAGTGAAAATGTTAAAGTAATCAATCAAAACATTATTGAAATCATCCATCCAAACATTGTTGAACTTTTAAAAATCTTAGAACAAAGAGTTAATTCTGAGCAAAAAATAGAAGATATCAAAAAAGAAGTCGAGCAATTCAAGGAGTCTATCAAGTCAGAGATTATCAAGGAACTCAGACAAAACATTGAGAAGGGGCATTATCAGAATACTCAGACTGTTGGAAAAAATAATTCACTTGTTGAGGATCTCAAAGAAAGCCTCTTAGAAACTAGAGGTTTTATGGAAAAAACTTTTAATTCCCAGATCCAAGAGATGAATACACAACTCATAACACAACGCCAAGAACTTGGAAATCTCCAAAGAAAAATAGAGAGTTGGCAGGATTTTGCTGTTGAGTTTTTTCAGTACATGGAAAGAACGTTGGAAATTATTGACAATGCTGATAGTGAAAATGAGCAATCCTCAAAACCAATAGTATTAAAGGTAGTAAAAGATTTCGAGAAGTATGTTAATTCTTTAGGACTAGAACGAATTTCTCCATCATTAGGAGATGAATTGGATGAGAACTTCCATAAAGCTATTGAGGAAAGAGAATCAAAAGATGTACAACCGGGTAAGATTCTTGTCTGCAAGGAATGGGGGTATAGAATTAACGGTAAGCTTTACGAAGATAAACGTGCGAAAGTAATTTTGGCTAAAACATCTCCAGAGCAATATGAGGTTTTAGACCAGGCTGATGAAATTCCAAAACAGAATTCGGAATCGCAAGAACAAGTTGGCGGATCAAAACAAGTTGATGAAGCATCACAAGAAGAATCTAAATTTGCAGAGCAATCTCATACTTTAGAGCAAACTAACGAAGCTTAGATGCTACTGAATAAAAGTTCAGAAAATTAGAAGTATTGAGTAATAATTATCAGTATAAATATGACTAAAGATTTTGCAATTGGTATTGATCTAGGAACTTCTACATCAGAAATTTGCTTCTACAGAAAGGATGCTTCTGAGCCGATTTCCGATCCAGTCTCTAAAATTCCGATTATTCCATCTATCGTTGCTATCAATCCTAAAGGGGAGTTGTTGGTTGGTGAGAATGCTCGTAGTTATGTTGACTTACCAGGTCGAGGCATTCGAGAAGTAAAACGTAAGATGGGAACTTCTGAAAAGGTTAGATTACAAGATAGGGAGTACCGTCCTGAAGAAATATCAGCTCTCATTCTGCGTAAATTAAAGGAGAATGCAGAAGAAGCATTAGGAACGACTATAAAAGAAGTAGTTATCTCGGTTCCTGCGAACTTCCCAGACGCAGCACGTCAAGCAACTTTAAATGCTGCTGACTTAGCAGGATTTAAGGTACTGCGGCTGATTAATGAGCCAACAGCAGCAGCTTTAGCATTTGGAATTGACAATATTGATACTGAAGAACAACTAGTTGTCTTTGACTGGGGTGGTGGTACTCTAGACATCACAGTGCTAGAGATGGTAGCTGGCGTATTAGATGTCAAAAGTAGTTTTGGAGATCCCTATCTTGGAGGTAAAGACCTTGATGAAATATTGATCAACTTGATAAGAAGTAAGTTTCAAGCTGATTATCCTGGTGTTCAAATTTCAGACAAATCTGCAAGTAAACTCAAGGAGGTTGCTGAATCAACTAAGAAGGTTCTCTCTAGCCAATTTTCTCATATGATTAGCGTTCCTAATTTTGCAGTTCAAGGCAGCGAATTAATAGACTTAGAGGTTGAAGTAACTAGAGAGGAGTTTGAACGAGCAATTGCTCCTCTGTTAGAACGAGCTAGAGATTGTGTTCGTCAGGCATTAAGTGCTAAAAAGGTTAAACCTAGCGCAATTGATAGAGTGTTGCTAGTAGGTGGTACCACTTACGTTCCTGCTGTACGTAGGCTAGTTGGTGAAATGTTTGCCAGGGAACCTAAAGCGGATGTGAATCCAGACCTTGCAGTAGGTATTGGGGCATCTATAAGTTCAGCCCTTGCTCAAAGTCTGATTAGTGAAGAATCAGGAATTGTCTTAACAGATGTAGCTCCCTTTGGTTTAGGTATTGAAGTATTAAGTGAAATAGGTGGGCAACCGATGCTGACTTATGAACCCTTGATTTTACCTAATACTACGATTCCATACTCTACTAAAAAGACATACAGTTTGCTTAGTGCAAATCAAACAGAGGTTGAAGTTAAACTCTATCAAGACCATAAGGGTATCGCACGATTGCCGCAAGATGCTGTTGATACTGGAACCATTGGTCAGATAACCGATATTCCTCCTGCACCTGACGGTATTCCTTATCCTGTTGAAGTTGAATTTTCTTATGATACTAATGGCATTGCTACAGTTAAAGCTAGTATCCCTGCTATTAAAAAAAGTGTAGAAGTTTCTTATGGAAAATCTACTAAGCGCATGGATGAGGGAGATAAAGCTGAAGCTAAGGAACGCCTACAAGAGCTTTGGCGACAAAGCACTAAAGCAAAAGGCTATGAAGCAATCATTGATAAAGCCGAAAGCTTAAGCAATAGCCTGTCACTTGCAGAGAGAACGCAATTAGCTGACGCAGTTGCACAATTAAAAGCAGCTTTGACCAAAGACGATTCTCAAACAATAAGGGAAGCTGGCGATCGCTTGGTTGATTTAATGTTTGATATAGAAGATAGAGACTAATCAACATGGCTTATGAGTTTTATCAGCTACTAGAGTTATCTCCCGAAGCTACACCTTCAGAAATCAAGCGCAGCTACTTTCGCCTTGTCCGAAAATACTCTCCAGAAAAAGACCCTGAACGTTTCAAATCAATACGCGAGGCTTACGAAACTCTCAGTGACTTAAAGGCAAAAGAAAACTATGATTCTCTACAGCAACATGGAGAACAAATTTCTCAACTAGTAAACGAAGCAGAAGAGAAGATGTCTCAGGAAGAATGGGAGGCAGCTATTCCCATCTTTAAAAAGGTGCTTGTTCTTTTGCCAGGGGAAAATGCGGCTCGTAACTATTTAGGAGTATGCTTTGCTCGCCTACAAGATTGGGATAACGCCTTAAAGGTTTATCGTAAACTGACTAAAGATTGCTCTGATGTGCCTCTTTACTGGCTTAATTATGGTGCCATGTTCAAAGAGTATGCTGGCTCTCTAGACGATGATGACACAAGAAGATCGAGTCTATATCAACAAGCTAGAGAACAGTTTAAGAAGGCGATAGATTTAGAACCTTATAATTCAGAACCATATCTAGAAATTGCCCGTACCTACACTAATGAAGATGAATATACCAAAGCTCTCTTATGGGCAGAGCGTGCAATTGGTGCTGATGGAAAAACCGATATTCATGACTTTGAAACTCTTTTCTATATTTGTGTTATTCACTTACGTAGCGGTGAGTTCAAAAAAATTCAATCCCTAGCGGAAAGGATTATTGCTTTATTACCTGAAAATGATGAAGATGCACGTAAATACGTTGCAGCGAGATTCTATAACTTTGGAATAGAAATAGCTCAGATAGGCTTCAAAAACTCTAATATTACACTACTGGATGCAGCCCGCTTCTTTTTGAAAGCGGCAAAAACATTTGATCCAAACGACAAAGATATTAAGCAGTATAAAGGTATCTTAGATAATTTAATTCAAGCCTACGAATTATATGACTCATGTAAGGAAGATTCTCAGCTTTCTCTAGGTTTTTCCAGGCTGGCAGCATTTTCTTTATCCAGTGCGTTGAACCATGAAATTGACAATAGAGACGAGGTGTTAGATGATATTTTAAATGAAATTTTTAGTGTACAACATACACTAATTATAAGTTCAGTAAGAAGAATTAAGTCTTACTACTTCCCTATTTATCAATTAAATGATTCGCTTTTTGACAAAATACAGGAAGTTACTCAAGAGAATTTATCAAAAAATCTTAACCAAAGTAAGAAGAAGAAAGGTTGTTTTTTAACTACTGCATGTGTTAGTTATGCAGGATTGCCTGACGATTGCTTTGAGCTTCAAACACTTCGAGATTTTCGTGATAATTATCTAGCTTCTACTCCTGAAGGACAGGTTTTGATTAGACAGTATTATGTAGAAGCTCCAATCATTGTAGATTTAATTAATTCAGATCAACAGCGTGAACTTATTCTGAAAGGTATTCTAGAGACCGTTAGAGCATGTGTAAACTATATCTGCTGTCAACGTCCTGATGATGCACTGACTTGTTACATGAGAATGTATCAGCGTCTGAGAAGTAAGTATTTAGAAAATAATTGAATTAAGTCCACGTTGAGCCGAGATACGTGTAAGTGCGATTCGTTCTGGAGAAACCCAGTTTTTTCTGGGGGGATTCCAGGCTTTAGTAGAGTAACCCTTATTGGGCTGAGTTCGCACTTTAATCCT